>NZ_CP026949.1:632280-1264561 GCF_003065425.1 Mycetocola zhujimingii
TGGCGAAAGCCGCGAGGGTGCCGGTGACCGGGTCTCCGCCCGGGAAGAAGGCGGTGCCGAAGTAGAGGGCCGCTGCCGTGCCGAAGCCGATGAAGTCGTAGGTCTCGATGACTGCGCCCACACCGGAGCCGATGGCCACTTTTCGGGCATCTTTCGTTCCCGAGACTGGTCCGCGCATTGTCAGAGCGTCGTTGCTCATTGAAATACCTTTCAATCGCTGTGACTGTCGACCGCCGACAGCATCACGTTCAGGACAGTCTGAGCTTCTTGATCGAGCTTGTCAACAGGCAACATAAAACTGCTAGCCGTTGACTGTTGACAGTGAAATCCGTAGTCTCGATTCACCGCGGTTGTCACTCACCGCTGACACTCAGAGGATCACAATGACGTTTAACCCTCGCCTCGGCTGCTCGACGATCAGCTTCCGGCACCAGCGCCTGGCCGACGCGCTCGCCACAATTCGCGCGGCAGGCTTCGAGGAGGTCGACCTCGGCGCGCTGCCCGGCGTCTGCGACCACGTCCCCTTTGTTCTTGATGCGGATGCCGTCGGCGCTGTCGCCGAGACGGTACTCTCCTCAGGGCTGCGCGTGCGTTCGGTCAACGGCGATATCGGTGACCTGAACCGCGTGCTCTCAGCTCATGAGCGGGCGGCCCGGCGGGAGCACCTCGACATGCTGCTCTCGCTCACTCGGGCCATCGGCGCGCGGGCGCTCGTGCTGCCGTGCGGCGCGCTCGATCACGAACCCCTCCGCAGCCTCGACCAGGACCTCGACACCGTCGCCGCCGAATTGATCGCCGCGTCGGACCGAGCCCGAGAGGTCGGGGTGGAGCTCTGGACCGAGTCGCTCCACTTCCTCCGGCTGTGCTGGAACATCGACCGCGCGGCCCGACTCACCGGCCGGCTCACGGGTACCGGCGTGGGCATCGTGATGGACTTCAGCCACGTCACGGCATCCGGTGGATCGCCGATCGACTTCGTGGACCGCTTCGGCCCGGCCATCAGGCATGTTCACCTGCGTGACGCCGTGCCGGGCAACATCCGTCTCAGCATCGGCAACGGTGTCGCCGACTTCGCCGGTGGGCTGCGGGCGCTCGCCGAGTCGGGTTATCGCGGGCACTTCTCACTCGAGCTGGAGACCGGCGACGTGACGGATGCCGAGCGGCCGGCGGCGGCCGTCGCGGCGGCATCCGTTCTCTCGCCCCTTCTCGGAACTCGCACCGATCCCGCCCTTCACTCTCTACTCTTCTGACTGCCCAATCGATCTCAAGGAGACATCATGACCGACAACATCCAGCGCACCGCCGTTCTCACGGGCGCTACCTCCGACCGCGGAATCGGTGTGACCACCGCCAGGCGTTACGCCCGCGAGGGGTGGGCGATCGTCATTCTCGATCTCGACGGGGAGAAGTCCACGGCGGTCGCGGCGGAGATCAGCGCGGAGTTCGGGGTGCCGGCGTTTGGGCACCGGGTCGATGTGGCTGATGAGGCGTCGGTGCTCGCCGCCCAGGAAGCCGTTGCCGGCGAGGTGTCGGCCGGGCGGCTGCCCGCGATCGGAGCGCTCGCGAACATCGCGGGCATCACGTCGCCGGTGCCGTTCCTCGAGACCACGCTCGAGCTGTGGAACAAGGTGATGGCCGTCAACGCTACGGGCACCTACCTGGTGACGAAGGCGTTCCTGCCGGCGATGATCGAGAACCAGTGGGGGCGTATCGTGAACATGTCGTCGGTGTCGGCGCAGCGTGGTGGTGGCGTGTTCGGCAAGGTGCCGTACTCGGCGGCGAAGGCGGCGATCCTCGGGTTCACGAAGGCACTCGCGCGGGAGCTCGGCGACAACGGCGTGACGGTGAACGCGGTGACGCCCGGTGCGGTCGACACGAACATCCGCGTGGGCAGCACGCCGGAACAGGAGGAGGCGATTGCGGCGGGCATTCCGCTCGGGCGCACGGCGACTGCCGAGGAGGTCGCCGCCGTGATCACGTTCCTGTCGTCGCAGGACGCCGGCTACGTCACCGGGACCACCGTCGACATCAACGGTGGCAGCCACATCCACTAGTCACCCCGGCGCGCCCTCCACTCGAGCGCTGCACTTCCAGCGTTGCGCTGCAGATGCTTCTGCAGCGCCGGACAAGAATGTGCCGCGCTCGGTGCGTGAACCCGCTGGGTGCTCAACGGTCACGCCCGGTTTGGTGCCCGTTCACGCGGAGTTTGCCCGTGCCCGCTTGGGTGGGAGCGTCCGCCGCTCGACGGACGCGAGACTCTCACAGGGGAACAACCAACAATGCATGCACCTGACACCGTGCGCCGGCGCCGAATCGTGACGTCCGTGGCATCCGCAATGCTGATCGCGGGGATCAGCATTGCCTCTCCGCTCGCCGCCTTCGCGGCGCCCGACGACAATGGCGGAGCAGCGCGCAACGACTCGGACCAGACCGAGGCGCTGCGACAGTCGATTCTCGACAGCGACGCGAAGAACGTCATCCTGCTCATCGGCGATGGGATGGGCGACAGCGAGATCACCGTCGCTCGCAACTACGCCGAGGGCGCCGCTGGTGAGTTCGCCGGAATCGACGCACTGCCGCTGACCGGCCAGTACACGACGTACGCGCTCAACAAGGACGGCACCCCCAACTACGCGTCCGAGTCGGCGTCGACGGCATCCGGCTGGTCGACGGGAACCAAGACTTACAACGGGGCGCTCTCGGTCGACATCGCGGGTGAGGCCCAGTCGACGCTGCTCGAACTCGCCAAGGCGAACGGGCTGAAGACGGGCAACGTGTCGACGGCGGAGATTCAGGATGCCACGCCGGGCGCGGAGATCGCGCACGTGTCGGCGCGGTCCTGCTACGGGCCGACGGCCACCACGAAGACCTGCCCTGAGGCGGCGCTGGAGAACGGCGGGCTCGGCTCGATCTCGGAGCAGTTGCTCAACGTGCGCCCCGACGTGACGCTCGGTGGTGGGTCGAAGACCTTCAACGAAAAGGCGGTTGCAGGGCCGTGGCAGGGGCAGACGCTGTTCGACCAGGCCGAAGAGCGCGGCTACCAGCTCGTGAACGACGCTGCTTCGCTCGCCGCGGTGTCGGCGGCCGACGCGACGGCGCCGGTGCTCGGCCTCTTCACCGAGGGCAACTTTCCGACCCGCTGGGTCGGGCCCGAGGCCACGGTGGGCGGCGGAGACCTCGCTCCGGTCAGCTGCACCGAGAACCCCGCGCGGCTCGACACCGGACTCTCCCTCGGATCGTTGACCAGCAAGGCCATCGACCTGCTGGCATCCGACGACCAGGGCTTCTTCCTCCAGGTCGAGGGCGCGAGCATCGACAAGCGCGACCACGCTGCGGATGCCTGCGGCCAGATCGGTGAGACCGTCGACCTGGATGAGGCGGTGCAGGAGGCGCTCGAGTTCGCGAAGGCCGACGGTGACACCCTCGTCGTCGTGACCGCTGACCACGCGCACACGAGCCAGATCCTCGGTTCGACGCCTCCCGGTTTGAGCGCACACCTGCTCACCGAAGAGGGCCAGCCGATGATCGTTGGCTACGGCACGGCTGAGGCTGGCGAGTCGCAGCAGCACACGGGTTCGCAGGTGCGCATCGCCGGGTACGGACCGGGTGCGGCCAATGTCGTCGGGCTCACCGACCAGACCGACCTGTTCTTCACCTCCGCGAACTCACTGTCGTTGAACCGTGACCTGGCCTCATTGAGTGCGGATGCCACGCTGTCGCTGTCCGCGTCGGCCGTGAAGCCCGGCGAGGAATTCACGGCCACGGTCGACGGTCTGGACGCCGACTGGCAGGTGGGTGGCGTGATCGAATCCGACCCGGTCGACCTCGGCCAGGCCGACGTTCTGCGGGGTGACGCATCGTTCACGGTGACGGCGCCCGCCGAGTTGGGGGAGCACACGGTTACCCTCACCGGGGTGCAGACGGGAACCGTGCTGACGGCATCCGTCGTTGTCGCTGAAGACCCGGCGTCGGTGCCGGTGCCTGTGCCGGCGGCGCCGGCTGATCCTGCGGCGGGGGCTGCGGGTTCGGGTGCCGGGGGCGGCTCGGGTGTGGGCGGCTCGGGTGTGCTCGGCTCGACGGGTGCGGTGGTCGGTCCGCTGGCGGCGCTCGCCGCGCTGCTGATGGCGGCCGGCACGGTGCTCGCACTGCGGCACCGGCGCAGGCAGGGGCAGCTCGCGTAGGGGGTCGTTCGTTCAGCCGCTCAGCGGGGCCGGTGAGTCGCGGGGGCGGCTGCCGGCCCCGCTGGTCTCTGTCGGTCTCGCTGCCGGCAGCTGTGCCTCACGCGATCCACTCGAGCGCTGCACTTCCAGCGTTGCGCTGCAGATGCTTCTGCAGCGCTGGGCAAGGATCTGCAGCGCTCGGTGCGCACCCGCACTCGCGCGCACCCGCGCACCCGCACTCGGCGTGCACCCGCGCTCGCCGAACCCAGCCGCGCGACCGTCGGCATCCGTTTCGTGGGGATGCCGTCACGCCATTTACTTGAGCGCCGCACTTCCAGCGTTGCGCTGCAGATGCTTCTGCAGCGCTGGGCAATGATCTGCCGCGCTCGGTGCGCACCCGCGCTCGCCGAACCCAGCCGCGCGACCGCGGCATCCGTTTTCGTTGGGATGCCGTCACGCCATTTACTCGACCGCTGCACTTCCAGCGTTGCGCTGCAGATGCTTCTGCAGCGCTGGGCAAGGATCTGCCGCGCTCGATGCGCACCCGCGCTCGGGGACACCCGCGCACCCGTGCTGGCGGGCACCTGCGCTCGCCGCGCACCCGCGCTCGCCGAACCCAGCCGCGCGACCGCGGCATCCGTTTTCATTGGGTTGCAGTCGCGCCATCTACTCGAGCGCTGCACTTCCAGCGTTGCGCTGCAGATGCTTCTGCAGCGCTGGGCAAGGATCTGCCGCGCTCGATGCGTCCGCTAGAGCTGGCCCTGGATCTCGTCGCCCGCGGGGAGCGGCTCGAGGCGGGTGACCTCGACCGGGCGCGCCAGCTTGCCCTCGAGTGCGATGTTGAGCGCGGCGACCGCTGCGCCGCGGCCGTGGGCGTCGAGAAGCTCGGCGGACTCCCACTTTTCGATCATCATGATCGTGTTGTCGGGGGTGCGGTGGATCGCGTAGAGAATGCAGCCCGGCTCGTCGTGCACGGCGGCGATGGCGGGAACGAGTGCTTCATGCACCGCGTCGAACTGGCCGTCGACGGGAACGAAATGGGCGGTGACAACGATGGGCTGGGTCATCCTGCGATGTTACAGGCGGCCGGTTAGCTCGCGGAGATCGGGCCGCTCACGAGCGTGAAGCCGGCCGCGTCGATTTCTGAACCGACGGCATCCGGATCGAGGTCCGTTGCACTGATCACGGTAACGACCGAGGTTCCGCCGGGGTTGAGGTCGACATCGACCGAGTCGACACCCTTGATGCGTTCGAGCGTGTTCATCATCGTGGCGATGCAGCGCCCGCGGGTCATCCCGGTGACGCCGAGCACCGACGACACCCGTGCCCGCGAGCCGGACACGCGCGGCGCACCGATCACAGTGTCGGAGCGGACCATCGGAGCGGGCGCGGATGAGCAGGCGCATGCGCCGCCGTTTCCGCAGCCACCGGCGTTGCTTCCGCAGCCGCCCGCGTTACTCCCGCAGCCACCCGCACTGCTCCCGCCGCCACCCGCACTGCTCCCGCCGCTGCCGCAGACGCACTCGCCGCCGCAGCCGCCGCTCGGTTCGGAGTGTCCTGCGTCTTTGGCGGTCAGGCCGAGGTCGTTGAGGGGTCCTGTCGACATGGTGTCCCTGGCCTTTAGTCGGCCGAGAGCGGTGCGCTCACGAGCGCGTAACCGGCCTCTTCGATGGCCGCGGCAACGTGGGCTTTGTCCAGCGGAGCCTCGCTCATCACGACGACCGACGAAACACCCTCGGGGTTGAGCGTGATGTCGACACCGTTCACGCCGTAGATCTCGGCCAGTTCCTCGGTGACGCTCTTCACGCAGTGCTCGCAGGTCATGCCCGACACGGAAAGCTCAGTCACGACGCTGCCCGCCGGTACGGATGCCGTGCCGCGGCTGATATTGACGCCGTGACCAGCCCCGTGACCGGCTGCCGCGCCGTGACCGCCGCACATGCATCCGCCGCCGCCGCGGCCGCATCCGCAACCGCCGCCCGAGCCCCCGCTCGCGTGGACATCGGTGAGGCCGAGGTCACGAATGGGGCGCTGCTCGCCGCGCGCGGTCAGGCCGAGGTCGGTGTGGTCGGTCATGAAATCTCCTTGGGATGGAACAGGGTCGGTTAGGAGCGGACGAGTCGGGCAATCGCGGCCGACGCCTCGCGGATCTTCTCTTCGGCGACAGGACCACCCTCGCGGGTCGCCTCCGCGACGCAGTGGGTGAGGTGATCGTCGAGCAGCTGCAGGGCGACGGTCTCGAGAGCCTTCGTCGCCGCTGACACCTGCGTGAGGATGTCGATGCAATACACGTCGTCTTCGACCATGCGCTGGATACCGCGAACCTGGCCCTCCGCCCGGCGAAGCCGCTTCACGAGATCGGCCTTGTTGTCGACGTATCCATGCATGATGACCTCCGTATGCTCCCTCCAATATACCCGGCAGGGGTATTGGGGGCAATCGAGCGGATGCTGCCCGCTGAGCACTAAGCCTCTTGTGTAGATACCCCTAGGGGGTATATCTTTCCGGTATGAAAGACCATGAAATTCCGGATGCCGGTGCGTCGCGGTCGGATCGCCAGGCGCCGGTTTCCCGCAGCGAAGACACGCCACACGAGGCGGGTGCGGCGAGCGATTACGCGGCTCACTCCGGGAGTGACACTGACCACGCCACTCATCTCGGGATGGATCACGACGCCATGAGTCGCGGTGCCGGACATGGTGGTGGTGACGAGCGGGGCGACCGCGCCGGGATGGACCGCGGCGTCGGCGGTCACGAGAGCCACACCGGGATGGCGCACGGCGGCGGCGGTCACGAGAGCCACACCGGGATGGCGCACGGCGGCGGCGGTCACGAGAGCCACACCGGGATGGCCCGCGGCGGCGGCGGGCACGAGAGCCACACCGGGATGGACCACGCCGGTATGGGTCACGGTGGCATGAACCACGGGGGCGGGCTCGAGCACCACGCCGGGATGGATCACTCGGGTACGGACCACGCCGGGATGAACCACGTGGGTATGAACCACGCCGGCGGGCTCGAGAACCACGCCGGAATGGATCACTCAACCATGGGCCACGCCGGGATGGACCACTCGGCCATGGGCCACAGCGGGCACAGCGGTCACAGCGGACACGCCGGACACGCCGGCCACGGCGACCACGTCGGCCAGTTCCGCCGCCTGTTCTGGGTGATGCTCGTGATCGCGATCCCCGTCGTGGCGTTCAGCAGCATGTTCGCGTCAATCATCGGCTACTCGCTCCCCGACATCCCCTGGATCAGCTGGATCTCACCGGTCCTCGGCACCGTGATGTTCGTCTGGGGTGGCAGGCCGTTCCTCACCGGAGCGGTCGCCGAGATCAAAGCCCGCCAGCCGGGCATGATGCTGCTCATCGGACTCGCCATCTCGGTGGCGTTCGCCGCATCCTGGGGCGCGAGCCTTGGCATCCTCGACCACCAGCTCGACTTCTGGTGGGAACTCGCCCTCCTCATCGTGATCATGCTGCTCGGGCACTGGATCGAGATGCGATCGCTGGCCCAGACGTCGTCGGCGCTCGACTCTCTTGCCGCGCTTATTCCGGACGAGGCCGAGCGCGTCGACGGTGACAGCATCACCGTCGTGCCGCCGGCCGACCTTCGGGTGGGGGACCTCGTCGTTGTGCGGCCGGGAGGCCGGGTTCCCGCTGATGGACGTGTGGAGGACGGCACCGCCGACGTCGATGAGTCGATGATCACCGGTGAGTCGATGCCCGTCCGACGGGGGCCCGGCGACCCGGTCGTCGCCGGAACCGTCGCCACCGATTCGGCGCTGAGGGTGCGCGTGACGGCGGTCGGTGAGGACACGGCGCTTGCCGGCATCCGTCGGCTGGTGACCGATGCGCAGAACTCGACCTCGCGGGCGCAACGGCTGGCCGACAAGGCCGCGGGCTGGCTGTTCTGGTACGCGCTGGGTGCCGCCGCGATCACGGCTGTGGCGTGGACGCTCCTCGGCACGCCCGACGAGGCGATCATCCGCACGATCACGGTGCTGGTGATTGCCTGCCCGCACGCGCTCGGCCTGGCGATTCCGCTCGTCGTGTCGATCTCGACCGAGCGGGCCGCCCGCGCCGGCGTGCTCGTCAAGGATCGGCTCGCGCTCGAGAGCATGCGCACCGTCGATACCGTGCTGTTCGACAAGACCGGCACCCTCACCCGCGGCGAACCCGCTCTGGCTGGCATCGCGCCTGCTGACGGGTGGACCGAGGATGAGGTGCTCGCCCTCGCGGCAGCCGCCGAAGCTGACAGCGAGCATCCGCTGGCGCGCGCCCTCGTTGCGGCGGCGGCGAGTCGCGGGGTGGCACTCGCGGCGGCATCCGATTTTCGGTCATCTCCCGCGGTGGGCGTCGAGGCGATGGTCGAGGGTCGGCGGGTGGAAGTGGGCGGCCCCGGCCTGCTCGAGCGGACGGGCGCGGCACCGCTGCCCGCGACCGCGGAGTGGAGCGACCAGGGTGCGACGGTGCTGCACGCTCTCGTCGACGGGCGGGTCGCCGGTGCGTTTGCGTTGCGCGATGAGATCCGGCCGGAATCTCGGGATGCCGTCAGCGCGCTTCACGCCCGCCAGGTCCAGGTGGTGATGATTACCGGCGACGCCGAGGCCGTGGCACAGTCGGTGGCGGGTGAGCTGGGCATCGATCGGGTCTTCGCCGGCGTGCGCCCGGGGGACAAGGCGGCGAAGGTCGCCGAGTTGCAGGCCGAGGGGCGCAGGGTTGCGATGGTCGGAGACGGCGTGAACGACGCCCCGGCGCTCGCGCAGGCGGATGTCGGGCTCGCCATCGGGGCGGGGACCGACGTCGCGATCGCCTCCGCCGGCGTCATTCTGGCCAGCGATGACCCGCGAGCCGTGCTCTCCGTGATCGAGTTGTCGCGCGCGAGCTACCGCAAGATGCAGCAGAACCTCTGGTGGGCTGCCGGCTACAACCTCGTGTCGGTGCCGCTCGCCGCCGGGGTGCTCGCGCCGGTCGGTTTCGTGCTGCCGATGGCGGTCGGCGCCGTGCTCATGAGCCTGTCGACGATCATCGTCGCGCTCAACGCTCAGTTGCTGCGACGGCTCGACCTGCGGCCCGGTGCTGCTGCGGCGGTGTCGGCGCGGGCGGATGCCGTCCGCGCGAGATAGGCGGGCTGAGGATGCCATCGGCGCGAGATAGGGACAACGGCCTGAGATAAGGATCCTGGAGCCGGTTTGGTCCTTATCTGGGCGCTTTGTCCTTGTGTGGCGGTGCCTGCCGGCCCGTGCCGCGGCATCCGCCCGCTATACAACACCGCGAGTTGCTGACTTTGCCCGGGTTAGGGCACCGCGGACCCGTGCAAACCCAGCAACTCGCGAGCGGCGCGCTACGGCGCCTTGAACCCGATCGCCTTGTGTGTCCCGTCGCAGAACGGCTTGATCGCCGATACCCCGCACCGGCACAGAGCCACAGTCTTGCGGGTGCGCTCGATCGGCTCCCCGTCGGGCGTGGTGAGGTCCATCTCACCGCGCACGAGCAGCGGCCCGTTCGGGCAAGCGATGATCTGCGTGGGCTCGGGCTTACCAGCCATGCTCGTCACGCTGCGGTCCCGGATGTCGTTGCTCGCGGCATCCGCAACGCTGACGCGCCTGCGCTCCACGCCTCGACCATGACCTGCCCGGCCCAGTCGTCGACGGTGAGGCAGGCTGCGGCACCGAACAGGATGTCGGGGAGCAGGTCGGGCTCGTCTTCGGCGAGGGCACCGGCGAGGTCGCGGCCCGCGATCTGCTCGTGCACGGCGTCAGCTTCAACGTGCTCGTCGAAGTACCAGCACACGGCGTCGTCGAATCCGTTGCGGCGGAATCCGCGCGCGTACAGCCCGTTCGGAATCGACGAGGTCATCTCGAACGCGGCGAGGTGCCCGGCGATCGCGCCGCGGAGACGGCGGTTCAGCCCGAACATCGACATCATGTTCTGCGATGCGAGGGTCACGGCGGGCACGAAGTCGAGGTAGGCGCCGTAGGTGGTGTCGAGACCGAGGCCCGTCATGGTGCCCGCGAAGATGGCGGCGTGCATGCGGTCGGGGCGGCCTCCGCCGTACTCGTCGGCCTGGATCTCCACGAGGGCCGCCTTGGGCCGACCCGAGAGCCGCGGAATCGCCCAGGAGTGCGGGTCTGCTTCCTTGAGCGTGTAAATGGAGCGGTGGATGAGGAACTCTTCGAGCTGCTCGCGGTTCGCCTTCGCCGCGACGAAGCGCGACAGGCTGGGCCCACTGCTCTCGGCACCGGTCAGGGTGAAGAGGGTGTCAGCGACGGCGGCCATGGTGGGCTCGGGAGCGTCCGGCACCGGAACGTCGCGCCGCAGTTGAGCTTCGAACGCCGCCTCGATCACGCGGCGGGCGGCGATGAGGTGCGGATGCCATTCCCACGCGTCGTTCGCGTCGGCGAGCGATCCGTAGTGCAGGCCATAGAGCAGGAACAGCGCCAGCTGAATGTCGTCGTCGTTCACGATGTCGATCGACGCGGCGACGGCGGCAGCGGCGTCGGCGGCGAGGTCGGCGGTCGCGGAGTCGTCGTCAGTTGGCGTCGTGCGAACGAGAGTGAGGATGCGGTTGCTCAGCGGGCCCCGCGCGGTGGGCGTCCGGGGTGCGCCGGTGGTGGCCGCGAGGCCGTCTGTTGCGGTCGAGTCACTCGATGCAGCGGGGGCGTCGGCAGTGTTCATCGGACGGGAGTCGGTGGGAAAGGTCAGTGCCATATCTCTACTCTGTGCAGCCCCTGCAGCGTCGTCAACCCCCGCTCCCCGATGCGGTATTTCGGCGCTTTTCGTGCTACGCATCCGGGTTTTTTGGGGGTGCGGGTCGCGCGTGCCGCGCACCATTGCCGACCGCATCGCCGACCGCATCCGCACCGTCGACAGCATCCGCGCGCCGACAGCATCCGTCCCGCGGAATATGACGGCGTGAGACACGCAACCGGGCACACGGGAAGCGGTCGTTCTAGGGTGAAGGCAGATCCCGATGACGACAAGGACGTGCACCATGACAGGCATCCCCACTGTGGAGCTCGGCGACGGTCTCGCCACCTCCGCGCAGGGCCTCGGGGGCATGGCCCTCACCGACGTGTATGGCGCCGCCGACCCCGACCGGTCGGTCGCGACGATCAACCACGCGATCGACATCGGCGTGACCTTTCTCGACACCGCGAACGTGTACGGGCAGGGCGCAAACGAGGAGCTCTTCGCCCGCGTGCTCAGGCACCGCCGCGCGGAGGTCGTGCTCGCGACCAAGTTCGGCATCCTGCCGACGCCCGACGACGGTGGGTTCCGGGCGAGGGGCGACGCTGCCTACGTGCACGAGTCGATCGACGCGAGCCTCACGCGACTCGGCACCGACAGCGTCGACCTCTACTACTACCACCGCGTCGATTCGCGGGTGCCGATCGAGGAGACGGTTGGCGCGCTCGCCGAGCTGGTCACCGCGGGCAAGGTGCGGCACATCGGCCTCTCGGAGGTCACCGCCCTCGAACTCGAACGCGCACACGCGGTGCACCCGATCGCCGCTGTGCAGAGTGAGTGGTCGCTGTGGAGCCGCGACATCGAGGAGTATGTCATCCCCACCGCGGCGCGGCTCGGCATCGGGTTCGTCGCCTACTCACCGCTCGGTCGCGGGTTCCTGACGGGCGGGGTGACGGATGCCGCGGCGCTGGGTGAGAAGGATGCCCGGCGCAACTTCCCCCGCTTCAGCGACGAGAACTTCGCCGCCAACGTCGCGGCGGTTGAGGTTGTGCGGCAGGTGGCTGACGTCGAAGGTCTCGCGCCCGCGCAGGTCGCGCTCGCCTGGGTTTACGCCTCGGGCCGGCGGCTTGGCGTTCCCGTGGTGCCGATTCCCGGCACCCGCAAAGCGCACCGGGTCGACGAGAACGCCGCGGCTGTCACGGCGACGCTCAGCGACGCCAGCCTCGCCCGGCTCGATGGTATTTACGCCGGCATCGAGGGCGAGCGGGCCAGCGATCCGCTCTACATCTCCCGCGGCAGAGAGCAGCGGGAGCACGCGCACGAGCGTCGCGCATCCGGAACGGAAGGACCCCGATGACCGAGCCGAAGAAACTCATCGTCAACCTCTTCGAGATGAACTGTGTCAGCCACATCTCGCACGGGTTGTGGGTGCTGCCGGGCAACAACCGGCACCGGTTCAACGACATCGACTACTGGACCGAACTCGCCCAGCTCCTCGAGGCCGGCGGCTTCGACGGCATCTTCCTGGCGGATGTGGTCGGCGCGTACGACGTGTTCCGCGACGGTCCGGAGACGGCGTTGCGCGAGGGCGTGCAGATCCCCAACAACGATCCGCTGCTGGTGATCCCGGCGATGGCCGCCGTCACCAAACACCTCGGCTTCGGCGTCACCTTCTCGACCACCTACGAACCGCCGTTCGCCTTCGCGCGCCGGATGAGCACACTCGACCACCTCACTAAAGGCCGCATCGGCTGGAACGTGGTCACCTCGTACCTGCCCAACGCGGCGCGCAACTTCGGCCTCGACGGTGAAATGCCCAAGGCAACACGGTACGAGCGCGCCGATGAATACCTCGATGTGCTCTACAAGCTGTGGGAGGGCTCGTGGGATGACGACGCGGTGCTCAACGACCGCGACAACCGGGTCTACACCGACCCCGACAAGGTCCGTTACATCAACCACGAGGGCGAGCACTTCAAGGTCGCCGGGCCGCACCTGAGCGAGCCCTCGCGGCAGCGCACGCCGGTGATCTACCAGGCCACCGGCTCGCCGGAGGGGATCGAGTTCGCCGGGCGTCACGCCGAGGTCGTGTTCACCGGCGGTCGTACCGTCGAGGACTTCCAGAAGAACGCGAACGAGATGCGGGATGCCGCGATCCGGCAGGGACGCGACGGTGACGACATCCGTTTCATCGTCCAGGCTGGCGTTGTGGTCGGTCGCACCGACGAGGAGGTCGCGGCGAAGCTGCAGAGCTACCGCGAGAATACGAGCGTCGATGGCATCCTCGCGCACGGCAGTCTGCCGTTCGACCTGACCGCGTACCCGTCAGACGCGACCATCGCCACGGTGATCGACGACGTCGGACCGCACCCGATGCTCTCGAGCATGGGACCCGAGACCACGGTCGAAGAGGCGCTCGGCCGCATCACCGCGGGCCGGGAGGGCCGCTTCTTCGTGGCGGGGACGCCGCTCGAGGTCGCCGACACGATCGAGAGCTGGCTCGACGATGACGGGATCGACGGCATCAACCTGCGCCAGTACCACTCGTTCGAGACGGCGCGTGATTTCATCGAGCTCGTCGTTCCCGAGCTGCGCAAGCGCGGGCGGATGCGCGAGAGTTACCCCGAGGGTGAGACCCTCCGCGAGCGGCTCTTCGGCGAGGGCAACGCCCGCCTGCCTGAGCGCCACGTCGCGGCGCGGTATCGCGGGGGAGCGAACCTCGATGTGCCGGTGGAGCCGATCCGCTACCGCTGACGGGGCGGCATCGACAGGTTCGCAGGTGATCGCACGCTTATCAGGATGCGATGGCCGAGATGGTCCTGATAAGCGCGCGATGTCCTGTTTGCGGGCGGCTGGAGAGCGGCGGTGCTGCCACGGCGAGCCAGCGAACGGATGCCGCCGCGCTGGCACAAGGACAAAGCGCCGGGATAAGGACGGGATGGGGCCAACCGTCCTTGCCTCGGCGCTATTTCCTTGTCTCGGCTCGCTCGAGCGGGACGCGAGCGGGGAGTGGGCCTGGGTTTGCGGCATCCGCTCGACGGGTTTACAGGTGATCGCACGCTTATCAGGATGCGATGGCCGAGATCGTCCTGATAAGCGTGCGATGTCCTGTTTTGCGTGCGGCGCTGGGTGGTGCTCGAGCGGCGGAGAAGCAACGGCGGGATCGAACGGATGCTGCCGCGTCGGCACAAGGAGATAGCGCCGAGATAAGGATGGGATGGGGCCGACCGTCCTTGCCTCGGCGCTTTTTCCTTATCTCGGCTCGCTGGAGCGGGACGCGAGCGGGGAGAGCGCCTGGGTCGGCGGCATCCGGATGCCGCCGCGCCGACACAAGGAGAAAGCGCCGAGATAAGGATGGGATGGGGCCGACCGTCCTTGCCTCGGCGCTATTTCCTTAGCTCGGCACCGCCGCAGCCTCGCGCAGCTCCTTCCACGCGGCATTGGGCGCCCGATCGTTGAGGAAGAACTCGCCGACCGTGCGCTTCTTGTAGATCACCGGGTTGTGCGACGACACCGTGCGTGCGTTCCGCCAGTGCCGGTCGAGCTTGCGGGCCGACGACGCAGCGGATGCCCCACCCACCTCAAAAAGTCGGGTCGCGGCGGCAAGCACCACGTCGACGATCGCGACCTGGGCCGAATACACGGCGATCTCGGCCGCCGTAACCGCGGCGTCGTCGAGCGTGCCGTCCGTGTTCGTGCGGTACGCGGCATCCACCGCAGCAGCCGCGCTCGCCACGAGGGCATCGGCCGTGAATGACGCGGCCGCCACCTCGCCGACGACGCTCTGCACGAGCGGATCCTCGCGCGGCAACGGGTTACTCGCCGTGATGAACGTGCGCGTGCGCGGCCGAACGTACTCAACGGTGTCGGTGAGCACCGCCTTGCCGATCCCGGCGAGAGTGGCAACGAGCACCAATTGGAAGAACGCCGTCACATGGTTGATGCGGGCGTCGGTGTAGCGGGTGATGTCATCGGCGTCGACCTCCGCGTGGTCGAAGATCGTCGTACCGCTCCCGGTCAGCCGCTGCCCGAATCCGTCCCAGTCATCGAGGCGCTCGACGCCGGGGTCGTCGGTGCGCACCACGTACGAAACCCGCCCGCCGTCGGCATCCCGCGCGCTCCCGCTCACCCAGTCGGCAAAGATCGTGCCGGTGCTGTAGTACTTCTTCCCCGTGACGAAGAACCTGCCGTTCTCCTCCGAGACCACCGTGCTGACCTCGGCGAGTGACGCGCCGGTCAACTCGCTCGACGCGTTGCCGACGAGATCACCCGCGGCGACCCGGCGCAGCCACTTCTCCCGCACCTCGGCATCCGGATGAACGAGTCGCGTCTCAACGAACGCAAAGTGGCCACGCAGCAGCTGCGGGAGGTTCGAGTCGGCGGCCCCAAGCTCGCTCAACAGGCGCGCGAGCTGGCCGACCGTTGCACCGAAGCCGCCGTACTCCCGCGGGACCCGCACCGCACCGAAGCGCTCGGCCTTGAGCCACGCGACCGCCTCGAACGGAAGTGCCCGCTCGGCCTCCCGCTCGACGGCGCCCTCCCGAATGCGCTCGAAGACCGGCGCGAACAGGCCGCTGAGCTCGTCATCGCTGAGTGCCCGGGCTGTGGTGTCGGTTGTGGTGTCGAGAAGGGTGGTCATCGTCGTCTGCTTTCGTTGCGGTTCAGTAAGTGGGGTGCGGATGCCGTCAGCCGCGTGCGGAATCAAAGTGGGGCAACGCATCGAGCAGGCCCCTGGTGTACCCGTGTGCCGGCCGGCTGAAGACCTCGTCGACGGCGCCCGCCTCGACGACGCGGCCGTCTTTCATGACGAGGACCTCGTCGCTGACGTGGAAGATCACCCCGAGGTCGTGCGAGATGAAGAGGTACGTCAGATCGAGTTCGTCCTGCAGGTCGGCGAGCAGGTCGAGGACCTGCGCCTGCACCGACACGTCGAGCGCCGACACCGGCTCGTCGAGGACGAGCAGTGCCGGGTTCGCGGCCAGAGCCCGTGCGATCGCCACCCGCTGGCGCTGGCCGCCCGAGAGTTCAATCGGTCGCCGGTCGAGGTGTGCCGCCCCGAGCCTCACAAGCCCGAGCAGTTCGGACACCCGGGCCGCGCGATCAACGCGCGAGGCTCGTCCGCTGGCCGACACCGCCTCGCCGATGATGCGCGACACCGTGTACCGCGGATCGAACGAACTCAGCGGGTCCTGGTAGACCACCTGGACCTGCCGACGCAGCCGCGTGCGCTCCGCCGGCGTCGCCGATGCCCACGATACCGAGTCGATCGACACCGAACCCGAGTCCGGCGTCTCGAGGTTCGCGAGGATCCGCGCCGTCGTGGTCTTGCCCGACCCCGATTCGCCGACGATCCCGAGCGTGGTTCCGCGGCGGATGCTGAACGATACGTCATCTACGACGGTGCGCCGCGTGCGGTCGTGGCCGGGGAAGCTCTTGCTGATGCGTTCGACAACGACGAGAGGGGCGGCGTCACGGTCCCGTTTCGGCCTGGTGTGCGTGGCCGTGGGGTCGGAGCCGGTCGCGCCTGAGGTCGCGCCCAAACCGGTCAGGCCCGCGTTCGAGTCCGCGCGAGCCACACTCGCGCCCGCATCCGTGCCCTCGACCGGCGCCGACAGTCGCCTGCGCCGCGAGCTGGGGGAGGGCACCGCCGCGATGAGGGTCTTCGTGTAGCTGTGTTGCGGGTCGAAGAGCACGGCATCCGTTGTGCCTTCCTCCACGATCTCACCATGTTGCATGACGGCGATCCGGTCGGCGATGCGGGCGACGACAGACAGGTCGTGGCTGACGACGAGCATGCCGGTTGAGGAGCCTTTGAGCGTCTCGAGCAGCCGGATGATCTGCGCCGCGATCGAGGCGTCGAGTGCGGTCGTGGGTTCGTCGGCGATAAGGAACTCGGGGTCTGCGGCGATCGCGGACGCGATGAGGGCGCGCTGGCGGAGGCCTCCCGACAGCTGGGACGGGAGCTGGGCGTACCGCAGTTCCGGTTCGGGTACGCCGACGCGAGCGAGAAGGTCGAACACCTTCGCGGTGCGCTCGCGGCGCGACAGGGAGGTGTGCAGTTTGAGAGGCTCAGCGATTTCGGCACCGACCGTGCGGAGGACATCGAGCGAGGAGAGGGCATCCTGAAGCACGAAGCCGATCCGGTCGCCGCGGGTGGAGCGCCACTGCCGGTCCGACCAGGTGCGTGTGTCGGCGCCGTCGAAGCTGAGCCGGTCGGCGCGAACCGTCGAACCCAGCCCGGCGAGGCCGACGAGGCTGCGGGCGGTGACGGACTTGCCTGAACCGGACTCGCCGACGAGCGCGAGGCACTGGCCCCTGTCGATGCGGAAGGACACGTCGCGCACCACCGTCGTGGCGTCGTGACCCGCACCGAAGCCGACCGTGAGGCCCTCGACATTGACGAGAGCGGGGGCGGCGGCACCCGCGGCGGCACCGGCACCGGCGAAGGAATCGACCCGGGCCCCAACGGCGGACCCAACAGCGGAATCGCGCGCGCTCACCGGGCCACCCGCCCTTCGGAACGGCGGCGGAGGTCGCGGCCCACCGCGGTGATGGCGAGCACCGTCGCGACGAGGAACGCCGACGGTACGAGGATCAGCCAGGGCGCGTTGGAGATGAAGTTGCGACCGACCGAGAGCATCGCGCCCCACTCGGGAGCGGGTGGCGGCGTGCCGAGGCCGAGGAAACTCAGCGAGGCGCCGGCACCGATGGCCCCGCCGACACCGATCGTGGCGAGCACGAGAACCGGCTTGATGGCGTTCGGCAGCACGTGGGTGAGAACCACCCGCAGCCGCGAAAAACCGAGGGTCGTGGCAGCCTCGACGTACGCCGACTGTCGCACGATGTGCGTTTGCGCACGCACGAGCCTGGCGTAGTACGCGATGCCGGCGGCTCCGATCGCGAGAATGGCGTTGAGGGTCCCCCCGCCGATGAGCGCGATCACGACGAGCGCGAGAAGCAGCTCGGGAACGGCGAGCGTCACGTCGAGGAACCGCATGACGGCGCTCTCCACGAACCGGTTGCTGAGCCCGGCGAACAGGCCGATGATGGTGCCGAACACCACGCCGATCGCCGTTGCCGCGAGCCCGATCAGCAGCGACGTGCCCGCTCCGTGAACGACGCGGCTGTAGACATCCGCCCCCGATTCGTCGGTTCCGAAGATGTGGCCGGGTCCAGGGGGAGTGAAGCTGTCTGCCGGAGAAACCTCGAGGGGGTCGACGGATGTCAGTAGCTGCGGCGCGAGGGCGGCGACCGTCACCCAGACGAGAAAGAGCACGGCGAGCGTGAGGCCGGGGCGGAACTTCCGCCGCCGTGCACGCCGAACCGGATTGACCGGTGCCGGTGCGAGCGTGGGGACGACGAGCCCGTCGTCGATGGTGGCGCGGGGTGTCTGGTGCGAAATGTCAACGGTCACGATGTGACTACTCTCGGATCGACGAGCGTGTACAGAATGTCGACGACGAGGTTGACGACGACGTAGACGGCGGCGGAGATCAGGACGATCCCCATGACCACCGGAAGGTCCTTGTTGTAGACCGAGCTGAGCATGAGCCCGCCGACCCCCTGCCGGGAGAACAGCGTCTCCACGATCACCGACCCGCCGAGGAGGGTCGCGACGACGAAGCCGGACATCGTGATGGTGGGGAGGACGGCGTGCCGGAGGGCATGGATGATCCGCACCGGGGTGTCCCGCATCCCGCGCGCTCGGGCCGTGAGGATGAACGGCTGTTCGAGCACGTCCTCGAGTTCGTTGCGCAGCACCTGCGAGAGCGAACCGACGAGCGACAACGCGAGGGTGAACGCGGGCAGGATGAGCGGAACCAGTCCGTCGCCGCCACCGGCAGGAACGAGCCGCAGCGTGAACGAGAACACGATGAGCAGTCCGAAGCCGATGATGAAGCTCGGGGTCGCGGCGAGCACGACCTCGATGCCCGAGATGATCGACCGCAACCACGGGGTGCGCTGGGCGGTGAGCACCGCGATCGCGACGGTCAGGACGAGAGCGAGGACGGCGGCGGTTCCGGCCAGGACGGCGGTTGGGCCGACCTGCTGGCCGATGGCATCCGTTACCGGCATTCTCAGCCGGTAGGACTCACCGAGGTCGCCCTGCAGGAGGTGGGTGAAGTAGTGCAGGTACTGCACCAGGAAAGGCTGGTCGAGGAGGTAGTCGGCGCGAACCTGGGCGAGGGCCTCGGCGGAGGGACGAGCGTCCGCTCCGCCGAGGATGATCAGGGCCGTGTCGCCGGGGGTGATGTACAGCGCGAGGAACGTGAGCGTTGCAGCTCCCCAGAGTACGAAGACGCCGAGGAGAAGGCGCGTCGAGATGCGGCGGAGGATGGTCATTGCTCGAGCCAGGCTGTCGTGAAGACGGGCACCGGGTGTGAGGTGTCTGTCGTGATGCCCTTCAGCGCGCTCTTCGAGTACGCCCACTGGCTGTGGTTCTCGTAGAGCGGCAGGCCGGGAACCAGCTCGAGCAGGCGGTGCTGCACGAGCGAGTAGGCCTCGCGCGCCTCATCGCCATCGGGAGCCTGGCGGGTGGCGGTGAGCAGTTCATCGAGCTCAGGGTCCGACAGGTATGCCGCGTTCTGGCCGATCCGTTCGCCGGTGATTTCGCTGGAGTTGTAACGGATGAACAGGGCGTCAGGCGTGTTCGTGTGCCACACTCCGGCGATGCCGTCGTAGTCCCCGGCGTATCGGATCTCGGTGAGCTGCGCGAGCGGATACTGGTTGACCTGCAGTTCGATGCCCACCTTCTTGACCTCGCCCTGGAGCTGCACCAGGAGGGCACTCGGTGTCGCGCTCTCCACGGTCGGCACAACGACGGTGAGTCGCTTGCCGTCCTTCGTGCGGTAGCCGTCGCTGTCGCGCGTCGCCCAGCCCGCCTCGTCGAGGAGGTCGTTGGCCCTGTCAGGGTCGTAGGTGAGTACGCCCTCGGTCGACTCGTCGTAGTACGGCGTCTCGGACGAGAGGTAGTTGTCCTTGACGTTGAACGTGTTGAAGCCGACGCTGTCGGTGACGGCTTCGCGGTCGACAGCGGCGACAAACGCTTCACGAACGCGGATGTCGTCGAACGGCGCCCGCGAGAGGTTGAAGTGCAGCACGTTGGGGCTGCCGGCCCGCACGAGGTTCTCGTACACGAACTGGTCGTTGGCCTGGATGGCCTCCGCGTTCTGCGGCGGGAGGTTCTCGGTGATGTCGTACTGGCCGGAGACGAGCGTCTCGTAGCGGATGACCGCCTCGGGCACCACGGTGATCTCGATGCCGTCGAGGTGCGCCTCTCCGTCGTAATCGAGCCACTCGGGGCCCCAGTTGTAGCCCTCACGCTTGACGTAGCTGATGCTCTGTCCCACTTGGTAGTCCTCGACCACGAACGGCCCCGAACCGATCGGGTTCTGGCACAGCGTCTCGGGAGACTCGGTGATCGCCGTGCCCGAGGTCATGGCCAGCCAGGACTGGGCCAGCCCGTAGAGGAACGGGGTGTACGCGTAGGCGAGGTGTGCCTCGAAGGTGTACTCGTCGACGACGGTGCCGTCGACGTACGGCGCGATGTACGCGGCGGCGAGCGGCGACTTCGTGGCTGGGTCCCTCATGTGCTCGAGGTTCTGCCCGAGCACCTCGGCGTTCCACGGTGAGCCGTCGCTGAACGTCACACCCTCCTGGAGGTGGAAGGTGTACGTCTTTCCGTCGTCCGAGATCTCCCAGCTCTCCGCGAGATACGGCGCGATGTTGCCGTCGGCGTCGAGCGTGACGAGGTTGTCGTAGATGATGCGCCCGAGCAGCTGGTGCTGAGTCGCTGAGATCGAGTGGGCGTCGAGGCAGCCGGGTTCGGCCGAGATGGACAGTGCGAGGGTGCCGCCCTCGACCGGTTCGCCGGTGGTCGAGGTGTCGCCGGCACCGGAGCCCGATGCGCAGCCCGTGAGCAGCAGCGTCGTGCCCATGATGAGTGCGAGGCCTGAAACGAGGGCGGACCGTGCGCGTCGTGAAGTCATGGGTTCTTCTCCAGGGTGTCGGCGCCCCAGCGGAAAGCTCAGGCGAGTACCCCAAGAATGACGAGGTTCCCTCACCCGTCCAACTCACGGTTACGACATGTTGGCTCCCGTTACGTTCTGTTGTGCAGCGTTACGATTTCGCGCCGTTCTGCCCACAGTGCTTCGTCATATTTCGCACACCTGGGCCGTTGTAGGGCATACTCGCCCGGCATCCGTTCGACGGTTCTGCAAGAGATCGCACGCTGATCAGGGCGAGAACGCCGACTCTGTCCTGATCAGCGCACTATCTCCTGTCACCCGGGCGTGGCCGGTGGCGGTGGCGTGCGGATGCCGTCGGCCGGGCGTGCGGATGCCGTCACACCGGGACAAGGACAAAGGCCCGAGATAAGGACGCAAGCGCCGCGAACGTCCTTATGCCAGCGCGATGTCCTTGTGCGGGGACGCGGTGAGAGGATGCCGTGGCGCTGGCAGCAGCCGGCGGCCTCAGGAGAGAGCTACGCGGACGGCTCCGGCTTGGCCGCGGTTGCCGGCGGCTCGGGAACAATTTCGAGCCCCGACACGGAGTTCGACGACCGGACGAGCGCCTGCACCCATGCCGGGTTGATGATCGGGCTCTTGCCGCCGTAGTACTGGAAGGTCAGCGAAATCGCCGAGTGGATCCAGATCGTGGTGCGGCCAAGACCGTTGGCCTTCTCGCTCCAGGTGAAGGCAAACGATTCACCGCGGCGCAGCTTGGCAAGCATGACGATCTGCAGGTGGGAGAGGATACGATCGTCGATCGATGCTGTCACTTTTGAGTCGTAAGTGAGCGTTCCCACCGGGCGGACCTCCGTATTTACTCTGTCGCCTCTCGGGGTCTCCGACAGGGCTTCTTGATTCTAGGGCTGCGCACCGCCGATACCGGAATCGGCCACGCGCCCGGACGGGGACTTGACAGCGTTCCTGTCGGTCACACAGTGACGACGGTCACCCGGTCCTTGCCCGCGTTCTTCGACTGGTACATCGCGGCGTCCGCCAGTTTCAGGATGCCGTCTGTCGTGACCTCCGATTGAGCGTCAGGTGCGAGGAGCGCGACGCCGACGGAAGCAGACACCGGGAACTCGTCGGGAACGTCGATGAGCGGTTCTTTCACCGCGGCGCGGATCCTGTCGGTGACGTGGCCGACGGCATCCGCGTCTGTGTCTTCGCAGACGATCACGAACTCGTCGCCGCCGTACCTGGCGATGGTGTCGTTGGTTCGGACTGAGGTTTTAAGGCGCTCGCCGATCTGCCGCAGAACCTCGTCGCCGATGGCGTGGCCGCAATTGTCGTTGACAACTTTGAACCCGTCGAGATCAAGGAAAACGACGGCGAGGGGACGTCCGCTCCTGGTCGCTGTCGCGAGTGCCTGCGTCAGCCTGACCTGCAGCACCTTGCGGTTCCCGAGGCCGGTGAGCTGATCGCACAACGCCATCCTCGCCAGCTGCGCCTGCAAACGGATGCGGCCCAGAACGTGCGCCGCCTGCCTCGCGAGCGTTGTGAAGAGTTCGACGGCCTCGTCGTCGATATCCCGTCGCCGCCCGAAGAAGCAGACGACCGCGCCGATCGGACGTCCAGCCTCCATGAGCGGAACAGCGCTCACCGTTTCGAGACGGGCGGAACGCAGAACGGATGCCGTCTCTTCCGACCGAAGGTCTTCCTCCTCGGAGGTCGACACGGTGACGACCCTGCCGAGTTCCATCGCACGCTGCTCTGGCATGCCGGGAACATGCATCAGATGCCGGAGCGGGTGGGTGCCTGCTGCAACGGAAAGGGTCCCGGACTGGTCGGCGAAGAGAACTGCCGTGTGGGTCGCGGTGAATGCCTCGCGCGCGCTCTCGGCGAGTGCCTCGGCGAGTGCCTCCTCGGTTTCGGCGATCGTGAACGCGCTCGACGCCGACTGGAGCACCCGGATCCACGCCTCGGAGGCTTCTGCGGCGCGCCGGGCAGTAAGGAGTTCGCGCTCGTAGTCGCGACGCTCGGTCGAGTCGAAAACCGCGATCCGGACCTCGCCGGACTCGTCGGCCTGGACTCCGTTGACGAGAGTGGGCAGCGTCGACCCGTCTGCACACAACAGGGAGAGTGCGATCTCGTCGACCCGCCCCCGCAACCGCAGCACGGGGAGGTACCGCGTCTCGTGGAAGAGTCGGCTGCCGACGGTGAGGAGTGATTGAAAGGAGCGCCCGGTGACGTCGGCGGGCGTGAGTCCCACCATGCGAAGGAAGGTGGTGTTCGCCGCTGTGATCGTTCCATCGGCGTCAGTGACGAGGTACCCGCACGGCGCGTGTTCGAAGAGTTCCTCGAAGTCGAGCTGGCTCGCGGTCAACGCCTGGTTGGGCGCATCATCGCCGGTGATGGTCACCGCAGGTATGCCTTGATCTGGGTGGTCAGCTCGTCGGGGGCGGAGAGGTTGGGGCAGTGCCCTGTCGCCTCGAGTACGACGAGCGTGCTTCCGGGGATCGACCTGTGTACGTACTGTCCGACCGGGAGCGGAGCGATGATGTCCTCCTGGCACTGCAACACCAGGGTCGGCGTGGTGACGTTCGGCAGGTCGTGCCGGTTGTCGGAGAGAAAAGTCACCCGTGCAAAGTGTCCGGCGATCGTGGGATCGGTGCGGCAGAAGCTCTCGGTGAGAGATTCGCCCAACTCGGGACGTGAACTGTGGCCCATGATGAGCGGTGCCATCGCCGCCGACCAGCCCAGGTAGTTGGCATCGAGCGCGTCGAGCAGGGAGTCGATGTCTTCCTGTTCGAAACCGCCCGTGTAGTTTTCGGTGTTGACGTAACGCGGCGACGGGCCGACGAGGACGAGTGCTCCGAAGCGCCCGGCGTCCTGCGTCGTCGCGAGAACACCGATCATTGCGCTCACCGAGTGACCGACGAACACGACATCCGTCAGGTCGAGGTCCTCAAGAATCTCGAGAACATCGTCGGCGTACCCGTGCAGGGAGTCGTACTTACCCGCGTCGTACGCCGAGAGGTCGCTCGCTCCGGCGCCGACATGGTCGAACCGGACGACGAGGTAGTCGTCTTCGAACTGCGGCGCTACCTGGCTCCACATTTCGGAGCTGCACCCGAAGCCGTGTGCAAAAACAATGGGCCGACCGGCGGGGTTTCCCGTCACCGAAACGTTGTTTCGTTTGCGGACGGGTGTCGTTGCGTCTGTAATCATTTGCGGCTCCTGCTGTGCACCACTGAAATCCGAGAACCGCTCATCGGTACCGCCGTTTGGTGGCTCCAAAATATTAGTGGAGCCGGGTCGCGGCGAGCAACGCGTGTACCTTTCCGACAGAGAGGGCCCCCCACAGGCACCCCGTCGCGGATTATACGCACAAGGTGCCCGAAACGGCGAGCGTAGATTTCGTGTGCGGGGCGTTGCACGATGAGCTATGCGATTTTGCCAGCGAACTCTTCAGGCCGCTCTCCGAACTAACGGAGCGGCGAGATCGGGCAGGCCGCAATGACCCTCGAAGACGACCTCCAGGGTTCTGTCGCGAGGCACGAGATCGAGGCGTATTTCCAGCCACAGATCGACGTCGCAACCGGTGAGATCACCGCGGTCGAAGCGCTGGCACGGTGGCGGCATCCGGTGCAGGGGCTCATCCCGCCGGTTGACTTCATCCCCATTGCCGAGCGCACCGGCATCATCCACGAGATCGGTGCCTTCATGCTGGAGGAGGGAGTCCGTCACGCCGCCAGGTGGCGACGAGACGGACTCTCAATCCACGTCTCGGTGAACGTCTCCGCTGTGCAGCTCGCGACGCCCGACGTTTTCGAGCAGTTGCACGCACTCCTTGGTGAGCACCAACTGCCTAACGGCACACTCACCATCGAGATCACCGAATCGCAGGTGATCACGGATCTCGCCGATGTCGCCACCCGGCTCCACCGCCTGCGCGCGATCGGTCTCGGCGTCTCGCTCGATGACTTCGGGACCGGGCATTCATCGCTCGCCCAAATCAGGGACCTGCCGATCACCGAACTCAAGATCGACAAGTCACTGATCCAGGAAAACACGAGCAACGGGGCACTGATCGCCGTTGCAGTGGCGCTGCTCCAGGAGCGTGGTGTGCAGGTGGTTGCCGAGGGCGTCGAGACGGCGGAACACCTCGACCTCGTGCAGCGCATTCACTGTGACCGGGCGCAGGGCTACCTCTTCGGTCGCCCCGTGCCCGTCGACGAACTGGACCCGGTCCTGGCCGGTGCGCAGTGAGCGCACTGCCGCCCGGATGCCTGAGGGCGTCAGAGGCCGCTGAAGGAGTCGTCTTCGATCGGCACAGAGTTCTCGTTGCCGGAATCGGCTCCATTATCGCCGCCGACTTCGATCTGGCTCCACACAACGGGCATGCCGGGGGAGAACAGAATATCCAGGCCGGGCCCACCGCGTAGCGGTGGAATGGTGACGTAGCCGCCGCCAGCCTGAATGGCCTTGAGGATCTGTGCCCTCAGCTCGGACACCGGGTCCGGAAGAAAGTAGTCACGTCCGTCGACGGTCAGCCTGTGAACAATCACTTGGTATTTCCTGTCTGTGCCTGGCGAGGACTCACCCATCGCATCCTCACCAACGTTAGTGGCTCATGCAACCAGATCGGGTCTGGAGCGAGGGGCTTGCGCTTTCCGGGTGCGGTGGTAGTGCTGGTCGCTAGCTCGTGACGAGCTCGGGCTGCGGGGGGCGGGGAGCACCGGGGATGAGCCCGAGCGAGGCAAGCAGGAGGTCGGGTTCGTCGCGAACCTCGGCGTAGCAATACCAGGCCGGGCCCTCCGGGCCGATCATCTCGAACCGCGCCGTCGAGCCGCTCGCGAAGGGGGCGTCGCGTTGAACCACCATGGCGCAGCTCACGTCAGCGGTGCGGGTTGCCGTTGACACGGTGACGAGGATGCCGGGCAGGATCAGGGCGATGACGCCGATGATGACAAGGAAGCGCAGGGGGCGGAGCATCCGCTGTGAGGGCAGTGGCCTGCCGTCACTCGGTTCGTAGCCGTCGAGCTCCGGGTAATTGGTCACTGAGTCATTTTGTCATCGATGGCTGGGAACTGTGCGCGTCGCGTCGAGCGCAAGCCGCGGGGTTGCCCTGCTCGCGCGGCGTTTCACGCGACCGGTTCGCCGAGGCCGGTCAGGCGCCTGGACCGAGTGGCAGCGGATCTCACGGCTCCAACGCTGGCGAGGATGACGAGGCCGATGGCGACCCAGCCGAGAACCGTGAGGTGCTGGTGGAGCACGATCACTCCGACGACCGCCGCTGTCGCGGGTGCGAGGCTCATCAGGATGGAAAATGCCGACGCGGCGAGACGCCGAAGGGCGAACAGTTCGAGGGCGTAGGGGATAGCGGACGACAGGACGGCAACGGCTGCCCCGAGGGCGAGGATGCCCGGTTCGAAGAGCACGGCTCCGGCAGTCGCGATGCCGAATGGCAGGGTCACCAGCGCGCCGATGGTCATGGCAATGGCGAGTCCGTCGAGCTTTGGGAACCGTGCGCCCGTTCGCGCCGAGAGCAGGATGTACGCCATCCAGCAGGAGCCGGCACCGGCGGCGAAGAGCACGCCGATGGGATCGAGTTCGTCGACTCCGCCCCAGCCGAGCAGGCCAACACCGGCGACCGCGAGAACCGCCCAGAGCCAGCTCGATGCCCGGCGGCTCACGATTACCGAGAGGACCAGCGGACCGAGCACCTCGATGGTGACCGCCGCGCCAAGGGGGAGTCTCTCGAGCGCGAGGTAGAACAGGACATTCATCGCGGCGAGAATGAGGCCGAAGCCGCCGACGGTGATCCAGTCAGCCCGCGAGTATCCGCCGAGCGCCGGCCGGGCGACGATCAGGAGCAGCAGGGCGGCGAAGACGAGGCGCAGGGCCACCATGCCTACCGGATCGACGACAGGAAACAGGAGCACAGCAAACGACGCACCGATTTCCTGGCAGAGCAGGCCGCCGAGAACGAGAGCGACACCGAGAGTCGCGCCCTGCGATGCGGGGTGCGGTGCTGTCGAGGTCATGGTGTCGAGCGTAGGGCCGCACTGCCTGCTTCATGAAATGGCACGGCCTGCGGGCCTCGTTGTGAGGGCGGGTGACGGCGACGGAAGGTGGTGGGGTTCACGCGGCGCCGCCTCGGTGCCCTAGACGGCATCCGTGTGTGGGGAATATGGTCGCAGTCAACGCAGGTTTCTGAACGGACAGAACGGGGGTGCGATATGGGAGGCAGTCTCCTTACCGACACCGAGTTGCGTGAGATCGAACAAGCGAATGAGTCAGGACGCCCGCCGATTGTGTTTGTGCACGGTCTCTGGCTGCTGTCGTCGAGCTGGGACCGGTGGCGGACGCTGTTCGAAGATGCCGGGTATGCCACACTCGCACCGATCTGGCCCGACGACCCCGCCACGGTCGTTGCGGCGCGGCAGGACCCCGCCGTGTTCGCACACAAGATGGTCGGACAGGTCACCGAGCACTTTCTGGATGCCATCGGTCACCTGACCGCGAAACCCGCCATCATCGGTCACTCGTTCGGTGGCCTGATCGCCCAGAGCCTCGCCGGCACCGGTGAGGCGGCCGTGACCGTCGCGGTTTCGCCCGCTCCGTTCCGGGGCGTCCTGTCGCTGCCGCTGTCGTCGCTCAAGGCCGCAGCGCCGGTGCTCAGCAACCCGGTCAACGCCACGCGCGCGGTCTCGCTCACCTACGAGCAATTCGCCTACGGCTGGACGAACGCCCTCGACGACGAGGAGGGGCGGGCGCTGTACGACGAATTCCACGTCGCTGCGGCCGGCATCCCGCTGTTTGAAACGGCAACGGCGAATATCAACCCGTTCAGCAAGATCATCGTCGATACCCGGAACCCCGACCGCGGCCCGCTGCTGATCATCTCGGGGGAGCAGGACCACATGATCCCCTGGGCCATCGCGCAGGCCGGGTTCAAGCAGCAGGAACACAACCCGGGGCACACGGAGATCATCGAGATGCCGCACCGTGGTCACTCGCTCACGATCGACCACGGCTGGCGGGACGTCGCCGAGGTCGCGCTGTCGTTC
This sequence comes from Mycetocola zhujimingii, assembly GCF_003065425.1. Classification (NCBI taxonomy): domain Bacteria; kingdom Bacillati; phylum Actinomycetota; class Actinomycetes; order Micrococcales; family Microbacteriaceae; genus Mycetocola; species Mycetocola zhujimingii. Next base: position 660,159 of record NZ_CP026949.1, read on the forward strand.
GTCAGGGAGCACAGGTAGCCTGCGGGTCGCTGGTCGCTGCTCGGCGCGCTGAGGCGAGCCGTCGGGGGTGCCGAGCGTGGCCGGTAGGCTCGAGGGGACAGAAACTGGAGTCGCCACATGGGGCAACGCTCGACGCCCCGCGCGTCCACCCTGGTCGGAGCGCTCGTCGCTCTCACCGCCGCCATCGCGCTGGTGGTATCGATACTCAACCCGCAGGATGCGCCGCCAGCGACCCTGCCATCCACGTCGCAGACACCAATACCGGGTGAGCCGACCGACGAAGGCACGGCAAGCGGTACCGGCGGCACCGGCCCCATGGCATCCGTCCCGATCGTGGGAACAGCGAGCGAGACACTGGCCGCACTCCCGACCAAGGGTCGCGCGCCGAAGACCGGATACGACCGCACCGACTCCTTCGGCAGGGCGTGGATCGACGTCGACGGTAACGGTTGCGACACCCGCAACGATATCCTCGCCCGCGATCTCACCGAGATTCTCCTCGAGGGTGACTGCCGGGTGATGGCGGGCTCGCTCGACAACATCTACGGCGGCATCGACGTCGAGTTCACCCGTGGGCAGGACACCTCCACCGCTGTGCAGGTCGACCACGTCGTTGCACTCATGAACGCGTGGGAGACCGGTGCCCAGCAGCTCAGCCAGGCTCAGCGCGAGGCGCTCGCCAACGATCCGCTCAACCTGCAGGCGACGGATGCCTCCTCCAACGGACAGAAGCAGGCGGGCGACGCGGCAACCTGGCTCCCGCCCGCACACAGCTATCGCTGTGAATATGTGGCGCGGCAGGTGTCGGTGAAGGCCGTCTACCAGCTGTGGGTGACCGCTGCCGAGCGCGCCGCGATCGAAGGCGTGCTCGCGACCTGCCCTGGCCAGCCCGCCTACGGTTCGACGCTGGTGCCGGTGGCGCGATAGGGCCAGTGTGTGAGGGGCGATGCCCGGTTTGGGCGCGAACCCTCGGCGGCATTTACCTGCTCGCATTTGGCGGCATCCGCCCGCGTCATCCGCGAGGTGAATTATCGGCTATCCTTATTGAGGCCCTTGGGCCATCGGGGTGTGGCGCAGCTTGGTAGCGCGCTTCGTTCGGGACGAAGAGGTCGTGGGTTCGAATCCCGCCACCCCGACAGATAAGCCGTTCGGTTCTTACAGAACCGGGCGGTTTTTTTGTTTCCCGATTCCTGGCACAAGGAAAAAGCGCCGAGGAAAGGATGCCGGTGGCCGGCTGATCCTTTCCTCAGCGCGGTTTCCTTCGCTGGGGGCTGCCGCTCGCTAGTCGCGGGCGACGAGGGTGAGCAGAGTCGCCTCCGGGGGGCAGGCGAACCGTACCGGCGCGTAAATCGAGGTGCCGAGGCCCGCGCTCACGTGCAGGAACGCGGAACGGAAGGCGTGACGCCACAGGCTCAGGCCCTTGACCTGTTCGCGTGGAATGTCGCAGTTGGTGACGAGCGCACCGAACCGCGGAAGGCAGACCTGGCCTCCGTGGGTGTGCCCGGCGAGAATGAGGTCAGCGCCGTGGTTCACGAACGAGTTGAGCACCCGCTGGTATGGCGCGTGGGCCACCCCGATGTGCACAACGCTGTCAGGGTCGGTGCCAGTGCCGTCGAAGGACTCGTCATCGTTCTGCGCGTCGAGCAGGCCAGTGAGCAGGTCGAGGCGGTCGGCGCCGATGTGCGGGTCGTCGACGCCGAAGACGTTGAAAGTGGTGCCCTTGAGAGTGACGGTACCAACGGCGTTGTTCAGGGACTGCCAGCCGAGGGCATCCGTGAAGAATGACTCGAGGCGGGCGGTATCTAGGTTGCGTTGCGGCTTCTGGGGAGCAGATCCGTTCGACGACGGCCCCTTGAAGTACTTGAGCCAGCTCTTCCGCATCGGGCCGTAGTAGTCGTTGGATCCGTTGACGTAGAGCCCGCGGATGCCGCCGAAGTCGGCGAAGGCGCGCTCGATGCCGGGGATGCCGTCTTCGTGGCCGAGGTTGTCGCCGGTGTCAACGATCAGGTCGGGGTTGAGCTTCGCGAGCTCGCGCACCCAGGCCTGCTTGTCGCGCTGCCAGGGCGCCATGTGCAGGTCGGAGAGGTGGAGGACGGTGACGGGTGCTGCGCCCCTCGGCAAGACGGGAACGGTCTCCTCACGGAGCGTGAACCGTTTCCGTTCGACGAGTGAGCCCCACGCGAATGTAGCGGCACCAATCAGGGCCAGGGCGCCGAAGGCTGCCCCGACCCTGTTGGTCACGCGCTGCGGTGACCCGCTCAATCGCAGTTCTGTCGTGTGACGGTGATGGTCACTGTCTGGCCGGCAGCCAGCGTGGAATCAGCCGCTGGGTTCTGCTTGGAGACGACGCCCTTGCCCGGAGGGGCATCGGGATTCGCTTCACACTCCGCCGCCACCTCGTATCCGACGCCTTCCAGGGTCTTCTTCGCTGCATCCGGGTCTGCCTGAACCACGTTCGGGACCGCGAGCGGGGCGACGCCGGTGCTCGGGTGCAGAGTGATCGTCGAACCGGTGGCGGCGTCGGTGCCGGCGGCAGGATCGGTGGACGCGACGAGGCCTGCGCCAACGCTCGAGTCGACCGGGCTGCCAACCTGGACCGCGAAGCCTGACTTCTCGAGGATTGTCGATGCGGCTTCAACGGACTGGCCAGCGACCTCGGGGACGGCGACGCGCTTGGACTTGATCAGCGAGTCTGACGGGTTCGGGAATGCTTCCCCGCCGTACTTCGCGATCGATGCCTTGAGAATCCCGGCGAAGACCCCGAACTTGGCGCTGAAGCCGGACTGTCCCTTATTCACGCGGACGTTGTACATGTTCGATGTTCCGGACACGTTTCCGATCCAGAGGGAGGTGATGGCCTCGCTGGTGCCGCCGGTGACCCAGGAGTGCCTGGCCTCATCTGCGGTACCCGTCTTGCCCATCAGGGGAGCGCCAGGTACGGCTGCGCGAGCTGCGGTACCACCGGCTTTGAATACGGTCTCCATGGCAAACGTCGCAGCGTTGGCAACCTCAGGGGCTACCGCCTGCGTGCAGGTGCTCTTGGGCGCCGGGATTTCGGCACCATCGGGGCCGAACACCTTGTCGATGGCGATCGGTGTGCAGGTGAGACCGGAGGCGGCGATACCGGCCATTCCGGTTGCTACGGAAAGCGGGGACACTTCGTTGGCGCCGAGCAGGGTGCCGGGGAAGCGCTCAAGAGGCTTGCCGTCTGCGCGTTTCACTCCCATGGCTTCTGCGCCCTTGAAGATGGAGCACATGTCGAGCTTCTGAGCCATCGCGACGAACGCCGTGTTCACCGAGCGGCGCGTGGCGTCGATGGGGGTAATGGAGCCGGAGCTCGAGCCGTCGTAGTTCTTGGGGTTGTATGGCTCCGTGTAGTTTCCGACGCAGCTGTCCTTCCACTTGGTGAAGGTTCGCCTCTCGCCGTTCACAGACTCGTTGAGCGAGTGGCCCTCTTTCAACCAGTCGAGGAGAATAAACGCCTTGAAGGTCGATCCCATCTGGAACCCGGATGATCCGCCGTAAGCCTTGTCGGTGTTGTAGTTCACCGAGGTGTACTCGTTGCTCGTGGCGGTGAGTGCGGCGTCATTGCTGAATGTCTTGTTCTGGGCCATGGCCAGAACGCGACCGGTTCCCGGCTGCACGGTTGTTGCTGCGGCACCGATGTTGGTGCGAGCCATGGTGTGAGGAATCGATGCGTCGATCGACGCCTGGCTTGCGGCCTGAATGTCGAGGTCGAGCGTCGTGTAGATCTGAAGTCCACCGCGGCGAAGAGCTGCGGCACGTTCCTCCGGTGTTTCACCGAATGCGGCGTCCTGCTTGACGATCCAGGTCACGTAGTCACAGAAGTAGGCAGAGTTGCCTGCCGTCTGGCATCCGGTGCTTGGCTGCGTGATGGCGGGAGTGATGGGCGCTGCGATGGCCGCCGCGTGCTGCTCTGCAGTGATCTTGCCGTGCTCGAGCATGTCGTTGAGCACGTAGTCGCGTCGGATCTTGGTCTTCGAGTAACCGTCGGCCTCGCCGTTGATTTCGTTGGCCGGCTTGTCGATCCGAAGGTTGTTGGGGTTGTTGACCATGGCGACGAGGGTGGCTGCCTGCTCGACGTTGAGGTCGATGGCGTTCACGTTGAAGTAGTACTTCGCCGCCGCCTGGATGCCGTAGGTGCGGGCGCCGAAGTTGGCGATGTTCAGGTAGCCGAGGAGGATGTCGTCTTTCGAGTAGTCCTTCTCAACGCCGATCGCGAGCCGCATCTCCTTGAGCTTGCGGGCTGCTCCGTCGGCGCCGGATGCCTTCGTGGCCTCGTCAGCACACGCGTTCAGCTCTTCGGTGGATGGCGATTCGACCTCGCACTGCTGGATGAGGACGTTCTTCACGTACTGCTGGGTGATGGTTGACCCACCCTGCGTCGTGCCGCCGACCACGTAGGTCTTGAAGATTGCGCGCGCGGTACCGATCATGTCGACGCCACCGTGCTCGAAGAAGCGAGGGTCCTCTGCCGCTACGGCTGCGTCCTTCGCGAACTGCGACACCTGGTCGCTCGTCACTTCTTCACGGTTCTGGTCGTAGAACGAGGCGAGCAGGGGAGTGCTGCCGTCGGACGCCGTGGCGTAAATGTTGGTCTTCTCCATCGACTGGCCCACCTTGAGGTAGTCGGGGAGTTCGTTGAAGACGCCAATCGTGCTGTTGGCGGTCATGCCGGTGACGGCAAGTGCGGGCGTGACGGCAGCGGTAACGAGTATTCCGGCTGCGACACTCAGGCCGATGAACCCGAGGAAGCCCCCGAGCACACCACTAGCCGTGCGTTTTTGTTCAGGCATAGGATCACTTTAAGCGACAAATCTGTAAAAGCGCCTTAATGGGTGCTCTGGTGGGTCCTCGGTGTGCCGCTGTAGCCGCACTTTCGGGCATCCCGCCGTCGCGATTCGCACCGACACAAAAGGATAAACATGCCTCGCTGGGAGTACCTCACGACCCCCCTCATGATTCACAACACCGCCGCGATCCTCAACAACTGGGGTTCAGACGGCTGGGAGCTCGTCCAGGTTGTGAACGGGCCGGAAGGTGGCCTCGTTGCCTACCTGAAGCGCCCAGTCGCCGAGGCCAGCTAGTGTCGCGCATCGCCGACCGGCTCGCTGAACTCGGCTTTACGCTTCCGCCCGTTGCAGCACCCGTCGCCGCCTACGTGCCTGCCGTCGTTCAGGGGAACCTCGTGTACACCTCGGGGCAGCTCCCGTTCGTCGACGGTGCCCTGCCCGCGACCGGCAAGGTCGGTGGGGCCGTGTCCGCTGAGGACGCCCAGTCGTACGCGGCGACCTGTGCGCTCAACGCGCTTGCCGCTGCCGAGAGCGTGATCGGCTCGCTCGACCGCGTCACCCAGGTGGTGAAGGTCACGGGCTTCGTGGCATCCGACACCGCGTTTACCGGGCAGCCGGGCGTCATCAACGGGGCGTCCAAGCTGCTCGGCGAGATCTTCGGTGAGTCGGGCATCCACGCCCGCTCGGCTGTGGGTGTCGCTGTGCTGCCCCTGGATGCGCCCGTCGAGGTGGAGCTCATCCTCGCGTTCGCGTAGTCGGGTTTGCGCCCGCTTCTCACGTTTGAGTAGTCGAGTTTTCAGGCAGTCGCACGATTAGCAGGACCAAAAGCCGAGAAAGCACCTGTAAATCGTGCGATTGCCTGTTAACCGGTCGGCGTCCCTGCCCTCACCAGAGCCCGCTCAGCGTTCTCTTGTCCCCAGATCACCGGGCGAGCACCCTCGGGGTCGAGCGCGCCTCACACTCGACCCATGGACGTCGAACGGTGGCTCACGCAGCATCAGAGGATCGCACATACCGCCGATCTCCTCAATCAGGGTGCGACGGGGTACAGCATCCGCCGGGCGGTCGCGAAGGGCTCAGTCCGCCGCGTTCGGCGCGACTGGATCGCGACCGCCGACTGTGACCCTGCGCTCGTGCTCGCTGCCGAGTTCGGCGGCCGTCTCACCTGCCTGACGGCGGCGAGGAGGATCGGGCTTTGGACACTCGATGATGATGACCGCCTGCACATCGTCGTGCCGCCGAACGCCGGGCGGCTGGGCACGCACCTCGGCGTCCGCGTCCATTGGGGCACTGCGCGGGTTCCGATCGGCAGGTATGACCTCGTGGATCCCATCGAGAACGTGCTGCTGCATGTCGCTGAGTGCCAGGGGTTCGAGTCGGCGGTGACGGTGTTCGATTCGGCGCTGCGGAAGCATGTCATCAGCGTCCAGCAGCTCGCGCTCTTGCCGTCGCGGTCGCGCCAGTTCATTCGAGCGAGGGATGCCGCCACCGAGCTGTCCGATTCCGGCATCGAGTCATTGCCCCGGTTGCGCTTGAGGAGGCACGGCATCGTGATGCGCCAGCAGGTGGTCATAGACGGGCACCCTGTCGACGGGTTGATCGGCGATAAATTGGTGATCCAGATCGACGGCTACGGCCCGCATTCCGATGCGAAGCAACGCAGGCGCGACCTCGCTCAGGATGCTCGCCTCCGCCTCATGGGCTACACGGTGTTGCGGTTCGACTACCACCAGATCCTCGGGCAGTGGGAGTTCGTCGAGTCCACCATCCTCAGCGCCATGGCCCAGGGCCTGCATGTCGCTTAGACCGAACCGACGCGCGTCACGGCATCCGGTTAACAGGAAATCGCACGATTAGCAGGATGCTTTTGCGAAAGCGGTCCTGATAAACGTGCGATTTCCTGATAAACGTGCGTAGCGCTACTTCGCCGTCACCTGGCCCGTGATGATCTGCATCACCGTGGTGTCAGCAAGCGTCGTCGTGTCGCCTACATCGCGGCCCTCGGCGACATCCCGCAGCAGGCGCCGCATGATCTTGCCCGAGCGGGTCTTCGGCAGCTCGTTGACGACGAAGACGTCGCGGGGCCGCGCGATGGGTCCGATCTGCTCACCGACGTGCGACCGCAGCACAGCCGCGATGTCCTCGACGGCGGCAGACTCCTCGAGCATGCTCTCCTTGATGATGACGAAGGCGACAACGGCTTGCCCCGTCGTGTCATCGTGGGCGCCGACGACTGCAGCTTCAGCGGTGAACGCGTGCGCCACAAGCGACGACTCGATCTCGGCTGTCGAGAGCCGGTGTCCGGAGATGTTCATCACGTCGTCCACGCGTCCGAGCAGCCAGATGTCGCCGTCGTCGTCGAGCCGGGCGCCATCGCCGGCGAAGTAGAGGTTCTTGTCGCCGAACTTCTCCCAGTAGGTCTCCTTGAACCGCTCCGGGTCGCCCCAGATCCCGCGGAGCATCGACGGCCATGGCTCGGTGACCACGAGCAGTCCGCCGTTACCACTGCCGACATGCTCACCGTCATCGTCGACGACGTCGATCGAGATGCCGGGGATCGGCACCTGGGCGCTGCCGGGCTTGGTCTCGGTGACACCGGGCAGTGCCGAGATCATGATTGCCCCGGTCTCGGTCTGCCACCAGGTGTCAACGATCGGCGCCAGCTTGTCGCCGATGACCTTGCGGTACCACATCCACGCCTCGGGGTTGATGGGTTCGCCGACGCTTCCGAGCAGACGAATCGACGACAGATCGAACTTCTTCGGGATCTTGCGACCCAGCTTCATGAACGAACGGATGGCGGTCGGCGCGGTGTAGAAGGTCGTCACCTTGTACTTCTCGATGATTTCCCACCAGCGACCGGGGTGCGGTGTGTCTGGAGTGCCCTCGTACAGCACCTGCGTCGTGCCGTTCGCGAGCGGACCGTAGACGACGTAGCTGTGGCCGGTGATCCAGCCGACGTCCGCGGTGCACCAGTACACGTCAGATTCGGGCTTGAGGTCGAACACCATCTTGTGGGTGAACGCCGACTGGGTGAGGTACCCGCCCGAGGTGTGCAGGATGCCCTTCGGCTTCCCGGTTGTGCCCGAGGTGTAGAGGATGAACAACGGGTTCTCAGCCGGGAACGGCTGTGCCTCGTGTTCGGCCTCCGCCTTCGCCATCTCCTCGTGCCACCACAGGTCGCGATCGGTCCAGTCGACCTCGTTCTCACCGCGCTTGACCACGAGCACATTGGTGACCGTCTCCTGGGGGCCGAGGTCGCCGCGTGCCTCGAGTGCGGCATCCACCGCGGGCTTCAGGGCACTGACCTTGCCCTTGCGCCAGCCACCGTCTGCGGTGATGACGAGCTTGGCGCTCGCGTCGTCAACGCGAGAACGGATGCTGTCGGCGCTGAATCCTCCGAAGATCACCGAGTGCACGGCGCCCAGTCGGGCGACGGCGAGCATCGAGATGACCGCCTCGGGGATCATGGGCAGGTAGATCGCGACCCGGTCGCCCTGGCCGATGCCGAGCCCGGCGAGGACGTTCGCGGCGCGCTTGACCTCGGCTGTCAGTTCGGCATAGGTGACCGTGCGGCTGTCACCCTGCTCGCCCTCCCAGTGGAATGCGACGCGCTCGCCGTTGCCAGCCTCGACGTGCCGGTCGAGGCAGTTGTACGCCACGTTGAGTTCGCCGTCGTCGAACCACTTGGCGAACGGCGGGTTCGACCAGTCGAGGGTCCGGGTGAACGGGGTGTTCCAGTGCAGCAGCTCACGCGACTGCTTTGCCCAGAACTCGAGGCGGTCAGCGCTGGCCTCGTCATAGAGTGCGGCTGTGGCGACGGCATTCTGCGAAAATTCTTCGCTCGGAGGAAACTTGCGGGTTTCGTGCAGGAGGTTGTCGATTTGGGGATTCATGTTGTGGGTACTCGCTCCTTTGCGACGCGTGGTCCGGGTCACTTCTGTGTAACTCATACAGACTGTACCGCGAATGATCCCGGGTGGGCGGGTGTCGAAAATGGGCCCACAATGGGCGGTCCTCTCTTTGGGGGACTTTGGGGGCCTTTTCCGCTTGCGTGCGGACCTATTCCGCGTACACTGGGCTTCGGCCGAATTCACAATTCGATCATGCGGTGTGCGGATTATCCCCCAGTCCAGCACCGCCAGTGGCGGCATCCATTTCCCCCGATGGATGCCGCCGCTCTCATTTTTGCCGTCGACCGGACGCGACCGCTCGTCGGGTGGAGTCCTCCCCAGCCAAGGCGTGGGCGTGAGTTTTCCACAGAAGTTTGAGACCACGCGGAACACGGCCCCGTCCTCACTAGCGTTGCCGCTATGAGTACTCGATTCGTCGCCACCCCGGCTGCGTTCGCCGACTCTGCATCGGGTGCCCCGCCTCCTGCCGCCAGCCCACATCCGGTGACCATCACCGCTTCGGTAGCCACAAACACGGCCGAAGTTGCGAAAGATCGGTTCGTTCCGTCAGCACCGCCGACTTCGGTCGGACCCCGTCGGTCAGGCGGCTTGCCTCGCTCAGGGGGAGCGTCGCAGAACAGTACCGGTGAAGCCCCAGTCGGGCTCGTCGACGCGTCCCCCGACGTCGGCGGCCCGGCTGGCCCGGCTGGCCCGGCGGGCTCGCCGGGTTCCGTGGGAGAGGATGGCCCACCGGGTTTCGCCGGGCCGGACGGCGCACCCGGCCCGACGGGGATCGCGAATGCCGGACGACCGCTCGCGGTAGCGGCCCATCGGGCTGGCTCCCCGGGCGCGCGCCCAGCCCGTGTCGGCAGGTCCTCGCCGACAGCTGTACGTCTCCGCCTGAGCCTTGCCGCTGAGTTCGGTCCGCTCGGTCAGTACCTGGTCGAGGACGCCGTCACCGACATCTTTATTAACGGCGAGTATGGCGGCCTGTGGATCGACCGCGGAGACGGCCTGCAGCACGATCAGCGGGTGACGCTCTCCGAGCGGGAAGCCCGCGACCTGGCTGTGCGTCTGGTCGGCCTCGGCGGGCGACATATCGACGAAGCAACGCCGTGTATGGACGTGAGGCTGCCCGGCGGCATCCGTGTCCACGCCGTCCTTCCTCCGGTGTCGGTCACCGGGACCCTGATCAGCATCCGCGTGCCGCAGGTGCGGCGACTGGATCTCTCCGAACTGGGCGCGGCAGGCATGTTCGGCAGCGGGACGGCGATCGAACTTGCCGCGGCGGTCCGGGAGCGCACCAACCTGCTCATCACCGGCGCTGCCGGCACGGGTAAGACGACGTTGCTCGGGGCGATGCTCGCGAGCGCGCCGTCAACCGAACGCATCGTGGCCATCGAGGACGTCGCCGAGCTCGGTGTGGAGCACCCGCACTTCGTCTCGCTGGAATCGCGGCAGCCCAATCTGGAGGGTGCCGGTGCGATCAGCATGGACCGGCTCGTGCGGGAGGCACTGAGGATGCGCCCCGACCGGCTCGTGGTGGGGGAGTGCCGCGGCGCTGAGGTGCGCGAATTGCTTGCCGCACTGAATACGGGCCATGACGGTGGTGCAGGAACCCTCCATGCCAACTCGCTCGCCGATGTTCCCGCGCGGATCGAAGCGCTTGGCGCCCTCGCAGGAATGACAGCGGATGCCGTCGCCAGGCAAACAGTGAGTGCCATCGGCCTGGTCATTCACCTCGAGCGTGTCGACGGGGTGCGTCGGGTTGCGCGCCAGGGCCGGTTCGCTCTTGACCCAGCCGGGCGGCTGGCCATTACCGAGGCGCCGGGGTGAGAGACCCAACGCCCGGGGTCGAACACATCGCCGCCATCACCGAGCGACTCGCCGTGTTGCTCGGTGCCGGGGTCACGCCGACAGCGGCATGGCAGTACCTCGCCGACTCCCAGGCGCGCGCTGCCCCCCGTGGCGACGAGCTGATTCGCGAGGTGGTCACGGCCGCCGCGCTCGCAGCGAGAGACGGGATCGACGTGCCAGCGGCGATCGTCGGGGTGGCGCCGAAAGGGCCGGACGGCCACGCCTGGCGAGCTGTGGCGGCAGCGTGGGCTGTTGCCGTTGGAACCGGCGCACGGCTGGCGCCGTGCCTGAACCAGCTGGCCCGGTCGCAGCGTGCGCTCGGCCAGGCTCAGCGCGATATCGACGCCGCGCTCGCTGGTCCCCGGTCCACCTCGCGGTTCGTGACGGTGCTGCCGGTCGTCGGGCTGCTCTTCGGTTCCGTACTCGGCTTTGACACGCTCGGCACCTTGTTCACCACGCCACCCGGTCTCGTCTGCCTGGCGGCCGGCACCATGCTCACTATCCTTTCGTGGCGCTGGTCGAACCGGATGGTGAACCGTGCGCTTCCCATGACGAGCGCCCCCGGCCTCGAGATCGACCTGCTGGCCATCGCGCTGTCGTCGGGCGCGTCAGTAGAGCGCTCACGAGCCGCCGTGAATGAAGCCCTCGAGAGATGCGAGCTGAGTCCAAAGAACGATCAGGCGCGGTCGGCCGCCGCCGATACCAGGGTGCGGTCGGAAGGCGGGGCTCTCGACGCGACGACTGTGCCGGTGGGCCGGGCGGCGGTGCGGCACTCCAACGCCACGCGGCACCGTCACCGAGCAGGCTCGGAGAGCACAGCGGCAGCCATCGAGGATGTCCTCGCCCTTTCACGCTCCGCCGGGATCCCTGCCGCCGATCTTCTGCGTGGCGAGGCCGCCCGGATGCGCCGCGACGCGAGGTCCGAAGCACAGCGAGCCGCAGCCGCCCTCGGTACGCGCCTCATGATTCCACTCGGTGCATGCATTCTTCCCGCCTTCATGCTCGTCGGTGTCGCACCGGTTTTGCTGAGCGTGTTGTCCTCCACAGTGTCGGGGTTTGGGTGATGTCTTCACGAGGTCGGACCCGGCCCGCCACGGCCGATCGCGCGGCGGCACGATGGGAGCCCAGGCAACACCATCGAGCATCGTCGCGATGCGGAAGGAGAACAGAATGAGCACGCCACGGGAGACTTTCGGACAGGAATCAACTGCCACCGGATCAGCGAGTACCGGGCACCCCCGCGCGCGGTGGAGGGCAGTCCTCGCGAGGCTCGGCGACGAAGAAGGCGCCGCGACGGCGGAGTACGCGATTGCGACTATGGCTGCGGTTGGCTTCGCCGGCTTGCTCGTTGTCATCATGAGATCCGACGAGGTCAGGACCATCCTGACCGACCTCGTGCGACGCGCACTGACCTTCAACGGGTGACCACGGTGACCTCCTGGGCGAGAGCGGCCCACCGCGTGGGCGCCGACGCCGGAAGCGTGACGGCGGAGTTCGCCGTGGCGCTGCCCGCCGTCATTCTCGTGCTGGCGGGGTGCCTCGGTGCCGTTCAGGTTGCGTCCCAGCAGGTTCGGTTAGCGGATGCCGCCGCAGACGCGGCCCGTACCCTCGCGCGTGGCGATTCCGTTGAGGTTGCCAGCGCTCGGGTGTCACGGGTGGCGGGCGCCGCAGCGATGACGACGTCCACGAGCGGGGATTTCGTTTGTGTTGAGCTCAGCGCACCTGCAGGTATCGGTCCGACGGCGCTTGCGGGCATCCGCATTCGGGCGTCTGGCTGTGCACTGGCCGGCGGACTGTGACCGGGGTGGCACGTGACTGAGGAGGTGGGTCGCACGCGGTCGCCAGGGGCAGGTTGGCGCTGGGCAGGCAGGGGCGATCGGGCCGTTAGGGGTAGCCGGGCCGCTGGAGGTAGCCGGGACGGTAGAGAAGAGGGGAGCGGGTCCATTCTCATCGTCGCAGTGGTGGCGTCCCTGCTGCTCCTGACCGGGCTGGCCCTTCCCCTCAACCAGGCGCTGACCGTGAGGCAGCAGGTGGCCAACGCGGCAGACGCCGCAGCGCTCGCCGCGGCCGACACGGCGTCCGGTGTCGTGGCCGGAATACCGTGTGAGAACGCGGCGGAGGCCGCGCGGCTCAACGGCTCGGTCCTGGGCGACTGCACCATCGACGGGGTTGAAGCGAGAGTAATCGCCACCCGGTCTGTTCTCGGACTGACCGTGAGCGTCGCGTCGCGGGCCGGGCAACCACCGGGGGAGGTCGCAGGCGGTGGGCGGGGTCCTCCCGGGTAGCGGTGGGTAGCTGCGGAATCACTCAGCGCGGGCAAGGGCGAACCACACGCCGACGAAGGACCCACGGGTGTGTGAGGACTGGCAAACAGGGGCCCCGGAGAAGCTGAAAGGGGCTGGTGCCTGCCTTCGGCCCCGGCGATACTCGGTCGAAACGGCAGAGTCCGTGCACGAGATCGAAAAAAAGGAGAACCGCGATGGCCGCTCTTGTCACTCCGGTGGATCCGCCGGAAATGTATCAGAACCCGGCGTTTGCCCAGGGCATGATCGCCCCCGCCGGGCGGATGTTGTATGTCGGCGGGCAGAACGGCGCTGATAGTTCTGGTGCTCTCCTGACCGGACTCGGCGCGCAAACGGAACAGGCGTTGCATAACCTGATCGCTGTCCTCAACGAAGGAGGAACCGGCCCGGAGAACGTGGTGAAGCTGACCATCTACCTCGCTGCGGGCGTCGATCCGCACGAGGCATACGCGGCAACCGGCGCGGTCTGGGGTGACCGACGAACGGCCATTACCGTGCTCGCGGTATCGCCGGCCCGGGAAGATGCGCTCGTGGAGATCGATGCTATCGCCGCAATACCGTGATCCGCGGAGCCGGGTCGGGGTCAGGACTCCGGTGCGTCGTCGAAGTTCGTGGTGAGGTACCGATAGTTCACGGCGCTGGGGCGATCCGAGTCCTCGGCTTCGAACTCCTGGCCCGCGGTACGTGCATAGACATAGGTCTTGCCTCCGCTGGCGGCGATCTCCACAGTCGGGCGGGGGTCGCCGGACTCAAGGAAATCGGCGGCCATGGTTTTGCCCTCCAGCGGCCCGTCGGTGAGTTTTGCGGTGTAGTTGCTCGTCGAGGATGCGCTCATAGAGCCATTCTGCTCTTTCCCTTTGTCTTTTCAAGGGGCGAAGGTGCTTCTTCGCGACGCGCCCGATGCGTCTTATGCGGAGCCGGGGATTAGGTGTCCCCCAGCAAAGGGTGTGTATGGTGTGCACGACGAAAGGAGTCGGGTGCCAGGCACAAAAAAGCTGGTCATTGTTGAGTCACCGACCAAAATGAAGTCCATCGCCGGATACCTCGGTGAGGGCTATGAGGTTCTGAGTTCCGTGGGACACATTCGTGATCTCGCCGAGCCGAAAAACCTCCCGGCTGAACTCAAGAAGGGCGCGTTCGGTAAGTTTGCCGTCGACGTCGACAATGACTTCGAGCCCTACTACGTGGTCTCCGACAACAAGAAGAAGACGGTGGCAGAGCTCAAGCGAGCGCTGAAGAACGCCGACGAACTCCTGCTCGCGACTGATGAGGACCGCGAGGGCGAAGCCATCGCGTGGCACCTGCTCCAGGTGCTGCAGCCCAAGGTTCCTGTGAAGCGCATGGTGTTCCACGAGATCACCAAGGACGCGATCCTCGCCGCGAAAGACAACACCCGCGACCTCGACGTCGCCCTCGTCGACGCGCAGGAGACCCGACGAATCCTCGACCGTATATATGGGTATGAAATTTCACCCGTTTTGTGGCGCAAGGTCGGCCCGAGCCTCTCCGCCGGTCGCGTGCAGTCTGCTGCCACCCGGCTGATTGTCGACCGCGAACGTGAGCGCCTCGCGTTCACCGCTGCCCAGTACTGGGACCTGACGGCCCAGGCCGCACCGGATGCCGACGCTACTCACTTCGAAGCGCGACTCGTTCGTCTCGACGGGCAGCGTGTTGCCACCGGTCGCGACTTCGATGACACCGGAAAGCTGACGAGCAAGGCTGTACCGCTCGACGAGCAGGCCGCGCAGGCCGTCGCCGCAGCGCTGGCGAGCCCCTCGGCATCCGCTGTCGTCTCCAAGGTCGAGTCGAAGCCGTACTCACGTCGCCCCGCTGCCCCGTTCACGACGTCGACGCTCCAGCAGGAGGCGGCGCGCAAGCTGCGCTTCTCCGCTCGCCAGACCATGAGCGTTGCCCAGTCTCTGTACGAGAACGGGTACATCACCTACATGCGAACCGACTCGCCCTCGCTCTCGAGCCAGGCGATCAAGGCGGCCCGCGACCAGGCAACTTCCCTCTACGGCGCAGACACGATTCCTGACAAGCCGCGCATCTACGCCGGCAAGAACAAGAGCGCGCAGGAAGCCCACGAGGCCATCCGGCCCTCCGGCGACACCTTCCGCACACCGTCATCGCTGTCCTCGAGCCTCCGCGGCCAGGACTTCAAGCTCTACGAGCTGATCTGGAAGCGCACCGTCGCCAGCCAGATGGCCGACGCCAAGGGCCAGACCGCAACGGTGACCATCGAGGCGCAGGCAGACGGCAAGACCGCCGAGCTGACGGCATCCGGAACCGTCATCACCTTCCGCGGATTCCTCCACGCCTACGAAGAAGGCCAGGACGAAGAACGCAACGCGAGTGACAACGCCGCCCGCGAAGCCAAGCTCCCGCCGCTGACCCAGGGCCAGAAGCTGATCCTCACCGACGTCGAGGCCAAGGGGCACGAGACCTCGCCGCCCCCGCGCTACACGGAGGCGAGCCTCGTCAAGACGCTCGAAGAGCTGGGTATCGGTCGCCCGTCGACGTACGCGCAGACCATCGCGACGATCACCGACCGCGGGTATGTGACCGCGCGCGGCCAGGCGCTTATCCCGTCGTGGATCGCGTTCAGCGTGATCCGTCTGCTCGAGGAGCATTTCACCGACCTCGTCCAGTACGACTTCACAGCGGAGATGGAAGAGGACCTCGACCGCATCGCCGGTGGAGAGCAGGACCGCACCGAGTGGCTCAAGTCCTTCTATTACGGTGGCGGTGACCACCGAGGCCTCCGCACCGTCGTCGACAACCTGGGTGAGATCGATGCCCGCGAGATCAACTCGCTCCGGCTCAGCGACACCGTGACGATCCGGATCGGCAAGTACGGCCCCTACCTTGAAGTGACGGATGCCTCGGCACCGGCTCAGGAAGACGGATCGCCGGCTGTTCCGCGACGCATCAACATCCCCGAAGACCTGGCTCCTGACGAGCTCACGCTCGGCAAGGCTCAGGAACTCATCGACGCTCCGGTGCTCACCGACCGTGTCATCGGAGTGAACCCGGAGAACGGCAAGGAAATCCTCGCGAAGGACGGACGGTTCGGACCGTACGTCACCGAGGTCGAGCCCGAGCCTGGGGCCGCCGAGGAGAAGGTCGACCTCACCACCGGTGAAGTCACCGACGCTCCGAAGAAGAAGGCACCGGCGAAGAAGAAGGCTGCAGCGGTCAAACCGCGGACGGCATCCCTCTTCAAGTCGATGTCGCTGGATTCGATCGACCTCGACACGGCGCTCAAGCTGCTCGACCTGCCGCGCGTCGTTGGAGTCGACCCCGAGTCAGGTGAAGAGATCACCGCGCAGAACGGGCGGTTCGGTCCGTACCTGAAGAAGGGCACTGACTCGCGGTCGCTCGAGAACGAAGACCAGATCTTCGAGATCGAACTTCCGGCCGCGCTCGAGATCTTTGCCCAGCCGAAGTACGGCAACCGCCGTGCATCGAGCGCGCTCAAGGAATTCGAGGCTGACCCGGTCAGCGGCAAGCCGATCAAGGTGAAGGACGGCCGATTCGGGCCGTACGTCACCGATGGCGTCACGAACGCGACGATCCCCAAGGCCGAGTCGGTCGAGGAGGTCGACTTCGACCGTGCGGTCCAGCTGCTCGCCGACAAGCGCGCCAAGGGCCCGGCTGCTCCGCGCAAGAAGGCCGCTGCGAAGAAGCCCGCTGCGAAGAAGCCTGCGGCGAAGAAACCCGCTGCCAAGAAGCCCGCTGCCAAGAAGGCGACGACGACCACAGTGAAGAAGCCAACAGCCGCAGCAGCGGCGAAGGCAGCGGCCGCGTCGAAGACCGGAGTGTCGACAAAGACGGCGGCTGCCAGGAAGCCGGCCGCGAAGAAGACCGCCGCTTCGGCAACCGCTGAGTAATGGCGGCATCAGACGGATACCCCGGGCTGTTCATCACCCTCGAGGGTGGTGACGGCTCGGGCAAGTCGACGCAAGCCGCCGAGCTTGAGTCGTGGTTGCTGGAACAGGGGCGCGTCGTCGTGCGCACCCGTGAACCGGGCGGCACCGACTTCGGCGTCGAGGTGCGGGAGATCGTGCTGCACCACCGTGGCGATATCACTCCGAGGGCAGAGGCCCTGCTCTATGCCGCAGACCGTGCGCACCACATAGCAACGAAGGTGCGGCCAGCCCTCGAGCGTGGTGAAGTGGTCCTCCAGGACCGCTATATCGACTCCTCTCTCGCCTACCAGGGTGCTGGGCGCGAGCTCGGCATCGACGAGGTGCGACAACTGTCGATGTGGGCGACCGGGGGACTGCTGCCAGACCTCACCGTCCTGCTCGACCTCAACGAGGATGCCGCACGGCTTCGGCTCGACGCGTCCCGTACCCGGTACGACCGCCTCGAAGCGGAGAAGTCGGCGTTCCATCGTCGCGTGCGCGAGGTCTACCTCGAGCTTGCTGCTGCGGAACCTGAGCGATTTTTGGTGCTGGATGCCACGGCATCCGTCGCATCGCTCGCCGAGGGCATCCGTTCGCGGGTGGCGACGCTCCTGTAGCCGCACACGAGGGCAGTGCTCCTGGTACGCGCGGGCGCTGTCAGTCGTCACGGGTAGGCTGGGACCATGGCCACCTGGGATGACGTCATTGGGCAGGGCGACGCTGTATCGCTCCTGCGCGACGCCGCATCCGACCGCGGAGGCGAGTCTCACGGGTCGATGACTCACGCATGGCTGATCACCGGTCCGCCGGGGTCAGGGCGCTCCAACCTCGCCTATGCATTCGCCTCGGCATTGCTCAGTTCCGAGCCCGACGGCGACCCGGTCACCTCGAGGCAGGTCGACGCCCGCACCCACCCCGACCTGACCGTCCTCTCGACATCGAACGTCATCATCAAGATCGACGAGGTCCGCGAACTCGTGCGCAGTTCGCAGTTCTCACCCGCGATCGGCCGGTACCGCGTCATGGTCATCGAAGACGCCGACCGCATGGCGGAACGCACCTCGAACGTGCTGCTCAAGGCACTCGAAGAGCCACCGGAACGCACCGTTTGGGTGCTGTGCGCGCCCAGCGAAGCCGACCTCATCCCCACGATCCGGTCACGCGTGCGTGCTGTTCGGCTGCGGGTGCCGTCGGTCGACGAGGTCGCCGGCCTGATCTCCCGCCGCGACGGTGTCGACGCCGAAACCGCTGAGCGCGCCGCCCGGCTTGCGCAGAGCCATGTGGGCATGGCGCACCGGTTGGCGACGGATGCCGGCGCCCGCGAGAGGCGCGACGAAACGCTCACCGCTGCCCTCGGCATCCGCAGTGTGTCTGATGCTGTGCGTGCCGCTGCGCGCATGATGGAGATCGCCGGAGACGACGCGAAGGCGTTCACCGAGCAGAAGGATGCCGAGGAGCGGGAGCATGCGCTGCGTTCGCTCGGCGTCGAACCGGGCCAGAACCTGCCGCCAGCGCTCCGGTCGCAGATCCGATCGCTCGAAGAAGACCAGAAGCGCCGCGCGACCCGCAGCCTCCGCGACGGAATCGACAGGATCCTCGTCGACCTGCTCTCGCTCTATCGCGACATCATCATGTTGCAGCTCGGGCGAAGCGAGACCGTCATCAACCGCGAACTCCTCGACCAGCTCGAGGAGGCAGGCGAGGCCCGCACCCCGGCCGAGACCATGGCGACGATGGATGCCATCCAGCAGACCCGACGGCGCATCGAGGGCAACGTTGCCCCTGCCCTCGCCCTCGAGGCCATGCTGGTGACCGCGATCCGGTGACCGGTCAGCGATACTGAACACGAACACACTGAACACAGCAGAGACACCGAACAACAACGGCACCGACCAGGCGGAGATGACTCGAGTGACAGATCCACAGCGACGCGGCGGGATGCGTCAGGCACACACCGGCAGGAAAGTCACGGGCATTGTCGCTCTGACGGTCGCTCTCGTCATGACGATGAGCGGATGCGTGACGGCGTTCTTCCCCGACACCAAGCCGGGCGCTGTGTCGACCTCGACGCCAAGCGCGGAAGACGTGGCGGAAAACCTGCGCGAGTTCTACGGGCAAAACGTCGTCTGGTCGAACTGTGAGCGGTCGTTCGAGTGCGCGACCGTCGCCGCGCCGATGGACTGGGAGAACCCGGAAGACGGTGAGATCGAACTGGCCCTCATCCGGCAGCAGGCGCCAGGAGACGCGATCGGTTCGCTGTTCGTCAACCCCGGCGGGCCGGGTGCCTCCGGCTACGACTTCGTGCGCGACTCGGTGGACTATGCCACCGACAGCAGGCTGCAGGAGCGCTTCGACATCGTCGGGTTCGACCCCCGCGGCGTCGGGCGATCGACGCCCGTCACCTGCCTCGACGCCGAGGAGATGGACGAGTACCTCTACGGGCTCGCCGCCTCTGAGCGCGGCAGCGAGGCCTGGATCGATGAGCTCGAAGCGAGCGCCAAAGAGTACGGTGACGCCTGCGCCGCCAACACCGGGGAGTCCCTCGAATTCACCGACACGGTCAGCGCCGCGCGTGACCTGGACCTGATGCGCGCCGTGCTCGGAGACGACAAGCTGTACTACCTCGGCTACTCGTACGGAACGTTCCTCGGCGCCACGTACGCGGAGCTGTACCCGAAGAAAGCCGGACGGCTCGTGCTCGACGGCGCCATCGACCCGTCGACGAGCAACTTCGAGGTCAACCTCACGCAGGCCAAGGGCTTCGAGAGTGCGCTCCGCGCCTATCTCGAAGACTGCCTCGGTAGCTCTGAATGCCCGTTCAGCGGAACGGTCGACGACGCGATGGCCACCATCGGCGCCCTGCTCACCTCGGTCGACGCGTCCCCGATCAAGAACACCGATGGTCGCATGCTCGGCGCGAACAGCCTGCTCACCGCCATCATCTACCCGCTGTACTCACCCGAGTCCGGCTGGCCGCTGCTCAGCGAGATGTTCGCGGACGTCATGAGTGGCAGCGCTGAGTACGCGTTCTCCTTCGCGGATGCCTACAACGGCAGAAACGAAGACGGCACGTACAGCGACAATTCCACTGAAGCATTCAGCGCGTACAACTGCCGGGATTACACCTACAACGACGACCCGGCGAAGATGGCGGAAGAGGCGGCGGCGCTGGCTGAGGCCGCACCGACCATCGGGCCGTTCTTCGGCTACGGCGACATCGGCTGCGCGAACTGGCCGTACCCCGACGGCGCAGAACGCAAAAAGATCACTGCCGAGGGCGCGCCCCCGATTCTTGTCGTCGGTACGACCAACGACCCGGAAACGCCGTATGTGTGGGCTGAAGCACTCGCCGACCAGCTGGAAAGCGGCGTTCTCGTGACCTACGAGGGCGAGGGTCACACCGGATACAACAAGGGCAGCGAGTGCGTGAACTCGGTCGTCGACGACTACCTGATCTCCGGCGAGGTGCCGACGGAGGACCCGAAGTGCTCCTGACATGGTCGTGACTGTCTCGAAGACAATGTAAGATCGATAGCTGTGTGCGTCGCATCCGTTCTCGGAAGCGGAACACGCCGCCTTAGCTCAGTCGGCAGAGCGTTTCACTCGTAATGAAAAGGTCGTGGGTTCGATTCCCACAGGCGGCTCCACACAGAAACAGGGATCGAAGCTTCGGCTTCGGTCCCTGTTCTCGTTAGCGCGCGATCCGTACCGGGGCATCACAGCGGAGCGCTGGCTCGGTGGTGTCAACCCCATCCGGTACCGCAGCCTGACGCTTATGCTCTCTCCGTGATCGAACTCGATCTACCCGGTTTGGTATTCGCGGCAATCGGGCTGACAACGCTGGCTGCCGCGCTTCTCCCACGTTTCCTGTGGCGTCTCCCGATATCGACACCCATGGTGTTTCTCGCCGCCGGGATCGCGGGGTTCGCGTTGATACCCGACCTGCCGGACCCTGACCCTCTCGCGCACACGGAGATCGCACTTCACCTGACCGAGGTCTGTGTCATCGTCTCGCTGATGGGCGCAGGGCTGGCGATCAACCGACCAGTCGGCTGGAAACGGTGGTCGACCACGTGGCGTCTTCTCGCCATCACCATGCCGTTGTCCATCCTCGCCGTTACAGTACTCGGCGTCAGTGCGCTTGGACTTGGTGTCGCGAGCGCACTTCTTCTTGGGGCGGCGCTGGCGCCGACCGACCCGGTTCTCGCCACGGAGGTGCAGGTCAGCGAACCGGTCGTCGACGAGGAGGTGGATGATGACGAAGCCCGACTCGCACTCACCTCCGAAGCGGGGCTCAATGACGGGCTGGCATTCCCGTTCACCTACGCGGCGATCGCCATCAGCATTGCCGGTATCGCGCCGGGCGGCTGGCTGGGGGAATGGGTCGCTGTGGATCTCGCCTGGCGCCTCAG
Organism: Mycetocola zhujimingii; assembly: GCF_003065425.1. Lineage (NCBI taxonomy): Bacteria > Bacillati > Actinomycetota > Actinomycetes > Micrococcales > Microbacteriaceae > Mycetocola > Mycetocola zhujimingii. Next base: position 681,349 of record NZ_CP026949.1, read on the forward strand.
CATGGGGTTTCTCGGCGGAATCGCCGTGGGGTGGTTGCTGGGAAAGTTGTTCTTCTCCCGTGCCGGCGAACGTCTGAAACTGACCGAGCGGGCCGAGGGATTCATTGCCCTCGCCGCGACCTTCCTCGCGTACGGCGTCACAGAATTGGTCGAGGGTTACGGGTTCGTCGCAGTGTTCGTGTGCGCGTGCACCATTCGAGCTGCCGAGCGGGCGCACGGATATCACCGGGTGCTGCACAATTTCGTCGAGCAGGTCGAGCGGCTGCTCACCGTCGTTGTGCTCATCCTCCTCGGCGGTGCCATCGCCCGGGGAGTGTTTGACAGCCTGCAGTGGGTCGATGTGGTCGTTGCGGCGCTGTTTCTTCTCGTCATCCGTCCTTTGGCGGGTTGGATCGGGCTGGCTTTCGGGAAGACCGGCCCACGAGAACGCGGCGTTATCTCGTTCTTCGGGGTTCGAGGCGTCGGATCCCTGTTCTACATCGCGTATGGACTTCAGCACGGGAACTTTACGCATCCGGATCGTCTCTGGGCCATTGCGTCACTCGTCGTCCTCGGATCCATCGTTATCCACGGTGTCGTCGCGACGCCCGCGATGAACTATCTGGATCGCCGACGGGCCAGGGCGGCGAAACAGTCGGCTGAGGACATCGGACCCACTGAGACCCACGTCTGAACGTATCGGCTCGTAAGCAGGCGGCAGTGGCGGCCGTAAACTGATCGCCACCCGATTCGACCTCGTGGAAAGAGGGCCTTTGCGATTCGTTCTTGCCGCCGTGCGCATCGTGGTTCTCGCCGTGACCGTCTGGGCGTTGCTCTCCCGCACAAGCTGCTTCTACCTCTACGGCTCCTGCATAGCGATCAATGTCCTGAGTTACTTCACCATTCAGAGCCACATCATCATGGTCGTCGCGTTGGCGTTGTCCGTGGTCTGTGGAATCGCCGGCCGTACGGAGCCGCAATGGCTGACCGTCCTCCGGCTTCTCGCGACGACCTACGTCGTGGTATCCGGTGCTGTGTTCGCGCTCCTGATCGTCGACGACACACTGTCGCCCTTCCTGCTGCAGGCGCCCATGTCATCGAAGCTGCTCCACTTTGTGCTGCCGATCTATGCGGTGGGAGATTTCATCTTCGGAACGCGAAGTCGCCTGCCATGGTCCGCCATCTGGGTGTCGTTGGCGTTTCCCATCCTGTGGGCGGCGTACACGCTCGTGCGGGGAAGAACGGCCAATTGGTATCCGTACTTCTTCCTGGATCCAGACGCTGCCGGCGGGTACGGGATGATCAGTATTTACGCGCTGGTGTTGGCGATCGCGATAGTCGCTCTTGCCTCCCTCCTGGTGGCGTCCACCAGAACCAGGTCGCGGCTGCGCTAGCCGGGCCGCGCGCAGTGCGGGGGACGAGGCGGGCATCGCAGGCGCAGGGCGCGCCGCTTGCCGGGACGGGATCGGACGTGACCCCCGAAGGGTGGGCTATCGAGCCGCGGCGCCGCGCTGATACGGTCTATCCTGGCACGCGAACCCTCCGGGTTGGCGTGCACCCGACTGTGCCCCCAATCGGGAGCCCCTCCAGTCGCCATTCTGGCGGTGGGAGGGGTTTTTCTCTCATCGACCTGTATCCGACTCAGCCTAAATCAGCGCGTTCGGTGAGCCCAGTCCCCTATGAGGGGGACCGGCTGAGGCGGCAGGAGACGACGGCGTTCTCGTCCCTGTGGGGGATTGTCCCTTCCGCGGCGGATTGCCGCCAGTAGTGTAGACCCGTGACTACAACTGGGCTCCGCTGGGGCATTCTCGGACCGGGCGGCATCGCCAAGGCATTCGCATCAGACCTCGTTCTCCACAACTTCACTGTTCAGGCCGTCGGGTCGCGGCGTCTGGACAGCGCGCGTGAGTTCGCCGAGCAATTCGATATCCCGAACGTCCACGGAAGCTACGAGGATCTGGTGGCCGACCCGGAGGTCGATGTCATCTATATCGCCACCCCTCATCCCTTCCACGCGGAACAGGCGCTTCTCGCCCTCGACGCCGGCAAGCACGTGCTGGTCGAAAAGCCCTTCACCCTCAACAAACCCGAAGCCGAAGCGGTTGCCGAGCGCGCACGCGAGCGCGGTCTCGTCGTGCTCGAAGCGATGTGGACCCGATTCCTGCCGCACATGATCCGCATCCGCGAGGTCATCGAGTCCGGAGCCATCGGCGAGGCGCACTCGATCATTGCCGACCATACCCAGGATCTTCCCGATGACCCGGAACACCGGATCAACGACCTTGCACTCGGTGGCGGCGCCCTGCTCGACCTCGGAATCTACCCGATCTCATTCGCGAACGACCTGTTCGGTACGCCGGACAGGGTGCAGGCATCCGCAACGTTCAAAGCCACTGGCGCCGACGCAAGCGTCGCAACGCTGTTCGGCTACGGTGACAAGCGCATCGCCACCACGCTGTCGGCGAGCGACACCAAGGGCCCGAACGTGGCGAGCATCATCGGTACCGAAGGTCGCATCGACATCGACGCGGTCTGGTACACCCCCACGTCATTCACCGTGTATGACGCCACCAGCACAGCGACCGAGACCTATGAGTCGACGGTGACCGGTCGCGGCATGCACTTCCAGGCTGCCGAGCTGGAGCGCGTTGTTGCCGCCGGCGAGTCGGAGAGTCCTCTCATTCCGCTCGACGAGACAGTCGCGATCATGGGAACCCTCGACGAGATTCGGCGCCAGATCGGCCTGGTTTACCCCGGCGAGTAACCGGTCGCAGCAGCCGAACGGAAAGCATCCAGCGCGCCGACGCCGGAGGCAGCTAAAATGCCCGGGTGCGTGAAAAACCACCGAGCGACAAGCCGGGCTCAGGCGACGACGACTGGACTCTGAGCGGCGACGACGAGGCCAGCTGGTTGCTCAGCGAATCCGAACCGATCGACGGTGCGGAACCCCTCGACACTCGGTCACAGAACGAGGGGGATCGCCCCGAAGACGCGCTGATGGACGAACCGCCGCTGACCGCAGAAACCGCAACGGTCGTGGCGATCGCACCGGTGGCTGCCGCAGCCTCCGTTGGTGCCGGCCTGATCACCGGACCCGACGACCAGACGCCCCTCGCGAGCGTGGGTACCGAGGAGCCGCCCCACCCGGCCGCGCACCGGACAGGCGGGATCGGCGCCCTGTTCGCCCGGCATCCGCGGACGTGGCTCGTCGCCGCATCGGTTGCTGCCTTCGCGGTCTTCGGCTCGGGTGTTGTCGCTCTCGGCGCGGCGGTCGCCACCCCCGGCCAGGCCGCGCCCTTCGCGATCGTCGATGTTGACGAGACGGCGACCCCCACCCCGACGGCGAGCACACCCCCGCCGCGACCCCTTCCCGCGACCGAGGCACCAGCATCGGCGCTCCGCAGCTGTTCCGTCGCCAGCTTGCTCGGCGATTCCCGGTTCGGGACGCTGCAGGCTCAGGTCCTCAACGCGGCGACCGGTGAACTCCTGTTCGAGCGTGACCCCTCCACCGCGTCGCAGACCGCGAGCTCGATGAAGGTGCTCACGGCAGCTGCGGCGCTCAGCGTGCTCGGCCCGGACTTCCGTGCGCAAACGCGGGTCGTGGCCGGAAGTGAGCCCGGCACGATAGTGCTCGTTGGTGGTGGAGACCTCACCCTGACGCGATTGCCAACGGGGCAGGAGCCGGTCTACACCGGTGCGGCGCACCTCGATGAACTGGCGTCGAAGGCGAAAGCGGCCTATGACGCCGCGAACCCGGGTACCCCGGTGACAAAAATTGTGCTCGATTCCACCTACTTCAGTGGAAAGACCTGGGGAGACACCTGGCCCGCGACCGAGCGGGCAGCTGGCTGGCTCTCGCACATCACGGCACTCCAGGTCGACGCTGACAGGGCCAACCCACAGGTCTTCCTCTCGCCACGCGGCGATGATCCAATCGGTCGTGCTGGCAGTGCTTTCGCGTCGTACTTCGGCGACGTGCCGACCGAGCTGGGATCGGCGCCGGCCGGTGCGGCCGAACTGGCATCCGTCTCGTCCCAGCCGCTCTCCGTCCTGATCCCGCAGGCGCTGATCCCCTCCGACAATTCGCTCGCGGAGATGATCGGCAGGCACCTCGCGATCGCCCAGGGGCTCGGCAACAGCATCGACGCGATAGCAGCGGCGATCCCGCAAGGCCTGGCAAAGTACGGCATCGACACGTCCGCGCTTCGCACGGCCGACGCCTCCGGGATGAGCCGCAACAACGCGGTGCCGCCCGAGTACTTCACCAAACTGTTCCTCAAGATTCACGCGGGGGAGGGTGACCTCGCCATCATCCGTGACGGTCTCCCGGTCGCGGGGGAATCAGGAACCCTCGACTACTCGAACCGGTTCTTCGGAGCCAACGCTGTCGCCCGTGGTCATGTGCGCGCGAAGTCCGGGTCGATCTCAAGCGCGTATACCTTGACGGGAATGATCGACGCCGTCGACGGCTCGACGCTCATCTTCGCGATCTACGCGACGGGCAATGTTGGTTCAGGGGCGAGGACAGCCATCGATACCCTCACGACAGGCTTTTACAAGTGCGGCGCGAATCTCTCAAACACGTAGCCGGATGCCAGAGGCTGCAGCGTGCAGTCCCGGTTGCGGACGCCGACCTGAGTACGCTGGCGTAAGAGCGCGAATACCCGAATCGGAGGAGCGATGACCAAAGCACTGTTCATCATCGACGTGCAGAACGACTTCACCGAGGGCGGTGCACTCGGCGTCGACGGCGGGGCAGCAGTTGCCGCTGACATCTCGCGCTACCTGGAAGCGCATGCAGACGACTACGCGCTCGTCATCGCGAGCCGCGATTGGCACGACCCCGAGTCAGACAACGGCGGGCACTTTGCTGCTTCCGATACCGACCCTGACTATGTCGTCACGTGGCCAGCGCACTGTGTCGCCGGCACCGCTGGAGCCGACTACCATCCGGCGCTCGATCTCTCTCGTGTGACGATGCACGTGAAAAAGGGCCAGGGTGAGCCGGCGTACTCGATTTACGACGGCGAGGTGGAGGGCGGGGCGTCCGACGGAGCGGGTATCTCAGCCGTGCTCGATGAGTACGGGGTGACCGAGATCGATGTCGCCGGGATCGCCACGGACTACTGCGTTCGCGCGTCGGTGCTCGACGCCATCGAGCATGGGCGGCATGTGCGGGTGTTCACCGATCTCATCGCCGGTGTCGCTCGTGAGACGAGCGACGCGGCGCTCATCGAGATGGGCCACCTCGGAGCGGAGCTTGCCTCGAGCGACGCCGGTTAGGGAGTCCACCACGGACGGAGGGGCAGCGTGTCCGACGTCGAGCCGTCATTCGGTCTGACCGCGAGCACCTGATGCAACTGGATCCCGCCGCTTTCGAACGCGAGACGGGAGCCGGCCATATACAGGCCCCACACCTTCGCGGTCGGAAGCCCCACCTCGGCGACCGCTGCATCCCAGTTGTGGACCAGGTTCGCGCACCAGTCCCGCAGCGTCAGCGCGTAATGCGGGCGGAGGTTCTCCTCGTGCAGGACCTCCAGACCGGCATCCTGTGCCTCGCCGATGATTCGACCTGAGCCCGTGAGTTCCCCGTCGGGAAAGACGTACCGGTCGATGAATCCGCGTGCTGAGGGTTCCGATTTGTTGTCAGGCCTCGTGATGCAGTGGTTGAGCAGCAGCCCGCCGGGACGCAGCCTGGACCGCAGGAACGTGAAGTAGGCGGCGTAGTTACGCACCCCGATGTGCTCAAGCAGTCCGATCGACGACACCGCGTCGAAGCCGTTCTCAGGGACGTCTCGGTAGTCGCCGAAACGGACCTCTGCGACGTCGCCAAGGCCTTCTTCCGCGATCGCGCGCTGCGCCCACGAGGTCTGCTCCGCAGAAAGCGTCACCCCGGTCGCCCGAACACCGCGGCGCGCGGCATAACGGACCATTCCGCCCCACCCGCAGCCAACGTCGAGCAAGCTGTCACCGGGCTTCAGGCGCAGTTTTTCGAAGACCAGCCGGTACTTGTTCTCCTGCGCCTCGTCGAGAGTCGCGTCGGGTCGCGGGTAGCACGCGCACGTGTACGTCATCGTGGGTCCGAGCACCCACTCATAGAAGGTGTTCGAGACGTCGTAGTGGTGATGGATCGCCTCGGCGTCACGGCCCTTGCTGTGCCGAATGCCCCCGGCGACGCGGCGCCACCTCGCGGGAATCTCCTCCGGCGGCGGAGCGACGGGCCGCAGATGCTCGACGCCGATCGATCGGATCACCTGCGCCATCACCCGTGGCGGTGGCAGTTTGAAGACCAGTGCGTCGGCGAGGGCTTTGAGCAGGTCGTATGGGTCCCCGGGGTGAACCCCATGAACATCGAGGTCGCCCGCGATGTAGGCGCGGGCGAGGCCGAGGTCGCCCCGACCGGTGGCCAGATAGGTGGTGCCGCGCGGCGTTTTCAGTTCCAGCCCGAGCGCGGCATCCGGTGGCCCCGCCGAACTCCCGTCGTACGCGGTGAACCGGAGCGGCAGCCGTCCACCCGCGAAAATCTCCAGGATCTCAGCGAGCGTCAGCCTGTCAGTCTTCTGGGTCGTTTCCGGCGTACCGTCGTGTACCGTCGTCATCGTCGTTGCACCGCCTTCTGATAGAGGTCGAGGAGTCGTGAGTCCGGGTCGTAGCGTTTCTTCGCCTCGCGATATGTCTCGCCACCGTAGAGGTCGTCGAACTCGTCCCGGGAGTAGTACGAGTCCGAATACAGGGACTTGTGCCCGTCGAACTGTCCGACCGTCCGTTCGATGAGGCGGTTCGTCGCGCCCTCGCTCAAACCGACCGGAACCGCGGACCAGAAACCGACGTTGACGTACGACTCGCGTGGCCTGATCGGGTAGAGCGGCCACCCCGTATCGTCGCGCAGGGCCAGCGGGCACAGCCAGACCGGGGAGATGGGCACCGCCCTGAGGAACCACTCCAGGAAGTCAGCGGACCGGTCCATCGGAACTTCCACGTCCTGCACAACACGCTCGAGTGGCGGGCGCCCTTTGAGGCTTTCGAGACGGTTTCCGATGTCGAACCTTCGCTCGAGCTTCATCAGCGCGGCGTAGCTGCTGCTGCGCCGGTAACGCCTGGGCCAGAGACGCCTGACCAGCGGATGCTGGGCGCCGAACGCGGCGGAACACCAGAACCAATCGGCATCCCACCGCCACAGGTAGTCAGATGTAGTGAGCCGATCGTGGGTGACGCCGCTGGCGTGCTGGATCGAGCGATAGAAGATGCGCTGCCCGGTGTAGTTGCTCACCGTTCCGGGGGTCGCGGTCTGCGTCCCAAGACACAGGTAGCTTTCGTTTGCGCTGAAGACGACTCCGTCGAGGTAGTCGACGGTGGTGCCGTCGAACTCGCGGGTCGCGATGATCCGCTGCATGGTTGCCACCAGGTCAGCGATTGAGTCGAACCGCACATGCCTCAGCGCGACGAAGGGCTGCACACTCTCGAGTTCGATGCGGAGGCGTACCGCATAGCCGAGGGTGCCGTACGAGTTCGGGAACGCGCGGTACAGGTCCGCGTTCTCGGCCGGAGACGCGGTGAGGAGCTCGCCGGAACCGGTGAGGATGTCCAGCTCGAGCACGGACTCGTGCGGCAGGCCGTTTCGGAACGATGTCGACTCGATCCCGAGACCGGTGACGGCACCGCCGAGGGTGATGGTCTTGAGCTGTGGCACCACGAGGGGTGCCAGGCCGAAGGCCAGTGTCGCTTCGACGAGATCCTCATAGGTGCACATACCGGCCACATCGGCGGTTCGTGCGACGGGGTCGACGGCGATGACGCCGGTCAGTCCCGACGTGTCGAGCCCAGCGGTGTGTGTCTTGTCGCGCGCCCGGAAGAGGTTGGACGTGGGTTTGGCGAGCCGCACGGTTGCCGTCGCCGGGAGCGCCCGATAGCTCTGCAGAAGTCGCTCGACGCCGGTGGCGTGAGCGTCCCGTGCGTCGGTGGCGGTAACGGACACGCCCTCACGCTACTCCGCAGAGTGTCGCGAGGCGACCCTAGGCCAGAACCCCAGCTGACGCAGTCGTGTGCTCGACGATCTCGCGGTAGAACGGCGCAACGACCGCGGGGGAGACCCGGCAGTCGAGCAGGTATACGCCATTGCTTCCCGACGCGACCCACGCTTCGAAGTCCACCAGGTCGTCGAGCGAACGGATGACGTCACCCCTGCCGCCGAGAGACCTCGCGATGCCGGCGAAGTCGACCTCGTCGATGAGCATCGGCGCCGTCCCGAGGCCCAGCCTCCCGTACTGGTGAATCTCGGCACCGTAGGCGGCGTCGTTCCACACAACGATGATCCCCCGCCTGGCCGTGCGGATGACCGAATCGAGGTCGGCGAGAGCCATCAGTCCACCGCCGTCGCCGGTAGACACCACGAGCGTCGCGTCGGGGAGGGCAGATGCCGCGCCGACGGCGCTGCCGAACCCAAGGCCGATCGACTGGAACGCGGTTCCGACCATGAGCGAGCGGTTGGGCGATGCGACACTCCAGTAGGTGTTGGACCAGCCGAGGAAGTGTCCGCCGTCGGTCACCGTCACCCGATCCTCGGGCAGAACACCGGCCAGTCTGATGGCGACGCTGCGGGGGTCGAGTCTGCCGTCTTCCATCGTGCCGACTCCCGATTCGCGAACGCGGAACCTCGCGGCATCTGCTGCCAGGCGGTCGCGCCAGCCCGCTGAGTGGCGCGGAGCGGGCGGGACGGCGGCCAGGAGGGTGTTCGCGGCGAGGGCGACGTCGCCGTGGACAGAGTGCGTGACGGCGGGATGTGGCGTGGGCTCGCGATCATCGATCCGGATTACTGCGGCGGCCGGAGCGAACAACGTGTTGAACTTCGTGGTGAAGTGGTTGAGACCCGCGCCGGCAACGAGGACGACGTCGGCCTCGCCGATCAGCCGCATTGCCTCGTCCTGGCCGAACCCGCCGACGGTGCCGAGATCGAACTCCGGGCGGGCGAACAGTGAGCGCCCGAGTGCTGTCGTTGCGGTGAGGGCGCCGAGCGCGTCCGCGAGACGGCTGAGCGGTTCGCCGGTCCCGGCCAGCCAGGCGCCTCGGCCGGCGAGAATGACCGGGCGCCTGGCGCCGGAGAGCACACGCGCGGCAGCGGCGATGTCCGCCTCCGTCGGTTCCAGAGGCGCGGGGTACGCCACGCGGGGGAGCGCTCCCTCCTCGGCGGCGTCTGCAGTCGCAAGGTCGGAGGGGATCGCCAGCACAACCGCCGTGCGGTGGGTGAGCGCGTGGCCGATGGCGGCGACCGTGACGGAACCGGCATCCGCTGTGCTCACGGTAAATGTGGGCGCACCGACGGATGCCGCCAACGCACGCTGGTCGACGTCCCACGGCCGTGGCCCTGTTGTGGGTGAATCGCCGACGAGCAGCACCAGCGGGGTGCCGGCCTGCACCGCCTCGGCCAGTGCCGTGACCGTGTTGGTGAAGCCGGCGCCGTAGGTTGTGGTCGCGACGGCGAGCCTGCCGCTTGCCCGGTAGAACGCGTCTGCGGCCGCCACCGCTGCCGCCTCGTGCCGAACAGCGATATAGACGACGGGGATGTGGCCGAGAGCGTCGATGACGTGGGCGTTGCCGTTGCCCATCACGCCGAAGGCGTGAGAGACGGATGGCGCGAGGGCCTCGGCGATGCGGGTGGCGACGGTGGTCATGGCTGTCCTCGAGGTCATATAGCGGCGTGTGAGTTCCGTATATGTCTCGCGGGGCCTGTGCCGACCTCGTTCAACGCCCCTTTTCCGAGCGCACGGCGCGATGCCGTTGACACCGGGCAGTCTAGTCCTGGCCCTGTGGTCGGTAAACTCGCGCAGTGCCCGTTATCGAGATTTCCGACCTCAACGACCCGCGCCTCACCGATTATGCGCACCTGACCGACGTCGCGCTGAAGAAGGCTCGCGGGACAGAGCACGGTCTGTACCTCGCCGAATCTTTGCTCGTGTTCCAGCGCGCCTTGCGTGCCGGTCACCGACCGCGTTCCGTCCTCGCGCTCGGGACGAGCGCTGATGCGGCCATCGAGGCACTCGGCGAGGACGCTGCCGACGTCCCCGTCTTTGTCGGCCCGGGGGAACTGCTCGCCGGTCTCACCGGCTATGTGCTCCACCGTGGTCTCATCGCGTCGATGCACCGGCCGGCGCTGCCAGAGCCGGCAGAACTGCTCGCCGGCGCTCGCCGCATCGTGATCCTCGAGAATGTTGCAGACCCCACCAATGTCGGCGCCATCTTCCGTTCAGCGGGCGCGATCGGGGCGGATGCAATCCTCGTGACGCCGCGCTGCTCCGACCCGTTCTATCGACGCGCCATTCGCGTGTCGATGGGCACGGTGCTCCAGGTGCCATGGACCAGGGTCGGAGACTGGTCATCGACCCGCGCCCTGCTGACAGAGCACGGTTTTCATGTTGCCGCCCTCGCGCTGAACGACAAGGCTGTGAGTCTGCGGGACTTCGATGGGGCATCGCACGAGCGCCTGGCCCTCGTGCTCGGCGCTGAAGGTGACGGGCTGACCGCAGACGCGATAGCGGCATCCGATACCGTCGTGCAGATCCCGATGAAACACGGCATCGATTCGCTCAACGTTGCCGCAGCCAGTGCCGTCGCCATGTGGGCTCTCGGCTGAGTCGAGTCCGGCAGGGCTCTGCGTCATAGCCCCAGATTTCCCGTGCCATCCGGGCGTGTGTCAACACAGGTGGTAACCAGTGCGCCGATGGGCGTCAACGAGCTAAGGAGAGATGAAGAGATTGGGAAGTTTGGTCTACGGCTTCGGCGAGACTTATGAGTTCGAGGACCGACTCCTCGCCCACCTGAAGGTGGTCATCGGGTCAAAGCTTCGTCGCAGGGAGGGCTTCTACCTCAGTTGGCCACTCGATCCCGACCAGGAACTCGGGCGCACTTCGCTGTGGCTGTCGCCGGCCATACCGCTGCAGTTCCATTTCAGCGCCGACGAGTCGCCCACGTTGAACAAGCACTGGCTCGAGTCAATGATGAGTTCGTCGTACGGTCCCCTGGGCCTGACGATTACCGAGGAGCCGGAGGACACGTCCCGAGCAGGTCGGCCCGCCTGACCCGACGCGGCGCCTACTCGGTGGAGTGCCGCTCCAGGAAGGTGTACACCTCGGAGTCGTCGACGCCGGGGAAGGTGCCGCTCGGAAGCGGAGCGAGCACGTGCGCGTGCAACCTCGCACTGGGCCAGGCGTTGTCGCGCCAGCGCTCGGCGAGCGTCGACGGCGGACGGCGGCAGCACGAGGGGTCGGGGCAGGTCGACGTCGCGCGCCTCGTCGTCTCCCGCCCGCGGAACCATTTCGCCTGGTTGAACGGCACCCCGACTGAGATCGAGAATTCGCCAGCGCTCGTCGTGCCCGTCTGGGTTGCGCACCAGAACGTGCCGGCGGGGGTATCGGTGTACTGGTAGAGCTCCGTCGTGCGGTTGGTGCGCTCGAACGCGCTTCGTGCGCTCCACTTGCGGCACACCAGCTGGCCCTCGATCGCACCGGTGACGTCGACGGGAAGCGGGAGGTTGTCGTTCTCGTAGCCCTTCGCGAGGGAACCGTCCTCGCCGACCCGCAGGAAGTGGAATGGCATGTCGAGGTGTCTCGTCGCGAGGTTGGTCAGCCGGAGCGCCGCGGCCTCATGGGTGACGCCGAACGCGTCACGGAAGTCTTCGACCGCCAGGTTCCGCTCACGCTTGGCCTGGGTCAGGAAGTCGACGGCAGCTTTCTGCGGCATGAGGCAACACGCGGCAAAGTAGTTGATTTCGAGCCGTTGCTGGAGGAAAGCGGCGTAGCTCGTCGGCCGAGTGTGGCCGAGCAGCCGGTGCGCCATCGCCTGGAGCGCCATCGAGCGGAGGCCGTGGCCACCCGGAATGGAGGCAGGCGGCAGGTAGATTCGGCCGTTGGCGAGGTCGGTCACGCTTCTCGCTGAGTGCGGCAGGTCATTGACGTAGATGAGGCTCAAGCCGAGTTGCTCGGCCATGATGCTCACCGTGCGGTGGGTGAGCGCTCCGCGTACGTGACCCGCCGCCCTGAGGCGGTCTTCGGCCAGGTCCTCGATGTCCGACAGGTAGTTGTCGCGCTCGCGCATCATTTCCCGCAGCTCGGTGTTTGCGCGACGGGCCTCCTCGGGGGTGGCGATGGCCTCCGTCGCCTTCCGCTGGAGTTCGCGGTGCAGGCCGACGAGCGCTGCGAGAGCGTCGTCGCTCATGCCCTTCGTCGGTTTGATGCTGGGCAGACCAAGCTCGGTGTAGAGCGAGCTCTGCTGGAACCGGCGCAGTTCGATCTCGAGCGCCGCGCGTGGGTTCGGTGCCTCGGCGGACAACAGGTCGGTCAGGGCCACACCAAGAGCCGTCGCAATCGCCTGGAGCGTCGAGAGCTTCGGTTCGCGCTTGCCGTTCTCGATCAGAGAGAGCTGGCTGCCCGCCAGGTCAACGCGCTCGCCCAGCTCGTCGAGCGTCAGGTTGTGCTCGGTCCGAAAGTGACGGATGCGATGCCCGAGCGTCGAGAGATCGGAGGCCTGTGGAGTCATGCGTTTACCGTAACCGAAAGAAGAGCAGTTCTTAACGGTACTTTTCTGATTTTTCAGCGAACTTCTTTGTGACAGTGGAAGCAGGACAAAAACTTGTGCATCGCGCACCGCAGCAGAGGAGCTCCCATGTCGATCGCCGAAATCGACCGTCAGACGGTCACCACTCCGACGTCCGGGCGCGCGGAGACGGGGGCCGTCCCGACCGCTGGCACCCGGGCATCCACCCCGCTCGACACGCTCCGTGCGTGGGTCGACTCGATTGCCGCGCTGACGCAGCCCGACGACATCGTCTGGTGTGACGGGTCAGTCCGTGAGAGCGACAGGCTGACCAAACAGATGGTCGCCGAGGGCAAGTTCATCAAGCTCAACCCGGAATGGCGCCCCAACAGCTACCTCGCGAGGAGCGCGCCGAGCGACGTCGCCCGGGTCGAATCCCGCACCTTCATCTGCTCAGATCGGGAGGAAGACGCCGGGCCGACGAACAACTGGCAGGACCCGGAATCCATGCGCGGCGAACTGGATGTTGTCTTCTCCGGCAGCATGCGCGGGCGCACGATGTACGTCGTTCCGTTTTCGATGGGTGCGGTCGGCGGCCCGCTCTCACAGCTCGGGGTGCAGATCACCGATTCCGTCTACGCCGTGCTCTCCATGGGCATCATGACCCGTGCGAGCGACAAGGTTCTCGACCTCATCGCCGACGGCGTCCCCTGGGTGAAGACCGTGCACTCGGTCGGTGCTCCGCTGGGCGCCGACGATACCGACGTGCCCTGGCCGTGCAACGACACCAAGTACATTGTGCAGTTTCCCGAGTCGCGCGAGGTGTGGTCGTACGGCTCCGGATACGGCGGCAACGCCCTGCTGGCCAAGAAGTGCTTCGCGCTGCGCATCGCGAGTGTCATGGGGCGCGACGAGGGCTGGCTTGCCGAGCACATGCTGCTCGTCCGCATCATCTCTCCCGAAGGCAAGAAGTACCACGTCGCCGCCGCGTTCCCGTCCGCCTGCGGCAAGACGAACCTCGCGATGCTGCGCCCCACGATCCCGGGCTGGCGTATCGAAACCCTCGGCGACGACATCGTCTGGCTCCGCCCCGGTGAGGACGGCAGGATGTGGGCCATCAACCCCGAAGCCGGGTTCTTCGGCGTGGCACCCGGCACCGGCCAGTCGACCAACGTCACCGCCGTCGAAACGCTCTGGGGCAACACGATCTTCACGAACGTCGCGCTGCGTGACGACGGGGACGTCTGGTGGGAGGGCCTGACCGACGAGGCTCCCGCCCACCTCACCGACTGGGAGGGCAACGACTGGACGCCCGACTCCGGGCGGCCGGCCGCACACCCGAACTCCCGCTTCACGGTGGCGGCAGCCCAGTGCCCGTCGATCGCCGATGACTGGGAGGACGCCGTTCCTCTCGACGCTGTGCTGTTCGGCGGACGCCGTGCCACCAACGTGCCGCTGGTCGTCGAGGCCACCGACTGGACCCACGGCGTGTTCATGGGCGCGACCATCTCGAGCGAGAAGACGGCGGCCGCCGAGGGAACCGTGGGCGAGCTGCGCCGCGATCCGTTCGCCATGCTGCCGTTCTGCGGGTACAACATGGCGGATTACTGGGCGCACTGGCTCGCGGTCGGTGAGAAGCTCCGGTTCGACCGGGCCCCGCGCATTTTCCAGGTCAATTGGTTCCGCAAGGATGCCGACGGCGGATTCCTCTGGCCGGGATTCGGCGAGAATTCGCGAGTGCTCGAGTGGATCGTCCGGCGCATCGAGGGACAAGTACCGGCGCAGGAAACCCCCGCGGGTCGCATACCGGTGCTCGCAGACCTCAACCGGAACGGTATCGACGTCTCCGATGACGCTCTTGAGGCGCTGTTCGCCATCGATCCTGAGTCATGGCTCGTCGAGGCCGACCTGACCGAAGAGTTCTTCAACACCTTCGGCTCGAGGGTGCCACCGGCCCTCCGTGCCGAGCTCGCGTCGCTGCGTTACAGGCTGCAGCGGAGCCGGTAGCCAGAACCAGCAGGCGGATGCCGCGAGGTGCCCGGAAGTGTTCTGAGACACCTTGGCGGGACCGTCTCAGAGCACTTCCCGGCACCTCGCGGCCGCTGGCATCCTGATCGGGGCACGTCAGCCGGGTCGAGGCACGCCCCGCTGACGTAAGAGACGGGCAAACGCAACCCCTCCTCACCGCCGCCGCGCGTTACCTACACTCGACGGATGCTCCTTATTTTCGGAACAACGCTCCGCAACCGGGTTCTTGTCGTTGTGAACTTCCTCTGCCAGTTCTGCGGCACACATGCCGCGCAGGACGTTATCGAGAGCGCAACGAAGGTCTCGGTGTTCTTCATTCCCCTGTTCACGCTGCGCAAGCAGTACTACGTCACCTGCTCGAACTGCGGCGGAACCACCTCGCTGACCAAGGAACAGGCCACCCACGGAATCGAGTGGGCCGCCCGCAACCGCCAGGTCAGCTGACCAGGCGCGCCTAGACCAGGAGCTGGTGCTTGGCGAGTTCCTTGTAGAGGGGCACGGATGCCACTAGCTCGGAGTGCGTACCCGAACCGATCACGCGGCCCTGGTCGAGAACCACGATCGCGTCGCTGTCGACGACCGTCGAGAGCCGGTGCGCGATCACGATGAGTGTGCGATCCTCAGCGACGGCGTCGATCGCGAGCCGCATCTTCTGTTCGTTCACGCCGTCGAGCGACGACGTGGATTCGTCGAGCAGGAGAATCGGGGGAGCGGAGAGCAGAGCGCGCGCAATGGCGAGACGCTGACGTTCTCCACCGGAGAGCATGATGCCCTCCTCGCCGACCGGGGCGTCGAGCCCAAGCGGGTTACGGTCGAGCACATCGGTGAGGTTGACCGCGTGCAGTACGCGGATGCAGTCCTCGTCGGTAGCGTCAGGGGTCGACAGCAGCAGGTTGTCGCGGATGGACCCGGCGAGCACGGGAGCGTCCTGTTCCACGTACCCGATCTGCGAGCGCAGTTCCGTGCGCGGCATCGTGCGGATGTCGACGCCGCCGAAGCGGATTGACCCGGCCTCAGGGTCGTAGAACCGCTCGATCAGACCGAGGATCGTCGATTTGCCTGCGCCGGACGGGCCGACGAGCGCGGTGCGCTTCCCCCGTGCAGCCGTGAAGCTGACGCCGCGCAGCACCGGGTCGCCCGGTCGGCGTTTGTCGGCGGGGGTCGCGGGGTCGCTCGCCGTCAGGTTGCTCGGTGTGAGCGGCGCGCTGTGCGGGGCGACGCCCGCTGCGGCATCCTGGTCCGTTTCGGATGGGGTCTCGACGGCCGCAGCCGGGTAGGAGAACACCACCGAATCGAACTCGATGGCGGGCGCGCTGGTGGAGCGGATGCCGGGGGCGGCGACGGTCGCGGCGATGGCGGCATCCGCGTCGTCTTCGCGGGGCAGGTTGATGATCTCCTGGATGCGGCCGAGGGCGCCGAGCGCCTGGTTGGTCGCGGAGATCGCACCGAACGCCTGGCCGAGCGGCATGATCATCATGAAGAGGAACAGGATGAAGGCAACGAGGCTCGCGATAGTGATCGCGCCGCTCGCCACCCGGAACCCGCCGACTCCAAGAACCACGAGGAACGACACCTGCATGGCGATGCCGGCGACGGGGACGACGAGAGCTGACACCTTGGCGACCTGGATGCCCATTCGCCATGCGCCCGTGGCGTCGTCGTCGACGGTGGCGATCTCGCGATCCGTAGCGTTCGATGCCCGCACGGTTCGAACCGAGCTGATGGCGCGCTCGACGGATGCGGCAAGGTCGCCCACCCTGGCCTGCGCGCGCTGGCTGGCGACCCTGATCTTTCCGGAGAGGGCGACGACCGTGACGACCGAGACAGCGATGACGAGAACGGTAAGGCCAAGCAGCACCGGGTCGATGATGAGCATGGCGATGAGGGCGCCAACGAAGGTGATGGTGCCGCCGACCGCTTCGACCAGTCCCTGTGTGAGGACCGCGCGGAGCAGTGTCGTGTCACTGCTGACTCTCGACACAAGGTCGCCCGTGCGGCGCGTGTCGAACTCGGAGATCGGCAGGTGCAGCATGCGGGCGACAAGTTTGCGGCGGCTGGAGAGGACGACGCCCTCACCGGTGCGCTGGAGGAGGTAGTGCTGGTAGCCGGAGATGACGCCAGAGACCACGACGAGCGCAATCAGCGCCCAGACCAGGCCGCCGAGTGACTTGCCCTGTTCGACGATGCCGATGACCTGGCTGACGAGAAGTGGCTGGGCGAGTGACGCGGCCGAGCCCAGGATGCTCAGGCCGATGATGAACCAGAGGATCCGTTTGTGCTCGAACAGATAGGGGATCAGCTCGCCGAATCGGGCACGAGGGCCCTCATCGGCTTTCGGCGGACGTCCGAACGGAGAGCGACGGGCGGGCCGGGTACTGCTGGGGGCTGACATGCGGGTGTCCTTGGATCCTTGGGGAATGACGGGAGGTCAGCTTCGACCATACTTCTTGTGAACTGCTTGTTTGCTCACACCGAGTGTGAGAGCGATGAACTGCCAGGATGCGTTGGAGTTTCGTGCCCGACGGACCGCTACCGCTTCGACCCGGTCGATCTCCCTGCGGAGTTTTGCAATCGCCCGCAGCGCGGCGATGGGGTCGTGCGAATCGGCCTCTCCTGCCAGCGTCGCCATGGTTCCTGTGCTCATGGCGTCAACACTCGTTGACGCCGCGTGGTTCGTCAATCAATGTTGACGCGTCATTCCCTGCACTGTTGCCGTGAGGTTTGCAACCCACCTCGGCGCTTCACTCGCGCGGATAAGCTGGATATCTTCCAGAAGGAGTACACATGGGTTCGGTGATCGGCGAAATTCTCACGGCCGCTATTGGTATAGCACTCAGCCCGGTGCCGCTCGTGGCGGCGATCACGCTGATGCTGGTCCCGAAGTCTGTGCCCGCCGGTCTGGGTTTCCTGGGCGGGTGGCTGCTCGGCGTGATCGTGCCCGTTGTCGCCGTCACCGCGATCGCCAACGTCCTGCCGGAAGACGCCGGCGATGACTCGACGCCGATCGCGGGAATCGTCCGGCTCGTGCTCGGCGCGCTCCTCGTTTACCTCGCCGTCGCACAGTGGCGACTCCGCCCGCTGCCCGGTCGAGCGGGCGTGCTGCCACGGTGGATGGCCGCTGCCGAGGAGATGACCGTCGCGCAGGGGCTCACGCTCGGTTTCGGACTCGCAGCGCTCGCGCCCAAGAACCTGGCGCTGGGAATCGCCGCCGGACTGACCATCGGCGGTGCCGAACTCAACCTCCGCGACACGATCGTCAGCGTCCTGATCTTCGTCGTCATCGCGATTTCCACCGTGCTGATCACCATCGTCGGCTATCAGATGGCAACGGATGCCTGGCAGAAACCGCTTGCGGACCTGCGCACCTGGCTCGTCCGCAACGGACCGACCGTGCTCGCGGTTGCGATGCTCCTTCTTGGCGCCGAACTCATCGGGGATGGCATCAGCTCGTTCTGAGCCTGCCACGCTGGCGCGAGAGCATCAGTTCCGGTCGAAACCATCCCGCAGAACTGATGCGTTCGACCGGAAGTGATGTTCTCATGGCCAACGGATGCTGCCCCCGCGACGCCGGGACGGCATCCGGTCCCTTAGCCCGCCTTCGTGGCGGTGACCAGCAGGTACTCCCACTCGAGGTTCGTCGAGCCCAAGTCGAATCGACGCACCAGTTCGACGAGATCGCTGTCGAGTGCCGCGTCGCTGGCAACGACAGTCGCCCCTGCCTGTGCCGCGGGGATGGCGGCGTTGAATGACCCCGCCGCGATGTCGAGCACGCGTTGCCCCGGCCCGATATGGAGCGCGTCGACCATCGTTGTTCCCAATTCGGAGATGAGGTCGGCGAACGGCACTGGATAGTTTCCCAGGGCCCACATTGCGCGGTGTTTGCCTTTCAATGCCTTGTCGGCATCGGTGGTGACGTCGGTCATTGTCTTCCTTTCGTTCATGCCGGGGCATGCGCCGCAGGCTTCCGCCCTCAGTATGCAACCGGGAGAACGATGGCGAAACGGGGTGCGTCGCAGGTGCAAAAAACGGATGCCGTCCCTCGCGAGGCGAGGAACGGCATCCGTTTGTGGCAGATGACCCTATCGGTCGATGTCGACGTCCTTGGTTTCCTTGCCGATGATGAGCGCCACCAGTGTGATGACGCCCATGACGGCGAGGTAGACACCGACGAGGACCGGGCTTCCGTCGGCTTCAGCCCACAGCCACACGGCGATGAACGGAGCGACAGCGGCGCCGAGGATCGACGACACGTTGTACGAGATGCCGGATCCGGTGTAGCGGACGTTGGTCGGGAACAGCTCGGGGAGGAGCGCACCCATCGGACCGAAGGTCATACCCATGAGGCTGAACCCGATGATGAGGAACGCCATCACGCCGACGAACCCACCGCTGAGGAGGGGGACCCAGAGCAGACCGAACACGATGATGCCCGACGTGACGATGATCAGTGTCTTGCGGCGGCCGAACTTGTCTGCCCACGGGCCGGACAGCAGGGTGAAGATACCGAAGAAGACCACGCCGGCGATGAGCATGAGCACAAAGGTGTTGTAGCTGTAGCCGAGGCCGGGCTGCTGGCCCTCCGCCGGGTCAACGGGTGCACGGCCGTAGCTCAGCGAGAACGTCGTCATCAGGTAGAACAGCACGTAGGTGGCGAGCATGAAGAAGGTGCCGAGGATGAGCTCGCGCCAGTTGGTCTTGAAGACCAGCTTGAGCGGCAGCTTGGAGACCTTGCCGGACTTCACGGTCTTGGTGAAGGCATCACTCTCGACGAGCCTGAGTCGTACCCAGAGTCCGACGATGACCATGACGGCCGAGAACAGGAACGGGATGCGCCAGCCCCAGTCGAGGAACGCGTCAGACGGTCGCGACGGGTCTTCGGAGGGGAGAGCGAAAGCGATGAGAAGGAACAGGCCGTTCGCGATGATGAAACCAATGGGAGCGCCGAGCTGCGGGAAGGTGCCGTACCAGGCGCGCTTGCCCGCGGGTGCGTTCTCGGTCGCGACGAGCGCCGCGCCACTCCACTCGCCGCCGAGCGCAAAGCCCTGGGCGAGGCGCAGCACGACGAGCAACAGCGGGGCGAACCAGCCGATGACGAGGTACGTGGGAAGCAGACCGATGAGGAAGGTGGCGATACCCATGGTGAGGAGGGCTGCAACGAGTGTGGTTTTGCGCCCGACCCTGTCACCGAGGTGACCGAAGAAGACGGCTCCGAGCGGGCGGGCGACCATGGCGGCACCGAAGATGGCGAATGACGACAGCAGCGCGGTGGTCTCGTTGCCTGCGGGGAAGAAGAGATACGGGAAGACCAGGACGGCGGCCGTCGCGTAAACGTAGAAGTCGTAGAACTCGATGGTCGTCCCGATGAGTGACGCAAGGACAACGCGCGACTTCGGGTTGGCCGGAGCCTGTGAGGGGATGGTGGCTGAGACTGACATGGTGCTCTCTCGTCGGTGAAGGAGCCGTTGGAGGCGCGGGCCGGTCGCGTCTGCCACCCCAAAGGCAGGAAATACTGTGTGGTCGCGCTTGTGGCGCGGCCTTCACACCTTACGCTCAGTTTTCGCGGGAGCAAAAACTTTGCGGCGGCACACGCGCCGGACAGCGGCGCGGTGCCTGGCGCCTATCCGCGCAGCTGTCGGAGCAGCACGGCCGTGGCGACGGCAGCCTCGGCGGCTTCGCGACCCTTGTCCTCCTTCGAGCCTGGCAGGCCGGCGCGGTCGAGTCCCTGCTGCTCGTCGTCGAGGGTGAGCACGCCGAAGCCAACGGGTTTGCCCGTCTGGAGCGTGACGTGCGTGAGACCCGAGGTCGCGGCGTCCGATACGTACTCGAAGTGCGGCGTGCCGCCGCGGATGATCACACCGAGCGCGACGACCGCATCAGCCCCGGCCTCCAGGGCGACCTTCGCCGCGACGGGCAGCTCAAAGCTGCCAGGAACCCTGACCAGCGTGTGGGTCGCTCCGGATTCGTCGAGAGCCTTCGTTGCTCCCGCGATCAGCCCGTCGGTGATCTCGGTGTGCCACTGGCCAGCCACCACGACGATGTTGAGTCCGTCGCCGCTCGCGGCGATAGCGGGGGAGCCGTGTCCACTCATGAGCGGGTTCCTGCTTCCTGGCCTTCGGCCATGATCTGTGTCGGTGTGTACTCGTGACCCATCCGGTCGCGCTTGGTTTGGAGATACGACTCGTTGAGCGCTCCAACGCCGACGACGAGCGGCACCCGTTCGGTGACGGCGATGCCGAACTCTTCGAGCTGACGGGCCTTCTCCGGGTTGTTGGTGAGCAGGCGGATCTCGGTCAGCCCGAGGTCCTGAAGAATGGCGGATGCCGCCTGGTAGCTGCGGGCATCTCCCGGGAGCCCGAGCGCGAGGTTGGCGTCGAGGGTATCGAGTCCCTCCTCCTGCAGCTGGTATGCACGCAGCTTGTTGATCAGTCCGATGCCTCGACCCTCGTGGCCGCGCAGATAGACGACAACACCGTCGTGTCTCCTGATGGTGTCGAGTGCTGCATCGAGCTGTGGGCCGCACTCGCACTTGAGCGAACCGAACGCTTCGCCGGTCAGGCATTCAGAGTGCACGCGAACAAGCGCGCCCGGTTTCGGGTCGCCCGCGATGATGGCGACATGGTCGGCCCCCGTGTTCCTGTCCCGGTACGCACGCATGCGGAAGGTGCCGTGCGTTGTCGGCACGTTCGTCTCGACCTCGAAGAGAACGGGAGAAGACGGCGCAACGGGTGCCAGTTCCTCCGACGGGTGCGAGTCGGCCTCGTGGTCGGTGACAAAGTCGATGAGCGCAGCGATCGTGATGACGGGAAGGTCATGCTCGAGTCCGAGCTCGATGAGGCCGGGCAGGCGCATCATGTCGCCGTTCTCGTCGATGACCTCGCAGATGGCGCCGACGGGGCTGAGCCCGGCGAGCTTCATCAGTTCGACGGCGGCTTCGGTGTGACCGGCCCGTTCCCGTACTCCTCCGTCGACGGCGCGGAGCGGCACGATGTGCCCCGGGCGGATGAGGTCCGTCGCCAGTACGCCCGGGTTGCCCAGTACCCGCAGTGTCGTCGCGCGGTCGGCCGCGCTGATGCCCGTCGTGACATGCTCGGCGGCGTCGACGGTGATCGTGTATGCCGTGCGGCGGATGTCCTGGCTCGCGGCAACCATGATCGGAAGCTCGAGTCGGTCGGCGAGCTCGTTCGACATCGGAGCGCAGATATAGCCGCTGGAATGTCGGACGGTCCAGGCGACCCAGTCCCTGGTGGCGAGTTCGGCGGAGAGAATGATGTCTCCCTCGTTTTCGCGGCCTTCATCGTCGGCGACGAGCACCGGTTTTCCCTCGCGCAACGCTCGAAGCGCCTGGGGGATTGTGGCGAGGCTCATGCGTCGCTCCTTTCGCCGGCGAGTTGAATCGTCGGCATCCGTTCTGCCGTCGACCGCAGGGCGAGCATCCGCTCGACGTGCCGTGCGACGATGTCGGTTTCGATATTGACGGTGTCTCCGACGCCGCGCGCGCCGAGGGTGGTCGCGCTGAGCGTCTCGGGAATGAGGGAGACCTCGAACCACTGGTCGGTCTCGGCGGGGGGCGACACGTCGCTCACGGTGAGGGAGATGCCGTCGACGGCGATGGATCCCTTCCTGGCGACGAGGGGGGCGAGCTCCGGCGCAAGGCTGAAACGCACCACGCGCCAGGCGCTGCCATCGGTCACGTCGAGGATCGTCGCGGTCCCGTCGATGTGGCCCTGCACGATGTGGCCGCCAAGGCGTCCGCCGACCTCAGCGGCCCGCTCGAGGTTGACGGCGCGGCCGGGGGCGACGTCGTTGAGTGTGGACATCCTGAGTGTCTCAGCCATCACGTCGACGGTGAAGGTCTCGTCGGTGCGGTCCACAACCGTCAGGCATACGCCCGACACGCTGATCGAGTCTCCGTGGCGCGCACCGGTCACGGCGACCGGCCCCCGCACGGTGATGCGAGCGGCATCCGTCGAGCGGTCCACGGCGACGACTTCGCCCATCTCTTCAACGATTCCGGTGAACATGTCAGTGGTTTCCTTTCGGGAATGCGACGATCAGCCGATCGTCGCCCAGCGTCTCGACCGACTCGATCTCCAGGCGGCGCATCTCGTCGATCGAGCCGACACCGATATTGCCGAGTGCCGTGCGAGGGCCGCCCAGAAGTGTGGGGGCAACGTAGAGGAGATATTCGTCAACGAGGCCGGCGGCCGTCAGCGCGCTGATCAGCGTCGGACCCCCTTCGACGAACAATGAACGGATGCCGCGCTCCGCGAGACTTTCGAGGTCGGCGGCCAGGTCTGTGCCGCTCAGGAAAACCGGTGGGTGCGGGTGGGCGAGGAGCCGTGCGTTGCTGGGAACCGCGCGCGTCCCGAAGATGACGGGGATGGGCTGGTCGGGGAGAAGCGTGCCGTCCTCAGCGCGGGCGGTAAGAGCTGGGTCGTCGGCGAGCACCGTTCCCGTGCCGACGGCGATTGCGTCCGCGTCCCCGCGTCGGCGGTGAACATCCGTTCGCGCAACCGGTCCGGTGATCCACTGGCTCGAGCCATCGGCGGCAGCGCTGCGGCCGTCGAGCGACTGTGCCCACTTTGCGGTCACGTAGGGGCGTCCGAGGCGTGCGGCGCGCAGCCAGTCGGCGATGAGCGCCTCTCCCTCGGCCGTGAGCACGTTCGGGATCACGTCGACGCCAGCGGCCCGGAGGCGTTCGGCGCCGCCGCCGGAGTGCCGGCCGGGGTCGGCGACCGAGTACACGACGCGCGAGATTCCCCGGTTGATGAGCGCCTGCGTGCACGGACCGGTTCGCCCTGTGTGGTTGCACGGTTCGAGGGTGACCACCGCTGTCGATCCGGCCGGAAGCGGCCCGTCGAGGTGAGAAAGTGCATCGACTTCGGCGTGTGCAGTGCCGGCGCCGCGGTGCCAGCCTTCAGCGATCACGGCGCCGTCCGCGTCGGTGATGACGCAGCCCACCCGCGGGTTCACTCCGCGTTTCGGCCCGCGGCGAGCGAGGGTGAAAGCCTGGCGCATGGCCGCCTCGATGGCAGCGCTGCCGGCGCCGGCAGTCGCTTCGGCGGTGTCGCTCACCATTCGGATCTTCTCTCGTTTCGCAAGAGCTCCGGGGATTGTCGCGACCGGCGGGTAGCGCCGTTCGATCCGCGCCACCGAGGGCAGGTGGCTGCCCGAGTGTCGCGCGTGCTGCCTCCCATCCGGACTGAGTGTCGCTTTCGCAACCCATTACCGTCGGTGCTGGAGTTTCACCAGCTCAACCAGCCGCATTGCTGCGACCGGCTCGCGGACTGTCACCGCCGGTTCGGACTTTCACCGACCCCGGAGCACGTTTTCTGTTTCCATCGTAGGTCAACACCGACCGAGCGGGTCTATTCCCGGCGAAGTCCGCTGCGCTTGTCTCCGGCGTTCTTGCCGACGAGCATCCTGGCCGTGCCCGAGTCGACAATGAGGTCTGTGACGAGCCCGGCGGCGAGGGCGCCCCTGAGGCTCTGCAGCTTGGTGTGGCCCGCGACGACGCACACCCGTCGCGGGGTGGCGGCGAGCACCTCGACGCTTGGCCCGCTCGAGCGATCGTTGAGCGGGATGCCGTCGGTCGAGCCGTCTTCGCGGTAGAACACGGTGGCGAGGTCGCCGACGACGCCGGCCGCGCGAAGCTGGGCGAAGTCGTCATCGTCGAGGTAGCCGCCGATGTAAACGTGGCTCGGCACTCCCGCGAACGGCGAGCCGAGGCCGAAGACGACCACGTCGAGGCTGTTCTGCAGTTCGACGACGCGGCTGATGCTGCGTTCCCGCCAGAGAGCCGCCTTCGTCGCCGGGTCGTCGAACACCGCCGGTACCGGGAACTGCTGGACTGTCGCGCCGTAAGCGGCACCGAAACGCTGAAGAATTTCGCTCGCGTAGAGAAGGCCTGTCGTGCGGGGATTCGCTGCACCGTTGAGCTGGACGATCGATGTATTGTGCGTTGGCTTTGCGAGCAAGTGACGCGACAGGGCGCTCATGGTCGATCCCCACGCCACTCCCATCGACATGTTCGAGTCGAAGAAGCCCCGAGAATCCGTGCAGCCGAAATGGCGACCCGCTCCAGGCGATCGACGTCGCTCGTCTGGTCGGGGACCGGGACGACGTGGGCGACGACACCGAATGCTGCCTGGATGTCGCCCTCGAGCTGGCGGGGCATGTCGAGGGGGACTTCACCTGGATCTCCACGAGACCGGTTTCGCGGGCATGTCCGAGCAGCCGCGACACCGATGACCGCGAGGTGTGCAACTCGTGGGCGATGGCCTCCATCGTCAGGTCCTGCAGGTAATACAGCTGGGCGGCCGTCAGGGCATCCCTGGTTTTGGGGGAGAGGGAAACACCCGGTGACTGGTTCATGAACACTCCTTGCACATTTGTGCACTGAGTTTGCACAGAAGTGAATATAGCCGAAGAATCTGTGGAGGCGAACTAAGAGCGTCAGCCCCTCGGGGTGCTGCGCCAGGGCACCGTAACCGGTGCGTCCGCCGAAACCACATCGAGTTCCTGCCGGCAGCATGGCGCCGACCGAGCGCAGCACTAAGGAGTCACACAATGAACGACCACGACACCCGCCGGCCGGAGCGCAGGAAAGCTGTGGAAGCGCTTCGCGCCCACCCGAGCGCGAAGGTTCTCATCATCGGTGGCGGGATCAACGGTCTGGCGACCTTCCGTGACCTGGCTCTGCAGGGCGTCGACGTCGCGCTCGTCGAGCGAAATGACTACTGCTCAGGAGCATCCGCCGCGTCGAGCCACATGATCCACGGTGGCATCCGTTACCTCGAAAACGGCGAGTTCCGCCTGGTCAAGGAATCGGTCACGGAGCGTAACGGGCTCATCAAGATCGCGCCTCACTACGTCAAGCCGCTCGAGACCACAGTGCCGATCTTCTCCACCTTCTCCGGCATCATCAGCGCGCCCATGCGGTTCCTGACCCACAAGCAGGGCAAGCCCCAGGAACGCGGTGCGCTCCTGATCAAGGTCGGTCTCACCCTCTACGACGCGTTCTCCCGTGACGGCGGCAGTGTTCCGCGGCACCGCTTCGTCGGCAAGAAGAAGGCGCTCAAGGCGTTGCCGCAGCTCAACGACGGTATCAAGTACACGGCGACCTACTTCGACGCATCGGTCCACGACCCGGAGCGCCTCGCCCTCGACGTCCTGCACGACGGGCTGGCGGCAGGTCCGCACGCACGTGCAGCGAACTATGTCGAGGCAGTGGGAGTCGACGGCGGGTCGGTGCGTCTCCGTGACACGGTCTCCGGCGAAGAATTCGTCATGACGGCAGACGTCGTGATCAATGCGTCAGGGCCGTGGACAGACCTCACGAACGCCGCTCTCGGCCAGGAAACCGAGCTCATGGGCGGCACCAAGGGCTCGCACATCGTTCTCGACAACCCGGAACTCCTCGCGGCGACGGGCGGACGCGAGATCTTCTTCGAGCACAAGGACGGCCGCATCGTCCTCATCTACCCGCTCAAGGGCAAGGTCATGGTCGGCACGACCGACCTCGAGGCCGACCCGCGCGAGAAGGCCGTGTGCACCGAAGAAGAGGTCGACTACTTCTTCGAACTCATCGAGCACGTCTTCCCGAATGTTTCGGTCGACCGCAGCGAGATCGTGTACCGGTTCTCCGGCATTCGCCCGCTTCCCGGCCACGGTGACCTCGCCCCCGGCTTCGTCTCGCGCGACTACCGGATTGTGTCATCGCAGCTCGGCAACTCGACGATGCTCAGCCTGGTCGGTGGAAAGTGGACCACGTTCCGTGCACTCGCCGAGCACCTGGCCAACGATGCTCTCGCGCTGCTCGGAACGAGCCGCTCCGTGTCGACGCTCGGTACGCCGATCGGTGGCGGAGTCGGATTCCCCAGGACGGATGCCGCTATGCGCGTCTGGATTGCCGACAACTCCCGTGAGGTCGGCAGGGTGCGGGCGACGCAGCTGCTCGAGCGCTACGGAATGCACGCGAGCGCAATCATCGAGGAACTCGCCGAATCCGGTGACACCCCGCTCAGGTTCGCTCCCGAGTACAGCGTTCAGGAGATCCAGCGGATTGCACGCACCGAGTCGGTGGTTCACCTGACCGACGTCCTCCAGCGCCGGACGAGCATCGCCTTCACCGGGGGTGCGTCGATGGGTCTCCTGACGGAACTTGCCGGCATCCTTGCCCCCGTGCTCTTCTGGACCGAAGAGGAGACACTGCGGCAGGTCACGTCTGCGGCGAGTGTTCTTCGCACGGAGCACGGCGTTGCCCTGGCGACGGACGAGGCGATTTCGAGCCGATAACCGCTCCCGTGGAATCCGGGCGATAACCCTGTGCATTCTCACTTCGTGCCCTTGTCTCGCCCCGTACTTCGTCTGTACGTTTCACAGTGAATCGAAATACACCCCTATCCGGGGGCATTCGGCTCGGAGCTAAATAAGGAGGTCAACGTGGACATCACTTTAGGACAGGTCTTTCTCTCGGAGGTCGTCGGAACGGCGCTCCTCATCCTTCTCGGTGGCGGAGTCGTCGCCAACGTTGTGTTGTCGAAGACGAAGGGATTCAACGGCGGCTGGCTGCTGATCAACTTCGGTTGGGGCTTCGCTGTCTTCATCGGTGTGCTCGCCGCCTACCTCTCGGGTGCCCACCTGAATCCCGCCGTCACTGTGGGCCTGGCCGCAGCGGGGACCGAAGAGTTTGTTCCTGGAATTCCGGTGGACTTCGTTTCGGTCCTCACCTACTTCGGCGGGCAGATGCTCGGTGCGTTCCTCGGCGCGGTTCTCGTGTTCCTTACCTACAAGCAGCACTTCGACGAGTCGGATGACCCGGCTGCAAAGCTCGCCGTTTTCTCGACGGGCCCCGCCATCCGCGGCTATGTGTGGAACACCATCACCGAGGTCGTCGGCACGTTTGTACTGGTGTTCGCCGTGATCTCGTTCAGCCGACAGGGTGAGACGCCCGGGCTCGCTGCCCTCGGCGCGCTGCCCGTTGCTCTCGTGGTTGTTGCCATCGGTATTTCGCTCGGCGGGCCAACCGGATACGCCATCAACCCGGCCCGTGACCTCGCCCCCCGAATTGCCCACGCCGTCCTGCCGATCAAGGGCAAGGGCTCGAGCGACTGGAGCTACGCTTGGGTGCCGGTCGTCGGCCCGCTTCTCGGTGGAGCGATCGCCGGCTGGTCCTCGCTCGTTCTGCTGCCGGTGATTTAGCCGGCCCCCGGCACGGCGGAGTTCACACCGCCGCGCTGCACACACCTGTTCACTACGAAGACACGACACATACAAGGGAGTACGACATGGCGGATTACATCATCGCAATCGACCAGGGAACCACGAGCACCAGGGCGATCATCTTCGACAAGTCGGGATCGATCATCTCAACGGGGCAGCTCGAGCACGAGCAGATCTTCCCGAAGGCCGGTTGGGTGGAGCACGACCCGTCGGAGATCTGGAACAACACGCGTGAGGTGATCGGACAGGCGCTCTCGAAGGCCAACCTCACCAGGCACGACATCGCATCCGTCGGTATCACCAACCAGCGTGAGACTGCCGTTGTCTGGGACAAGACGACCGGAAAGCCCGTTTACAACGCGATCGTCTGGCAGGACACCCGCACCCAGTCGATCGTTGACCGCCTTGCCGCCGACGGTGGTGTCGAGCGGTTCAAGCCGACGGTCGGGCTGCCGCTCGCCACCTACTTCTCTGGTACGAAGATCGTCTGGATCCTCGAGAACGTCGAAGGCGCACGTGAGAAGGCGGATGCCGGCGACCTGCTCTTCGGCACGACCGACAGCTGGGTGCTGTGGAACCTGACCGGTGGGACCGATGGCGGTGTCCACGTCACCGACGTGACCAACGCGTCGAGGACCCTGTTCATGGACCTCGAGACCCTGCAGTGGGACGACGAGATTCTCGCGGCATTCAACGTCCCGCGGTCGATGCTCCCCGAGATCAAGTCCTCGAGCGAGATCTACGGACACGCCCACAGCCACAGCCTCCTCCGTGAGACGCCCATCTCCGGAATCCTGGGTGACCAGCAGGCTGCGACGTTCGGCCAGGCCGCGTTCGACACCGGTGAGTCGAAGAACACCTACGGCACCGGTAACTTCCTCATCTTCAACACGGGCGAAGAGATCGTGCACTCGAAGAATGGGCTCCTCACCACACTGGGCTACAAGCTCGGAGACGCCAAGCCGCACTATGCGCTTGAGGGATCCATCGCCGTGACCGGGTCGCTCATCCAGTGGCTGCGCGACAACCTCGGCATCATCAACTCGGCTCCGGAGGTCGAAACGCTCGCGACGACGGTCGACGACAACGGCGGCGTTTACATCGTGCCCGCGTTCTCGGGGCTCGTCGCACCGTACTGGCGGCCTGAGGCACGCGGCGTCATTGTCGGCCTCACCCGCTTCGTCAACAAGGGTCACATCGCGAGGGCAGCGCTCGAAGCCACCGCGTTCCAGACCCGTGAGGTCCTCGACGCGGTCAACGCTGACTCCGGGGTCGACCTGACGGAGCTCAAGGTTGACGGCGGCATGGTCCAGAACGACGCGCTGATGCAGTTCCAGGCCGACATTCTCAACGTTCCGGTTGTCCGACCGGTTGTCGCTGAGACCACCGCGCTCGGTGCGGCATACGCAGCCGGCCTTGCCGTTGGCTTCTGGGAGAACCTCGATGACCTCCGCGGGAACTGGCAGGAAGACAAGCGCTGGGAGCCGAAGATGGATTCCGAGGAGCGCGACCGGACACTCCGACTGTGGAAGAAGGCAGTGACCAAGTCGTTCGACTGGGTGGACGAAGACGTCCAGTAGTTCCGGCGCAGCGGGCCCGTCCTCTCCTGAGGCGGGCCCGCTCGCGTTTGCCCTGGGGGCTACAGCTCGTCGAGCGAGGTGATGATGCGCACCCCGGCCGCCGCCGCCGCTTCCCGGGCTGCGGCAAGCGCGCTTGTCCCGACCGGCGTTCCGTGCCCGAGAGCCCCGGCGACGACGTTCTCACCGAACCGGTTGAGCCACACGCCGGTGAGTCCGGCATGTGCGGCGCCAATGGCGTCAGTTTCCAGACGATCGCCCACGTAGGCGGCATCCGATGGCGCAACACCGAACAGGCGGCACGCCTCGTGGAAGATCCGCGGGTCCGGCTTCGCGAATCCGACCGCGCCAGACGCGACGACGTGTTCGAATCGGTCGGCGAGGCCGATCCGGTCGAGCTTGAGCTGCTGGTGGTCCGGTTCACCGTTGGTGATGATGCCGACGCGCGTACCGGCATCCTGCAACCGGTCGAGGCAGGGGAGTGCGTCGTCGAACAGCTGCCAGCTCGTCCGGTAGCTGTCGAAGTAGGTGTCGAACCAGGTATCGGCCTCGGCGTCGCCGAGCGAGACCCCGTGCGCGGCAGCGAAATCGCGGGCACGCGCCCGGCGCTGGCCGGCGAAGGTGAGTTCTCCGGAGAGGTAGCGGTGATAGTGCTGTTCCTCGAGGGAGTGCCACAGGGTTACGGCGGCATCGCGATCGTCGACGACGAGATGCCCGGGGGAGAGGTCGACGTGGCGAAGGATGCCGCGGGAGACCGCACCGCGATGGTCGAGGAGTGTGTCGTCGAGGTCGAACAGAACGACGGAAGGCGTACTCACCGTGACAGGACTTCCGCTGGCCAGCCCGCCGCGGGGCCAGGCCTGTCGGAGACGGTGAGCTCGGCGCGGTGGCTCGGTGCGAACTCACCGAACCGCGCGACCTCGCCACTGCCGGTGCCCGTGTACCGGAACCCGACCTTGCGGGCGACGAGAGCCGATGCCGGATTGCCGATGAGTGCTTCCCACACGATCGTCGTCTTCGGCCTGGCGCTGTCGGCGAACCACTCACTCTCGAATGCCCAGTCGCAGACGGCGGCAACGGCCTCGGGCATGTAGCCCTGGCCCCGCCACGGTGCGCCGAGCCAGAATCCGATCATGGCCTGGGAGTCGTTCCAGTCGCGCAGCGAAACCACGCCGAGGATCGTCGGTTCATTCCGCCGCCGGAGGGCCCAGGTCAGTTCCTTGCCGCTCGTCCAGCCCGGCTCGACCACCCTGGTCAAAAAGTTCTCGGCGTCGCGCAACCGATACGGCTGCGGAACGGTCGTGAAGTCCTGGATGAGCTGATCCTGGCAGTACGCAAAGATGAACGGGACGTCCGCGTTTGCCGGCTCGTCGAGGATCAACCGGTCGGTTTCGATGCGCACTACGTCCATGGAGTCAGCCTACCGGCGAGCTCCAACACCTCGACGGGCTGCGCCGATCGATGGCCGCGCCGATCTCAGGCTACGAGCGCGGCAGCAACCCGACACGCTCGTACGCTGCTGCCAGCGTCTTCTCGGCGACCTCGTTGGCCTTCGCGGCGTTCTGGGCGAGCAGGCGGTCGAGCTCGGCCGGGTCGTCGAGCAGCTCCAGGGTGCGTGTACGCACCGGCTCGAAGACGGCATTCACGGCGTCGACGACGCCCTTCTTGAGGTCGCCGTACCCGCGGCCCGCGTACTCATCCACAATCGCGTCGATGGTCCAGCCCGACATCGCGGCGAAGATCGTGAGCAGGTTCGACACTCCAGGCTTGGCCTCGCGGTCGAACCGAATCGACGCCTCGTCGTCGGTGACCGCACGCATGATCTTCTTCTGGTTCACCTTGGGGTCATCGAGAAGCTTGATCAATCCGGCCTCGCTCTCGGCCGACTTGGACATCTTCGACCCCGGGTGCTGGAGGTCGTAGATCTTCGCCGTTTCCTTGAGGATGATCGGTTCTGGCATGGTGAAGGTATCGCCGAACCGGCTGTTGAACCGGCCAGCCAGGTCGCGGGTCAGCTCGAGGTGCTGCCGCTGGTCTTCTCCGACAGGCACGACGTTGGTCTGGTAGAGCAGGATATCGGCCGCCATGAGCACCGGGTAGGTGAACAGGCCCACCGTGGTCGAGTCCGCACCGAAACGCGCAGACTTGTCCTTGAACTGGGTCATCCGCCCTGCTTCACCGAAGCCGGTGATGTTGTTGAGTACCCACGACAGCTGTGCGTGCGCGGGCACGTGCGACTGCACATACAGAGTGCTCTTCGACGGGTCGATTCCCGCCGCGATGTACTGCGCGGCTGTCGACCTGGTGCGTGCCCGCAGTTCTTCGGGATTCGGGGAGCTGGTCAGGGCGTGCAGGTCGACGACGCAGTAGTACGCGTCGTACTCGGCCTGCAGCGCCACCCACTGCTGCAACGCTCCCACGAAGTTGCCGAGGTGCAGTGAGTCATTCGACGGCTGCATTCCGGAGAACAGTACGGGCTTGGTCATGAGGGTCCTTTGGTTGCTGTGCCCGGTTAGGGCGAGAGTTTTCTTCGGTAACACGGATGCCGCGGGGCGCTCGAATCGATCGGCTCACGATATCGCGTTGCGGCGGTGCAGCCGCGAGGGCTGTCAGATCGCGTAGTCCACGACGACGGGGGCGTGGTCGCTCCATCGCTCGGCGTGACTGGCCGCGCGGTCGACCCGGTAGTCCTTCACCGTTGCCGCAAGCTCGGGGGTCGCGACGTGGTAGTCGAGACGCCAGCCGGTGTCGGTGTCGAACGCGCGCCCGCGCTGCGACCACCAGGTGTATGGCCCATCGACCTCACCGGCCCAGGTGCGACCGACGTCGACCCAGCCGAGGCCGGGGCCTGTCGTGCCGTCGACCCCCGTCACCTCTTCACCCCGAGGGCCGAAGAACCTGTCGAAGTACGCCCGTTCCCTGGGAAGGAAGCCGGCGTTCTTCCTGTTGCCTTTCCAGTTCTTGATGTCGAGTTCGCGGTGGCCGACGTTGAGGTCCCCGAGCACGACCGCATATTTCGAGTGCGAGGCAATCTCGGGAAGGCGAGCGGTCATGGCATCCAGGAACTTGTACTTCTCCACCTGCTTCGGGGTGTTGTCCTCGCCGGAGTGAACGTAGGTGGACACGACTGTGACGATCTGGTCGCCGACCTCGTAGTCGGCTTCGAGCCAGCGGCCCGCGCTGTCGAAGTCTTCGGCACCGAACTCGACCCGGTGAATGTGGGCCTTGGCGCGACTCACTATGGCGACACCGGCACGTCCTTTGGCCGTCGCCGGGTCGTGCAGGATGTCCCACTCAGGCCCCAGCAGGTTTTCGAGGTCACTCGTCGCGGCGCGGACCTCCTGGAGAGCCAGGATGTCGATGTTTGAGGCGTC
Source organism: Mycetocola zhujimingii (assembly GCF_003065425.1). Lineage (NCBI taxonomy): Bacteria > Bacillati > Actinomycetota > Actinomycetes > Micrococcales > Microbacteriaceae > Mycetocola > Mycetocola zhujimingii. The sequence goes on from NZ_CP026949.1 coordinate 714,056, forward strand.
GAGCCAGTCGCCCATTCCTTTTCGGAATGCCGCACGGACTCCGTTCGTGTTGACGGAGGCGATGCGAAGCGGGGAGGAAACTGACATTCCTCCAGTTTAGGCGAGGGCAGTGACAGAGCCCTGGACGGCAGGATGCAGAGACTGCCAGAGTCGGGCGGTTCGCGTCAATGGAATACCACATTGGGTGGATGAGGGGGCAGAATGGTGCGACAGGCGCGCTCCGTGGGCTGAGGGGTGGACCCAGCCTGTACTGCTTTGAGACGGTTTGAGGGACGAAGTGACGACAGTGCAGCGCGCAGGAATATCCGCCGACTACCGGTATGCCATGACAAACCAGGGCACGCCCTGGATCTGCATCGCCGGCGAATCGATACTCGTGGCCATCCGTACGCCCTCTGAGCCGGCTGTTGTCGAAGCTCTGTGGGCGCTGGTCCGTGACGGTTCTGCGACCTTCGACCAGGTGACATCGAAAGTGCCCAACGCGCGCGACGGAGCGCCAGCGTCCTTTGTCGTTGTCGAGCTTCTCGATGACGGGGACGAGGCAGGCGGACCGGCGATCACCCTGCTCGTGCACGGCGATGGTGTCCTCGATCTGCAGTCGAACGGCGAATGGCGTCGCGTCGCCCCTCCCGCCGGCCAGGCCTGGTTGCGTGACTCCGTCAGCGGTGTCTCTGCGCTCGCCACCGGAGCACTGACATCGGATCCCGGTTCCCCCGCCGGCGGAGTCTCCTTCCCGCTCGGCGCCGGAGTCATCGTCGCCAACCGCATCGACTGGTCGACTCTCGCCTCGCGAACGGATGCCGCAGCATCCGCCGTTGCGGCCCAGGCCGACCGCGCCGCGGCGACGGTCGCTCCACCGGCGGAGGCCGACGCTCACGCAGCCCCGGCTCAGCCCCCCGTCGCGGAGCCCCCCGTCGCGAAGGTTCCCGCTGGCGCACCCGCTCCGGCTGCCGGAACGTCCCCGGTGCCTCCGGTGGACGTGTCCATCGCAACCGCTGCAGGCCAGCCGCCCGTTCCGCCAGCCCCGGCACCCGCAGGGACCCCGCCCCTGACGCATCGCCCCGCCGCCACCAGGCAGTACTCGCCCGCCGAGACGGACACCATCATCCGCCCGCCGGTTAAGCGGGTAAAGGCGCAGGACGACCCGCAGATGCGCCATGACGGCCAGACTGTGCTTCGCCGCGACATCGCACCCCCGATCGAGGACGAGACCGTGCTTCGCGAGGCCCCGCTCGTTCCGGATGACCCGAAAACTCTTCTCTACGGTTTCCGCATCAACGGTGGCCAGGCCTACCCGCTCGACGCCGTGCACTACTTCGGCCGCAACCCCCGCCAGCCTCGCATCCCGCTCCCTGATCCGTCGCGCCTCGTTCCCGTCGTCTCGGCCTCGAAGTCGGTATCTGCGACGCACCTCGAGATCAAGCAGATCGGTGACTCGATTGTTGCCACTGACCTGAAATCGACAAACGGTACGTCGGTGATCGCCCCGCAGAGCCACTGGCAGCGCTTGCGCGCCGGCGAGAGTGTCGTCGTCATTCCGGGGACGTTCATCGACATCGGTGACGGAAACGTGATCGAGATCCTGCCCCCCTGGCCGGGGGTATAGAAGTTTTCGTTTCTCCATAGAATGGAAGTAAGGCCAACGGGACCGCGGTAACTGTTCCTTCGTGCCCGTGAGCCGTCCTCTCGACGCGTAATTTCAGATTGTCGACGCGCAATTTCCAGAACGGGAGGACCATTTGCGCCGCTTGCCATCGCAGCCTCCCGCTCTTCCCGGTTTCTCCTTTGTGCGCATCCTCGGGTCGGGTGGCTTCGCCGATGTCTTCCTGTACGAACAGGACAGTCCGCGCCGCCAGGTCGCCGTCAAGGTGATGCTCAGCGAGTACGTCAACGTCGAAGTCCGCCGGATGTTCCAGGCCGAGGCAGACCTGATGGCACAGCTGAGCCCTCACCCCGCGATTCTCACCGTGTATCAGTCCGGGGTCGCGTCAGACGGTCGCCCGTATCTGGTGATGGAACTGTGCTCGGCGACGATCGGTGAAACGTACCGGGATGACCCGTTGTCCGTCTCAGAAGCGCTTCGGATCAGCATCAAGATCGCCAGTGCCGTCGAGACCGCCCACCAGGCCGGGGTGCTGCACCGCGATATCAAACCGGCGAACATCCTCATGACGGCGTACGGCAACCCGGTGCTCAGCGACTTCGGGATCGCCGGGACACTCGGTGAGTCCGTCATCGACGACACGGTCGGAATGAGCATCCCGTGGTCGGCACCTGAGGTGCTGCACAGCGAGACGAACGGGACAATCGCCAGCGAGGTGTTCTCCCTCGCCGCGACAACGTATTCGCTGCTCGCCGGTCGTGCCCCGTTCGAGGCCGTGCGACAGGACAACTCATCGGCCTCGCTGATTTCGCGGGCGAGCAAGGGCCGGCCCGAGCCCCTCGGTCGCGCAGACGTTCCCGACAAGCTCGAGCGCGTTCTTGCCCGCAGCATGTCGCGTCGGCCTGAGCAGCGCCCGCAATCGGCCATGGAATTCATCCGCGAGTTACAGGGCGTCGAAGCCGAACTGGGCTTCGCGCAAACGCAGCCTGATGTCGCGGTTCACGCCTGGGCGCAGGCCGCTGTCGTTGACGAAGCGGATAGCACCCGCGTGCACTCGATTCGCACGGTGGATCCGGGTCGACGTCGTCGTCGATCAGCACAGGACGCATCCCAGAACCCCGGCGCGACCCGCGTTGCCGCTCGGGATTCCCGCGCAACGCCGGTCGGCGAGCGGAGTTCGGGAACGGGGGCTCCACTGCAGCACGGGCGCGCTTTCGTCGCTGCCATCGTCACCTGCAGCGTCCTCGTTGTGCTCCTGGCCGTGACCACGGTGTTCGTCCTGGTTCGGACAGCGGCGTCAGATGCCATCCCGACCGTCGCGGACGTGGCCGCAGACCTCCGGGGATCAAGTGTCGTGTTCAGCTGGCCCGACCCGGGAATCGCTGACAGGGATTCGTTCCAGATCCGCACGCCCGACGGCGCGGCATCCATCCAGAAATCCACCGAATTCACCGTCGATGCTGAGCCGGGTGAACGGGCGTGCGTCACGGTTCGAGTGATGCGCGATGGTGTTCTCGGCCCGTCGAGCAGTGAGAAGTGCGTCGACGTTCCGGCTGGGACCGGCTGATGTTCGTGGCCTGGATCCGCAGGCACCGGTCCCTGCTCGCGACGCTGATGAGCGGCACAGTGATCTGTGCCCTCATCGCGACGGTGGCGGTGATCTCTGACGGGTACCGGGCGCAGAAGCTCGAACTGGGCGACGGTGCGGTCTGGGTGGTCAATCAGGAGAAACAGGCGATTGGCCGCGCCAATACACAGGTCTTTGAACTGAACACGGCTGTACGCGGTACCTCTTCGCAGATCGAGGTACTGCAGTCAGGAGAGACCGTACTCTTCGTCGACCGGGTACGCAGCACCCTCGACATCGTCGATCCCACGACGTCAGAGATCACCGAGAGCGTCCCGCTGCCACCCGGTGAAGCGGCCGTTGCGCTCGGCACCGAACGGCTGGTGGTCGAGGCCGGTGGTGACATCTGGTTTGTCCCGCTGGGCGATCTCGCCGCATTCGATTCTGAGTCAGCGCCGGCGCTTTCACTCGGTGCGGATGCCGTCACCTCGGTCAACGCGGATGGCGACCTGTTCGTCTTCGCCCCGGAGACCAGCAGCGTGTACCGGGTGCCGGCAGACTCAGATGCAGCCACCGATGTGACCGAAGTGCCTGAACCGGCCGGCGGGGTTCAATTGACGTCCGTTGGCGAGGACTTCGTGCTCCTCGATGAAGCGGAATCCAGCGTTCTGTTCAACGGACGCACGGTGCAGCTCCCTGTCGCAACCGGGGCGCGACTGCAGGCCGCTTCGCTGTCGGGTGACCGGGCTTTGGTGGGAATTGACGATGGCCTCGTGGCCGTCGACAGGAGGTCGGGAAACCTGCGGGTTCTCACCGACACGGCGACGGGCGCCGCGACCCCGCCCATGAGCGTGGGCGACTGCGCTTTCGGGGCGTGGTCGGATGGCTCGGTGTTCACCGAGTGTGCCGGCTCCGGTGCGATGTCCGCGATCGAGGGCGTCAGCGCCGGTGCTGATTTCGCCTTCCAGACCAACGGCGGCCATGTGCTGCTCAACGACGTCGCGGGCGGAACCGCGTGGGCTGTGCAGTCAGATAACCGCGTTATCGACAACTGGGACGACCTCATCGCTGTCGACGAAGACGAACTCAAGGTTGAGGACAACAACGAAGACACGCCTCCCGAGTATGAGGAGATGCAGCAGCCCCCGACCGCGGTCGCCGACGAGCTCGGCGCGAGGCCCGGGCGCACGTCGGTGCTTCCTGTTTTGCTCAATGATTTCGATCCGAACGGCGACGTGTTGATGATCGACTCCGTTGCGGCGCTGCCGGAGAGCGAAGGCCGGGTCGACGTCGTCAACAACTCGCAGCAGCTCCAGGTCACCCTCGCTGCGTCTGCGAGCGGTGTCCACCGATTCGATTACACGATCTCGGACGGCCGCGGCGGAACAGCGTCGACGACCGTCACTCTGACGGTGCGCGACCCGTCAGAGAACGGGCCGCCCGCTCAGGTGCGGACGACCAAGGGGTCTGTTGCAAGTGGGGCCAGGCTCTCGCTCGCGGTCCTCGGGGACTGGATCGACCCGGACGGTGACCCGTTCTACCTGACCGAGGCCAGCGTCGCTGCACCCGACCTCGTGCAGCACACTCCTGACGGCACGGTGATCTACAGCGACGCCGGGGCCGGAGGCGCTCTGAAGGAGGTGGGGCTCGTCGTCTCGGACGGCCTGCTCGACGGTACGGGCGCACTCGCCGTCACCGTTGCGCCGGCCGGGAGCGTGCCCATCATCGCCGAGTCCTTCCCCATGATCGCGCACGCGGGCCAGGAACTCGAAGTCTCGCCGCTCATGCACGCTCGAGGCGGATCGGCCCCGCTCCGGCTCGCGAACGTGCCCGCAAAAGACGGCGCAACCATCACCCCGGACTATGACGGGGGAACCTTCCGGTTTACGAGCGCCGAACCGCGCACCCACCACATCGACTTCTCCGTGACGGACGGGACGCAGACGGCGACAGCCACGGTTCGCATCGAGGTCATCGCTCCGCCGGACGCGGGGACAAAGCCGGTCACAGTCCCTCACACGGTCTTCATCCGGGAGCAGAGCACCGAGACCGTCGACGTCCTGGCCGGTGATTTCGACCCAGCCGGTGGTGTTCTCGTACTCACCGGAACCTCCGACATTCCGCCGCTCTCCGGCATCCGTGTGGAGATTCTTGAACAGCGGATGCTGCGAATCACGCTGACCGCACCGCTGGAGAGCCCGGTGTCGTTCAGTTATCGGGTCTCGAACGGAGTGGCCGATGCATCGGGCACGGTGACCGTTGTCGAGATCCCGAACCCGGTAAAGAGGCAGCCACCCGTCGCCTTCCCTGACACAGTTTCCGTTCGTGTCGGCGATGCCATCGACATCCCGGTTCTCGCCAACGACACGCACCCGGATGGTGACCCGCTGACGCTCGCCCCCGAACTCGCCGGTGCGCTGCCCGATGGCGGTGGGCTGCTGTTCACGGCGGGGAACGTGCTGAGATACCTGGCACCGGAGACGCCGGGCAACTACACCGCGTCGTACAGGGCAACGGCGCCAGACGGACAGTGGTCTGATGCGCAGGTGGTCCTCAACGTGCGCGAGGCCGATGTCGCGACGAATGCAGCGCCAGCGCCGAAGACGGTGATCTCGCGCGTCTTCTCCGGCGAACGCGTCAGGATCTCGATTCCACTCGTTGGCATCGACCCCGACGGTGATTCGGTGCAACTGATCGGACAGAGCTCGAACCCAGGCAAGGGGGCCGTGGTCGGCGCCGGAAGCGACTGGTTCGATTACGAGGCCGGTGCATACTCGGCAGGAACCGACAGCTTCGAGTACACAGTGGTCGACGCGTTGGGCAAGCAGGCGACGGGACTCGTACGCATCGGGATCAGCGCCAAACTCGATGGCTCACGCGTGCCAACAGCGACACCGGATGAAGTCCTGACGCGCCCGGGGTCGAGCGTCGCCGTCCGGGTCCTGGCCAACGACTCAGACCCCGACGGCGGGGCGCTCACCGTGACGAGCGTCGAGCCGACGGGAGAAGGAGCGCGCGCGGTCATCGACGGCGAGATCGTCCGTGTCACGGTTCCCAAGGGTGAGGGCCGGTACGGGTTCATCTACGAGATCCAGAACAAGGGCGGAAACACAGCGAGCACCTTCCTCACCGTCGTCGTGCGCAAGGACGCCCCGCTCGCACGCCCCCTCGCATCCGACGTTGTGCTCACGATCGATGAGATCACCGGCAAGTCCACTGTCGACGTGAACGTCCTGAAGAGCGTGTTCTGGGCGGATGGCCCCTCGTCAGAACTCGATGTCTCTGTAGCGGGCGGTTACGGCGATCGGGCCTCCGTGACGGCGTCCAAGCGGGTTCGGGTCGCCCTCGGCGCCGCGTCGCAGATCATTCCGTTCCGGGTGAGCAATCCCGAGGACCCGGATGTGAACGCCATCGCCTTCATCTGGGTGCCCGGTTTCGATGATGCGCTGCCGCAGTTGCGCACCGGCATCAAACCGATCAGTGTCGTCAGCGGAGAAGCCGTCGAGATCCCGCTCAACGATTACGTCATCGCTGCTGGTGGCAAGAGCGTCCGCCTGACGGATGCCGCCAAGGTTCGGGCGACGAACGCCAACGGCTCCGACCTGGTCATCGACCCAGCGACGTTGCGGTACACCAGTGCTGACCTCTATTTCGGCCCGGCATCCATCTCGTTCGAGGTCACCGACGGGGAAAGTGCCGACGATTCAAACGGGCGGGTGGCAACACTCGTCCTCCCGATCGAGGTGTCGTCCCGCGACAACCAGCCCCCCGTTTTCACCGGAGGGTCGATCGACTTCGAGCCGAGCCAGGTGAAGACCATCGACCTCACCAGGCTCACGACCTATCCGTACGACGATGACGTCGACGAGCTCGAGTACCGCGTGCTGGATCCACGACCGGCAGGATTCACGGTGTCGGTCTCCGGGCAGGAGCTCACGGTGACCGCGGCGGCCGATGTCGAGCTCGGGGCAACGCCCAGCATTCTTCTCGGGGTCCGTGATGCGGTGAACGACGGAGTCGCAGGCCGCATCCAGCTCACCGTGGTGCCGTCGACGCGACCTCTCGCTGTGCCGGCCGAGGATACGGTGATTGCGCAGCGGGGAGCGTCGACACCCGTCGATGTGCTCACCAATGACAGCGCAACTAACCCATTCCCCGGTTCGCCGCTTCGGGTCGTCGCCGTTCGCGGGCTGGACGGTGGCAACCTCCCGGCCGGTGTCAGTGTCGCGCCGAGCGCCGACAACTCCCGGTTGACGGTCACCGTTGCACAGGACGCGGCGGCCATCGACACCTCACTGCAGTACCAGGTCGCTGACGCGACGGGCGACCCGGCGAGGTACACCTGGGGCGCGGTCCGGATCTCGGTGCAGGACCGGCCGGACCCCGTTTCGGCCGTGCGCGTGACGGGGTTCGGTGATCGGAAAATCTCCCTGGGCTGGACGCCGGGCGCGGCCAATAACTCAGCCATCTCCGGGTTCGACGTCGAGTTGTTCCGTGATGGCACCCAGACATCGCTCGGTGTGACGACCTGCACATCCACGGCGTGTGACGTCCCCACAGCCGCCAATGGCAGGGCAAACGCGGTGCGGGTCGAGGTCAGCGCGCGCAACGCGAGGGGCGAGTCAGACCCGGTCCGCTTTGGCGACGCTGTGTGGTCGGACGTCATCCCCGCCGCTCCAGCCGGTCTGTCGGCAGCGCCGCTCGACGGTGCGCTGATGCTGAAGTGGAACCCGGTACCGAAACCGGGGCAGGGCAGCGACGTGACTAAATATGCGGTGACCGTCGGGGGAGCGGCACGCGAGATCAACGCGTCTGCGTGCTCCGCGACGTGCTCGCTACGGGTCGGCGACCTCAGCAATGGCACGACCGTTGAGTTCTCGGTGTCAGCGCGCAACGACGCACTCCCGGCGCTCGCCGCCTGGAACAGCGCGTCCGGATCTGGGAAACCGTTTGGCCCGCCGAGCCCCGGCAGGATTACGGTCGACGCCAATCCGGAGAATGCAAGCGCAACTGTGCGGTGGGACGGGTTCCTGGAGAACGGAGATCCCATCCGGAAATACTTTGTCCAGCGGCTCACGGTCAACTCCGTCCCTACCGGGGATCAATCGTGCTCCGGCTCGACTCCTAACCCGGTTCCCGGAGGGATAGTCGCCGCGCAACGGGAGACGGACGGGGCGGGGCGCGAGGCGACCTTTGGGGGCCTCGAGGGTGCGGACACCGTCTATTATTTCGTCGTATGGGGCTATAACGGAGCGGGGTGTGTATCGACAGTGGTGGCAACACGCACCGTCTTCGAAACCCCACCGTCGATCTCGCAGGTGGACGGTGGTATGGCGTACACCGACGCCCGCGCGAGCTTTGACTACGTCATTTCTCGCGTGAGTCCGACGGACTACGACTATTACAAGATCCGTTCGCTTGCCGGCGCGACGCCCTCGGAGTGGACTCGGTTCTCTGGCAACGGAACCCCGCGAACCGTCCTGGGGCTCGGAACTGGTTCGGTTGTCAACTTCGAGATCGTGGGCTGCAGAGCGTGGGGGTCGTATGAACTCTGTGGCGGTTCAAAGACGGTGATCGCCGACGAGCCTTCGGTGTCGCTGGTCCCGGCGGGCGTCCAATTCGACTTGACCACCCAGACGTTCAGCTGGACTGCCGACCCTCCCAACGGAGGTATAGCGGCAACCTACCGTTGCGGATCAGAGGGCGACTCCGCGGTTACGGTGGCCGACATCAACTCGTGTGTGCTTCCACCAACTCACTCCGGTCGGGCCTGGCTCGAGGTAACTGTCAACGGCCATACCAACACCTATTTCAGGCCATGATGGAGTTTAGGGAATACCGCGTGAACGCGGCGTCACGAAAGGCACAACCCGGATGACAATGACATCAGAGCAGGCCACCTGGTTTGCGGGCGTGTGCGACCAGCTCGTTGAGAACGTCGAGCAGGTGCTCCTTGGCAAGAACCATGTGATCCGGCTGTCCTTCGTCGTGCTCCTTAGCCGCGGGCACCTCCTCCTCGAAGACGTGCCAGGCACGGGGAAGACCTCGCTCGCCCGCGCCATGGCAGAGAGCATCGCCGGCGTTGCCAGTCGAGTGCAGTTCACGCCGGACCTTCTCCCCGGCGACATCACCGGCGTGAGCATCTACGACCAGCGCAGCGGGAACTTTGATTTTCACAAAGGCCCCATTTTCGCGAACATCGTGCTCGCCGACGAGATCAACCGTGCCAGCCCCAAGACCCAGTCAGCGTTGCTCGAGGTCATGGAAGAGGGGCACGTCACCGTCGACGGAGTCACCCACCCGGTTGGCGCCCCATTCATGGTGATAGCGACGCAGAACCCGGTTGAGCAGGCCGGTACCTACCGCCTGCCGGAAGCACAGCTCGACCGGTTCATGATGAAGACCTCGATTGGTTACCCAGACCACCAGTCGACGATCCGGATCCTCGAGGGATCAGATCAGGCCCAGGCGACAGAACTGACCCCCGTAGTGCCCGCATCGACCATTGCCGAAATGACCCGGCTCGCGACGACAGTCCACGTTGACGCGTCGCTCAACGACTACGTCGCCAGGATCGTCGACGGCACGCGGCAGGCCGCGGAGGTGAGGCTCGGGGCGAGTGTGCGCGGCGCGCTGTCGCTTGTGCGAGCGTCGAAAACGCTCGCGGCGGCATCCGGTCGGTCATTCGTGATCCCCGACGACGTCAAGTCGCTCGCGGACACCGTGCTCGCACACAGGCTCATTCTCGATGCCGAAGCGGAGTTCGACGGTGTGAACCCCTCCAACGTCATCGCCCAGGTGCTCATCGACACCCCACCACCGCGCGACGCGGCTGCGGCGTAGGGCCGGGACGTGGCCGGGCCGGGCGGCGTCAGGGAGGTGACGGCCGAAGACAAGAAGATCCAGCCGTCGCACACGGCGCCGACCCCTGCTCGGGCAACGCCGGAGGCAGGCAACGCCGTCGCCCCTCCCGGTGGCGCAAGGGACGGTGTACTCGCGGCCGGGGTGGTCCTGGCTATTCGCTTCGGACGCGCCGTTCGCGCTGCGATCGCCCGCTGGGCAAACGCCGCTGCCGTCGTGACCTGGCTCGGCTGGGCCGTTGTGGTGAGCGTCGTGCTTGCCTTTCTCGCCGGGTACGCGCTCGGCTGGCAGGAATTCGTTGCCGGGGCGTGGGCCGGCGCCGTTGTGCTCGCGGCTGCCGCTGTGTTCCTCATCGGCCGGATGAGCCACGAGGCGGTCCTGACACTGCCCGTCAACAGGATCACTGCGGGCGAGCGCGCCGTTGCGCAGATCGAGGTACACAATCCGTCGCGACGGCTGTTACCCGGTGTTCGGCTCGAGGTTCCGGTCGGCGAGGGAGTCGCCGGGTTCCAGATCCCATCGCTTGGCCAGGGAGGCACACACGAGGACGTGTTCACGGTGCCTGGGCTTCGCCGAGGGGTGATTCCCGTTGGCCCGGTTCGAGTGGTGCGGACCGACCCGCTCGGACTGGTCAGGAGGGAGAAACAGTGGGAAGAGCGGGTTGAGCTGTTCGTTCACCCCCGCACGATTCCCGTACCGAGTCTGAGCACGGGATTCGTGCGCGACCTGGAGGGCAACCCGACTCGGGAACTCACCGCCACCGACGTGTCTTTTCACGCCATCCGCGAGTACATGCCCGGTGACGAACGCCGGTCGATTCACTGGAGGAGCACGGCAAAAACCGGGCAGTTCATGGTGCGGCAGTTCGAGGAGACCCGCCGAAGCCACCTCATGGTCGCGCTGAGTCTGGCGAGGGCTGATTACTCCGGCGACGAGGACTTCGAAATGGCCGTGAGCGTGGCCGGCTCCCTCGGCGTGCGCGCCATTCGAGACGCCAGAACGGTTTCGGTGGTGGCGAGCGAGTCGACCCCGGAGTTCGCGCGTCGCAAACTCTTCGCGATGAAGAACCTTGCCTCGATGAGTCCATCGCGCCTGCTCGACGACCTCAGCCGGGTCGAACCGACGGAGAGGGCCTTGAACGTCTCCGACCTCGCCAGGGTCGCCGCTGACTCGATCGTCGGCATCTCGCTCGCGTTCCTCGTCTGCGGGTCAGCTGTGACGCCGGCGACACTTCGCCAGGCGTCGCGGCACTTCCCCGCGGGCGTCGAGGTCATCGCCGTCGTGTGTGACCCCGAGATCGTGCCGAGCTTCAAGACGGCGGGGGAGTTGTCGGTCCTGACCATTGGCTTCCTCGAGGACCTCCAGCAGGCGATGTCGAAAAGGACCGCGGCGTGAGGACCCCGACGCCGTCCACCCGGAACGCTCTGTGGAACACCGTGTTCACCGTGCTCGCCGTGGCCGCAGCGTCAGCGCTGTGGTGGCCGATCTACCAGGTGCCGCGCTTCATCACCGTCGCGGTTGTCGCGATTGCCATCGGGGTTGCGATTGTCATTCTCGGGCGGGCCCTGCGGTTACCCGGCTTCGCCGTCGTCGGAATAACCGTTGTGGCTTACCTGCTCGTCGGAGTCCCGCTCGTCTTTCCTGACGCAACCATCTTCGGGGTCCTGCCGACGTGGCAAGGCCTGGTCGAGCTCGTCACCGGCACTGCGAACAGCTGGAAGCAACTGGTCACCATCCTGCTCCCTGTCGGAACCTACCAGGGGCTGCTCATCCCGCCGCTCGCCGGCATCCTCACCGTCACAGTGCTCACGCTGTCGATAGCCCTGCGGACCAGGTGGACGGCGTTCGCCGTGGTCTGGCCGATGGTGCTCGGTGTGCTCGGTATCGTCTTCGGTGGGGAGATCGGCTGGGAGTCGGTGCCGCTCGGTCTCGCGGTCGCGGTCATCACGCTGGTCTGGCTGGTCTGGCTCGGTCGACACACGCGCAACAAGGGCCGTGACACGGATGTGGTCGGTGCCGTTCGCACGTCGCGGCGGGAACGCAGGCGTGTCGCGATCGTCAGCGGGTTGACCGCTGCAATGATCGTGGCCCTCGCGGCGTTCGGAGGCGCTGTGATGGCATCCGTCGCTCCCGCAACCGCCGACCGCCAGGTCCTCCGCTCACTCATCGAGCAGCCGTTCAATCCACGTTCATACCCGAGTCCGCTGTCCGCTTTCCGGAGTTTCCACCAGCCGGACACCGCCGGCATGGAACTCCTCACCGTCTCCGGCCTGCCCGAGGGCGGGCGGTTGCGTATGGCGACCCTCGACTCATACGACGGTGTTGTCTTTTCGGCCGGAACGGAGGAAGACACGGTCGGCTCCGGGACGTTCGTTCGCGTGCCGTACCGCCTCGACCAGCAGGCGAGCGGGCGAATCGTCACTCTCGACGTGACAATCGCCGGCTACTCGTCCATCTGGGTTCCCGGCGCTGGACACCTCAGGCAGATCGACTTCGATGGTGCCCGCGCGGCGGGTCTCGCCGATGACTTTTTCTACAACGACATCACGGGAAGCGCGGCGGTCGTCGGTGGATTCGCCTCCGGTGACAGCTACCAGGTGGAATCGGTGGTCGCCGCAACGCCGTCTCTCACTGACCTCGGCCGGATCCGGCCTGGCCCTGACCCTGTCGACCGCTCAGTTGAACTACCGAGGGTCATGACCGAGCGGCTGGAGTCCTACACGGCCGGTATCTCGGGGGAGGGCGCGAAGCTCGTTGCGATGATCGATGGGCTCACGAGCGACGGCTACATCAGTCACGGCGTGGGGGATGACGAGCCGACGAGCCTCTCCGGACACGGCATCGACCGTATTACCACCCTGTTCACTGACCGCCCGATGGTGGGCGACGAGGAGCAATACGCCGTTGCGGCTGCGCTGATGGCACGCCAGCTCGGGTTCCCTGCGCGGGTGGTCGTCGGCTTCCTCCCTGCGGTCGGCCCTGAGTCAGCGGCGACACCGGTATCTGGCGACGACATCAGCGCGTGGATCGAGGTGCAGTCGAGTGACGGGACCTGGTTGACCGTCGACACCACCCCGCCGATCAGGGAGATCCCCGAGAAGGAACCGGACGAGCCGACAACGGTCTCCAGACCACAGTCCGTCGTGCAGCCGCCGATCGAGGAGCCCGAGACCGACGCAGAGCAGATACCGGCTGATGACAGCCTCGACGAGGAAGACGAACCACTCGACCCGCTGCTCGCTGCGCTCCTGCTGGTTGCGCAGGTCCTCGGTGGGCTTCTTCTCCTCGCCGCTGTGTTCGCCGCACCATTTCTCGCCGTGATCGCGGCGAAGGTCAGGCGGCGCACCCTTCGGCGCTCACGCCGCACACCGTCTGAGCGGATCCGCGGCGGGTGGCAGGAGTTCCAGGACACCGCGGTCGACTACGGCGTCCAGCCGCCGTCATCGGCAACCAGGCGTGAGGTCGCAGCGGCCGCGGGCAGCAAACGCGCGCTCGCGCTGGCATCCGTCGCAGACCGTGCGACTTTCTCGCTTCAGAAACCGAGCGATGAGGACGCCGATCTGGTCTGGACGGCGGTGGACGACCTGCGACGTTCGTTCAGCCGGGGGCGTTCACGCCGCGAACGGTTCAGAGCGGCAACCTCGCTGCGCTCGTTCGGAATCAGGCCGCGCCGCCCGTCGGCGTGAGTCGCGGCCGCGGCGGGGTATGGTCGAAAGCACCGGAGAAAGGTGCACCATGTTGCTGCGCGGCACTGGAGTCGGCCGGGGTATCGCGATTGGACCCGTCGTCCGAATGCCGGACCCGCTGTCCGAACCCGATGAGAAGCGGCGGACGACCGACGCCGACAGCGAGTATTCGCGGGCGCGTGCCGCGCTCACCACAGTGGCTGCTGACCTCGCCGATCGGGCGGCGCTGGCGGGCGGTGAAGCCGAAGGCGTGATTCACGCGCAGGCGATGATGACCCAGGATACTGCACTCCTCGATGACGTTCGATCGAGGATCGAAGCCGGATCCACTGCCGAGCGTGCGGTCTTCGAAGCGTTCCACAGCGTGAGGCAGTTGCTGCTGTCGATGGGCGGCAGCCCTGCGGATCGTGCCGTGGATGTCGCTGACGTCTCCCAGCGCGTCATCGCACAGCTCCGCGGAGTGGCACCGCCCGGTGTCCCCAACGTCGACCATCCGTTCGTTCTCCTCGCCAGTGATCTTGCACCCTCCGACGCCGCGATGCTCGACATCGGGCAGGTGCTCGGGCTTGTCACGCTCGGGGGAGGACCGACATCGCACACCGCGATCCTCGCGAGGTCGAAGGGAATCGTCGCTGTCGTCGGCGTCGCGGACGCCGCGGGAATCGACGACGGAGCGACGGTGCTCCTCGATGCGGGGGACGGCACCGTCACCGTTGCGCCGACGCCGGAGGAAATCGCCGCGTCGCGTGAGCGGCTCCTGGCACGCCGGGTCGCCGTGCCGGTCGGGCCGGGCACGCTCGCTGATGGCACCGGGATCGAACTGCTCGCCAACATCGGCAGCCCGGACGAGGCGGAGGCCGCCCTGCGCCAGGGCGCAGAGGGTATCGGGCTGTTCCGCACGGAGTTCCTGTTCTTCGGCGCGCGCACCGCGCCGACAGTGGCAGAACAGCAGGCCGTCTACCGGCGGCTGTTTGCAGCGTGCGAGGGCAAACGGGTGGTCGTGCGAACCCTCGACGCCGGCAGTGACAAGCCGCTGGCGTTCCTCGGAACGGGTGTGGAAGAGAACCCCGCGCTCGGGGTCCGCGGCATCCGTGCCCTTCGCGCCCACGAATCGGTCCTTCGCGACCAGCTCACAGCCCTCGCCGCCGCAGACGCCGAAACCGATGCCGATGTCTGGGTGATGGCTCCGATGGTCGCGGATGCCGATGAGACCGGGTACTTCGTGGCCCTGGCGCGCTCGCTCGGGATCCGGGTCGCCGGCGTGATGGCAGAGGTTCCCTCGTGCGCACTCATGGCGGGTCAGGTACTCGGGATCGCTGACTTCGTATCGATCGGCACCAACGACCTCACCCAGTACACACTCGCGGCTGACCGGAGGCTCGCCGCTGTTGCCGGGTACTCGGACCCGTGGCATCCGGCCGTCCTCCGGCTGGTGAAGATGCTCGGAGACGCGGGGACCCAGTCGGGGCGCCCGGTGGGTGTGTGCGGGGAGGCAGCGGCGGACCCGATGCTGGCCGTCGTGCTCGTCGGGCTCGGAATCTCCAGCCTGTCGATGGCGCCGTCTGCCCTCGACGCTGTGCGTACCCAGCTGAGGCAGCACACACTCGAACACGCCAGGGCGCTCGCGGTGGCCGCGCTCGGCGCGTCGACGGCTGCGGAGGCACGGGCACGCGTGAGTGAACAGAGTTAGGCCCGGGAGCAAACAGGTGGAGAAACGACGAAACCCCGCTCACGAGGAGCGGGGTTTCGGCAGGCCTTTGCGGCTGGCAGATCGTTACGGCTTGCCGCGCATGATCGCCTGCTTGACCTCGGCGATTGCCTGGGTGACCTGGATTCCGCGGGGGCAGGCATCCGTGCAGTTGAAGGTGGTGCGGCAGCGCCAGACGCCTTCTTTGTCGTTGAGGATGTCGAGGCGAACCTTGGCGGCGTCATCCCGGGAATCGAAGATGAACCGGTGCGCGTTCACGATCGCTGCCGGGCCGAAGTACTGGCCGTCGGTCCAGAAGATCGGGCAGGACGAGGTGCACGCTGCGCAGAGGATGCACTTGGTCGTGTCGTCGAAGCGAGCGCGATCGGCGACGGACTGGATCCGTTCCTTGCCCGCACCGGGCTTCGAGGACGGGATCAGGAACGGCTGGACCTCGCGGAACGACTCGAAGAACGGGTCCATGTCGACGATAAGGTCCTTCTCGAGCGGAAGTCCCTTGATCGCTTCGACGTAGATCGGCTTCGAAATGTCGAGGTCCTTGATCAGCGTCTTGCAGGCCAGGCGGTTGCGGCCGTTGATGCGCATGGCATCCGAACCGCAGATGCCGTGCGCACAGGAGCGGCGGAAGGTCAGCGACCCGTCCTGTTCCCACTTGATCTTGTGCAGTGCGTCGAGGATGCGGTCGGTGGAGAACATCTCGACGTCGTAGTCGACCCACCTGGGCTCGTCGTCAACTTCCGGGTCGAACCGGCGAACGATGAGGGTGACGATGAACGGCTTCAGGGCGTCGTCCACCGGTGCCGCAGCGTCAAGAGTGGCTGTTGACATGTCTAGTACTTCCTCTCCATCGGCTGGTAGCGGGTCATCACGACGGGCTTCCAGTCCAGGCGGATGTGGTCGGCGGCATCCGAAGAGTGCGGGTCGCCGGTCAGGTACGCCATTGTGTGTTTCATGTAGTTCTCGTCGTCGCGGTCGGGGAAGTCGTCGCGCATGTGGCCGCCACGGCTTTCCTTGCGGTTGCGGGCCGAGTAGACGACGACCTCAGCGAGGTCGAGCAGGAAGCCGAGCTCGATGGCCTCGAGCAGGTCGGTGTTGTACCGGCGGCCCTTGTCCTGGACGCCGACGTTCATGTACCGATCGCGAAGGTGCTGAATCGTGTCGGTGACCTCGGCGAGCGACTCGTCGGTGCGGAAGACCTGGGCCTTCATGTCCATCTGTTCCTGGAGCTCCTTGCGGAGCACCGAGATGCGCTCGGTTCCCGGGTTGCTGCGCATGCCCTCGATCATCTCGCGCACAAAGGCGGCGGGGTCCTCGGGCAGCGGCAGGAACTCCGCGGTCTGAACGTACTGGACCGCGTTGTTCCCGGCGCGCTTGCCGAAAACGTTGATGTCGAGCAGGGAGTTGGTGCCGAGTCGGTTGGAGCCGTGCACGGAAACGCAGGCGCATTCGCCGGCGGCGTAGAGGCCGGGAACAACTGTGGTGTTGTCGCGAAGTACCTCGGCGTTGACGTTGGTGGGGATGCCACCCATCGCGTAGTGCGCGGTCGGCATGACCGGCACCGGTTCGGTGACCGGGTCGACGCCGAGGTAGGTGCGGGCGAACTCGGTGATGTCAGGCAACTTGGTCTCGAGGACCTCGGCGCCCAGGTGGGTGCAGTCGAGGTAGACGTAATCCTTGTTCGGGCCGGCACCGCGTCCTTCGGCCACTTCCTTGACCATGCAGCGCGCAACGATGTCGCGGGGAGCGAGGTCCTTGATGGTCGGGGCATAGCGCTCCATGAACCGCTCGCCGCTCGCATTGCGGAGGATGGCGCCCTCACCGCGGGCGCCCTCGGTGAGGAGGATGCCGAGACCGGCGAGGCCGGTCGGGTGGAACTGGAAGAACTCCATGTCTTCGAGCGGGAGTTTCTTGCGCCAGATGATGCCGACGCCGTCGCCCGTGAGGGTGTGCGCGTTCGAGGTCGTCTTGAAAATCTTGCCGAATCCACCGGTGGCGAAGATCGTCGCCTTCGAGTGGAAGACGTGCAGGTCGCCCGTCGAGAGTTCGTATGCGACGACGCCCGCGGGCTGCTCGACTCCGTCGACCTCGCTCATGATCACGTCGAGCACGTAGAACTCGTTGAAGAAGTTGATGCCGAGGCGGACACAGTTCTGGAACAGCGTCTGGAGGATCATGTGGCCGGTGCGGTCGGCGGCGTAGCAGGCACGGCGAACCGGGGCCCTGCCGTGGTCGCGGGTGTGGCCACCGAACCGGCGCTGGTCGATCTTGCCCTCTGGCGTCCGGTTGAACGGCAGGCCCATGTTTTCCAGGTCGATGACCGCGTCGATGGCTTCCTTGGCAAGGATCTCCGCAGCGTCCTGGTCGACGAGGTAGTCGCCACCCTTGACCGTGTCAAAGGTGTGCCACTCCCAGCTGTCTTCTTCGACGTTGGCGAGGGCCGCAGCCATGCCGCCCTGAGCCGCGCCGGTGTGCGAGCGGGTCGGGTACAGCTTGGAAATCACCGCGGTCTTCGCGCCGGGGCCTGCTTCGATGGCCGCCCGCATACCGGCGCCGCCGGCGCCAACGATGACGATGTCGAACTGGTGGTAGTGAACTCCATCGATGATGGTGGAGTCGCTTGGGTCCTGAGTCACAGATGCATCCAAAATGTTCAGTTGTTCGTTACGCGGCGCAGAACGAGGGGAGGAGATCGGCGGGCTGGCCGACGGGGCACGGGTCGAAGGTGAAGACCACGAGGGTTCCGAGGAGGATGAGGATGGCGACGGCAGCGAAGATCGCGCCCTTGAGGATGCCGCGTGTCATCTTTCCGCGAGCGTAGTCGTTCACGATGGTGCGCATGCCGTTGCCGCCGTGAATGAGGGCGAGCCACAGCATCGCAACGTCCCACCACTGCCAGAACGGAGACGCCCACTTGCCGCCCACGAACGCGAAGTCGATGGCCTTGACGCCGTCACCGACGATGAGGTTCATGAAGAGGTGGCCGAAAATGAGCACGACAAGGATGACGCCGGAGGCGCGCATGTAGATCCAGCCCCATTTTTCCCAGTTGACTCCCTTTTTGCGGGCGGGACGTACCGGGGTACGGGGAGCTTCGATTGTTTGCGACATGAGGTTCTCCCCTTTCTAGTGGCTGAAGACGTTGATGAGGTGGCGGGGCACGAAGCCGAGCATCGTGATGACCCAGAGCGCGATGACCACGTAGAACATCACCTTCTGGTACTTCGAGCCCTTCTGCCAGAAGTCGATGAGCACGATGCGCAGTCCGTTGAAGGCGTGGAACACGATCGCGCCGACGAGTGCGACCTCACCGAGGCCCATGATCGGCGTCTGGTAGGTGCCGATGACCGCGTTGTACGCCTCGGGTGACACGCGAACGAGCGCTGTGTCGAGGACGTGAACGAGGAGGAAAAAGAAGATGGCGACACCGGTGATGCGGTGCAGGACCCACGACCACATGCCTTCACGGCCCCGGTACAGGGTTCCTGCCGGGCGTCGGGAGGTGGTCGTGCTCAATGGTGGTGTTCTTTTTTCAGTCTGCACTGACACGAACGGCCCTCCCTGATCGAAGCCAAGAAACCGCCAATTCCGGCGGTCGTGCGTCACAACGGCGCGTTCTGACAGTCTACGTTCACCGTCGGCGGTTCGCCGGTTAGGCGAACCTAAGTGTCTCGACATCAAGACAAAAGGCGTCCTCGGGCGGTCCTTCAGCCGCTCACGATACTCTGGGCCTCATGACCAGTCCTCTCGAGCGCTTCTACAGCGTCATCCCCGCCGGCGGTATCGGCTCCAGGCTCTGGCCGCTTTCCCGCGCGGACGCACCCAAATTCCTTCACGACCTCACGGGTTCGGGCAGCACGCTGCTGCGGGCCACCTGGGACAGGCTCGCTCCGCTCTCCGGTGACCAGCGCATCATGGTTGTCACCGGGCGGTCGCACCGCGCCGCCGTCGAATCGCAGCTTCCCGCCCTCGCAGACCACAACGTCGTCCTCGAGAGCGACCCCCGGGATTCGTCCGCGGCCATCGGTCTGGCAGCAGCAATTCTCATGAAGCGTGAGCCTGATGTGATCATCGGTTCGTTCGCGGCTGACCACGTCATCCGTGGTGACCGGCTTTTCCGCTCCGCCGTCACCCAGGCGGTTGCGACGGCCGACGCGGGCTACATCACGGCGATCGGGATCCAGCCGACCGAACCCGCGATCGGATTCGGGTACATCCACAGCGGAGGTGCACTCGACGTTGTCGGTGCCGAATCGGCGCTTCTCGTCGACTCCTTCGTGGAGAAACCCAATCTCGCCACGGCGAAGAAGTACCTGTCCGGCGGCGCGCACCTCTGGAACGCCGGCATGTTCATCAGCCGCGCCGATGTACTCCTCGAGGAGCTCGCGCGTAACCGGCCAGCACTCCACGCCGGTCTGATGGAGCTCGCGGCGGTCTGGGACGACCCCGCTCTTCGTGGCCCCGCCGTCGATCAGATCTGGCCGAACCTCGAGAAGATCGCCATTGACTATTCAATCGCCGAGCCTGCGGCGCTGGCGGGCCGCCTCGCCGTGGTTCCCGGTCTCTTCGACTGGGACGACGTTGGAGACTTCGCGTCACTTGCCAAGCTCAACTCTGGTGGCCGCAAGACAGACCTCGCGATCCTCGGAGAGAGCGCACGCATCCTCTCCGACTCGTCGAGCGGTATCGTCGTGAGCCAGACCAGTCGAATCATCAGCCTGATCGGCGTCAAGGACATCGTGGTCGTTGATACCCCGGATGCACTGCTCGTCACCACGAGCGCAAACGCGCAACGGGTGAAGAGCGTCGTCGACGCACTCAAGCTGTCGGGCCGCGACGACGTCCTGTAGGACTATGTTGCGGTGACGTCGTTGCCGAGAGCGCGAAGTGCGCGGTCGGCGGCGCCCCCGAGGCCCAGATCGACAGCGAGCCGCCTCGCCGCAGTGAGCTTGTCGATCGCCAGCGGGGTGATGCGTGCATCGGGAACGTCCAGGTCGAGCGTGCGGACGACGCCGACGACGGTTGGGGCAACCGTGAGGTAGTCGGCAGCGGCCAGAATCTTTGCCCTGACAGACTCGGACATCCCCTCATTTCGTTCTGCGCTGGCGGCGATGATCGCGTCGAGGTCGCTGAATGTGCCGATGAGCCCGGCCGCGGTCTTGTCGCCGACGCCGGTGACGCCGGGCAATCCGTCGGAGGGATCGCCCCGAAGCGCCGCGAAGTCGGCGTACTGGGAAGCCTCAACCCCGTACTTGTCCCGCACAACGCTCTCGGTGACTACCTCGAGCTTGCTCATTCCGCGCGCGGTATAAATCACACGGATGCCGCTGGCGTCATCCACAAGCTGGAAGAGGTCCCGATCTCCTGTCACGACGTCCACAGGTCCGCTCGCCTGCGTTGCCAGGCTCCCGATCACGTCGTCTGCTTCGTGCTCGGGTGCGCCAACGACGGCGATGCCGAAGGCGTCGAGGACCTGCCTGATGATCGGGATCTGGGTGACCAGCATCGCCGGTGTCTCCTCGATGTCAGGTCCGCCGGACACGGCCTCGGTGACGCGATGCTCCTTGTAGCTGTGAAGAAGATCGACCCGCCACGCAGGCCTCCAGTCATCATCCCAGCACGCGATGAGCTCGGCGGGCTGGTACTCGGTGACCAGCTTCGCAATGAAATCGAGCAGGCCGTGCACGGCGTTGATGGGAGTGCCGTCCGGCGACCGGAGGGTGTCAGGCAGCCCGTGGAACGCACGGAAATACAGGGACGCCGTGTCGAGGAGCATCAGTGGTCCGGTCATGAGTCGATTCTGGCACGCGGCGCTGCAGGACGGGGGTCCGGGCAATCGTTCGAACGGAAGCCAGTGACGCGCATTTGTGCGCATCTGCGTCGATCCGTGCTCATAAGAGCACCGCGAACCTCGCACGGGGGGTTCCGTTTAGGCTCACGGGAGCAGCTATGTAACGCTTCTGTTTCGAGAGATGCTCACGGCGTCGTGCGCATCTCTACTTTCGGTAACGTGGCCGATACCCGCCCTCGCGAGCCCCGCAGGGCAGCATCCTGGAGGATACATTGACAATCAACACCCGTAAGGCTGCCTTCGTCAGCCTTGCCAGCGCAGGCGTTATCGCCCTGCTTGCCGGCTGTGGTCAGGCGCCTGCCGAGAGCGGCAACTCAAACGAGGCCGCATCCGACTTCCTTCCCTGCATCGTGTCTGACGCAGGCGGATTCGACGACAAGTCCTTCAACCAGTCCAGCTATGAGGGCATGGTCGAGGCGGCTGACGAACTCGGCGTCGAGATCAAAGAGGTCGAGAGCGACACCGAAGACGACTACGCGCCCAACATCACGAGCCTCGTCGACCAGGGCTGCAGCCTGATCGCGACCATCGGCTTCGCCCTCGCTGACGCAACGAAGGCCGCCGCCGAGGAAAACCCCGACGTCAACTTCATCATGCTCGATGACAACTCGATCGAGGCTGACAACGTCAAGCCGATCATCTACGACACGGCCGAGGCAGCATTCCTCGCTGGCTACGCGGCGGCTGACTACTCCAAGACCGGCGTCGTCGGTACCTTCGGTGGAATGCAGTTCCCGACGGTTACCATCTTCATGGATGGCTTCGCCGAGGGTGTTGCGTACTACAACGAGCAGAAGGGCACCGACGTCAAGGTTGTCGGCTGGGATGTCGAAAGCCAGACCGGTTCGTTCACCGGCGGCTTCGAGGCCAATGACACAGCGAAGCAGCTGGCGACGACGCTCATCGGACAGGACGCAGACGTTCTGCTCCCGGTCGGTGGACCGATCTTCCTCAGCGCCATCGAGGCCATCAACGACTCGGGCAAGGATGTCGCGATGATCGGTGTCGACGCCGACCTGTACGAGACCGCTGATTCGGGCAACGAGCTCTTCCTGACCTCGATCCTCAAGCAGATGAAGTCCGGCGTCAACGACGTCGTCCTCGAAGCAGGCGACGACGCGTTCGACGCGACCCCGTACGTCGGAACGCTCGAGAACGACGGAGTCGGCATCGCGCCGTTCCATGACTTCGAGGGCAAGGTCAACGACACGCTGCAGGCTGAGCTCGACGAGATCAAGGCAGGCATCATCGACGGGTCGATCGAGGTCAACTCTCCGTCATCACCGGCGGCTGAGTAGTAGTTCTCGGCTCAACCCACTCCCAGGGCGGGGGGATCGGCTTCGGCTGGTCTCCCCGCTCTGCATGAACGTAGGATTCACCCATGAAGCTCGAACTGCGCGGCATCACGAAGAGGTTCGGTTCTCTCGTCGCCAACGACCACATCGACCTGGTCATCCAGCCCGGAGAGATCCACTGCCTCCTCGGCGAAAACGGCGCGGGCAAATCCACCCTCATGAACGTGCTTTACGGGCTCTACCAGGCCGAAGAAGGCGACGTGCTGCTTGACGACGTCGTCCAGCACTTCCAGGGGCCGGGCGACGCCATGCGCGCCGGCATCGGCATGGTGCACCAGCACTTCATGCTCATCCCCGTTTTCACCGTCGCCGAGAACGTCATGCTCGGTCATGAGCAGACCGGCTTCGCCGGGAAGCTCGATCTCGACGCCGCTCGCGCGAAGGTGCGCGAGATTTCAGCGCGGTTCGGCTTCCACGTCGATCCCGATGCACTCGTCGGTGACCTTCCTGTCGGAGTCCAGCAGCGCGTCGAGATCATCAAGGCGCTTTCCCGCGACGCGAAGGTGCTCGTTTTCGACGAGCCGACGGCCGTGCTCACGCCGCAGGAAACCGATGAGCTCATGGGCATTATGCGCCAGCTCAAGGCCGACGGGACCTCGATTGTCTTCATCACCCACAAACTGCGAGAGGTGAGGGAAGTCGCTGACCGGATCACCGTGATCCGCCACGGCAAGGTCGTCGGCGAAGCGTCGCCAACGGCATCCAACTCCGAACTTGCCGCGCTCATGGTCGGCCGTGCCGTCGAGCTGACCGTGCAGAAGGCGCCCGCGCAACCGGGAGCAGCGAGCCTCGTCGTGCAGAACCTCGATGTGATCGACCCGCAGGGCCTCAAGGTTGTCAACAACGTCAGTTTCGACGTGCACGCGGGGGAGATCCTCGCGATCGCCGGGGTGCAGGGCAACGGCCAGACCGAGCTCACCGAGGCTATCCTCGGTCTCCAGCCGCGCGTCACAGGCAGCATCACACTCAATGGCGAGAAGCTCACCGGGCTCAGCGTTCGGAAAATCCTCAACGCGGGCGTCGGGTTCGTTCCGGAGGACCGGACCGAAGACGGGCTCGTCGGTGAGTTCACCATCGCGGAGAACCTCATGCTCGACCGGGCAGACTCCGAACCGTTCGTACGCAGGGGAAACCTGCAGCTCGCCTACCTCGCCGAGTTCGCGCGGGAGAAGAAGGACGAGTTCGATATCCGCGCTGAGTCCATCACCACTCACGCTGGCAGGCTTTCCGGCGGTAACCAGCAGAAGGTCGTTCTCGCACGCGAACTCAGCCGTGACCTCAAACTCTTCGTTGCCTCGCAACCCACACGGGGCATCGACGTCGGATCCATCGAATTCGTACACAAACGAATGGTGGAGACTCGCGATGCCGGCATCCCGGTCATCGTTGTATCAACGGAGCTCGACGAGGTCGTCGCTCTGGCAGACAGGATTGCAGTGATGTACAGAGGTTCCATAGTCGGCATCGTCCCCGGCGACACCCCGAGGGACATCCTCGGACTCATGATGGCGGGCGAAACCCCGGCTGGAGTTGCCGCGTGAGCGGGACCACAGCACCAATCGCGCCGGGTGCAGACAGCCCCAAGCGGTCGGACAAACCGGATGCGCCGCGCGCGAACCAGGTTCTCAGTGACATCCTGAACGGCAACGTCGTCATCTCGATCCTCGCGGTGCTCTTCGCCCTCGTCATCGGCGCTGTGCTCATTGCCGTCACCAATGAAGACGTTCAGGAGGCGGCGGGCTACTTCTTCGCCGCACCTGGTGACACACTGTCCGCGATCTGGAACGCCATCTCAGGAGCGTACGGCGCGCTCTTCCAGGGCGCGATCTACAACTTCCGCCGCGATTCCTTCCTGGACGGCATCAAACCGCTCACCGAAACCCTGACCTTTGCGACGCCGCTCATCGTCGCCGCGCTCGGTATCGGAATCGCCTTCCGGGTCGGGCTGTTCAACATCGGCGGGCGCGGCCAGATGCTCGTCGCCGCGGCGTGCGCCGGCTGGGTCGGCTTCTCGTTCGAGCTGCCATGGGGCGTGCACCTTGCGCTGGCCGTCATCGCCGGAATCGTCGGAGGTGCCCTGTGGGGTGGTCTCGTCGGCCTCCTGAAGGCGCGCACGGGAGCGCACGAAGTGATCCTCACGATCATGCTCAACTATGTGGCGTTCTATCTGATCTCGTGGATGCTCAGGACCCCCGGTCTGCTTCAGGCTCCGGGATCGGTCAACCCGAAGTCGCCGGCCATGCTCGAAACGGCTGTGTTCCCTGACCTCCTTGGACCGCGGTACAACCTCCACCTCGGCTTCATCTTCGTCATTGCCGCGACGATCTTCGCCTGGTGGCTGCTCAACCGCTCGGCTCTCGGCTTCCAGTTCCGCGCCGTCGGTGAGAACCCGAACGCCGCACGTGTTGCCGGAATCAACGTCAAGAACACGTATGTCCAGGCGATGCTCATCTCGGGTGGGCTCGTCGGCCTCGCCGGGGTTATGCAGGTGCTCGGAACAGTGACAACGGGCTTCTCTGCCGGGATCGACGCCGGCATCGGTTTCGACGCCATCACCGTTGCGCTGCTCGGCCGGAGCCGCCCGCTCGGTATCTTCGTCGCCGGCGTGCTCTTCGGCGCTTTCAAGGCTGGAGGGTTTGCGATGCAGGCGGCCGAGGGCATCCCCATCGATATCGTCACCGTCGTTCAATCACTCATCGTGCTGTTCATTGCCGCACCACCGCTGATTCGTGCCGTGTTCTTCCTGCCCAAGCAGGGCGCACCGAAGCGACTGAAGCTCAACGTTTCACAGGAGGTGGCGGCGAAGTGACAACCACAACCGCTGAAGAATCCGTCTCCGCCAGCCTCGAGTCGGCAACGATCAAGAGCTGGAAGGCGCCGATCGCGTACGCGATCTTCACCCTGATCGCCATTCTCCTGTTCGTGGTCAACGGTCGTGACGGCACCAGCCGCTTCCGCCTGTCGAGCGACGCTGATGTCATCCAGCTTCCGGTGATCGACGCGCCGACGCGACTGACCTGTGTCGTCGTTGTCGTCCTGCTCCTCGCCATCACGGCATACGCCACCTGGCTGTCGAGCCAGGCGAAACGCGTGCCGCTGTGGCTCACGATCATCTTCGCCGCTGCCCTCATGTGGGCATTCCTCACCTGGGCGGCTGCGGGCGAGACCATCCCGGTCACGGGCCTGCTCCTCGGAACCGTTGCCCTCAGCGCCCCGCTCATCTTCGGTGCGCTCGGCGGCGTGATCTCCGAGCGCGTCGGTGTCGTCAACGTCGCCATTGAGGGTCAACTCCTGGCCGGTGCTTTCCTCTCGGCCTTCGTGGCATCCATCACCGGGAATCCCTGGGTCGGCCTGATCGCCGCGATGGTGGCCGGCGTGCTCGTGAGCTTCCTGCTCGCGGCGTTCAGCATCAAGTACATCGTCGACCAGGTCATCGTCGGTGTTGTGCTCAATGTGCTCGTCGCCGGTCTCACGAGCTTCCTCTACTCGACGGTGCTCACCAGCAACACTCCTCTGTTCAACTCGCCGCCGCGGTTCCCGCGCATCAGCATCCCGTTCCTCAGCGAGATCCCGATTCTCGGGCCTGTGCTGTTCCGCCAGACCGTCATCATCTACTTCATGTACATCGCCGTCTTCGTCGTCTGGTGGGCCCTCTTCCACACGAAGTGGGGCCTCAGGGTCCGCGCCGTCGGCGAGCACCCCCAGGCCGCTGACACCGTCGGCATCAAGGTCAACGCCACCCGGTTCTGGAACGTCGCACTCGCCGGTGCGATCGCCGGATTCGGTGGCGCGTACTTCACTCTCGGCAGCGTCGGCGGATTCACCAAGGAGATGACGGCGGGTGCGGGCTTCATCGCCCTCGCCGCGGTGATCTTCGGCCACTGGGATCCCATCCGCGCGACACTCGCCGCCCTGCTGTTCGGGTTCGCCACGAACCTGCAGAACGTGCTCGGTGCCATCGGCTCCGGCGTTCCGAGCGAGTTCCTCCTCATGCTGCCGTACGTCGTGACCATCTTCGCCGTCGCCGGCCTGGTCGGTCATGCACGAGGGCCAGCCGCATCCGGCAAACCATACGTAAAGGCGTAACTGTGACAGATTCAATCGACTGGGGTGCGTTGCGCGAAGCCGCGACGGATGCCATGACGAAGGCATACGTTCCATACTCAAAGTTCCCGGTTGGCGTCGCCGCGATTGTCACCGACGGTCGCGTCATCACCGGGTGCAACGTCGAGAACGCCAGCTACGGCCTGACCCTGTGTGCCGAGTGCGCGCTCGTCTCGATGCTGCACCTCACCGGCGGCGGCCAGCTGGTCGCATTCACGTGCGTCGACGGCGAAGGGAACACCCTGATGCCGTGTGGCCGCTGCCGCCAGTTGCTCTTCGAGCACGCTGTCCCCGGGATGCTCCTCGAGACCGTTTCCGGCATCCGAACCATTGATGAAGTACTGCCTGACGCCTTCGGCCCGCGCACACTGAACGAGTACGCGGGAGAAACGCGCAATGACTGAAGCACCACTCGAAGCATTCGACGCCGTCGACCTCATCCGCACCAAGCGTGACAAGGGTGAACTGTCGACGGATGAGATCAACTGGCTCATCGACGCATACACGCGTGAGTACGTCGGCAACGAGCAGATGGCCGCACTGGCCATGGCGATCCTGCTCAACGGGATGAGCCGCCGGGAGATTCGCGACCTGACCCTCGCGATGATCGCGTCCGGTGAGACGATGGACTTCTCCGGGCTCGGCAAGACCACGGTCGACAAGCACTCGACCGGCGGCGTCGGTGACAAGATCACGCTGCCCCTCATGCCACTCGTCGCGTCGTTCGGCGTCGCGGTTCCACAGCTCTCCGGGCGCGGTCTCGGCCACACGGGTGGGACGCTCGACAAGCTCGAATCGATTCCCGGCTGGCGCGCTGACATCTCGAACGAGGAGATGTTCGCCATTCTTCGCGACGTCGGCGGTGTGATCTGCGCCGCTGGCAAGGGACTCGCTCCCGCAGACAAGCGGCTCTACGCGCTGCGGGATATCACGGGCACCGTTGAGGCGATCCCGCTGATTGCCTCGAGCATCATGTCGAAGAAGATCGCCGAGGGGACGAGCGCGCTCGTCCTCGACGTGAAATTCGGCTCAGGCGCGTTCATGCAGGACTACGACAAGGCCGAGGAACTGGCGCGCACGATGGTCTCGCTCGGTCAGGACGCGGGAGTGAAGACCTCAGCGCTGCTCACGAACATGAGCGTGCCGCTCGGCCTCGCGATCGGAAACGCCAACGAGGTACGGGAATCGGTCGAGGTGCTCGCCGGTGGCGGTCCGGCCGATATCGTCGAACTCACCGTCGCGCTCGCTCGCGAGATGCTCACGCTCGCCGGGCAACCCGACGCCGACGTCGAGGAAGCGCTCAAGGATGGTCGCGCCATGGACACCTGGCGCCGTTCGATTCGCGCTCAGGGTGGCGATCCGGATGCCGAGCTCCCCGTCGCCCGCGAAACGCACACGGTGACGGCGGAGGCCGACGGCATCCTCATCCGCCAGGAGGCGCTGCCGTTCGGGATCGCCGCGTGGCGCCTCGGTGCAGGACGCGCTCGTGCCCAGGACCCGGTGCTGCACGCCTCGGGCATCGACCTGCACGCCAAGCCCGGTGACGTGGTGCGTGCGGGGCAACCGCTGTTCACGCTCTCCGCCGACGACGCCGGCCGTTTCCCGCGGGCGCTCGAGGCGCTCGAGGGCGCGTTCGAACTCGCAGCACCGACAACAGCGTTCACGCCTGAGCCACTGGTACGCGCCAGAATCGAGTGATCCGGACCGGCGCACACGGGTGAACCGGCGTGCGCCGCAGGCGGTCGAGAGGCAGGAGGCGTTTCCGCGGAGTCTTAGCGCCCCGCTGCCTCAGCGCGGAGTTCGGGAATGAGCTTCTCGACGTACGCGGCGGTCTCTTCCCAGTCCGCGACGGCGTGGGTGCGGACGCCGAGTGCCTTGACCGGGTAGTCGTTGCCGTTCTCGTCGAGCCGGTCGCCGATGAAGAGCATGTCGTCGAGCGGAATCCCGGTGAGTTCTGAGAGCTTCTTCATGCCGTACGCCTTGTCGATTCCCTGGCGGGTGATGTCGACGGAGGTTGACCCGCCGGAACGGACCTCAAGGTCAGGCAGGTCACGCTGGACCGCTTCGCGGAGGGTGTTCTTCTTCTCACCGGTGGGATCCCAGGCCTGTTTCGCCGACACGGGGGCTGCCTGGCCGAGAGCGGAGAAGGTGATCTGTGAACCCCGGTCTTCGAGGATCGGACCCCAGGTGTCGCTTTCCCAGTAGCCAAGCTCCCTGGCGCGGGTTTCAACCGCGGCCAGCGCGCGTGTCTTCTCGTCTTCGGTGAGGTTCTCGGCGTAGATCTGCTTCCACAGGTCGCCATCCTTGCGGTAGTACTGGGTGCCGCAGGTGGGCATCAGGTGCAGCCGCTCGAGGTGGCTGGAACTCGGGTCAGGAAGATTGTCGATGGCCTGCATCTTGAACTGCGAGAACTGTCCGCCGGAGATGATGCACACCTCGACGACCTCGAGCAGTTCGCTGAGCAGGTGGGACATCCGGGGATCCATCGGGGACTTCGATGGGGCAAGGGTGTCATCGAGGTCGAATGCAACCAGCGTCGTCTTTGTCATGAGCAGAGAGTCCTTACACAGAAAAAATGCCCTGCAATCAGGGCCAGTCCCGCTAAGACTAGCAAGAACCCCGAAGTGCCGCCGCTGGGCCTACGCCGGATCGCCGATGCGCTCGAGGGCGTCAATGATCAGGTCCCAGAACTTCTCGGTGTCGAGGTCCATTGCCGCCTGTGTCGTGCAGTCAGCGGGGGCAGGTGCCCTGACGTCGGCGACAGTCATGCCGAGGGTGAGGGTTCCCGTCAGCTCAACGTCCAGAGGCATCTTCTGAACGGTCATGACGCTGGGATCGATGACAAACGCAACGGCGCACGGATCGTGGACCGGTGGTGCGTCGAATCCCTGCACCTCGCGATAGGTCTGACGGAAGAAGTCGATGAGTTCACCGACGAACCGCGCTGGAGCGGTGCCGACAGCGGCGATCCTGCGGGCGACCTCGACTGTGGCGAGAGCCTGGTGGGTGAGGTTGAGGCCGACCATGGTCAGCGGCCAGCGCTCGTTGAACACGATGTGCGCAGCCTCGGGATCGATGCCGGATGTTGAACTCGGCGGTTGCCGACCAGTTGCCTGTGCCGATACCGCCACCCATGAGCACAACCTCCTTCACCCTGTCGACGATTCGCGGCTCCTTCCTGGCGGCCATCGCGATGTTGGTGAGCGCCCCGGTCGGGACCAGCGTGACCGTGCCGGGCTCGCGCGCCATCACCGTCTCGATGATGAGGTCGACGGCGTGCCGCGCGTCGAGCTCGAGCTCGGGTTCCGGCAGAGGGGGACCGTCGAGGCCCGACTCACCGTGGATCGCCTCGGCCGTCTGGATCGGCCGGACGAGCGGGTAAGAGCATCCCGCCGCGAACGGCACGCCGGTGATCCCGGCCACCCGGG
The DNA here is from genome assembly GCF_003065425.1 of Mycetocola zhujimingii. Classification (NCBI taxonomy): domain Bacteria; kingdom Bacillati; phylum Actinomycetota; class Actinomycetes; order Micrococcales; family Microbacteriaceae; genus Mycetocola; species Mycetocola zhujimingii. Next base: position 744,216 of record NZ_CP026949.1, read on the forward strand.
CGACCGACAACGCGTTGCGAGTGACCTTCTCGAGCGTCTGGTTGCCCGCCACCGTCGTCACCGCCAGGAGGTCGATACCGGGATTGCCGTGGGCCAGCATCAGTGCGATCGCGTCGTCGTGACCAGGGTCACAGTCCAGGATGATCGAGGTTCGCATCCTCCCACCCTAGGACGACGGTCCCGGGACTCCTGCGGGCCAGACGGACAGTGTGCGGGGGCTGCGCGCGCGGTAGTCTTGGCTGGTGAATTCAGCGAACGAGTACCAGCTGCCCCGCGGCATCGACATCGCGAGCCTCCCGAAGGTCTCGCTCCACGATCACCTCGACGGAGGCGTGCGCCCGCAGACGATCATCGAACTGGCGGATGCCATCGGCTTCGACGTTCCTGAATCCGACGCTGACCGGCTCGCTGACTGGTTCCTCAACCAGTGCGACGCCGGTAACCTCGTCGACTACCTGAAGACGTTCGACCTCTCGACGGCCGTCATGCAGACGAAAGAGGGCCTCACCCGCATCGCTCGCGAGTTCGTGGAGGACCTCGTTCTCGACGGTGTGGTCTACGGTGAGATCCGCTGGGCACCCGAGCAGCACCTCGGACGCGGACTCTCCCTCGACGAAACGGTCGAAGCGGTGCAGGACGGGATCGAACAGGCCATCGATGACGCCGAGCGGGCCGGAAGCAGCATCCTCGTCGGTCAGCTCATCACCGCTATGCGTCACGCTGACCGGTCTCTCGAAATCGCTGAACTCGCCGTCCGCCACCGCGACCGTGGGGTCGTCGGGTTCGACATCGCCGGCGCAGAGGCGGGCTTCCCGGCCAGCCGGCACCGGCTCGCCTTCGATTACCTGGCAACGGAGCACTTTCCCGTCACGGTCCACGCCGGCGAAGCCGACGGCATCGACTCCATCAACAGCGCACTCTTCGATGGCCGCGCGCTCCGGCTCGGACACGGCGTCAGACTCGCCGAGGACGTCACCGTCGAGCGGAGCGACGACGACGGCATCTACGTCTCGCTCGGGCCCGTCGCGCAGTGGGTCAAGGACCGGGAGATCGCCCTCGAGCTCAGCCCGTCGTCCAACCTCCAGACCGGAGCAATCGCGCAGTGGGGGACCGACCTCGTCGACCACCCGTTCGACCTGCTCTACCAGCTTGGTTTCAAGAACACGATCAACGTCGACAACCGCACAATGAGCGGCACCAGCCTGACCCGGGAGATGAGCCTCCTGGCGGATGCGTTCGCTTACGACCTCGATGACCTCGAAGTGTTCCAGCAGAACGCTGCATCCGCGGCCTTCCTTCCGCTGGAGGACCGAGAGGAACTCGCCGAGGTGATTGCGGCCGGCTTCGACGCCGCCCGCGGCTGAACCAGGATCTGACACACCGGAAACGATCCGGAAACCTGCACGTTCAGGTTCTGCGAGTAGCCTGAGATCGATTCCGATCGAATATCACCGCCGAACGAACGAGCCAACGATGACACTGCCCCCACTGCCTGACTCAGCGGTCGAACTCGGCCGGGTCGCCCACGACTGGCGTGAGGCCATCCGGATCACCGGAGATGCCCTCGTGAAGAGCGGGGTCACCCAGCCCGGCTATACGGATCGCATGATCGATGTGATCGAGGAGTTCGGGGCATACATCGTCATCGCTCCCGGTCTCGCGCTCGCGCACGCACGGCCGGGCGCCGACGTTCGCCGGGAGGGCCTCGCGGTCGTCACCCTCGCTGAACCCGTCGCTTTCGGGCACCCGCACAACGACCCGGTCAACGTCATTCTCGGCCTCGCGGTGACAACTCCGGAAAGCCACGTGACGAGCGTCGCTGCGCTCGCCAACGTCTTCAACGATGCGTCAGCGATTCCCGCCGTCGCCGCCGCAACCACGGCAGACGCCGTGCGCGCGGTCCTCGGAGCTAGCCAGGAGGAAGCCGCATGAAGATCGTCGCGATCTGTGGAGCCGGCGTTGGAACGTCGGGCATTCTGAAAGTGAACGCTGAGCGGGTGCTTGAACGGCTCGGCATCCAGGCGGATGTCACGGCATCCGACATCGCAAGCATCGCCACGTCGGCAGCGACAGCGCAGGTCATCCTCACCTCGCCGGAACTGGTCGAGCACATCGGCAAGACTTTCGCCGACATCGTCGTCATCCAGAACTACTTCGACCTCGAGGAGCTCGAGCAGAAGCTCGACAAGGCACTCGGTTAGAGCGCCCTGCCGAGCAGACCGTCGTTGGCTCAGGCCGTGGCGCGCCTGGCCACCTCGGCCAGGTCTGCCTTGATCGCCGCGAGGACGCCTGATGCCTCTGACCGCTCCGAGTTCGGACGCTTGACGTCGAGATAGAACTTGATTTTCGGTTCGGTGCCGCTCGGTCGCGCCATCACACGTGACCCGTCCGCGAGGACGAACCTGAGCGCATCGGTTGCGGGCAGCCTGCCGAACCCGGTGATGAGGTCGTCGATCTCATCGACCTTCACGCCGCCGAGCTGCTGGAGCGGTTCGGCCCTGAGGTACGCCATGATCGTCGAGATGTCCGCGAGGTCAGTGACCCGCAGCGACAGCTGGTCGCTCGCGAAGTAGCCGAACTTCTCGGCGAAGTCGTCGAGCATGCCGGCAATGGTCCCGCCGGCCGCTTTCGCTTCGCTCGCCAGCGCCAGGAAGTCGATTGCCGCCGAGATGCCGTCCTTGTCACGGACCGTTTCCGGGTTGACGAGATAGCCGAGCGCTTCCTCATAGCCGAAGATGAGGTTCGGTACTCGCGACACCCACTTGAATCCGGTGAGGGTCTCAGAGAATTCGAGCCCGTATTCGCGAGCTACAACCCGGAGGGCGGGGGAGGAGACGATCGAGCACGCCAGTGCTCCGTCGTTGGTTCCGGTGGCAGCATTCTTCCTGGCCGCGCGCCAGCCGAGCAGCCATCCCACCTCGTTGCCCGAGAGCTGGCGGTATCCCTCATCCCGCGAGTCGTCGGGAATTGCGATGGAGAGCCGGTCGGCGTCGGGGTCGTTGGCGACGATGAGCTCAGCTCCGACCTCGCGGGCTTTGGCGTATGCCAGGTCGAGCGCGCCGGGTTCCTCCGGGTTGGGGAACGAGACTGTGGGGAACGCTGCGTCGGGGAACTGCTGCTCAGCAACGGGAATGGCTGGCACGAGTCCCGCCTTCTCTGCGACACGGGAGAACGTCTCCCAGCCGACCCCGTGCATCGCCGTATACACAACGGAGAGTTCGACCGGCGAGGTCGTCATCACGCGCGCCGTGGCGTCAACATAGGCGTCGAGCAGATCCTCGCCGGCGGTTTCGAATTCGTCGCTGCGCGGCAGTTCGAGCACGTTTTGTTCGGCCGCGACCCGGGTGATGTGTGCGGCGATCTCTGCGTCGGTCGGCGAGACGATCTGCGATCCGTCGTCCTCCCGGCCGAGGTAAACCTTGTAGCCGTTGTCTGCCGGCGGATTGTGGCTTGCCGTGACCATGACGCCGGCCGAAGCGTCCAGATGCCGGACGGCGAATGCGAGGACGGGCGTCGGCAGGAGACGCGGAAGGAGAACGGCGCGGACGCCGGCACCCGCCATGATTTCGGCGGTGTCGCGAGCGAACACCGCTGAATTCTTGCGGCCGTCGTATCCGATCACAACGCTGGGCTGTGCCTCGCGCTCGAGGAGGTACGCGGCAAGGCCGGCGGCCGCCTGAGACACAAGGACGCGGTTCATTCGGGCAGATCCAGCCTCGATGCGACCGCGAAGTCCGGCGGTACCGAAGGCGAGCCTCGAGTCGAACCGGCTGTGCAGGTCGGCGATCGCCTCCGCGGAGCCGGCCTCAGCCGCGTCGAGCAGCGCCTCGAGCTCGGCCCGGGTTTCCGGGTCGGGGTCCTGCGCAAGCCAGGCACGGGCGATGGTTGTGACATCTGTGCTGACGGTGCCGGCGGCATCCGTCGTTTCGATCTCGGCCATCAGATCGCAGCCACGATCCTGGCGAGGAGGCCAGAGATGCGCTGCTCGGCATTGCGGCCGGCCTCGATCACCTCTTCGTGGCTGAGCGGCGTCTTCTGGATGCCGGCGGCCAGGTTGGTGATGAGTGACATGCCGAGGATTTCGAGGCCGACCTGGCGTGCGGCGATTGCCTCGAGCGCGGTCGACATCCCGACGATGTGGCCGCCGATGGCCTTCGCCATCTGTACCTCTGCGGGGGTCTCGTAGTGCGGGCCGCGGAACTGGCAGTAGACGCCCTCGTCGAGGTCGGCGTCGATGGTACGTGCCAGGTCGCGGAGCCCGGACGAGTACAGGTCGGTGAGGTCGACGAAGGTCGCGCCCTCGAGGGGCGAGTCGGCCGTGAGGTTGATGTGGTCGCTGATCAGCACCGGGGTGCCCGGCGTCCAGGTCTCCTTGATTCCGCCGGCGCCGTTGGTGAGGATCATGGTCGTTACGCCGGTCGCCGCTGCGGTGCGGACGCTGTGTACGACCCGGCGAACGCCGTGGCCCTCGTAGTAGTGGGTGCGTGCGCCGATGACGAGGGCGCGTTTTCCGTTCTCGAGCAGGATCGAGCGGAGCGTGCCGACGTGGCCGTCGAGAGCCGGCTTCGAGAACCCGGTGATCTCATCGGCGGGGATCGTCGCAACGGTTTCTCCGAGCAGGTCGGCGGCTTTGCCCCAGCCGGAGCCGAGGGTCAGGGCGATATCGTGCTGGGCGACGCCTGTCGCTACGGCGATTTCCGCTGCGGCCGTCGCTGCGATATCGAAGGGGTTCGCGCTCGGGTCGTCGAGCGGGTTCACTGAGGATTCTGACATTCCGCCATCCTATTCGCCGCAACCTGCGCCGTCGTCGCATCCACCCGATGCCGCTCGCCTTCGCGCGAATGAGCAGGCGGCGGGAGCTCCACCACGTCGGGGTGGTGCACAGGTTTTGGCTGGCCCCGCTCACCTGAGAGAATGGTGCAATGACCTACGAGTTCGAGCGCAAACAACGGATCGCTGTACTCGGAGGAGGGCCAGGCGGATACGACGCCGCAATGGCGGGAGCCCAGCTTGGCGCAGACGTCACGCTGATTGAGCGCACCGGCGTCGGCGGCGCAGCTGTGATCACCGACGTTGTGCCGTCGAAGAGCCTCATCGCGACCGCAGAGGCCACAAACGCGGTACGCAGCGCAAGCGACCTCGGCGTGCAGTTCTTCAGCAGGAACGACGCTGGTAAGGCCGTGAAGCCTGAGGTGACGGTCAACCTCGCCGCCGTGAACAAGCGCCTTTTGAGCCTCTCCCGCCAGCAGTCGGAAGACATGCGCGCCAACCTCGAGCAGGCGGGCGTCCGCATCGTGCAGGGAGACGGGCGCCTCGATGGCCGTGACGCCATCATCGTCTCGACCGAGGGCGGCGGCCGCGGCACCGACTTCGACCGGATCGAAGCCGACACGATCGTCGTCTCGGTCGGCGGAAGCCCCCGCCAGTTGCCGTCGGCGATGCCTGACGGTGAGCGCATCCTCAGCTGGACCCAGCTCTACAACCTCAAGGCATCCCCTGAGCACCTCATCGTTGTCGGCTCAGGCGTCACCGGCGCCGAGTTCGCTTCGGCATACCGGGCGCTCGGCTCCGAAGTCACCCTCATCTCCAGCCGTGACCAGGTGCTCCCGGGTGAAGACGTCGATGCGGCCGCCGTTATCGAGAAGGTGTTCAAGCGCAACGGTATGACGGTGCTCAACAAGTCCCGGGCGGAGAGTGTCGTCCGCACCGAGAACGGTGTGGTCGCGACGCTCTCCGACGGGCGCACCGTCGAGGGAAGCCACTGCCTCATGGCCGTCGGCGCCATTCCCAATACGGCGGGCATTGGACTCGAAGAGGCCGGCGTGCAAATGAACGAGGCAGGCTACATCCGGGTCAACCGGGTCGCCCGAACCAGCGTTCCGAACATCTACGCCGCCGGTGACTGCACCAACTTCATGCCGCTGGCCTCCGTCGCTTCCATGCAGGGCCGTGCGGCGATCTTCCATGCCATGGGTGACGCGGTGAACCCCACCGAGCTGCGCAACGTCGCCGCGAACATCTTCACCCAGCCCGAGATCGCCACGGTCGGCTGGACCCAGAAGCAGATCGAAGAGGGCCTCGCCCAGGGTGAAATCTACAAACTTCCGCTGTCGCGGAACCCGCGCGCGAAGATGCAGGGCATCAAGGACGGCTTCGTCAAGCTGTTCGCCCGCACCGGGAGCGGCACGGTCATCGGTGGCGTCATCGTTGCGCCGAACGCGAGCGAGCTGATCTTCCCGCTCGCCATCGCCGTGGAGCACAGGCTCAACGTCGATGAAATCGCGCGTGCGTTCGCCGTGTACCCGTCGCTGTCTGGCAGCATCACGGATGCCGCCAAGGCGATGCACATCGTCCACTAGGTTCGCTCTGTCGGCTGCTGCGCGCGCTGCTGTGTTCGTTCTCTGTCGGCTGCTGTGTCGCGTGGAGAGCCGAATGGCATCCGTCGTGAAGATGCACGCGTCCGCTGTTGCTCGGTCGCAAACGGCTGGTCGCGCTGTTGCTCGGTCGCAAACGGCGGGAGTTCGTGACGAAGGGCGACCTTTTGTGGCCGAGCACGCGGCCGTTCGACCTTTTCTGTCGACGCAGGGGAGGGATCGCCGCGCGGAGACGGATGGCGTCCTCCGCGAAGCCGCCCCCGTCGGTTCGGTCGACGCACAAGCACGTGAACCAGGCCAGTTCACCTGCTTCTGTGATGGCGCAATTCTGGGACAACGGTGACGACGGCTGCGACGCAAAGGCCAGGGCTTGCCCCCGAAGGCCGGTGGCTACGCGTCGGAGATCGTGAGGAGCTGGTGGCCGCTCGACACCGTCGTGCCGACCGCTGCGCTGATGTCGCCGACGGTTCCGTCCTTGTGGGCGATGATGGGCTGTTCCATCTTCATCGCCTCGAGGACGACGACGAGGTCACCCTTCACGACGCGCTGTCCGGCCTCGACCGCCAGCTTGATGATCGTTGCCTGCATCGGTGATGCCACCGAGTCGCCCGTCGCGGAGCTCACGGTGCCCGCACCTGAGTTGCGGCGGGGAGCAGTTGTGAGCCGGCGGCCGTTTCCGGAAGCGGGGATGAGACTCGTCGGCAGGCTCACCTCGATGCGCTTGCCCTCGACCTCGACGACGACATTGTGACGCGTGGCTGACGGACGCGATGCGTCGAGCTCGCCGTTCCAGGGCTCGATGTCGTTGACGAACTCGGTCTCGATCCAGCGGGTGTAGACGCCGAACGTGCCGTTCTCCGCGGTGAATGCGGGGTCGCGGACGATCTTCCTGTGGAACGGGATCACCGTCGGCAGGCCGGCGACCTCGAACTCGTCAAGAGCGCGCCGTGACCGTTCGAGGGCCTCCGTGCGGTCCTTGCCCGTGACGATGATCTTGCCGAGGAGGGAGTCGAACGCGCCGGAGATCTCGTCTCCTGCCGTGACACCAGAGTCGAGGCGGATGCCGGGGCCGCCGAAGGTCTTGAAGACGTGGATGGGGCCGGGCTGGGGGAGGAACCCGCGACCGGGGTCTTCACCGTTGATGCGGAACTCGATCGAGTGCCCGAGCGGCTGTGGGTCGTCGTAGTCGAGGATGCCGCCCTCCGCGAGGCGGAACTGCTCGCGAACGAGGTCGATGCCCGTGATCTCCTCGGAGACGGGGTGCTCGACCTGCAGGCGGGTGTTCACCTCGAGGAATGACACAGTGCCGTCCTTGCCGATGAGGAACTCGCAGGTTCCCGCTCCGACGTAGCCGACCTCCTTGAGGATCGCCTTCGACGCAGAGTAGAGCAGATCGTTCTGTTCGTCGCTCAGGAAGGGGGCCGGTGCTTCTTCGACGAGCTTCTGGTGCCTGCGCTGCAGCGAGCAGTCACGGGTCGAAACGACGACGACGTTGCCGTCGACATCAGCCAGGCACTGGGTCTCGACGTGGCGTGGCTGGTCGAGGTATTTTTCGACGAAGCACTCGCCCCTGCCGAACGCGGAGATCGCTTCGCGGGTGGCCGAATCGAACGCCTCGGCGACCTCGGAGAGTTCGCGGGCGACCTTGAGACCGCGACCGCCGCCGCCGAACGCCGCCTTGATCGCGACGGGGAGGCCGTGCTCTTCGACGAACGCGAGTACCTCGTCTGCGCCGGAGACCGGGTTGAGCGTGCCGGGCGCGAGAGGCGCGCCGACTTTCTGCGCGATGTGCCGAGCGGATACCTTGTCGCCGAGCTGCTCGATGGCCTCGGGTGACGGACCGATCCAGGTGATGCCTGCGCCGATCACGGCGCGTGCGAAGTCCGCGTTCTCAGCGAGGAAGCCGTAGCCGGGGTGGATGGCGTCGGCGCCGGAGCGGCGAGCAATCGACAGGATCTTGTCGATGACGAGGTAGGTGTCCGCGCTCGTCGTGCCGTCGAGGGCGTATGCCTCATCCGCGAGCGTCACATGGAGTGAGTCGCGGTCCTGGTCCGCGTAGACGGCAACCGAGCCGAGCCCGGCGTCGCGCGCTGCGCGAATAACTCGAACGGCGATTTCGCCCCTGTTGGCAATGAGAACCTTCGTAATACGCGACACAGTTCCCTAGCCTAAGTGCGAACCGCCCGGGTGATTTGGTTGGTGCACACAAAAATGCACCGAGAAGCACTGGCGATGCCTACAAAAGCAGGGAATCCTACAAAGGCCGGCGCTCGCAGGTTCCGTCACGGAGAATGCGGTTGGCGCGGTGACGGGATGCCAGACGGACGCGGTGACCGCGGATGCCGTGGACCCTGCCTAAAGCGCGCCGTCCCTGTTCCACAGCGAGGTCCAGTCGTGGCCGAGCTCCCGCACCAGGCGTCGCAGGGTGGGCAGCGAGAGGCCGACGACCGTGGACGGATCACCGGAGATCGTGTCGATGAACGCGGCACCGAGGCTGTCGATTGTGAACGCGCCGGCGACGAAGAGCGGTTCCCCGGTGGCGATATACGCCTCCAGCTCCCCGTCGGTGATGTCGGAGGCAAACGTGACATCCGCATGCGCAACGGCACCGACGCCGCGTGGCTCGGCACCCGGTCGCTGTTCGATCAGCCAGTGTCCTGAGTGCAGCCGTCCTGTCGCTCCACGCTGGTTGCGCCACCGCTCGAGCGCAATCTCGGGTGTGTGAGGTTTGCCGTAGATGACATCGTCAACGACGAAGACTGAATCTCCGCCGAGGATGAGGCCGTCGAACTCCGGGTTGACCGCGGCGACCGCTTCGGCCTTGGCTTTGGCGAGCAGCAGCACCGTGTCCTCTGGCGACAGCGCACCCCGTTTTGACGCAACGGCGACCGCGGCATCTTCATCGACATCCGACGGCACAATCACCGGCTCGATTCCGCTCTGCCTGAGCAGCATCAGCCGGGCCGGAGAGGTGGAAGCGAGGTACAACTGCACGGCTACTCCTGCGGTTTCTGGGTGGGTGACGCTCACGCGAGTGTGCGGGGTGTGTTCATCCATGGGACGATTCATAGGTGAATGCGCAGTCGAACAACCCAGCAGATGTCGAGCTTGAGATAACAAACGTAGCCCACGGGGGTGTGTTCGTAGCCCGCCTTGAGGGCCGCGTGATCTTTGTCGCAGACACCCTCCCCGGCGAGCGGGTACGGGCGCGGATCACCGAGAGTTCAAAGAAAAGCTTCTGGCGCGCGGAAACGGTCGAGGTCCTTGAGGCGTCGCCACACCGGCAGGCGCATGTCTGGGCGTCGTCGTCGATCGACGTCGATCCCGCAGACCGCGCCGGCGGGGCAGAATTCGGCCACATCGAACTCTCGCACCAGCGCGAACTCAAGCGCCAGGTGCTCACCGACTCGCTTCAGCGCTTCGCCGGCGTCGAGAGCGATGTCCAAGTCGAGGCTGCGCCCGGAGATGACGAGCGCGAGGGCCTTGCCTGGCGCACCCGGGTCAGCCTCCACGTCGATGCAGACGGCACGGTCGGCCCATACGCCGCACGCAGCCACCGGGTCATTCCGGTCGGTGACCTTCCGCTCGCTGTCGACGCCGTGGCATCCGCCGCGCCGCTTGACCAGCTGTTCAAGGGTGCCGAGTCGGTCGACATCATCGCGCCGAGCAGCACCGGGACCGCGCGGGTCGTGGTCCGCGAGCCAGCCAAAAAGGGTGTGAGCCCCGCGAACAGGCGCGAGCAGACCATCGTCGAGCGGGTCGGCGACCGCGAGTTCGTCCTCGATGAGGGTGGATTCTGGCAGGTGCACCGTTCGGCGGCCCAGCTGCTCACCGACGTTGTGCAGTCAACGGTCGACGAGGCACTCTTTGACCCGCGCGCGGCCAACCTCGACCTCTACGGCGGCGTCGGATTGCTCGCAGCGGCCATCGGTGACAAATTCGGCAGCACCACCCGCATCACCAGCGTCGAGTCGTCCGCACGGGCAACCGATCACGCGTCGGAGAACCTCTCGGACTGGATCGGCGCCCAGAGCATCACGGCGCGCGTGGACGCGTACCTCCGCGGTCTCGTGGCGAACTCGAGCGCCGCTGACCGCGCACGGCTCGAAGCCGCCACCGTCGTGCTCGACCCGCCCCGCGCGGGTGCGGGCAAGGAGGTCGTTGCGAGCCTCGCCGAGCTCCGTCCCGCGCAGCTGGTGTACGTCGCGTGTGACCCCGTCGCGCTCGCCCGTGACATCGGCTTGTTTGCCGCTCAGGGCTATTCGCTCACCGCCCTGCGGGCTTTCGACCTCTTCCCGCACACCCACCACATCGAGTCGGTCGCACTGCTCACGCGGGACTAAGCTCGACCCACTGGTTTTCCGTACTTCCAAGGATTGGCACCTCCGTTGCGCATAGCCGTTATAGACGATCACGAGTCGGTCCGGATGGGCCTTCGAGCCGTGTGCGAGTCCGCCGGGCACACCGTTGAACACAGTGCATCGACGGTCGGCGAGTTCCTCGAGCAGTCCAACGGTGTCCCGTGCGACGTCGTCGTTCTTGACCTGAACCTCGGCGACGGCAGTAACATCACCGACAACGTCCGCGCCGTTCACGGGTCAGGATCCGCGGTCCTCATCCACTCGATCGCCGACCGTGTCGCATCGGTTCGTGAGGCGCTCGCCGCTGGTGCTGCCGGCGTGATCCCGAAGTCGGCGCCGACGGATGCCGTTGTCGCCGCGATCGAAACCGTCGCGAGTGGCGAGGCGCTCAACAACCTCGAGTGGGCGAGCGCGATCGACGCGGACGGCGACTTCTCCCGGGCGCAGCTCGGCCGCCGGGAGCGCGACGTCCTGCACCTGTATGCGTCCGGTCTGCCGATGAAGGACGTCGCGGTTCAGCTGGGTATTGCCCAGTCCACCGTGAAGGAGTACCTCGACCGAATCCGCGGCAAGTACGTGGAGATCGGACGCCCCGCCCCCACGAAGGTCGACCTGTTGCGCAGGGCCGTCGAGGATGGGATCCTGCCCGAGCTCAATACCGGCGATGACAACTGAGCCAGCGGGCAGTCCAGGACCGCTTTTCTCACCGGTACCTCGCGGTGCCGTGCTCGACGGTCTCGACCGCAGCACGCTCAACCGTACGATCACCGACTCTCGATTCAGCCTCGTGCGGATCGAAAGGCTCATCGCGACCTCGATCGGCGTCATCGGACTCGTCTTCGGTGCTCAAACACTGAGTATCGCGCTGGGTGCAGGGGTGGTCGTGCCCGGCGTTCTCGGGAGTGTGTACGTCTGCGTGCTTTTCGGAACTCTCGGCGCCGTCATTCTGCTGTGGTTCAGCCCCAGGCTCCAGCGCATCGCCAATACAGCATTCGCCCTGCTCTACCTCGGCGCGATTGCCTACTGGCCGGTCGCAACCGCCGGGGTCGACGCCCCCAACCCTGCCGAGCCGTGGACCTGGTACCTCTGTGCGATTGCCTGTGCGGCGGCCGCCCAGGCGTTCCGGCCGGTTCTCGCGGTCATATACATTGTCGTGACGCCCGCTGTCTACGGCATCACCGGAGTGATCGACAGTACCGGGCAGATCATCCGCGCCGAGGTCGCGCTGCAGAATGCTCTCTACGGCTCGATGATCGGCCTCGTGATCTTCGCGCTCATCATGACCTTCCGCCACGCCGCCCGGCGCGTCGACCAGGCGCGTTCCGCAGCTTTTGCGAGGTACGACGACGCGGTGCGGCAGCACGCGCGTGAACTCGAACGCATCCAGGTCGACGCGCTGGTGCACGACACGGTGCTCGCCTCACTTCAGGCTGCCGATCGCGCGCGGCGGCCAGAGGAGGCCTCCCTCGCGGTCTCGATGGCCAGTGACGCGATCAAGCGACTCGCGACCCTCGACGACCCGCTGTCCGACGTCGGAGAGACGGCATCGCTGCAGAGCCTGGTCAGCGGTCTCGAGGCATACGCCGCCGCCCTTGACACGAGGTTCGACGTGGTCATCGATCCGGGGACCGACCTCGCGATCCCGTACCCCGTTGCGCAGAACCTCTACCTCGCCGCGACGCAGGCGATGGCAAACAGCGCCCAGCATGCCGCTGGTGGGGCAGCCGCTGCCGAGGTGCACCGGCGGATCGTCGTTGCCGTGTGTGACTCAGACGGCGTCGCCATCGACATCTCCGATGACGGTGTCGGGTTCGACAGGCTCACCATCGATCCGAACCGGCTGGGTCTTCGCGTGTCGATCATCGAACGGGTTGTCGCTGTGGGCGGCTCGGTCGAGCTCGACTCCACTCCCGGCGAAGGTACGACGATCAGCATTCGCTGGACGCCTGCAGAAGCCCGAGCAACGGAGGGTGCGTCGCTGTGATTTCACTGAACCGCTGGGTGATGCTCGCCCTCGCCGCAGCCTTCTCGCTCTATCACGTCGTTCGGGGCCTGATGACGCTGGGGCAGGCGGATTCACCATGGCCGAGTATCGCTGCCATGGCGCTCTATCTCGTCGCGACGGTGTTGAGCCTGTGGCCGACGAGCCCGACGGCCATGCCGGGCTGGCTCGCGGCGCTTGACCTCGCCACAGCGGTGAGCGTACCGCTGCTCGTGACGAGCGAACTCAACCCGCAGGTCAACAACGGCTACGCAACCTGGCACGTCGCCGCGATCGGGACGCTCATGACCATCGCCGTTGTTCGACGGCAGGAGCTCATCGGCTGGATCGGGGTGCTCTTCCTCACCGTCCAGTCGGTGCTGTGGTGCGGCATCGGCACGAGCGTTGAAATCGGCGTGACAGGAAGCATCATGTGGGTCATCGTCGCGAGCGTTCTCACGAGGTCGCTCGTGAAAGTTTCGCGTGACGCCGAGAACCTCGCGGTCGCGGAACGCGAGAGCGCAAAATGGCAGGCGGCGCAGGACGCCCACCAGGGCGAACGTCGCCGGCGGCTCGAGCAGACAGCGGTGCGCGCCCTCCCGATGCTTCGGGAGATCATTCTCTCCGGCGGTGAGTTGAGCGAAGAGCAGCGCATGGAGAGCCGTGTCATCGAAGCTGGTCTTCGGGATGAGATCCGCGGCAGGCGGCTGCTGAACTCGCGGGTTCGCGAGAGCGTCGACGCGGCACGTCGACGGGGGATGACCGTCTCCATGCTCGACGAGGGCACGATCGACGACCTCCCCGAAACTGAGCTCGAGGCGATCCTCAATCGTGTCGCGGACGCCATCGACGCCACAGAGGCGACCAGGATGATCATCCGTACGGCGCCCGCTGACACCGGGGTGGCTGTGACGCTCGTCGCGCTTGGGCCGTCGACCGACCCCGCGGAACCGGGCGATTCAGTCCGCCTCTTTCTCGAGATCCCGCGGTCGGTGTCTGCCGACGCGCGCTGAATGCGTGCGGCATCCGCCACCTCAGGCGGAATCGCGCGTAACCAGGCGGCCGGGTTAACAGAAGAAGGACCGGCTCTTCCGAGCCGGTCCTTCTGAAGCCCCGGGTCAGGGCGCTAACCCGAATAGCGACCTGACCCGCCCCCAAATACCCGCCAATACCCTAGTTCGGCGACCTATCTGGTGGTGTAACTCTCAAGAATGGAGAGACACCTGCGTTATTCATTGTGCAGTGCTTCGGATGCCGCCACCAGTCGGCTCTTTGGGGGACACGCCGGGCCCTCAGGGCGCACTGTGTCGAGCCGGTGGTTACCTGACGTGCCGTCCAGGGCGGAACGAGCGCTCGTCCTGCATCGAACGCTGCGAGAGCTGCCAGTCCGACGGCGCCGCGGTCTGTTCGGGTGCCTTCGCAAGTTCCTCAACAACAGCGGCGCTCAGTACCGCTGTCACCGCCGCGATTTCGGTCGGGGTCGGTGACCCGCGCTCGATGCGCACGTTGAGGCCGAGTTCGCTGCCGATGTCGGTGGAGAAAGCGCTCGATTCCCGTGCCGCCCGGTCGCGGCGGCCCGCGCGCGTGCCGTCGTCGGTCACAGGGGGATGTTCCCGTGCTTCTTGGGCGGCAGACTCGCTCGCTTGCCCTTGAGCGAACGAAGAGCCTTGATCACGGCGACACGCGTCGCCGCCGGTTCGATGACTCCGTCGAGTTCACCGCGTTCGGCAGCGAGGAAGGGGCTCGCGACGTTGTAGGTGTACTCGTTCGCGAGCCTGGTGCGTACGGCAGCGACGTCTTCACCCGCAGCTTCGGCCCGCTTGATCTCACCGCGGTAAAGGATGTTGACGGCACCCTGGCCGCCCATGACGGCGATCTCCGCTGTCGGCCAGGCCAGGTTGATGTCTGCACCCAGCTGCTTCGAACCCATGACGATGTATGCGCCGCCGTATGCCTTGCGCAGGATGACGGTAACGAGCGGCACCGTGGCCTCGGCGTATGCATAGAGCAGCTTCGCGCCTCGGCGGATGACGCCGGTCCACTCCTGGTCGGTTCCCGGCAGGTAACCGGGAACATCGACGAGCGTGAGGATCGGGATGCTGAATGCATCGCAGAAGCGCACGAATCGTGCAGCCTTCTCACCGGCCTCGATGTTGAGGGTGCCCGCCATCGCGTTGGGCTGGTTGGCGATGATTCCGACCGTGCGGCCTTCGACCCGAGCGAAGCCGATGACGATGTTCGGCGCGAACAACGGCTGGACCTCGAGGAAGTCGCCGTGGTCGACGACGTGCTCGATGACGGTCTTTACGTCATACGGCTGGTTCGGGGAATCGGGGATGACGGTATTCAGCTTGCGGTCGGCATCCGTTGTCTCGAGCTCGACCTCGCTCTCGTACTCGGGGAGTTCAGCGAGGTTGTTGTCCGGGAGGAAACCGACGAGGGTGCGGGCGTAGTCGAGGGCGTCTGACTCGTCGCTCGCGAGGTAGTGGGCGACACCCGACCGGGTGTTGTGCGTGAGCGCGCCGCCGAGGTCTTCCATGCCGACGTCTTCGCCGGTCACCGTCTTGATGACGTCGGGGCCCGTGACGAACATCTGGCTGGTCTTGTCGACCATGATCACGAAGTCGGTGAGCGCGGGGGAGTAGACGGCGCCACCGGCGGCTGGGCCCATGATGATGGAAATCTGCGGGATGACGCCGGATGCCGCCGTGTTGCGCCGGAAGATCTCGCCGTACTTGCCGAGGGCGACGACGCCCTCCTGGATCCTGGCCCCGCCGGAATCCAGCATGCCGATGATCGGTACGCCGGTCTTGATCGCGTGGTCCATGATCTTGATGATCTTCTCGCCGGCGACCTCGCCGAGCGAACCGCCGAAGATCGTGAAGTCCTGCGAGTACACGGCCACCTGGCGACCGTGGATGGTTCCCGTTCCCGTGACGACGGCGTCACCGTATGGCCGGGACTTCTCCATCCCGAAGGCGTGGGTGCGGTGGCGAACGAACTCGTCGAGTTCCACGAAGCTGCCCTGGTCGAGCAACTCGGTGATCCGCTCGCGGGCGGTCATCTTGCCCTTGGCGTGTTGCTTGGCGATGGCGGCCTCACCTGACGCCGTCACTGCTTCGTGGTATCGGCGCTTGAGGTCGGCCAGTTTGCCTGCCGTTGTGTACATGTCTGGGGCGTCGGAATCGTCGAACTTTGCTGCGTCTTCGGTCACTCTTTCACTCTACTGTGCACGGATAGGGCCATACCGTTGGTGATTGTCTACAGAGCCCCGGGTGTCGTCTTGTTCACGGGCGCCGCGTACCCTGAAACGCATGACGAACACTTCTGCGCGTTTTCCGCTCGCATCTGCCGTCGCTTCGCGGCTTGAGGTGCTCGAGACAAGCACGTCGACAAACGACGAACTCGTCGCGAGGGCACGCCAGGGTGCGGCTGACTGGCCGAGCTTCTCTGTTGTCGTGACGGATAACCAGACAGCGGGTCGCGGTCGCCTCGGGCGTCAGTGGACCGCCCCCGCCGGGGCGTCGCTCGCCATCTCCGTGTTGGTCAGGCCGGGCCCGACCTTCCCGCTCGACTCCCTCGGCTGGCTGCCGCTCGCCGCCGGGCTCGCGATGGCCCGTGCCGTGAACAACGCGCTTGGCTCGCTCGGGACGGCGATGGTCAAGTGGCCCAACGACGTGCTCGTGGACGGGAGCAAGATCTCCGGTGTGCTTTCGGAACTCGTCGATCCCGAGACCGGGGCTGTCGTGATCGGCGCGGGCGTCAACCTGACGATCTCCGATGAAGACCTGCCGGTTCCGACGGCAACGTCGCTCGCCGTCGAGGGAGTGCCGGAACCCGACCCCGACCGGATCCTGTCCGATTACCTCAGCGAGCTGTGGTCGCTCGTCGAGAGCCTCCTGGATTCGCGGGGGGATGCCGCCGCGAGCGGCCTCCAGAAAGCGGTGACGGAATCCTGCTCCACCCTCGGTGAGCGTGTGCGTGTGGAATTGCCGGGTGGCAACATCCTTACCGGTATCGCTCGCGGCATCGACAGTTCGGGGCGGATCGTGGTCCAGGCCGACGGTTCGCCAGACGTAACGCCGATCGCAGCCGGCGACGTCACGCACCTGCGCACGGAAGCCCGCGCCTGACGGCCGAGGAGAGCCGCGGTACCCGCGAACCACCGATGATCCTGACCGTGGCGGCGGTGCTGTCTTTCGCGGCTCGCGCGGAATGATAGGAATAGAACATGACCGATGAGACGCGCGCCATGCCCGGCACCGATGCCGGACGGGCGAGTGTTCCGACCGAGCGCGTTGTGGCCCGCTTGCGATCGAACGCCCGAGCACTGTTCTGGTCTGCCCTTATTTTCATTTCCCTCCCCGGAGCGACCGTCTACCTGTTCGGCATCTTTTCCGAAGCCTGGATCCGCGCGCTCGTCGTCGTTCTCGCTGTCCTCGTCTTTCTGACGCTGGTGCTGCTCCCTTACGTGTTCTGGCTCAATCGCCGCAGCACGATCACCACGCGTCGCATCATCATGCGCCGCGGCTTCTTCGTTCGTGAGCGCAGGGAGATCTTCCACAGCCGTGGCTATCACGTGGCGCTCAAGCGGAGCTGGCTGCAGAGCGCGTTCCGTTCGGGAGACATCGTCATCACGTCAGGGGTCGAGAAGCCGATCGTGCTCCGCGATGTTCCCGGTGCAGACACGGTGCTCGAGGCGCTGCAGGACCTGGTCGAGAAGAACCAGATACTCCTCTCCGGTCACGCCGGTTCGGTGGGAACCGTCACAACGGCTTTCTGACCGACGGCATCCTTCGGTCGAGTGCGGGCGGATGCCTGGCGGCTCGGTGCAAACACCCAGTAGCGATAGAGCGTGAACCGGAAGATTGCGCCGAGGGCGAGGCCAACGACGTTCGCCGCTATGTTGTCGGCGAGGACCGAGGTGAAACCCAGGACGTAGTGGGAGATCCACAGGCAGCCGAGGCCGATCGCCATACCGGCGAGGCTCACGGCGAAGAACTCGACGCCCTCACGGACCGTCGAATCGCGGCGCTGAGCGCGGAACGTCCAGTAGCGGTTGCCGATCCAGTTGGCGGCGATTGCGAGAAGCGTCGAGATGACCTTCGCCAGAAGCGGGCCCGTGTGAACGACGTCGGGGGAGAGCACGGTCAGCCGCAGCGCGTTGAAGACGGAGAGGTCGACGAGAAGTCCGGCCGCACCGACCAGACCAAATTGCGCCAGCTGCACGAACAGGCCGCGGAAACGGCCGGGTGCTGCTGAACTCATGGAAACCTCGGGTTGGGTGGTGGCTCGTCGATGCGCGAAGATGGGTTCGCGTAGGCAGTTTATGCGACCGGTGAGAGGGAACCGCCGGGACCTTGTGCCCACTGAAAGTCCGATCCTGTTCCGATCCCGTCCCGTTCGTTGGAGATGACCCGTGGTCCGTGTTGGAGTAATTGGTGGCGGGCAGCTCGCCCGCATGATGGTTCCGCCCGCGGTGAACCTTGGTATCGACATCCGTGTGCTTGCAGAAGCCGAGGGAATGGCGGCGCAACTCGCGGCGACCGAGATCGGCGATTACCGTGACGCCGAGACCGTCCTGCGGTTCGCCGACGACGTCGACGTCATTACGTTCGATCACGAACACGTCCCGCAGAAGATCCTGAGGCAGCTCGTCGACCGCGGCGTGGCGGTTCACCCTGGACCAGACGCGTTGCTCTACGCACAGGACAAGCTGTTGATGCGCGAGAAGCTCTCCGAACTCGGGCTCCCTGTACCGATCTGGGCGCGGGTGAGGACGGAGGACGAGCTTCAGCGCTTCCTCGATGACAACGGTGGGCGGGCAGTGCTCAAGACGCCACGCGGGGGCTATGACGGCAAGGGCGTTCGCGTGGTGTCCGCTGCCCACGAGGCGACCGACTGGTTCGCCGCCGTCGCGGAAAGCGGATCGGATGACGGCCTGCTCGTCGAGGAACTCGTTGAATTCCGGCGTGAACTGGCGCAGCTTGCCGCCCGTCGGCCGTCCGGTGACATCGTCTTCTGGCCCGTCGTGGAATCGGTTCAGCGTGACGGTGTCTGCGCCGAAGTGATCGCACCGGCCCCCGCGTCCGCCGGACGTGTCGCCGACGTTGCCGCGCAGATCGCGGGCGATGTGGCATCCGGTCTTGGAGTTACCGGCGTTTTCGCCGTCGAGCTTTTCGAGACGACCGACGACCGGCTGCTGGTCAACGAACTCGCCATGCGCCCGCACAATTCCGGACACTGGACCCAGGACGGATCGACGACGAGCCAGTTCGAGCAGCACCTTCGCGCTGTGCTCGACCTTCCGCTCGGGGCGACAGGATGCACGCAGCCGCACACCGCGATGGTCAATATTCTCGGCGGCCCGAGCGTCGGCACGCTGACGGATCGTTACGCGGATGCCATGGAGATTCATCCAACGGTGAAAATCCACAACTACGGCAAGGACCCGAGGCCCGGCCGCAAAGTCGGGCATGTCAACGCGGCAGGCGACGACCTCGATGACGTTGTCTACCAGGCGCGTGCCGCAGCGGCATTTTTTCAGGACTGACAAATAGCATGGACCCCATGTCACACTCCGCTTCAGAGCGCCCCCGTGTCGGACTTGTCATGGGCAGCGATTCGGACTGGTCCGTCATGGCCGATGCGTCAGCGGTGCTCAGCGACTTCGGTATCGATCATGAGGTCGAGGTGGTGAGCGCTCACCGCACTCCCGAAAAGATGATTTCCTATGGGCGGGATGCCCGCGCTCGCGGCCTTCAGGCGATCATCGCCGGGGCGGGGGGCGCGGCGCATCTGCCCGGCATGCTCGCTTCCGTCACGCCACTTCCCGTCATCGGTGTCCCTGTGTCGCTCGCGCGGCTTGACGGGATGGATTCGTTGCTGTCGATCGTGCAAATGCCAGCCGGGGTGCCCGTTGCGACGGTGTCCATCGGCGGAGCGAAGAACGCCGCGCTCCTCGCCGTTCGAATCCTCGGGACGTCTGACGACACGCTTCTCGACAGGATGACGGAGTATCAGGCCGACCTGGCCGAACAGGTCGAGGCGAAGAATCAGGCACTTCACCACAAGCTATGAGCGTTTACCCCGCGAGCCCGATTCGCTATCCGGACATCGGCGCACCAGCACTGATGACCCGACGGGCATGGTGGCTCGTCGTGCTCAACTTCCTCATTCCCGGGGCGCCTCAGGTACTCGCCGGCAACCGCAAGCTCGGCCGGATCGGACTCGCGGCGACGCTGACTCTCTGGCTGATCGTTGCCGTCGTCATTGTCGCGTACTCGCTCTGGCGCACCGCGACGCTGTCCATCGTGACGAACTCGTTCGCACTGACCGGTGCGCAGGCGCTGCTGGTTGGATATGCCGCGTTGTGGTTCGTGCTCACCATCGACACGCTGAGGCTTGTGCGACTCGTGCGCGCCCGGCCGGGTTCGCGCTTCTGGATTGCCGCGTTCACCGTAATTCTGCTGGTGGCATCCGTCGGCACCGCAACGGCAGGGGCGTACTACGCCGGTGTCGCGCGTGGCACGCTGAGTTCGATCTTCGGGACCGGGGCCGCCTCGGTTCCCCCCGTCGACGGCCGTTACAACATTCTCCTGCTCGGCGGAGACGCCGGTCCCGACCGCGAAGGACTGCGGCCGGACAGCCTCTCGGTGGTCTCGATCGATGCCGACACCGGCCGGGTGACGATGATCGGGCTGCCGCGGGACATGCGCAAGGTGCGGTTCTCGGCTGATTCGCCGATGGCGAAGCTGTATCCCAACGGATATCGCAACTGCGATGTGAGCGTGTGCAAGCTGAACTCCGTGTACACCGAGGCTGAGTTGCGACACGACGACCTGTATCCGGATGCGACGTCGACCGGTTCGACTCCGGGTATCGAGGCGACGAAGGAAGCGGCAGAGGGCATTACCGGCCTCACGATCCAGTACTACGCGCTCATCGACATGCAGGGGTTCAGTGATCTCATCGACGCGCTCGGCGGGGTCGAGATCACGGTCAAGGAACGACTGCCCATCGGCGGGGACGAGAACCTCGTTGGGGTCGAAGAGTGGATCGAGCCGGGTACGCAGCGACTGGACGGCTTCCACGCCCAGTGGTACGCGCGGTCGAGACACTCATCGGATGACTTCGATCGCATGCAACGGCAGCGCGAGCTTCAGACGGCCATTCTGCAGCAGTTCACGCCGGTGAACGTGCTCACCAAGTTCCAGGCGATCGCGCAAGCAGGAACCCAGGTGGTCAAGACCGACGTGCCGCAGGACATGCTCGGCTACTTCACCAACCTCGCCATGAAGTCGAAGGAGCAGCCGGTCACGTCGGTGGAGCTGACGCCGGCGAACGGCATCGATCAGGATGACCCGGACTTCGAAGAGATACGGGCGCTGATCCGCGCGGACCTGTCTCCTCCGGAACCGACGGAGACTGGGTCGAACTAGTCGAGTTTGCTGGCGAATTCCTTGATCCAGGGCTTGAGGTCGGCCCCGAGGTCGTCGCGGTCTGAGGCGAGCTGGATGATGGCCTTGATGTAATCGAGGCGGTCTCCGGTGTCGTAGCGTCGGCCACGGAAGATGACGCCGTAAACACCGCCGGCGATCGAGTCGTCCGCCGCGAGGACCTGCATGGCATCCGTCAGCTGGATCTCGCCACCCTTGCCAGGTGCCGTGGTCTCGAGAACGTCGAAGATCTCCGGGCGCAGGACATACCGGCCGATGATCGCGAGGTTAGACGGTGCGTCTTCCGGCGCCGGTTTCTCGACCAGGCCGGTGATCTTCACCACGTCAGGATTGTCCGTCGCCTCGACCGCGGCGCACCCATACATCTGGATCGTTGCCGGGTCGACCTCCATCAGGGCGATGATCGTCGCCTGACGGCTTTCCTGCTCCTCGATCATCGTCGTGAGCAACGGGTCGCGGGCATCGATCAGGTCATCGCCGAGCAGAACCGCGAACGGTTCGTCACCGACGTGCCTGCGCGCGCGAAGCACCGCGTGGCCAAGACCCTTCGGGTCGCCCTGGCGCAGGAAGTGGATATCAGCCAGCTCGCTCGACTCGACGACGCGATTCAGCCGCTTCTCGTCGCCCTTCTCCTCAAGCGCCAGTTCGAGTTCGGTGACCCGGTCGAAGTGGTTCGCGAGCGCGTTCTTGTTGCGGCCGATGATCATCAGGACATCGTTGAGCCCGGCACTGACGGCCTCCTCGACGACATACTGGATCGCTGGCTTATCGACGACGGGAAGCATCTCTTTCGGGAGCGCTTTCGTTGCCGGCAGGAACCGGGTACCGAGTCCCGCTGCGGGAATAACAACTTTGCGTACTGGCTGAGGCATCTCCCCAGAGTAGCCGCAGCAATTACAGATCGGCGTGCAGCGCCCACACCCGCTCGGCAGAGTCTCTCCAGCTGAACGCCCGCGCGCGGTCCTGGCCGATGATCCGCATTCGCCCAGCGCGTTCAGTGTCGGACAGGACGGATGACACGGCATCCACGAGTCGTTCACCGTACCCCTTCTTGCCGCGCTCCACAGCGATACCGGCGCCGCCGGCAACCTCCATCAGCGCCGGGTCATCGGAGTGCACCACTGGAGTGCCGAACGAGAATGCCTCAATCAGTGGCAATCCGAAACCCTCTTGCAGGCTCGGGTAGACGAAGACGGAGGCCCGCGCGAGGACAACGGCCAGGTCATCGTCAGAGAGGTACCCCAGCGCCCGGACCCGTCCCTCAGGCAGGCCAGCCTCGTCAGCAACGACCGCGAGGGACAGGTCACCCCAGGTATCGGAGCCGAGAACGAGCAAGGGCAGGTCCGGGGCGCCTGGAGTGCCGAGCCCGTTGATCAGGGACGTGATGCCACGTCGCGGGTCAAGAGAACCAACAGTGAGAATGTACTCCGCCGGGAGGTCGAGAGTCGCTGCACGCAGGTCGGCATCGGCCGGAAGTTTCAGCCCAGAAGCAACAGCGCCGGAAATCACCCGGACCCGGTCACCGAGGTCAACCAGTTCACCCAGCTGCTCGGCGACGGCGTGGGTCGGGACGACGATTGCGTCCGCGTGTTTCCTCGCCCGCTTGAGCATGGCCTTGTGCCACGCGACGCTCGTCGGCGTCAGGGACTTCGGATGGGTCCACGGCAGGGTGTCGTGGAGCGTGACGACCATCTGGGTCGCGTCGAACTCCCGATCGTGGCGGTGCAGCGGAGCGAGCAGGCTCGGTGAGTGGATCATTCCTGTGCCGAGGGAAGGGACGATGCCCAGCTGCCATGCCGCGGCCAGCTCCCGCCGGGGCAGGGTGGTGCGATGAAGCTGTGAAAGCCCGGGAAGCGCCGCCTCGACCGCTGCGATTTTCTCCGGGGGTAACGCTGAGATGATTCCCTCAACGGTGCACCCGCGCGGGGCGGTTTGCACGAGCGCGCGCGTGAGCTCTTCTGTGTACCGGGAGATGCCGTTCGGGAGGGGCGTGACCATCTGGTCGACGATCACCCTGAGCGTTGTTGCCATCGGGGGAGTCCTATTCGGCCGGTGCTGGAGGGGTGACGGCGCCAGTGGCTACCGCGTCAGCGAGCGCCTGGCGCCAGTGCCTCATCGGGGCGAGTCCAGCGGTGCGCCATGCGTCGTGTCCAAGTACGGAGTACGCGGGGCGAGGGGCCGGCCGTACGAACGCGGACGAATCGGTGGGCTTCACCCGCTCAGGATCCAGGCCAACCTCTTCGAAAATCGCCCGTGTGAAATCGAACCAGGAAGCCTCGCCCCCGTTTGTGCCGTGGTAAATGCCGGCTGGCGCTTCAGCGTCGACCAGGGAAACGATCTGCGAGGCGAGGTCAGCCGTCCAGGTCGGCTGCCCGAGCTGGTCGGTGACAACGCTCACGGTGGGGTGGGTTGCGGCGAGTCGGAGCATGGTGGCGGCGAAGTTGGGACCGTGCTCGCCGTAGAGCCACGCGGTGCGAACGATATACGTGCCGTCCGGGTGCTCTGCCAGCGCCGCCACTTCGCCCGCTGCCTTGGTCCGACCGTATGCCGAAATGGGGTCGCGCGGTGAGTCCTCTGTATAGGGAGCCGACGCGTCTCCTCTGAAGACATAGTCGGTCGACACCTGAACGAGTCTGGCGCCGGCTTCCCTCGCGGCCCCCGCGAGGTTCTTCGCTCCAGTCGCGTTGACCGCGAACGCTGCATCTTCGTGCGACTCGGCGTCGTCGACTTTGGTGTACGCGGCGGCGTTGATGACGACGTCGTTCCCGGCCACCGCGGCGCGCACCGCATCGATGTCCGTCACGTCGAGCTCGGTGCGGCCCAGTGCTGTTACGTCGCGACCGGCGAGGGCCTTCTGGAGATCGGTTCCGAGCATGCCGGATGCCCCGGTGATGAGATAGCGCACAGATACTTCCTTCGTGAGAGTCTCGTCGATTCTATTTGCTGGTACCCGGCAGTTCCTGCGTGGCCAGGCCGCTCGACGGAATGTCGCGCTGCCGGGTGGAGGTCCGCGGAGCCGCTCGCGCGCCCGTGTCGCTCAGGGAACACAAGGTACACTTCAGAGTTGTCATGAAGAGGAGAGGTACTGAAGGAGTGGTTGAGGATCCCCGGGTTGTCGCTGTGGTGGTCGCCTACAACCGACGGCAGCTTCTCAGTGAAGTCCTGACCGCGCTGCAGTCACAGACCCGACCGGTCGACGACATAGTGGTCGTGGATAACGCGTCGACCGACGGCTCAGCCGACGTTGCACGCTCGTCGGCTCCCGGGGCAACGTTGATCAGATTAACCAGGAACACGGGCGGCGCCGGTGGATTCGCCGTGGGTATGGCGGCTGCGCTCCAGCGCCATGAGCCCGACTGGATCTGGGTCATGGATGATGACACAGTACCCACCGAGAGTGCCCTCGCGGAGATGGTGAACGCGATCGACCGATACCCTGGCCCGGACCTGGTTGCCGTGGGATCGCGGGTGGTGTGGACCGACGGAAGTGACCACCCCATGAACACGCCGCGCCCGAACCCATTCGCGAAATCCGAGGAGAAGGAATTCGCCGCCGTCGTCCAGGCCCAGCCTGTTCGCTCGCTCTCGTTCGTGTCCTCGATGTATCGTGCCGACGTCGTCAGGCGACTCGGGCTCCCCATCGTCGACTACTTCCTCTGGAACGATGATTTCGAATTCAGCTCGCGGATTCTGCGGGAGGGACGGGGGCTCTCTGTCCCGTCGAGCGTCGTTGTCCACAAAACGAAGGCGCTCGCGTCGACAGACGCCGATCCTGGTCCCCGCTTCCGGCTCGAGGTTCGGAACAAGGTATGGCTTTTCCGGGCATCCGCTGCGTTGCGGCCGGGGGAGAAGCTGGTCTACGCAGGAGCCTCAGTTCGCCGGTGGATTGTGACCTTCCTTCGTTCGGCGGATCGAGCGACACTCCGGGACGGCCTCGTTACCGGCCTGCGGGAAGGTTTCTCAGCGCGGCCGCGGCCCAACTCGGCGGCTCTTCGCGAGGCAGGTGTGCCGGATGACGTCCTGGCGGCGGTCGATGGGCGTGCGGCATGAGCCGCGAGGGGGAGAACACCCCCTTCTCCCTGCTGCTTCCGGTGTACGGCAAGGACAATCCGGAACACTTCAGGCGGGCGTTCACAAGTTCAGTGAACACCCAGACCGTGCCCCCCAGCGAGGTTGTCCTCGTTGAGGACGGTCAGTTGCCCGCTTCGCTCGCCTCGGCCATCACTGACGTCGTCTCATCGTCCAAGGTCCCGGTGCGGATCGTCCGGATCAGCGACCGCGGGGGACTGGCCAACGCACTGACCGTCGGACTTGACGCCTGTTCCAACGACGTCGTCGCACGCATGGACGCCGACGATATCTCCCTGCCGGACAGGTTTGAGAGACAACTCGAACGAATGCGGGCGGGTCTCGACATGGTGGGAACCGGCATGTTCGAGTTTGCCGACGACTCAAGCATTGTCATCGGCCGCCGCACGCCACCGATTGGTTCGGAGGCGATCGCCGCATATGCGCGCTTCCACGACCCCTTCAACCACCCGACAGTGATGTACCGGCGTGAGGCCGTCCTCGCGGCTGGCGGGTATGAGGAGATCGGCCTCATGGAGGATTACTGGTTGTTCGCCCGGATGATTCACTCGGGAGCCAGGGTGGACAACATCCCCGACCCTCTCGTCATGTACCGGGTCGGCGCGGGAGCGTACGCGCGCCGTGGCGGCGTGAAGCAGTTCCAGGCCGAGTGGAGCCTGCAACGTGCGCTTCGCAGGTCGGGTTTCACCTCCAGGTTGCAGTTCGCCAGAAACATCACGGTTCGGGGTCTGTACAGGTTCGTGCCCGTCGCGGTCCGAAAGACGCTGTACCGCTCGATCATTCACCGGAACTTCCTCGACCGCACCAGCTGACGTGGGCGGGCGGTGCGTGACCGGTTCACCGTCGGCCGCTTGATAGAGTTGCCGGATGGATATCCGCGAGTTGAGCGTCCCGGGCAGCTACGAGATCACACCGAATCTCCTCAGGGACGATCGGGGGATGTTCTTTGAGTGGTATCGGTTTGACAAGCTCACCGAGGCGACCGGTCGGTCGGTCGACCTGCGCCAGGGCAATACCTCAGTGTCGAAGCGTGGTGCCGTCCGTGGCATCCACTTCGCCGATGTGCCCCGGGGCCAGGCGAAGTATGTGACCGCGCTGAACGGTGCTGTTCTCGACTTCGTTGTGGACATCAGGGTGGGATCGCCAACGTTCGGACAATGGGATTCGGTGCTTCTCGACACCGAAGACCGCCGCGCAATCTTCCTGTCCGAGGGTCTCGGGCACTGCTTCGTTGCGTTGACGGATGACGCGACAGTCAGCTACCTCGTCACCGATGTGTACAGCCCGGGTCGCGAGCACGGAATCAATCCCCTCGACCCGGCCATCGGCCTTGAGCTTCCGATCCCCGCCGATGAGCTTCTGTTGTCGGCGAAGGACATCGAGGCCCCGACGCTGGCCGAAGCGGCGGAATCCGGCCTGCTGCCAACGTGGGAAGCAGCGACAGCGTTTGTAGCGTCCCTCAGTGGCTCTAAGGAGAACCAGTAATGCGCGGAATCATTCTCGCTGGCGGGTCGGGCACCAGGCTCTGGCCCATCACCAAGGGCATCTCGAAGCAGCTCATGCCGATCTATGACAAGCCGATGATTTATTACCCGCTGTCGACGCTCATGATGGCCGGGATTCGCGAGATCCTCATCATCACGACGCCCGAGTACAACGAACAGTTCCGGAACCTGCTCGGAGACGGTTCAGAGCTCGGTATTTCGCTCGAGTACGCCATCCAGCCTTCGCCGGACGGTCTCGCACAGGCATTTCTCATCGGTGAGGAGTTCATCGGTGACGAGTCAGTTGCGCTGGTTCTCGGCGACAATATTTTCCACGGGTCGGGGCTCGGAACAGCGCTGCAGGGTCACAGTGACCTCAACGGCGCGCTGATCTTCGCGTACCACGTGTCAAATCCGGCCGCCTATGGCGTCGTCGAGTTCGACGACCAGCGACGGGTCGTCAGCATCGAGGAGAAGCCGGTAAAGCCCAAGAGCAACTACGCGGTTCCCGGCCTGTACTTCTACGACAACGATGTCGTGGAGATCGCGAAGACCATCGAGCCGAGCGCACGGGGCGAGCTCGAGATCTCGACGATCAATGAGCGTTATCTTGAGGCGGGAACGCTTCGGGTGCAGGCTCTCGATCGTGGCACGGCCTGGCTCGACACCGGCACATTCGAGTCGATGATGCAGGCCGCTGACTACGTGCGTGTGATCGAGGAGCGGCAGGGGTTCAAGATCGGGTGCATCGAGGAGATTGCCTGGCGCAACGGGTGGATCGACGACGAGAAGCTCGCCGAGCACGGGACCGCCCTCGTCAAGAGCGGATACGGCGCCTATCTGAACGGACTGCTCACCAGCAATGACCGGTGGTAACCCGACGCCCCCGTCGCAACGGCAACGGGGGCAGGCGCCCGCATTCCTGATGAGGCTCGCGGGTTTCAGCGGGGCACCGATTCTGTCGGCCGTTGCACCATTCCTCGTCCTGCCCGTCGTGTCGCGAGTGACGGGTGAAGAAGGTTGGGGCGATTTCCTGGCCGGCCAGTCCATCGGGATGCTCGGCATGGTTGCCATCCAGTTCGGCTGGGGAGTCATTGGGCCTGTCCGGGTGGCGAGAAACCCTGATCGCCGAACACGCGCGGCCATCCTGCGCGAGAGCCTGTGGTCTCGCCTCGTCCTGACGGGCCTGGTTCTGCCGGTGGTTGCCCTCGTGACCTGGCTGGTTACCGGCCCTGGCGTCAACCTCGATGCAATCCTCGTCGCGCTCGCTATGGCGGTTGGCGGACTCACACCCGCGTGGTTCTGCATCGGATCGGGGCGACCGGACCTCCTCATGCTCTTCGACGCGGCGCCGAAGCTCGCTGCGTCTGTGATTGCCATCCCGATCATCCTGGCGACGGGGAGCGTCACCGCTTATCCGGTTCTGCTCGGCGTTTTTGTTGTCGCCGGGGTTGCCGCGCACGCGTGGGCGACCCTCAAGGGTCTCAATCTGCCGCGGCTTTCTGCCAGGGAGGTTCGCGGTGTCCTTCGCGGTCTCGTGCCGACGGCAGGGATCGACGCGGTTGGCAACCTCTATGGATCGACGGCCATCCCCATCGCCACTGTCGGGCTCAGCGCAGTTCAGGCAAGCTCTTTTGGTTCGACCGACAGGGTCTACCGTGTGGGAATCCTGGCCGTGATGGCGTTCGGCAACGCCTTTCAGTCCTGGGTCCTGGATCCGTCGGCGGCCTCGCATCGCCAGAGGCACAGGGCAGCGCTGCTGTCGCACGTCGTCCTCGGCGTCGTTGGCGGTCTCGGGATCGCGATCCTTGGCCCATGGGCCACTGCGGTTGTGTTCGGAGCGGACGTCGCGGGACGGTCAGCGCCGAGCGTGCTCTTCGGGGTAGCGTTCTTCTGCATATCGTCGTCCACCCCGTTCATCAGAAATGCGCTGATTCCCGCCGGTCGCTTCCGGATGGTCCTGTCTGCGACGACCGCTGCTGCCGTCGTCGGTGTCACCGTGATGCTTATCGGTGCGTCGGTCGGATCCGAGGCTGTTATCGCCGGCGGGGTCGCCGCCGCGGAATTCACGACCCTGGTGTTGCTCGCGGGCCCCGCGCTGCGAATTATGAACGAGCCGGACAAGAAGCCCGCGCAACTGGCCTAAAGCTTGTCCGCTGCCCAGCTGACTCTTTTGCCCATTGCCATCACGGCATCCGGTGCTCGGCCCAGCTTGCCCCGGACCGCGTCGCGAATGGCGCGTCGGTACATCGACAGGAGGATGCGTCTCGGACGGGCGATGAGGGCTGCTCTCACGAAGTGGATGACGTCGAAGACTGTGTCGCGAGCGAGGCGGAGCGGGTGCTGTCGGCCGTGGATCTTATTGATGACGATCCGGTTTCGAGCCCTGTAGTAATACCGGAACGGTGTGCTGAGGGTGATGGTGGCGAGCGGGAAGCGGCTTCCTGCAGGGAACAGGTGGTCCCGATACTGGCCGCCAAGCGCATGCTCGAAACGCAACCCGGCAGCGGCGGCACCAGGCAGGCCCGCCGTGTCGCAACGGAGTTCGAAATCGGTGTCGACGAGATCGATGAAAAGCTCGCTGAGGAACGTGCCAACGGTGTCGATCGTGGAGAACGGTATCAGCATCCCGGATTGGATCGTGCGATCGGTGCGAAGAACCCCCTGCCGGTCGCGGCGGGTAGCCTGCCGGACGTCGCCGAAGAACTCCGGTACCACGAATCCGATGCGGTGACCCGAGTCAACGCCGAGTCGCCACGCCCCCATGAGCCGGTCCACAAAACCGTCCTGAACCGATGAGTCCTGGTCGAACGTCACAACGAAGTCGGCACCGCCGGAGCGAGCTTCATCAAGCCCTGCGTTGAGCGCGTGGGCGATCCCGAGGTTCTCGGGCAGTCGGATGACCTCTGCGCCCATGGCGGCCACCGCCGAGAGGGTGTCATCGAAGTCCGGCCCGCTCCCGTCGTCGACGACGATGACACGCCCGACCTGGTGCCTGATGGAATCGACGTTCGGGATGAGGGATTCGGCCGGGCGGAAGGAACTGATGACCGCCGTTACGGTTGCACTCACGCGTGGCTTCCATGTTTCTCAGCGTTCAGCTGCTGTGACCGGCTGGTCCAGCCGGCGAGGCGCGCCCGGCGCATTCCGATCAGCAGGCATTGAATGAGCATGACGCGGCTTCGAATCCGACGCGGAATGCTTCTCCGCTTCAATGGCGTTGCGTTGTGTTCGTGAATTCGCCGCAGAGTGACCGTTTGTTCGAGGTGCGAGATCGAGCCTGTCGCATTGCCGAGGAGCGCCAGCCAGAGGTCGTGCGATTCGAAGAGGGGAGCGGGAAGCGGCGTCGCGATTCGCAGAAAGTCCTGTCGGACCCCCATCGCGCAGCCCCAGTATCCGCGGCGATCCGCGAGGGTATTCACGATGTTCAGGAGGTGCTGGTCGCTTTGCTCCGCCCGGAGTGGCGACGGTGTGCGCTGACCTGGCTGCCCGAGAATTTCCAGATTCCCCGCAACGACGTCCGCGGATTCCAGGGCCTTCGTCATGGCTTCGACACGCCCCGCCGGCCACAGGTCGTCCTGATCCGCCAGGAAAACATACCTGCCCCGCGACGCACGGAGGGCACGGTCGAAGGTCTTCACGTAGCCGATGTTCGATTCGTTCAGAAGAAGGCGGATGCGATCGTCATCGATTAGCTTCACGTGCTCGACCGTATCGTCGGTAGAGCAGTCATCGATGATGATCAGTTCGTCGGAATCGCCGAGCTGGGAGAGGATCGAATGTACCTGGTCTTCGATGAATTGTGAGCCGTTGTATGCGGCCATGCAAACGGATACTTGTGGTCCGTCAGCCATCTCAGCCATGTTCCTCCTCGATTGCGGGCACGTAAACCCTGCGTCCCAATAGCGTAGTCGACAGTTCCCAGCCCCAGATTGGGCCTCCCGGCGCGCAGAACCCCGACATCCGGCTTGGACACATGGGCATGTCATAAGATTGGCCCATGCGCACCGGCCTCGATTCAACTCTCATCGTCATGCCGGCATTCAACGAATCGGAAGTGATCGCCGACGTCATCGCCGAAGTGCGTCGGGTGCTGCCCGGCGTGGCTTGCCTCGTGGTGGATGACGGTTCGAGCGATGACACGACGGCCCGTGCACGCAGGGCCGGGGCAAAAGTCGCGACTCTCCCCTACAACCTCGGGGTGGGTGGCGCCATGCGCGTTGGATTCAAGTACGCGATCGAAAATGGCTTCTCGAACGTGGTTCAGCTCGACTCGGACGGACAGCACGACCCCTCATTCGTACCGGTGCTCGTGTCGAAGCTTGCGTCGGCCGACCTGGTGATCGGTGCCAGATTCGCCGGAGAAGGCGAGTACACGGTCCGAGGTCTCCGCAAGCTCGCCATGGCGTTCCTCGCGAAGACCCTGAGCGCGACGGCGAAGACGCGACTGACCGACACCACGAGTGGGTTCAAAGCCGCCGGGCCCCGCGCCGTCGCTCTCTTTGCAGAGCATTTCCCGGCCGAATACCTCGGCGACACCATCGAGGCGCTCGTCATCGCGGCCCGCTCCGGGTGTGTGATCGTGCAGGAACCCGTCGGGATGAGAGAACGCCAGGGCGGCACCCCCTCACACAACCCGGTGAAGTCCGCTCTTTACCTCGGTCGGGCCCTGATCGCACTCAGCTTTGCTCTGGTCAGGCCTCCGCACTCCTTACAGGAAGGAGCGGTTGCGTGACCCTCGCCAGCTACATCTTCGGTATCGCCTCTGCGCTTGTCGCGTTCCTGCTTGTCGTCGAAATGCTCCGCCGCCGGCGCATCCGTGAACGGCACGCGGTGTGGTGGCTCATCGGTACGATCTTCGCCCTTATCATCAGTATTTTTCCCGACCTTCTCACCATCGCATCACGCCTCGTCGGCATCACGCTGCCGATCAACCTCGTCTTCTTCCTGAGCATCGGGATCGTCGTTCTTGTGTGTCTGCAGCATGCGGCGGAGCTCACGCAGGTTGAGGCTCATACACGTTCTCTGACCGAGCGTGTCGTGCTTCAGGACCTTCGCATCGCAGAGCTGGAACGTCGGCTGCCCCCTGAAGCTGAGGAGTGGATCGCCGACTGACGGGATCCACGACACCCGAACAGGGTGTCGACATGCGCGCAGCATGTTCTCAGGTTCCTCTAGCATGGCCATATGGTCCAAGGAACTTTCACATCGTTGTGGCGTCGCGTCGCAGCGGTCGCAACCGCCGTCGTCGTGGGTGCAACGCTCGTTGTAGCACCCGCCGTTATGCCCGGCGGGGGGTCCGACTCTGCCAGCGCAGCGGATCTGTCGAAGTTCCGACCCGGAAACATCATCAGCGACGAGGTGTTTTTTAACTCGGGCACCATGTCAGAGGCGCAGATCCAGAGCTTCCTGAACAGCAAGGTGTCCCGGTGCGACACGGGCAAAACCTGCCTCAAGGACTTCACGCAGTCGACATACGACCGTGCGGCGGATGCCATGTGCCGTGGATACGCAGGAGCAGCCAACGAATCAGCGGCCCGTATCATCAAGAAAGTCGCCGATTCCTGCGGGATCAACCCCCAGGTAATTATTGTGATGCTGCAAAAAGAACAGGCGCTTGTTGCCGACAGCGCACCGGGAAGCTGGGCGTGGACGGCATCGATGGGATACGCCTGCCCCGACACGGCCGCCTGCGACTCGAAGTACTTCGGCTTCTACAACCAGGTCTACATGGGGAGCTGGCAGCTCAAGCGTTACGGCAACCCCCCGGGAACCAGCAACTACTTCACGTGGTTCCCCATCGGCAAGTCAGCACCGATCAGGTACTCGCCGACCGCCTCCTGCGGGTCATCCAACGTTGTCGTAGAAAACAAAGCGACGGCGGCGCTCTACTACTACACGCCGTACCAGCCGAACGCCTCCGCTCTGGCAGCGGGTTATGGCGCTTCACCAGACAAGACGTGCTCTGCGTACGGTAACCGCAACTTCTATAACTACTTCACCGATTGGTTCGGCAGCACGCAGGGCCAGATGCCATCGCTGGTGCAGGGGCAAACCCAGGGCGACGTGTTCCTCGTCGTGGGCAGCACGAAGCATCACATCGCCGATTATGGCGACTACCTTGAGTACCGTGGCGCCCTTGGTGACCGGAAGATCGTCGCGGACTCCGTGGTCAACGCGCTCACACCAGGCCCGGTTGCGACAGCACTCGTGCGCAACCCGGCCACCGGTGAGGTCCTCCTGCTTCAGAGCGGAAAACTGCACCACTTCGGCAGTTGTGAGCTGGTTGCCATGTGGGGCTATTACTGCGGTCAGAACATCGACCTGTCCCTGGGCCAGATCCAGTCGCTCACGCGAGGCCCCGCGATGACTGAGTTCGCCAAGCGTCCCGGCAGCGACACGCTGTACAAGATCAGTGGCTCAAGTCTGATGACCATGGACTCGCCAGACGCGGCGAGGGCCTTCAACGGCGGAACATCTCCATTCGCAGCGGTTCTGCGGGACTCGGTTGCCGCCAGGTACACGCAGACCCGCCCGCTCCTCGGCCCGTCCACCCTCGTGAAGGATGCGGGTTCGGTGGTGTACTTCGTTGATGGCACAACCGTGAAACACCGTCTTCCGCATTGGGAGTTCGCAACAGAGTTTGGCCTTCCTGCAACCTACTCGTCGACGTCCACCACGACGCTCAACGCGTACCAGACAGGTGAGGAGCTCTCCCTGTTCGTCAAGTGCGGGACAGCGCTCTACCTGGTCAACGGGGGCAAGAAGACCCAGGTCGTCAACGGTGACGCGGCCGGATTCCCGACAACCACGCTCACCGATACGTCGTGCCAGGCCCTCCCGACGTCCGGATCAGTTGCCGGTCCCGTGTTCGTGCGCTCGGGTTCGTCCCCAGACGTCTACCTCATGACCGGGGGCAAACTGCGCTGGGTGACGACGGTTGACGCGCTCATGGCGGCGAATAACGGTGCCTGGCCGACAGTCCTGTCGCTGACAGCCGGTGCGTTCTCCAAGTTCAGCGTGACTACGCCGTTCCTTCCTGTCGGTTCGTTTGTGCAGGCCGCAGGCGACTCGGTCGTATACCTGATCGACGGGCCAGACAAGCGTTATCGTTTGCCGAGCTGGGAGGTTGCCGGCGAATTCGGATTCGCGCAGAAATTGATCGACGTGAAGACGTCGGACCTGGCTGGATACGCCAAGGGCGATGATCTGTCGATGTTCGCCAAGTGCAACGGCGAGCTCTACTTTGCGAACGGTGGCAAGCTGACGAAGGTCGTCAACGGCGATGCGGGCGGCTTCCCCGTGACGACCCTCGATCCGTCCACGTGCCAGCGGCTTTCTCTCTCCGGCGCTGTCAAGGGGCCTGTGTTCGTGCAGGGTGCCGGCACCGGGGATGTCTTCCTGCTGACCGAGGGCACTCGGCGCCACGTTGCGTCGGCCGAGGCATTGACGGCGCTCAACGGGGGCTCCTGGCCGACCGTGCTCACGATCCAGAAGAAGACCCTCGCGTCGTTCACTGAAGCCGCGCCCGTTGTGACTCCCGCGTCGTTCGTGCAGGCGAGCGGGGACAACGTCGTCTACTTCATCAACGGTTTGAAGCAGAAGGTGCGGCTTCCGCACTGGAGTTTCGCCAGCGAGTTCGGACTTCCCGAGCGGTACTCTGCCGTCACAACGGCGCAGATGTCCGGGTACCCGCGGAGTTCGACTGACCTGTCGCTCTTTGTGCGGTGCGGCGGGAAACTGTACTTCGCAGCCGGAGGAGCCCTGTCGCTCGTCGCATCGGGCGATAGCAGCGGGTTCGCGGTCACGGATGTCGACGCGACGGCGTGCTCGAGGCTGAATCTCGCAGGCACCCAGGTCGGGTCGGGCAAGGTGTATGTCAAGAGCGCGAATAACGCCGCCGTCTACGTCACCGAGGGCGGCAAACTCCGACTGCTTGGTGCTGGCGAGCGGGCCGGAACTGTACTCACGGTTGACCAGAGGACCGTTCAGGCGCTGAGCTGACGCTCGCCGAGAACCGGGATCTCAGAGGACGTATCCAGCCCTGAGGGACGAAAGCGCGGGCCTGAAGTTTCAGGCCCGCGCTTTCCTTTACGCCGTGACGGGCGCACAGGTAGGAATGTTCCGCTCGGTCGCGCGTCTGCGGGGTGCGGACACCCGTCGAATTGATCGTCGCTTCGGGCTGGCGTCACCGTGTGGACGGCAGGCCGGGCAGGCTGGGCGGCCCGGGCAGCAAGCGGTGCGTGCCGCGTATGGAGAAGCGAACGCCTGCGTGCGACCCGGATGCCGCGTAAGAACTGTCAGCGCTGACGGCTGGCGCCTAACCGCAGAGGCTGATGCGGAGGAGCCGGTCGTCGCCGACCTGTTCCACAACCTCGACAACGGGCGAGTCGAGATCTTCGAGCCCGGAGAATTCGGGCAGATCAGCGGGGTCATCGAAGTCGAGGACGTACACGTCACCGCCGAGTTCGTCGACAGCCTCACAAACCTGTCCTGTTACCGCCGGGTTCGTCGCAGCCCTGTTCAGCCTCTTCCGCAGTGCCTTTTCCGCATCGCTGGATTCGTAGAACATGTGGGTCGCGGTCACGGGGATCCCTGTCAACGCATACGCGTACGCTGCGCCGGTGCCCGGGTTGACGAGGAGGATGGCGTCTTCGGGCACGAGGTCAGGCAGTTTCATCATGAGCTCGTACTCGTCAGAGTCCACGAGCTCCGAAGCGTCCGTGATTTCGTACGCCGGGCGTGCTTCAAGCGCCGTGCGCTGCATGCCGCCGAACTGGGTACCGATAATCGCGATGAGCGCCGCGGTGAGCGCCGCGACCGGCTTCAGCCAACCGGGTGTCTCCCCGGCGTCTCCCGTGCGCCCGCGGACCGCCCGGCTCAGGATGTGCACGAGGCGTTCAAAGGCCGCCAGCGCTCCGACTATGGCCAGGGGCAGGGCTGTCACCGCCGTGAGCGATGCCAGCCGATAGCTGTCCTGGTAGTACGGACCGGCTATGAACTCGCGCAACGCCCCGTCCGCGAAGGCCGAACTTGCCACGAAGAGCACTGTGGTGGCGGCGGCCATGAGCGGGAAGGCGTATTCCCTGCGCTTGATAAGGATGAAGAGGCCGAGGATCACGGCCACGCTGACGAGCAACGAGAAAGGACGTTGCATCGGCGAGTTGGTGAGCACCTCGCCGATCGCCTGGCCGGTCGACTGAACCTTGTGCCACGGCGCTACGTCAAGCGACGGCCGTGCTTTCAGCCACACTGCGACCGTGACGATGAGTACGGCGACGATTGACGCCACACCGACAGCCGTCCCGCGAGGGGAGTGACTCCCGGATGGGCGGGAGAGGAGCCAGCTGGCGACCTGCAGGACGAAGGTCACGGCGAAGAAGAGGCCGAGAGTGATTGCTCCGCTGGGATGTGCGAGGGCGAGCCCAGGCAGTCCGGCGACAAGGAGTACGCCGGCGAGGGGCTGGGTCGCCAGCGGGTACACGCCGCGGACCTTCAGGAGCAGGACGAGAAGAGCCACCATCGTCGGCAGCAGCGCGAAAGCCAGGTAGTTCGAGTAGAGGACGCCCCATTCGAGCATCAGGATCGGGAACGCGGGAAATGCACTTGCGGCGATCGCGCCGGTGATCGAGCCGGCCAGGGTGTGCCGCGTGAGCAACTGCCCAAGGAGAACCGCTCCGCCCACCCATGCCGCGACCGCGATTGCGACGTTGAGCGCGTTCACGCTCTGGGGGATCGTCCCACCGCCCAGCTGTGCAATGAGCGTTGCCAGGTCGTGCCAGCCCGCCGGGTAGAAGGCGGGAGGGCTTCCCGCAGACGTCACCCCTCCGATCGAGAACGACGAAGCGTTGGACGTGTCGAGAGCGTACCGCACGGCGTTGAGGTGGAAGACGTTGTCGAAGCGCAGGGAGAAGTTGTCTGGACTTCCCACCGCCTGAGCGATCGTCATGGCGGTGAGGACACCACCGATTGCAACGCCAAGCACGCCATGGAGGAGCGTTCGGCCCCCGGCATTCGATTCCCGGGGCGCCTTCGGAGCACGGCGCCGCAGCACGAGGCGCGTGGCGCCAACGATGATGGCGAGCACAGCCCAGAGGGCCACGACGGGCCAGATCGACCACGGGATCTGCGCCAGCGGTGCAAGGATCGCGGCGACAGCAACGATCCCGACGCTCACCGGCACGCCCCCTGCCGCCGCGAGGAAGCCCCGCGCGCCCGCAAGCCGTGCGATCGACCACCCGGGCACCGTGAGAACGGCGATACCGATGAGAATCGAGGGGATCAGGGCCATCCAGGCGGACACTATTTAATCTCTCCTGTGGTTGTCTTCTGAGGCGCGGGGGTGAGCCCGTCGTGGCGTAAGGTCATCGGCGCATGAGTTCGACAGCCGAGTGCGAGTCCCCATCGAACACGACGCGCCCCTTGTTCAGGAGGACACCGCGCTCACAGAGATCAGACACCATGTTGAGGTCATGGCTCACCACGACGAGCGTTTTGCCCTGGTCGTGAAGCTCCCTGATCCGCGCGAGACACTTCCGCTGAAACGGCTCATCGCCAACAGACAGGACCTCGTCGACGAGCAGGATGTCGACCTCGGTGTGGATCGCGACGGAGAAGGCGAGGCGGAGGAACATTCCTGAGGAGTAGTGCTTGACCTCGGTGTCGATGAACTCGCTGATTTCCGAGAACTCGACAATGTCGTCAAACCTGGCGTCGATCTCGTCTTTGCCCATGCCCAGGATTGCGGCGTTGAGGTAGACGTTCTCCCGCCCGGACAAGTCGGGGTGAAATCCCGCTCCGACTTCGATCAGTCCGGCCACGCGGCCCCTGGTGAGTACCTTGCCACCGTCGGGCTGCAGTACTCCCGAGATCAGCTTGAGC
This sequence comes from Mycetocola zhujimingii, assembly GCF_003065425.1. Classification (NCBI taxonomy): domain Bacteria; kingdom Bacillati; phylum Actinomycetota; class Actinomycetes; order Micrococcales; family Microbacteriaceae; genus Mycetocola; species Mycetocola zhujimingii. The sequence goes on from NZ_CP026949.1 coordinate 781,845, forward strand.
AGCGTTGATTTGCCCGACCCGTTCAAGCCGAGCAGCGCAACTGATTCGCCCGGGCTGATCGAGAGTGTGACGTCGTGAAGCGCGTCGAACGTGGAGGTCGTGGTCTTCTTCCGGATCAGCGCAATGAACGTTTCCTTGAGCGAATGCGTGTGGCGAAGCTTGAACGTCTTTCGAGCGTTCTCGACGATGATCCGCGGCTTGACTGCGGTATCAGAGATCCTGGGCAAAACGGCCCTCCAAACGTCGGAATACGAGTTGGCCGAGAGCAAGAACCGCGAGCGAGATGCCGAGTGCGACCAGTCCGTAGAGAAGCAAATCATCGGGGAATGACGCCTCCCGCGAGCTGGTCGGGTACCAAAAGCCCAGGTGGAAGAACTGCACAGCAGCGGTGAGCGGGTTCAGCTGGTAGATCACGGACAACCAGCCGGGAAGCACCTCGTGCGCGAGCCTCCAGTCGTACAGAACCGGCGACGCCCAGGTAGCGACGAGTGCGATGAGCTCGACAAAGTTCTGCGCATCCCGGAACGGCACATTGACGGAGCCGAAAAGCAGACTCAGGCCGATCGCAAAGGTGAACACGATGACGAGACCGAAGAGAACGCACGCCACCTCGAGCAGCGTTGGTCGCCAGCCCACAACCAGGCAGGCGACCAGCAGGACCACAATTTGCGGCACGAGGTTCACCAGTGCGACGAGACTCGACGACACCGGGAAGAGTTCCCGGGGCAGGTAGATCTTCTTGATCAGGTGTGCGTTGTCGACGATGGAGCGGGTTCCGTTGCCGAACGCCTCATTGAAGAAGTTGATGACGATGAGACCGCTGAACAGGTAGATCGCATAGTTCTCGATGCGCTGGTTCTGCTGAAGGAAGATACCGAGTGCGAGGAAGAAGACGATGAACTGCGTGAGCGGTCGAACGTACGACCACAGCCACCCGAGAACGGATCCCCGGTAACGAACGCGGGTCTCTTTCCTGACCAGGAGAGAGAGGAGGTAGCGTCGTCGGACAACGTCGGTAAGCCCCGCGCTTCGTCCGGGCCGGACGAAGCCGTCACGCATGCTCATCGCTGAAAATACGGCTTAATTTTGTTGCTGTAGAGCGAGAGCGCCGAACCGATGGCCATGTGCATGTCGAGGTACTGGTAGGTCCCGAGACGCCCACCGAACCACACGTTGTCGGGTTCGGCGTCCTGCATTTCTCGGTAACCGAGAAGGCTCTGGCGGTCACCAGGGGTGTTGACCGGGTAATACGGCTCGTCGTCCCGCGTCGCGAACCGGGAGAACTCCCGAACCACGACCGTCTTGTCGGTGGGGTAGTAGTCGCGCTCCGGGTGGAAGTGACGGAACTCGTGGATGCGTGTGTATGGCACAGACGAATCGGGGTAGTTCATCACCGCAATGCCCTGGTAGTCGCCGGTGTTCAGGACTTCCTGCTCGAAATCAAGGGTGCGCCAGCTGAGCGCGCCGCCTTCGTAACCGAAGTACCGGTCGACAGGACCGGTGTACACGATGGGAATCTGGCCGACCGTTGACTTCTTGTTGAAGGGCTGTGACTCGTCAAAGTAGTCCGTCGAAAGGACGACGTTGATGCGCGGGTGATCTGCCATCCGCTCGATCCACGCCGTGTACCCGTCGACGGGGAGGCCTTCGTGCGTGTCGTTGAAGTAGCGGTTGTCGTAGGTGTAGCGAACCGGGAGCCGGCTGATGATGTCAGCGGGGAGCTGGTCAACGGGGGTTTGCCACTGTTTGGCTGTGTAGTCCCGGATGAAGGCTTCGTAAAGGGGGCGACCGATGAGAGAGATCGCCTTTTCCTCAAGGTTCGAGACGCCGGAGGCCGATACTTCCCTGGCCTGCTCCGCGATCAGCGCGCGCGCTTCTGACGGGCTGTACGCCGCGCGGAAGAACTGGTTGATGGTTCCCAGGTTGATGGGAAGCGGGTAGACCTCACCCTTGTGCGTGCTGTAAACGCGGTGCTGGTAATTCGTGAACGAGGTGAAGCGGTTGACGTACTCCCACACCGGCTCGTTCGAGGTGTGGAAGAGATGTGCGCCGTACTGGTGCACCTCAATGCCGGTCTCGGGCTCAGGAGCGCTGTACGCGTTTCCACCGACGTGGGAACGCTGGTCGATGACCGTGACGTTCAGTCCCAGATCCTCGGCAACACGCTCGGCAACGGTGAGCCCGAAGAACCCGGATCCGACGACCAGAAGGTCCGCTGACATTTACCACAACCTAACTCGCTGACGACATAGAACTGCTTAAACATACCCGACTGGTTCGGCGCGAACCTTAGAGGCACTCAGTTGGCCTTCAACCAAGCCCCCGGTAGGGTTGTCAGGTCTGAGTCGGCGGACCGCCTGGCCTCTTGACGGCGCCGAGGATCGGACGTCACCGTATACGCAAGGAGCAGTATGAGCACAACCATGTCTTCGGAAGGTTTGTTGCAGCGAGTAATCGTTCCGACAACCCACGACCCGGACGTCTTGCCGCTCTATCTTGACGCAGATAACTGGACATCGTTCGCCCTGTACCAGGATGCCGATCAGCTGAACAGCCAGCGCGGGTTTCTGCGGGAAGACACCGGTCAGGCGACGATCAGACTGACCAGCGTCAACACGCTCCGTATGGTGGAGGGTGGCGCGGACACGACAGCGCTGCTCGACGTTCCGCGCGGTAAGGAGGTGTCGTTCGGGACATACTTCAATGCTTTCCCCGCGTCATACTGGGCGCGCTGGACCTCCATTGAGGGAGTTCAGCTTCGAGTGGAGACCGACGGTCCCGCTACCGTGATCGTGAATCGCTCCAACGCGCGAGGCATCACCCAGCGCGTGGAGTCGAAGCGCGTTGCCGGGCGGGCGACGACCACCTTCGACCTCGGCATGGCGATGTTCGGCGACGGCGGCTGGTACTGGTTCGACATCATGGCGGAGTCTGAGGACTGCCGGGTGCTTGAGGCGGGCTGGTATGCGTCGGCCGATTCGCCTGCTCCGCGCACGGGCACCGCGAGTGTTGGCATCACCACGTTCAACCGCGCTGATTACTGCACACAACTGCTGGCGGATATCGGCAACAGCCCGTCGGTCGATGGAGTTCTCGACGCGGTCTATGTCGTCGATCAGGGAACCCAGAAGATTGTGGAAGCCGCTGGATACGGCGAAGCCGTTGCGGCGCTCGGCGACAAGCTCCATGTCATCGAACAGGCAAACCTCGGTGGATCCGGCGGGTTCTCCCGAAGCATGATCGAGACGGTCCAGGCTGGTACGTCGGACTACGTCCTCCTCCTTGACGACGACATCGCCATTGAGCCGGAGGGAATCCGGCGCGCTGTCACATTCGCGAACTATGCGACCGATCAGATGATCGTCGGCGGTCACATGTTCGACATGTACGCGAAGAGCGTGCTCCACGCCTTTGCCGAGGGCATCGATGACCGCAACTTCATGTGGGGCCCGGTCACGCCTTCCCGCCACGATTTCACCAAATCGAATCTTCGTCAGACGAAGTGGCTGCACCGACGGGTTGACGCCGAATACAACGGCTGGTGGATGTCTCTCATCCCGGTCAGTGTGATCAAAGAGCTCGGCGTCTCACAGCCGTTTTTCATCAAATGGGACGACGCGGAGTACTCGTTGCGCGCGGCCGAGCACGGTATCCGGACGGTGTCTCTTCCCGGCGCAGCGGTCTGGCACGTTTCCTGGGTGGACAAGGACGACTCGCAGGACTGGCAGGCGTTCTACCACGCGCGGAACCGGCTTGTCGCCGCCCTGCTGCGCTCGCAGTACCCCAGAGGTGGGCGACTGCCCCTCGCGAACCTCGCGACCGACGTACGACAGCTCCTGTCGATGCAGTATTTTGCTGTGTCCGCTCGACACGAGGCCTACGCCAATGTGCTCAAGGGGCCGCGCGGAATCCACGCAGACATGCCGACGCGCCAGGCGAAGGTGCGGGCGCTGGCCGCGCAGTTCAGCGACGGCTCGGTCATCCGCTCGAAAGCGGATATGCCCGAGGTCGACGAGTGGGACAACGGTCTGCCCAACTATCGGCGGAACCCGCCGCCCAGGATGGTCATGCGTGCGACGGTAGCGAAGTACGTTCTTCGTGGGCTTTTCCGTCCGAACCGCCACGACCAGGAGACCGCGGAAATGCACATCGCGTTCGAGGACGCCAAATGGTGGGTGGTTCCGTCCTTCGACAGTGTGCTCATCTCCAATGCCGAGGGATCCGGTGCGATCTGGCACAAGCGCGACCCTCGCCTGTTCCGGAAGCTGCTGCTCAGGAGCATCGGGTACAGCGTCAAATTCGCCGTCCGCTGGCCCCGCCTCGCTCGGTCGTACCGCGCGCAGGAGAAGCAGATGGTCTCGATGACCGAATGGAAGAAGACGCTCGGCCTGTCGTAATCCGCGGGTAGCCTCCCACGAAAAATGCAGTGCGCCGGATTCGGCGCACTGCATTTTTGTTGATTGATGCTGTCCGGCGAGAGGAAGCCGGACTGGTGATCAGGTGCGGAGGGTGTCGGCGTGCTGGTGGTACCAGTCGACGGTGGATCGCATGCCGTCTTCGAGGCTGATCTGTGCGGTCCAGCCGGCGTTGGTGAGTTTGGTGACGTCGAGCAGTTTCTGCGGGGTGCCGTCAGGTTTGCTGGTGTCCCACTCGGTGGTGCCGGTGAAGCCGGTGACTTTCGCGATGGTGTCTGCGATCTCCTTGATGGTGACATCGGTCCCGGTGCCGACGTTGACCTGTTCGGGTCCGTCGTAGTGTTCCAGCAGGTGCAGGCACGCCGCTGCCATGTCATCGACGTGGAGGAACTCCCGCCGCGGGGTGCCCGTGCCCCAGTTCGTGACCGTCGCTGCCCCGGTCTTCGCTGCTTCGTCGTAGCGGCGGATCAGCGCGGGCAACACGTGCGAACCCTCGGGAGAGAAGTTATCGCCCGGACCGTACAGGTTGGTCGGCATCGCGGAGATCCACGGCAAACCGTATTGCCGACGCACAGCCTGGACCTGCAGGATTCCCGCGATCTTTGCGATCGCGTACGCGTCGTTCGTGGGCTCAAGGTGCCCGGTGAGCATGTACTCTTCCTTGATCGGCTGCGGCGCGAGTTTCGGGTAAATACAGCTTGAGCCGAGGAACAGCAGCCGGTCCACCCCGGCCTTCACTGCGGCATCGAGAACGTTGACCTGGATTTGCATGTTCTCGCTCAGGAAGTCCACCGGGTACGTGTCGTTCGCGAGGATACCGCCGACCTTCGCCGCGGCCAGCACCACGTACTTCGGTTTGGTTTCCTCGAAGAACGCGAACACCTGGTCCCGGTTCTTCAAATCCAGGTCCCGGGATGTCCGGCCGACCAGGTTGGTGAACCCTTCCTTCTCCAGCAAACGCCAGATCGCGGAACCGACCAGCCCCCGATGCCCGGCAACGTAGAACGTCGCGTCCCGGTCCAGGGGAGCCGGCGTGTAATCGACCTGCTCTGCAGGCATTACTTCGTTCCCCAGCTGCTCAGCTTCGGGCTGTCGATCCAGTGCGACCCGTCGTGCTTAAGCGCTTCAATGTCTGCGTCGACCATGATCCGGGCCAGCTCAGCTGTGTCGACTTCCGGCGTCCACCCGAGTTTGTCTTTCGCCTTGGACGCATCTCCGACGAGCGCGTCGACCTCGGTCGGGCGCAGGTACCGCTCGTCGAACCGGACGTGCTTCTCCCAGTCCAACCCGGCCCGGCTGAACGACGCCTCAACGAAGTCACGGACGGTGAAACTCCCACCGGTCGCCAGCACGAAATCGTCGGGCTCATCAGCCTGCAGCATCCGCCACATGCCCTCAACGTATTCCGCGGCGTAACCCCAGTCACGAATCGAGTCCAGGTTGCCGAGATAGACGTGGTCCTGTTTCCCGGCGGCGATCGCCGCGACAGCGCGCGTGATCTTGCGCGTGACGAATGTCTCGCCACGACGCGGTGACTCGTGGTTGAAGAGGATCCCGTTCACCGCGAACAAGTCATACGCTTCCCGGTAGTTCTTCGTGATCCAGTAGCTGTATACCTTCGCCGCGCCATACGGCGATCGCGGGTAGAACGGGGTCTCCTCGTTCTGCGGCGGAGGAGTCGCGCCGAACATCTCGGAACTCGACGCCTGATAGAACCGGCAATGCACGCCAGACAACCGCACGGCCTCCAGCAAACGAACCGTGCCCGTCCCTGTCGTATCCGCCGTGTGCTCCGGCTCATCGAACGACACACGTACATGCGACTGCGCCGCGAGGTTGTACACCTCATCCGGCTGGATCTCCGACAGCAATGTCACCATCCTGGCGCCATCAGACAGGTCGCCGTAGTGCAGGAACAGCTTTGCCTCAGGATCGTGCGGATCCACATACAGGTGATCAATCCGAGCCGTGTTAAACGTCGATGCCCGACGAATCAGGCCGTGCACCTCATACCCCTTCGACAGGAGCAACTCAGCCAAATAAGACCCATCCTGGCCAGTGATACCAGTGATAAGAGCACGTTTCGTCAAAAAATCCCCCACGGGGTTCAGGCAGGGCTGAACAATTCGCCCTGCATCTTCCGGTTCTCAACTGCCTAGCCTATCCGTAATGCCGGTCTGCGGGCTTGGACAAATGGCGTTGCCCCGCCGCCGGGCTCTTCGGGCGCAGAGACCCGGCTCGTTGGGGTGGCCGCTCAGCGGGGCGTCCGCCATGTTGGATACTGGTAGTGCAGCGGTGTGACGCCGTCTGATGGCGCGCCGACTGCGCAAGTTCCGTTCTCACGGGAGCGCGCGGCCCGGAGCCGGCAGCAGTTTGACTGGTCCGGCTCACTATTTGGCTTGAAAGGAAACAATGGCATCCCCCAAGGTACTCGTCGTTCTCCCCACTCTCGGGGACCGGCTTGACACACTGCGTGAGACCCTGGAGTCGACACGCGTCCAAGGGCAGGATGTGGGACTCACCGTCGCCATGGTGCTTCCTCCGGACGCAACAGCCGCCAGGGCGCTAGGCGAGGAATTCGGCGCGTTGATCGTGGATGACCCGCGCGAGGGCATTTCCGCAGCGATCAACCGGGGGCTTGCGGCCCGTACCGATGAAAAGTACTACGCCTGGATCGGTGACGACGACGTGTTCAGGCCGGGTGGCCTCCGGCGGCTGATGGACCTGCTCGAACAGAACCCTGACGCGGTTCTCGCGTACGGCGGATGTGACTACATCGATGCCAGTGGGAAGACGATCGCAGTGAGCAACGCAGGCAAACTGGCTCCGCTCCTGCTCGCCTGGGGGCCTGACCTCATTCCGCATCCAGGAACGATGATCCGTCTGGACGAGCTTCAGGCCATCGGCGGCTTTGATGTGGAACTTCGTTACGCGATGGATCTCGACGCTTTCCTGAAGCTTCGGCGCTACGGCAAATTCGTGAGCACGAGACAGAGCGTGTCCGGATTCCGGTGGCACCCCGACTCCCTGACCGTAGCGAATCGGCTCAACTCAAGCCTGGAGTCGGAAGCGGTCAAGCGGCGGCACCTTCCGCGCGTGCTGCAGCCCATCAGCGGACTCTGGCAGCGCCCGGTGCGCTGGGCGTCGGCTGTTGCCGCCGGGAAGCTGAACTCCCGGGCACGGGCTATCGCTGCGAAGGACTGATACTCACGGGTAGAGGCGTCGCGCCAGCGCCAGCTTAGTCAGGGCGCTTCGCCTGGCGACGTCCGAGAACGCCTCGGATACCGATGGTGCAGGCGCTTCGTCGCCCGGAGCGAACGATCCCTGGGACCAGCCCGTTCCGAGCGTCGCGAGTGAACCGTGCTTCACGTCGTAGTACCCGGGCGCGAGTGACAGCCATGTTCCCTTCGCTCCTGCCGCTGCGGCGAGAAGGTGGAAGTGGAAGCGCGACGTCAGCCAGGTCTGGTTGTCGTTGGCCGGCAGCCCCCGCTCCCAGATGTCCTGGAATGAGAAGTAACGGGCGTCAGGGAACTCATCGCGCAAAATGTCGTAGAAATGCCTGTCGTGTGGAGGCATTGCCTCGACGAACCCGATTCCCTGGAGCCCCTCGTCCTGCCTCGAGCGAATGAAGTCGCGGATCACGTCTGTGACGTGCGCTTCATCGGATCCCTCGAGGAAGTCTGACTGGATGAGGATCATGATTTCAGGCAGATTCGCCTCGTCCATGACCTGGCGGGGGTTCACGGCGAGCCCGAGGAAGGCGTCGTCGAGACCGTGGGTGATCCCGAGAACCGAGGCGCCGGCGTCATCGCGCGACTCGACGAAGTCGAAATCGCTGATCAGCCGCTTGAGATATGCCGCTGAGTCGTCACTCTGCGGCAGGAAACCCTGGCCTGTTGCATACACGCGCAGGCCCGTCAGCTTCTTCGCTTCGTGGGCGCTCGCGACGATTCCGATGTTCTGCTTCCAGACATCGTTCAAGTAGCCGCCGCCGAGAAAGTGGATGGTCGACATCGACCTCAGCTGGCTGAGGCCAATATCGACTTTGGGTGAGCCAAGTTCCCGGGTCAGACGCCGGGCATCTTCGCCGATCCCCTCGGCGCTATCCGACGTTGACTGGTATGCCATCTGCCACAGGGTGTTCGTGGTGCGAAGACGCGGGTGGGTATCACGCAGCATTGATGCGGCTCGCCCCGGTTCGGGGCAGTCGAGCCACACATCGGCGTGTGGCCGTTGACTGGCCAGGAAGTTGAGCCAGCCTCGAGCGATGAATTCATCGCCGAAGTTGGGGATTCCGGCGGGCGCAACGAGGTAGATCTGCTCTCGCTGCCGCTTGTTTTCTTTCCAGCCGCGAATTCGCTTTCCGAGTGAAGCCCAGCGTGTGGCGGCAGGCGAACGCCAACCGGGTATAAGTGTGTCTGACATTCGTGCTCTCTGTTGCGGGCGAACCCTTCAATTTACCGCACACGGACGGGCCGCCGCGCAGAGGTGGTCCAGGCTTGAGCGTGGAAGAAGCGGCCGGGCGGACTACTCCACCGATTCGGGGTGCCGCTCGGATGGACCGCTCTTCGACGTTGAGCCGAGCCGGGTACGCCAGCTCATATTCTGTGACGCTTTCACGGCGCATACGACGAGCAGCAGCCACCCGGCGTCGACCAGGACGAAGCTCTCGGCGGCACTCGTGGCGATGAGGGCGACGAGGACGAGAGCCGGCCAGGTGTATGTGACCGTCCGGCGATTGGATGCCAGGAGCCAGGAACGCACGAACGCGAGAACGATCAGGGCAAGGAAAGCGCAGAGTCCGACGATTCCGACCTGAAGGTAGACATCGAGAAAAGCGTTGAGGGCTGTGTCATGGTTTCGGACCAGGGCGTTGTTGATGTAGGTGAACGGGGTGACATCCTGCCACAGCCCTGACCAGCCCCATCCTTCGATCTCATGCACAGGCACGAGTTTCCACGTCTGGAACCAGAGCAGGTACCGGTACTCGAATTCACTGCCTGCGTTGAGAAGTGCAAGCACCCTCAGGCGCGAGAGGTACGTGACGTACAGGACGATCACGGCGAGCCCGGCAAGAGCCCACTGGAGAGTGCGGCGCGTGTCAGCGGGTGCCTGGCGCAGCCCGTAGAGCGCGAGCGCTGCGAGTCCGAGGACGATGGAAACGAGCGCCGTAACCGGGGACTGGCTGAGACCAAGGCACGCGATCGCAATGGTGAGCGAGTAAACGAGGACACCTCTCGTCACTGACCGCGTTCGCCACTCGACGATGAAGGTGATGAGCGCTATCAGGGCCATGAAACCGAGCATGTTCCTGGTCCCGAATACCCCCTGGATCGGGCCGCCCATCGCGAGGGTTCCCTGCACGCCCATGAAGTTGAAAGGGGTGTCGAGAATCAGTCCGGAGAGGACCTCAATGGCGATGGAGGCCGTCAGCAGGGCACGGAGCACGGGTCCGACCGAGCGGACAATCTGGATCATGTCGCGCGTGAGCGCGACGGTCAGGCCGAGGAATGCGAAAGCTATTTGATAGAGAGAGCCGGCGAGCGTAGCCAGCTCGTGATCGGTCCACAACGTCGAGAGGAGGCACCAGCCGATGAACGCCAGAATCGAGACCGGAAGAAGCCCCTGCCACTCGATTGTGTCCCAGCGTGCGATTACCACGAGCACCGCGATCGGGACGAGGGCCAGCAGGACGCCGATCAGGCCGTTCCACCCCAGAATCGACCTGATCAGCGGGGTTGCGAAGGCGACGCCGAAGACGGTGAGGCTGAGCGCGGCTGTGGCCTGCGGACTCGCGAGCCCTCGGATGAGAGCGGCGAGTACCGGATGCTGGGGCAGCGGGCGTGGTGACGTCATCAACGCGTTTCAGCAGCGATGACGGGAGTGAGATGGGGCCGCGCGACGGCATCCATCACCGGGTGCTGCTTGGTTTTGAGTGCGAGGGCCACAATGAGCACCCAGCCGGACTCGATGAGGATCCGGCTTTCGGCGACGGATTGCACGACGAGCACCACCGTGATGAGGATGGGCAACAACGACAACACGGTGTATGGGCGGTCGTCCCTGAGATCGAACCGAGGACGGTCCACTGCCGCAAACCAGCTGCGCCAGAGCACAGAAACGATCACCGCGGTGAACAATGCGACGCCGACGACGCCGAGCTGAAGCCAGACATCGAGCCACGCGTTGTGGGCGTGCAATTGCTCGACGCCGCGTCGGATGATGAGACCGTCAAAGGGCTCGGCCCAGGGGATCCATGGGCTCGAATAGCCCCAGCCGATCCACGGGCGCTCCTCGGCGAGACCGATGACCGTCTTCCAGATCGTGAGCCTGCCGGTGAGGTCTTCGCTCTTGCCGAGAAGCGCGAGTGCGAGATTGCTGAAAAGGGCCACGAACGCGATGGCCGCTGCTCCCAAAGCCGCAAGGCCGACGTAGACGCCGGCGCGGGCGCGCGGCGACGGGCTTCTGCGTATGAGAAGAACCGCTCCGAGGACGATTGCCGCGGCGAGTGCGGCCACGATCATGGTGCTCGACCTGGTCAGGCTGAAGATCACGAGTGCCAGCGCCAGCCAGGCGATGCCCCAGCCGCGGCGCACGCTTCCGGCCGCGAGCTGCAGGCCGAAGGTGATGATGCCAAGCAGAGCGATAACCGCGAGCAGGTTGGAGTTGCCGAGGATCCCCTGAATGCGACCGCCCTCGAACAGGAGGTTACGCGACCACATCGCCAGGAGCGGCGGCTTCTCGTCACCGAAATCGACGAACAGCGGCAGCACCGGTGCGCGCACGATCAGTGCAACCCAGAGCTCGAACAGGAGGGACAGGCCGAGCACCCATTTGAGGGCGTTGGCGAGTGCCCGGACGAGTTCGGTCCAGTCGAGGACGAGAGCGAGGTAGGCGCCGACGATGGTCGTCAACAGGGTTCCGGCGAGCGTGAGCAGGGTCGCCTGCGGGTACGCGGACCATGCGGCGGACAACAGCGCGAAACTGAGAAAGGCGATGAGGGCCTTGGGAAGTCGTGACCGGTCAAGCCGCGGCCTGACCCGGATGATCATGAGCACACACGCCAGCGCAACGACGATCGAAAGCGCGCCGAACCCCCAAATCGTCACAAGATTGCGGATGCCGTCACCAGCGAACGCGATAACCAGCGCCAGCGAACCGATTCCTGTCGCCCAGAGGCGCTCGGTGGAGAGCGCGACGGGCGGCAGTACGGGGGACGTCGTCATGGGTTACAGGTTATCGCGCATCGTCCGCGGTCCGCCGTCGGGCGCGGTTGATCGCCCGGCGCAATGGCGCATGGGTCAACCGGACGCGCGGAGGGGTGTGTTTCTACAGTCCGCCGCGGGCACGTCGGGTTTCACGCCGTTTGTGCCACAGCCTGGCCAGCTTGCGCCGCGCCCGGAGAGCCAGCGGGTCGGGAGGCTCGGGTTGACGGGTCCTGACGTTGGGTGCCGCCGCCCGGTCAAGCTCGACCGCCCAGCGTCTGGTGACCGCCTGGTCCGAGTACGCGGCTGACGTGCGCACAGCGTTTCTCCGCAGCGCGTCGAGCTTTCGCGCCGGAAGGCTCGTCACGCGTTCGATCGCCGCGGTGAGCGCGGCGAGGTCCCCGGGCGGAACCAGGAAGCCGTTGAAACCGTCCCGGATGATGTCGGCAGGCCCATACGGGATGTCGTATGCGATGGGAAGGCAGCCGGCTGCCATCGCTTCGACCAGCACGAGCGGGAACCCCTCGCTCTTCGAGGTCAACAACAGGAAAGAGCTCTCGCGAAGGTGATTCCTCGCGTTCGGGTCGTAGCCGTGTAAGCGCACGCCGCCGTCGGTTCTCTCAATGGCCGCTTCGATCCGGCCGCGTTTGGGCCCGTCGCCATAGATGTCCAGTGTCACGGGAGTGGACTCGGCGCGAGCGGCAGCGATGGCGCGTACCGCGTGGTCAACCCGTTTGCGGTCGTCAAGCGCCGAGAGCATGATGCCAGAGTGAACGTTCCTGGGCGGGGGTGCTGCCGACGCGCGCGGAACCTCCCTTCCGTTCGGGATTACTGCCGTGCGCGCCCGTGGCCCGAGCAACGGCAGCGCGTCGGCCCGCTGCCGTTCGGTCAGGAATACCAGCAGGTTGAAAGCCCCTGGGTTCTCGAAGACCGCGGCCCGCGAGGCACGAATGCTTCGGCCGTCGGCGCCGAGGTGCGAACCGTGAAGCACGTGCGCCGACACCACGTTGGATCGCTTGTACCCGACCATGAAGCGTGCGCTCGTCTTGCTGTCAACGATCATCGTCGCCCGCTCGCGGTCCCGGACCTCGTCGAGCCACCAGCGGTACAGGGACCATGCGCCATTCCACGCCTTCACCGGATTGCCCGCCGGGTCGCACAACACGATGCTGCGTCCCCCAGGAGTACCCCGTTCCGTGACGTCCCGGCGATCGCTCACCGCCAGTGATCCATCGGCGCGGTAATGGTCGACCTGGAGCGGTTCCGAACCGCTCGCGTCGTACCTGGTGCGGTTCATGACACGGCCGTCTCGTTCGCCGGGGACGTATGCTCCAGTGTTCTCGAGAGGGGTGAAACCCTCGACGCTCTTCCTCCCGGGAATGCTCACTCCCACACCGGCGTAGTCGCCGGGCGAAGGGTGCTCACGCAACCAGTCCCACACATTGAGGAGTCGCATCCCCGGCACGATTTTTCCCGAGGAGCGCAGGCCCTGTTCGACCCGTGGGTAGTCGGGGCGAGTGTCAAAGGTGAGGACATCCACGCGGACGCCGCCCAGCCGGACGAATGCTCGTGAGCGGTGGAGCAGTGCTCCGGTCATTCCGCCGTATGTATCCGAAATCCCCCAGGTGATGGCGTAATGGCGACCTGCTGGCAGAGCGATCCGAGCTGGCACTTGGCTCCTTCCCTCGCGTCTCTCCGGCCGCTGGCGCACCGGATTCGGAATAGTAACCGCTGCAGAGTCGGCTCGACAGGGCCGCACAGACAGGGCTGACACGACAGCGCCCGGCGTGGCGGTTGGGCCGTGTCCGGCGTCATCGGGGCGAGAAGCGCTTCACGGCGCGATTCCGGGAACTCCCAGCCGCGTCCGGTTAGCGTGGAACGAATGGGAACTGGGCAAACCGAACGCATGCACGCGCTCGACGGTGTGCGCGGCGTTGCAGCCGTCGTTGTCGTGCTTTACCACCTGACCCTCATGGCGCGTCCGCGACTGGAGGAGACCGCCGGCCTCTGGGAGTGGATCACCCAGTCTCCGCTCAGGCCCCTGACCGCCGGCAGCGAAGCGGTGCTCGTCTTCTTCGTGTTGAGCGGACTGGTCGTCTCGATCCCCGCGCTTTCGGCAACCTTCGACTGGCTCCGGTACTACCCGAGCCGTCTCATCCGCCTCTATCTTCCCGTCATCGGCGCTGTGCTGTTCGCTGTCGCACTGATCCTCGTCGTCCCTCGGTTCCCCGGCGCGATCACCCCGGACAGCTGGCTCGACAACCGGGTGGCGTCGAGTATCTCCCTCGGCCGGATCATCGAAGAGTCGTCGCTCCTCCCGGAGACCTACACGGTCGTGAACGTGCTCTGGTCACTCCGCTGGGAGGTGATCTTCTCGGTACTGCTGCCGGTGTTCATCGTCGTCGGGCTCGCGGTGCGCCGCCGACCCTGGCTCGCCGCTGTGGTGTCGGTTGCGCTCATGGTGGCTGGCCGGGTCCTCGAGGTCGACGCGCTCGTCTACCTGCCCACGTTTTTCCTCGGCACTCTGATGGCCGTTCACCTGCCGGGGATCAGGGCATGGGCTGACCGGGTGAACCGCCGCGGCGGCTGGTTCATCTGGGGAGCGCTCGCCGTGGCATCCGTCGTTCTCCTCGTCCTGAGCTGGCTCACCCGCGACATCGCCCCGGCGGGCTCCAGCGCGAGCGCAGCCCTGTGGGGCCTCGCCGGTGCCGGTGCTGCCGGGCTCATCGTCGTCGCGATCGGGTCGCCCCTTGCCGAACGGATGCTGTCAGCCCGCCTGCCGCTCTGGCTCGGCCGTGTCTCGTTCAGCCTCTATCTCGTACACGTGCCTGTGCTGGCGAGCGTTGCCTTTCTCATCGGCGACGCTGCGTGGTGGCTGGTTGCGCTGATCGCGTTCCCCGCCAGTTTCGCCATCGCCTGGCTATTCCACGTCGCAGTCGAAACACCAGCGCATCGACTGGCGCGGCGGGCCGGAAACCGCGTCGCTTCGCGGCACGATCGAGTTCCGACGCCCATCGCTTCGTAACGGCCTCGTCTGAGTAATGGGACGCCGTCTGCACGGCGTGGCGTCTCATCGCGTGTACCCGTGCGGCCGGGAGGGCGACCAGCCGCTCGATCGCAGCACTCAGCGCGGGAATATCGCCCGGCGGAACGAGGAATCCGTTGACGCCGTCCCTGATGATGTCCGCGGGGCCATAGGCGATGTCGTAGGCGATCGGCAGGCAACCGGCCGCCATCGCCTCGACGAGAACCAGGGGGAAGCCCTCGCTTCGTGAGCTCAGGAGAAGGAAGGAACTCTCCGAAAGGTGGGTGCTGGCATCCGGGTCGTATCCGCGCAGCGTGATCCCGCCACCGGCCTTCGCGATGGCCGCCTCAACGCGTTGTCGTTCGGGGCCTTCGCCGTAGATGTCCAGGGTGGCGGGCGCACCGGCGGCCCGTGCCCCGGCAATCGCGCGCACGGAGTGCTCGACCCGCTTGCGTTTCTCAAGGGCCGACAGCATGATGCCCGACGTGACGGGGCGGTCTTTCGGTGCCGCGGACGCTCGCGGCACGGCGCGGCCGTTGGGAATCACGGCGGTGTGCACCTGATCGCCGAGAAGCGGCTCCGCCTCGGTGCGCTGACGTTCCGTGAGGAAGACCAGTGCGTCGAACGAGCGTGGATCATCGAACACCGCCGCCCTCGATGCGCGCACCGTCGTCTCGTCCGACCCCGCGAGGTGCGAGGCATGGACGACGTGCATGACGAGCAGCTGCGGCCGCACGTAACCGACCATGAATCGTGCGCTCGTCTTGCTGTCGACGATCATCGTCGCCGGGCCGCTGCCGCGCATTTGGTCCAGCCACCAGCGGTAGAGGGCCCAGGCCCGGTCCCACGCCCGCACCGGTGTGCCCGAGGTGTCGCAGAGTACGATGCTGCGGCCGCCGACGGTCCCGCGCTGCCTGACGTCGCGGCGGTCACTCACCGCGAGCGTGCCGTCTGGCCGGTAGTGATCGACCTGCAACTCGGTCACGCCGTCGTCGGCGTACCGAGTGAGACTCATGATCATGCCGTTACGGGTTCCGGCGAAGTACTGCCCGCCCCGGTCGAGGGGACCGAACGCCGCGGTCAGATTTTCCGAAGCGGATGCCTTGGTGCGGGCAAATTGCCCGGGCGACGGGTGGTCACGCATCCAGTCCCACAGGTTGACCAGGCTCATACCGTCGATCAGCCTGCCGCCCTGTCGCAGGCGGCGTTCCACCTCCGGATAGTCCGGGCGCGCATCGAAGGTCAGGACGTCGACATCGATCCCGCCGAGGCGGACGAAAGCCCGTGAGCGGTGGAGGAACGCCCCGGTCATGCCGCCGAAGGTGTCGGAGATTCCCCAGGTGATGACGAAGTGTCGGCCCTGGCGCAGTCGAACGCGTGAGATTTCGCGCTCCTTCCCGTCGAAACAGTTGGGCGGGAGCGTCCCCGCACGTGCAAGCGTACCCGCCGGGGAGCGGCACCCCGGAAATCCGGTCGCATCCCCGCATCCGTACGTCCGTCGCATCCGTTCGTCTGTCACAAATGCACGCCATAACCCGCGGATGCCTGCATTTGCGACGACCGAACCGCCGTCCGCATACCCGGCATCCGTTCGTCTGTCACAAATGCACGCCTCAACCCGCGGATGCGTGCATTTGCGACGACCGAACTGCCGCCCGCATACCGGGCATCCGTTCGTCTGTCACAAACGCACGCCCCAGCCCGCGGAGACGTGCATTCGCGACGACCGAACGGCCGCCCGCATACCCGGCATCCGTTCGTCTGTCACAAATGCACACCCCGGCCCGCGGATTCGTGCATTTGCGACGACCGAACCGCCCGTCCGCACGCCTCGCACGGTTCGTCTGTCGCAAATGCACGCCCCAGCCCGCGGAGACGTGCATTTGCGACGACCGAACCGCCGTCCGCATACCGGGCATCCGTTCGTCTGTCACAAACGCACGCCCCAGCCCGCGGAGACGTGCATTCGCGACGACCGAACCGCCATCCGCCACCGCACCACCACCGCACCGACACCGCCGGGCGCCGCCAGCGCGATGGCAGGAAACAGCACGCTGATCAGCATCGGAGCACGGAAAGCGACGTGAGGATCGCCGGCCGGGTACGAATGCTAGACGAACGCCGCCTTGCCCGTGATGGCCCGGCCAACGATGAGCGAGTTCATCTCGCGCGTGCCCTCGTACGAGTACAGCGCCTCGGCATCCGCGAAGAATCGGGCAGCCTCGTAGTCGAGAACTATGCCGTTTCCGCCCATTGCTTCGCGCGCCCAGCCGACGGTCTCGCGCATCTTCGAGGTGCAGAAGCCCTTCGCGAGAGCCGAGTGCTCGTCACGCTGGGTTCCCTCATCGAGCATTTGTGAGACCCGCACGCACATGGCCATCGACGCCGTGATGTTGCCGAGGCACTTGGCGAGGAGGTCCTGGATGAGCTGGTGCTCGGCGATCGGTTTGCCGAACTGCTCACGTTCCTTTGCGTACGCGACGGCAGCCTCGTACGCGCCGACAGAGACGCCGACGCTCGACCAGGCGACAGCGGCACGGGTGAGGCGGAGCACCTTCGCTGTGTCGCGGAACGAGTTGGCGTTCGCCAGGCGCATGCTCTCGGGAACAACGACGTTCTCGAGGGTGATGTCGGCGTTCTGCACGGGGCGAAGAGCGATCTTGCGCTCGATTTTGGTTGCGGTGTAGCCGGGGGAGTCGGTCCTGACGATGAAGCCCTTGACCTGACCGTCCTCGGTGTCCTTGGCCCAGATGACGGTGATGTCGCTGAACGTGGCGTTTCCGATCCAGCGCTTCGAACCGTTGAGCGTCCAGGACTCACCGTCGCGAGTCGCCGTCGTGCGCAGCCCGCGGGCGCTGTCGCTCCCCGACAGTGGCTCGGTGAGGCCGAACGCACCAATGACCTCGCCGCTCGCCATCTTCGGCAGCCATTCGCTGCGCTGTTCGGCAGAACCGCACACGCTGATCGATCCCATGGCGAGGCCTTCCTGCACGCCGATGAACGTCGCCATCGACGCGTCGACCCGAGCCATCTCCATGGCCACGAGACCGCGGAACACCGCCGAGTTCTCGAACGGCCGCACCTCCTCGAACCCGTAGCGCGCGACATCGGTCTCGAGGAACGAGGTGATGAGTTCGTGGGGGAACTCGGCGCGCTCCCAGTAGTCGTTGATCACCGGACGCACCGTGGTTTCCATGTAGCTGCGAACCCGCATGAGTGCGTCTTTCTCCCGATCGGAGACGAGGCTTTCGAATCCGTAGAAATCGCTGGCGAGTGGTTCAAACGACATTCGTGCTCCGTTGCGTTGTGGTCGGTCGTCCGGGTGAAGCGGACTCGAGTGAAGCCTACGGATGCGCGGCTTTGCGGCACAATCGATTGCCGTTTTGAGGCAACACAGACGGGATGCCGTCGGGCGGCTCTTGTAGGGTGTCGATGAACGCTCGCCGCTTATGGGGCGTGAAAATCCGGCGCCGTACCATGACACTCGGCCATGACGCTCGACCACTTGAATAAGGACCTGTCCGTGTTGATTCCCCTGAGCAATGTTCCCCGCGATTATGCCTGGGGATCGACAACGGCCATCTCCGGCTTGCTCGGAACGACGCCATCCGGCGGACCGGAGGCTGAACTCTGGCTCGGCGCCCACGCCGGATCGCCCGCGCGCGTGCTCGATCCGTCGATGACCGGTGGGGCAGCGACGCTCGCTGACTGGATCGAGAGGGATCCCGCGGCCGCCGGACTCTCGGAACCGCGGCTGCCTTTCCTCCTCAAGGTGCTCGCCGCCGACGCCCCGCTTTCGCTTCAGGCGCACCCGTCGCCCGAAGAAGCGCGCTCCGGGTTCGAGCGGGAGAACGCTGCGGGGATCGCTCCCGACGCGGAGAACCGGAATTATCGCGACGCCTTCCACAAGCCCGAACTGATCTA
The DNA here is from genome assembly GCF_003065425.1 of Mycetocola zhujimingii. NCBI lineage: Bacteria > Bacillati > Actinomycetota > Actinomycetes > Micrococcales > Microbacteriaceae > Mycetocola > Mycetocola zhujimingii. Next base: position 800,414 of record NZ_CP026949.1, read on the forward strand.
CGCGCTCAGCGAGACGTTCGACGCTCTCTGCGGATTCCGGCCGGTCGCTGAGGCGATCGTCGACGTCGACGCACTGCTCGCGGTGCCTGGACTCAGCGCTGATGCCCTGGTCCGGCTGCGGGGGTTCCGTGACGGGCTCGCTGGGGGTGCTGGCACTGAGGGTGCTGATACTGATGCGGATGTCCTGCGTTCTGTCGTCGAGGATCTCCTGACCAATGACGTGTCTGCGCTGGTTCAGGCGGTGACGGATGCCGCGGCATCCGCACCCGAGACGCCCGCGGTGAAGACCGTTCGGCGGCTCGCGGGCTTCTACCCCGGTGACGCTGGAATCGCAGTGTCCCTGCTCGTCCGCAGCGTGACCCTCAAGCGTGGAGAGGTGCTGTACCTGCCTGCGGGAAACATCCACGCCTATCTTGGCGGGCTGGGGGTTGAGCTCATGGCGGCGAGCGACAACGTGCTGCGCGGCGGTCTCACCCCGAAACACATCGACGTCCCCGAACTGCTGAGCGTTCTCGACTTCACGCCGCTGCCCGTCCCGTACCTCGATCCGCGTCCGGCCGGTGCTGGTGCCGAGGTCTTTGTTCCCGACGTTCCCGATTTCGAACTCATTCATGTCTCCGGCCTGGGGGAGGAGGCGACCCGCCTCGAGCTGCCGGGCCCGGCCATCGCGCTCGTCACCGACGGAAGCGTGACCGTCGCTGGGGCATCCGCTCACCGAACCGTTGAGCGTGGCGGGGCGCTCTACATCACGCCTGACGAGGGGCCGCTCACCATTGCGGGTTCCGGCGAGTTATTCCTCGCAACGACGCGGCTGTAACCGACCGGCCGGCTGGAGTGTTCAGCCGGCCATCTCCTCTGCGGTGGTCGTGCAACTGAAGGCACGGCGGTACGCGTTCGGTGTCGTGTGCAGAACCTTGAGGAAGTGGTGACGCATCACCGCCGATGAGCCGAAACCGCTCTCGGCGGCAATCTGCTCCAGTCCGTAATCGGTGCGCTCGAGCAGCTGCTGCGCCCGGATCAGCCGTTGCCTGTTGAGCCACGCCGCCGGGGTCGCGCCCAACTCGGCGCGGAACCGGCGGGCGAACGTGCGCTCGGACATGAGCGCCCGTGCCGCGAGCACATCAACGGTGAGATTCTCGGCGAGGTTCTCGAGCATCCAGTCGGTGACGGCCGCAAACGAGTCGCTCTGCCGTTCGGGCACCGGCGCCTGGATGAATTGTGCCTGGCCGCCGTCCCGCTGGGGTGGGACAACCATGCGGCGAGCGATGACATTCGCCGCCGCTGCCCCGAGCTCCGTGCGGACGAGGTGAAGGCAGGCGTCGATTCCCGCAGCGGTGCCCGCGCCAGTTATCACGCCGCGGTCCTCGACGAACAGCACGTCGGGGTCGACGTCGGTCAGGGGGTACTCACGGGCGAGCTGGTCCGTGTACATCCAATGGGTCGTGCTCCGGCGTCCGTCGAGGATTCCCGCTTCGGCGAGAGCGAAAGCGCCGCTGCACACCGAGAGGATCCATGCGCCCCGTTTCTCGGCATCCCTCAGGAGGTCGAGGACTCGCTCGTCAGGGTCGCCGCCCGTGACCGAATACGCGGGGATGGCGATGAGGTCGGCGTCAGCTGCCGCGCTGAGGTCGTCGGCGACCACGATGTCGAAGCCCAGTTTGGTCCTCACGGGGCCGGGGTCGGCTGTCACGATGCGGAAATCGAAGCCGGGTCCGCCCGAGTCGGTCCTGTCGATGCCGAAGACTTCGCAGATGACGCCGAACTCGAACGGCGCCATGTCGGGAAGGGCGACCACAGCGATTTTCTTCAACATACGAGCCTCCGGTATGGCGGAAAACAATCGAACAATGGCGATACTGCCACTGTTGGCAGAAAACAGCAATGCATACATTTGCAGCCATGATGATTCTTCTCCTCTTCGTCCTGGCCGCGGTTGTTGTTGCAACCGTCGCCAGCGCGATCGCCCTCAGACGCGACGGCTACCGTCGCGTCCCCACGCGTGGTCCAGGTTCCGCTGAAACGCGCAGGTTCATCGTCTGATCCGCCCGGCCCGGTTTCCCCGGGCTTTTACTCGTGCCATAGGCTCTGTGTGGGCGCGAAAGCGCCCGGACAGAGGAGGCAACATGACCTGGCTGGTCACCGGCGGTGCCGGATATATCGGAGCGCACGTCGTTCGGGCGTTCACGGAACAGGGCATCAACGCCGTCATTCTCGATGACCTGTCCAGCGGTCACGAATCGTTCATTCCCCGTGACGTTCCGTTCGTTCGGGGCAGCATCCTCGACAGGGATCTCGTCCTCGACACGCTGCGCCGTTTCGACATCACCGGCGTCGTGCACGTCGCGGGCTTCAAGTACGCCGGGGTTTCGGTACAGCGCCCGCTGCACACCTACGCACAGAACGTGACGGGAACCCTTGCGCTCCTCGGCGCCATGGAAGACGCCGGCGTGACCCGCATAGTGTTCTCGTCGAGCGCCGCCGTCTACGGGACGCCGGACACCGACATCGTGACCGAGGAGACGCCGAAGAGCCCGCAGTCTCCGTACGGTGAGTCCAAGCTCATCGGGGAGTGGCTCCTGCACGACCAGGGCGTCGCCCAGGGCCTCACGCACACCTCGCTGCGGTACTTCAATGTGGTGGGCTCCGGTTACCCCGACGTTTACGACACCAGCCCGCACAACCTGTTTCCCCTCGTCTTCGACGCTCTCATCGATGGGCGGTCCCCGCGGATCAACGGCACCGACTACCCGACCCCTGACGGTACGTGCGTGCGGGACTACGTTCACGTCGCGGACCTCGCGCTCTCCCACGTCGCGGCCGCGAGGCGGCTCGACGCCGGCGAGTCGATCGAACCGGTCTACAACCTGGGCTCGGGAGACGGTGTTTCCGTCGGTGAGATCATGACCGCCATGCGGGAGGTCACCGGAATCGAGTTCGAGCCGGAGGTTGCGCCCCGCCGGCCGGGCGATCCCGCTCGCATCGTGGCATCCGGGGAGCTTGCGGCACGCGACCTGAACTGGGTGATGCGCCACACGCTCAGTGACATGGTGTCGAGCGCGTGGAGCGCTCGCTCCACGGTCTGAGGGCCGAGAGCGCTCGCCGCGCCCTGATGACGAGGCCATTTCTGCCTCGCAGTGTCCCGGCCAGGGCGCTCGTTTCGCGTGAGGGCGACGGCAGAGCGACACGCCGGTGAACACGGGATGAACCCTCCATTGGGGGGTGAGGGTTTACTATCTGCGACTTGACGTGGCCGAATTACACGAGTGTAATTAGCTATAGCGCCGCGTGGCGCACGGGTAACAAGTGGGGAGAGGGATATGGCGCCTGAATATCGCTCTGGTGTTCCCGAGGACTGGTTCGTCGATCCGGTACAGCTCGGAGTTCCTGGTGTCCGCAAGCCTGTCGACGACGACAACCCGCTTGCGTGGCAATCTGATTCGCTCTGTGCACAGACGGATCCCGAAGCGTTCTTCCCTGAAAAGGGTGGCTCAACTCGCGACGCGAAGCGCATCTGCACGAGCTGCGAAGTGCGCACGCAGTGCCTCGAATACGCGCTCGAGAACGATGAGCGTTTCGGTATCTGGGGCGGCCTCTCCGAGCGTGAGCGCCGGAAGCTCAAAAAGCGCGCCGTTTAGTTCCACGGGCGCGGGGTTTGGCTTCAGGTCACCGCGAGCTGCCGCCTCTGGCGACCTCAGCTCCGGCCAGCCATTCCGTGCCACGCCGACAGGGTCAGCCCTGTGCTGACAAGCTCGACATAGTCTGGACGCGATGTTTCCCCGAGTAACCGCGATCCTTGTTGTGCACGATGGCACCGGCCCCAACGGCTCGAGCCACCTGCAGGACACGCTTGATGCCCTTGCAGCCCAGACCAGACAGCCTGACGCGATCGTCGCCGTTGCGTGTTCGTCGCCCGCCTCCGTCAAGGAAGCCCTCGAACAGGCCGGCGTCGACCGGATCGTCGAGGCCGATGCCCGGCTCAACTTTGCGCAGGCGCTCGCCGAGGGCGCGAGGGTTATTCCGCAGGCTGGCGGTGAGGACGAGTTCCTCTGGCTGCTCGCGCAAGACACCGCCCCGGCGCCTGACGCCCTCGCTCGGCTCGTCGGAGCGCTCGAGGTCGCTCCCTCCGTGGCTGCCGCCGGGCCCAAGGTCATGGACGCCAGGGACGGCGCGACAATCGTCTCTCTTGGTCAGGCGCTCACTCCGCTCGGTGCAACTGTGTCGCTCGTCGGAGAGGAGCTCGACCAGGGCCAGCATGACTCCATCTCCGACGTGCTCGGCGTCGCCCCGGCAGGAATGCTCGTTCGCCATGCCGTCTGGGAAGAGGTGGGCGGGTTCGATACGTCCTTCGGCTCAACAGACGATGCTCTCGACTTCTGCGTGCGGGTTCGCCTGGCCGGACACCGCGTTGTTGTCGTCCCGACGGCTGTAGTCTTCACCGGCGGTGACGGGATCGCCGGGCCATCCAGGTCGCGTCGTGCCAGCGCATACCGCAAGAGGGTGCGACAGGCGCGGGGCGCGCAGTTGTACCGCAGGCTCGTCTACGCGCCTGCCGCGCTCGTGTTGCTGCACTGGCTCTCGCTGGTTCCGCTCGGCCTCGTACGCAGCGTGTGGCGCGTTGCGACCAAGAACCCCGGTCTCGTCGGTGGCGAGTTCGCTGCTGCATTCCAGGTCGCCTTCAGCCCGGTTCGGGTCGTGCGAGCCAGACGAAACCTGCGGGGTGCCAAGACGATCGGCTGGTCGGCGATCTCGCCGCTCCGTATCCCCTTCGCCGAGGTGAGACGCAGGCGCCTGCTCAGGCGTGAGGCCGGTGCTCCCGTCTACACGGTCGAGCGCAGTGAGCTTCGCTTCTTTACCGGCGGTGGCGGATGGGTCGTCATCGCGTCAGCGCTTGCCAGCGTCGGGCTCTTCTTCTCGCTCCTGGCCACGCCGGCCGTCGAAGGCGGTGGGATGCTGCCCCTGTCGGCATCCGTTGCCGAGCTGTGGCAGAACATCGGTTTCGGCTGGCGCGATATCAGCATCGGCTTCACCGGAGCTGCCGACCCGTTCTCCGTGGTCATGGCCCTGCTTGGAACAGTTACGTTCTGGGACCCGTCGTACGCCCTCGTGCTCCTCACCCTCCTGGCGCTTCCGCTCGCAACTCTCGGCGGCTGGTTCGCTGCGACCAGGCTCACCGAGTCGAGCGGCTATCGGATTGCCGGTGCCGTTCTCTGGACGGTCGCACCGCCATTCCTCACCGCGCTGATCGAGGGTCGTCCCGGTGCGATTCTCGTCCACCTTCTGTTGCCGTGGCTGTTCTACGCCGGATGCGTCGCCGCGAGATCGTGGGCGGCATCCGCCGTTGCGTCCATGCTGCTTGCCATGACCGTGGCCGCCGCCCCGTCACTCGCTCCCGCATTCCTCATCATCTGGGTGCTCGCCCTCTGTGTCAGCGGCCGGCACATCGCGAGGATCGTCTGGCTGATCATCCCGACGGCTGCACTCTTCGCACCACTGATCTGGCAGCAGGGCATCGTGCGTGGCCGCTGGCTGCTGCTCCTTGCGGATCCCGGAGCCGTACTGGCTTCCGCGCCGACAACGGGCTGGCAGCTGGCTCTCGGGTTGCCGGGAGGGAATCCCGCGTGGGATTCGATCACGACAGCCATGGGAATCTCGGGTCTGCCCGCTCACCTTGTCGTTCCTGTCCTGCTCGCGCCCATCGCTGCGATGGCGCTCGTCGCACTCTTCCTGCCGGGGAGCGCCCGGGCTGCCGTGTTGCTTTTCGTCGGCCTGCTTGGACTGGCCACAGCAGTGGGAGCTACCCACCTCGAGATCTCGCTTCACGGCGCGTCCGCTGCGAGCATCTGGGCTGGGTCTGGCCTGAGCCTTTACTGGCTCGGCCTGACCGGTGCGGCCGTTGTCGGCTTCGACAGTATGCGCAGGGCGGCTGCCGTTCCTGCGCTCGTCGTCTCCACGCTCGCACTCGTCGTCGCCGTCCCCATCGCCGCGATGCTCCCGCTCGGGCACGGCGCGATTGTCGCGAGCGACGGGCGCACGCTCCCGGCGTATGTCGCAGCGGCTGCGGCTACCGATCCCTCGCTCGGCACACTCATCGTTACTCCGCAGCCGGACGGTGGAATCTCGGCGCGCATCGTGCGGGGCGCTGGTGACACCCTCGACAACCAGTCGACGATCCTCACAACGGGCGAGAATCTGACGAGCAACGACGAGAAGGTCACCGTACTCGCGGGGAACCTCGTCTCCCAGGGCGGCTTTGATCCCGCTCCGACGCTCGCCGCCCTCGACGTGAAGTACGTTCTTCTCCCGCCCGCCGTGATCGAGTCGGGCGAGCAGGTCAGCCCTGAAGCGACAACGACCACGAGCCGCGCGTCTGCCGCCCTCGACAGCAGTCCTGTGCTCGCGCACATCGGACCGACCGACCGCGGAACCCTCTGGCGGTTCGACGGCGAAACCAGTGGCTCTGCCGCTGTCGGTCCCGTCTCCATCTTCTCCACGCCGGTGCTGATCGGCTGGGCGGTCATCTTCGGATTCGCCCTGCTGCTCTCGGTCCCTACCGCCGCCCCGCGCCGCGCCGCCGAGGAGTCCCCCCGGACCGTCGGCCGACGAGAGGTGCGTGAGCCCAGCCGAAGGCTCACCCGGGCAGAACGAGCACAGCGCAAGGCCGATGCCGAAGCCGAGGCGAGCCTCGCCGCGGGCATCGCGTCCGAGGCGGAAGCCGAGGAGAAGCGTGAAGCAGCTGAGGCCGCCAAAGCCGCCGGCTCGCACGCTGCGCCAGATGCGCCGGTGGAAACCGACGCGCCGACGGGCGTAGATGCGCCGACGGAAACGGACACACCGGGCGAGGGTGACGGACAGGCCGAGACGGGCCAGCAGCCGGCCGGCACCGGTCCTGACGCCGGAGCATCCGCAGGCACAGAGGCGGATGCTCAGACCGCACCGCACGCAACACCAGCGAGCGAAAGCGAGTACAGCCATGGCCGCTAATCGAACCAGGGCAGCCGTGAGCGGGCGCGTCATCGCCGGCGTCATCGGCATCGCGATCGCTGGCGTCTCGGTCTTCGCCGTCGGCACCCTCGATGTGCCGCGCGTGACGGCCGCTGTACCGAGTGCCGTCATCACGCCGACGGCCGCCGATCAGGCGCGAGTGTGCTCGGGACCATTACTCCAGCTCGCCGGTGACGGGTCGTCAAGCGCTGCGTCGTTCGGCGCTGCGGAACTCACCGTCGGCGCTGAATCCGGCTCCGAGCCGGCTCTGATGCCCATTGCCGCCCCCGGCAACGTGTCGGGGGATGCGTTCGGATCGCCCACTGTGGTGAGTGTGCCGAGCGGGACGGGTGCCGACACGGCACCCCTGCTCGCTGCGGCTCAGTCGCAGTCGGCCGCATTCGACGAGCTGGCTGGCTTCGCTGCGGGCTCCTGCACCGAGGCAAGCGCCGAAAGCTGGCTCGTCGGCGGCTCGACCGATGTCGGACGCACCAGCGTCATTGCCCTCACCAACCCGACCCGCGCAGACGCCATCGTCGACCTCACGATCTACGGCGAAAGCGGCGTTGTTGACGCTCCCGGCTCCCAGGGAGTGATCGTCAAGGGCGGCGAGCAGAAGCTCCTGTCGCTTGCGGCGTTCGCACCGAACCTGATCACCCCGATTGTGCACATCGAGAGCAGGGGAGGGCAGGTCGCTGCCGCTATCCAGCACAGTGTCATCCGCGGGCTCACCCCCAGCGGTGTCGAGTATGTCGCCCCGACGGCGCCCGCTGCCACACGCCAGGTACTGAGCGGCGTCGTGCTTCCGGCGACCCCACCCCTCGTTTCCGATGAGGACTACGACGACAACAGCCCCGCCATTCGAATCATGGCCCTTGGCACCGAGGCAGCGCGCGTTTCTGTGACATTCACCAGCGAGCAGGGTGCGCCAGCGCCAGACCCCCTCGAGTACGACCTCGAACCCGGCGTGGCGACCGAGGTCAGCCTCAGTGGCCTGGCCGCAGGCAGCTACACGATCGACATCCAGGCCAGCCAGCCGGTGGTCGCCGGTGCCCGTACCTCGATCGCCGTGGGCGAGTCCAGCGACTTCGCCTGGTTCCAGGCCTCGACGGCCCTGCCTGACACCGTCATGATCGCGGTTCCCGCTGGAGACGCCCCGGTACTGCACCTGGCCAACCCCGGAGCCGACACGCTTAACGTCGAACTCCGCTCGGCCAGCGGTACCCTGACCGCAACGGTCCCCGGCGCGTCGTCGGCAGCGATCCCTGTAGCGCCAGGAACCTCGTACGAGGTCACCGGCGTCGACGGTGCGTTCGCCCAGCTGAGCATCGAGACAGCAACAGGATTCAGCGCCTTTGCCGTTCAGCCGGCCAACCCATCGGCGACGCCGGTGACGGTCTACCCGCGCTGATCAAGGGCGGGGCCGGACGGCTCCGCGGCGCGGGTCAGAAGTGGAAACGGTCGGGGCCGAGATCCCAGGGGTCCTTGCCGATCAGCTCGGCCGTCGCCCGGAAAACACAGCTCTCGATCATCATCCGCTGGTGCAGCTCATCGTCGCGGTGCAGCTTGCTCAGGCGCTGGATGGGCAAGCGGTACAGGACCACCCGCCGCTCGGACGGGCTGGTCCACCAGCGAGCAACGCCGTCGGTGTCCTGGCTGCCCGCCGGCATCGAGCCGACCTCGAAACGCACGTCCGCGAGTTCCTCCGGCCAGGTCGCGCGCAAAAAATCGGCTGCGGCGGCGACCGTCATATCGAACGTGTCGATGCGGTTCTTGAGCGGCGGCAGGTGGGGCCCCGTCGCCGCGCTTCGCCCGGCCCTGCCGTGCCTGTCGTGCCTCACCGCTCGCCGCTCAAAGGTGCTGCTTCGTGAACCGCGTCGTGCCATGCAGCCATCCTATTCGCCGGTGAGATCGGCGAGGTGACCTCTGGCGCCTTCCAGCGGATGTATCGTGAATGGAATGTTGGACAGGCCATGTACCAAAGTCGGATGCTCGCGCGAAGCGGTCTCGACGCTCACTTACGATTACGGCGATTCGATGGCTGTCGTCGGGCCGCTCAGCCTCGCCCGGGAGCCGCATACCTACGACCTTTGCTCGTTCCACGCCGAGCGGATGAGTGTCCCGCAGGGCTGGCAGGTCGTCAGGCACCAGGTGCTGAATAACAGCTAGCTCACCGGGTTTGTTCACGCCGGGTCTGCGAGAATGGAGGAATGACGTTTTCTTCGCCCGCAGCATCCGCTACCGCTCTTCCTTTCAAGGTCCGTGACCTTTCTCTTGCAGAGGCGGGCCGCCACCAGATCCGCCTCGCCGAGAACGAGATGCCGGGACTCATGGCCCTTCGCGCCGAATTCGGCGAATCGCAGCCGCTCGCTGGAGCCCGCATCGCCGGTTCGCTGCACATGACCGTGCAGACCGCCGTGCTCATCGAGACGCTCGTGGCCCTCGGCGCGCAGGTGCGCTGGGCGAGCTGCAACATCTTCTCCACCCAGGACGAGGCTGCAGCGGCGATCGCCGTCGGCCCGACCGGAACCGTCGACGCGCCCGCCGGCGCCCCGATCTTCGCCTGGAAGGGCGAGACACTCGAGGAGTACTGGGAGTGCGCCGAGCAGATCTTCGACTGGACGGCCGAAGCGGCAGCAGCCGGTGCCGACTGGACCGGCCCGAACATGATCCTCGACGACGGTGGAGACGCCACGTTGCTCGTGCACAACGGACGCAGCTACGAGCTCGCGGGTGCGGTACCAGAGACCGCTGACGACGAAAGCCACGAGGGCCGCGTTGTCCTCGACCTGCTGCGCCGTTCGCTCGCCACGTCCACCGATCGCTGGACGAAGATCGCCGAGGAGATCCAGGGCGTCACCGAGGAGACCACCACCGGCGTTCACCGCCTGTACGAGCTGTTCAGGAACAACGAGCTGCGCTTCCCGGCGATCAACGTCAACGACTCGGTCACCAAGAGCAAGTTCGACAACAAATACGGCATCCGCCACTCGCTGCCCGACGGCCTCAACCGCGCCACCGACGTCCTCATCGGCGGCAAGGTCGCGTTCGTGGTCGGTTACGGCGACGTCGGCAAGGGCGCGGCCGAAGCGCTGCGCGGCCAGGGTGCACGGGTGATCGTGAGTGAGGTCGACCCGATCTGCGCGCTGCAGGCCGCGATGGACGGATACCAGGTCGCCAAGCTGGAGAGCGTTGTCGACCAGGTCGACATCTTCGTCTCCGGCACCGGAAACCTCAACGTCATCACGACCGAGCACATGCTGAACATGAAGCACCTCGCGATCGTCGCCAACGTCGGGCACTTCGACAACGAGATCGACATGGCCGGACTCGAGAAGATCGAGGGCGCCGAGCGCGTCGAGATCAAGCCGCAGGTGCACGAGTGGCGCCTGCCGAACGGCCGATCGATCCTCGTGCTCAGCGAGGGGCGCCTGATGAACCTCGGCAACGCCACCGGGCACCCGTCGTTCGTCATGAGCAACTCGTTCACCAACCAGGTGCTCGCGCAGATCGAGCTCTACGCGCACCGCGAGAACTACCCGGTCGGCGTGTACGTGCTGCCGAAGCACCTCGACGAGAAGGTCGCGCGCCTCCACCTCGACGCACTCGGGGTCGAGCTCACTCGACTCAGCGAGGAGCAGGCGGCGTACATCGGAGTGTCGGTGGATGGTCCGTACAAGGTGGACCACTACCGCTACTAGGTCTTACCTGTGAGCGACGGCGTCGCCTGGCTTCGGCCGGGCGGCGCCGTTTGCGTGGGGCCGCGGTTCGTCCGTCACGGATGTCTGGCTTCTGTGCCGGTTGTCGGCATTCGCGACGGATGAGCCGGTCGGCAGTTCGCGACAGGAGTTTCGTCCGTCGCTCCTGCCGGTTTTCGGCCTCGTTCGTCGGCATTCGCGGCGGACGAAGCGGGACGCGCCGAGGCGAATCGCTACCTCTCGGGGAACCCGTGCGGGCGGCCTGTGAGCACGGGCGTGAGCGCTCCGAGCCTCTCTTGCTCAAGCATGTGCGCGGCGTACTCCCTGTCGCGGCGCACAGCGGCGACCGCGTAGAGGAAGAGCACGGGGTCCGTGTCGGGAACGGGGGAGACGAACGCCGCGGCCTCTGCAGCCAGGTTCTGACCCAGGCGTGCGCGGGTCTCCGGCGTGAGCTTGTCGACCTGGTCGAGGAACTGGGCGATCCTCCGTGACAGGCGGTCAGGCATCCGCCCGACGTCGGCGATGGTTGCCCAGCCTTGCAGCGCCGGCGGAACGCCGTACACCGAGTGTTCAGCCCTTGGCACCCGCTCCTGCTGCGCGTAGGTACCCGCGAGAAGATCGCCGAGCCGTTTCGAGCGCGCGGAGAGCAGGCCGGTGATCGCTGCGACGCCGCCGAGGGTCATGTAGATCTCGAAGAACCCGACGAGAGCGCGGATGAAGGCGTGCCGGAAGCCCGTGGCCCCGCCGTCGTCGCGGACGATGCGCGCGCCGATCGCGAGCTTGCCAAGGGAGCGTCCGTGGCTCAGCGTCTCGATCGTTGTGGGCAGCACGACGGTCGAGAACGCGATGATCGCCGTGGAGAACGCTGCCGTCGCGGACTGGTCGATGACCCCCTGGACGGCGAAGACGAACAGGAGCCAGAGGAGTCCTGCCGCGACGAGGACCGAGACGAGGAAGTCGATGATGGCGCCGGCGGCGCGCAGGATGAAGCTCGCTGACTGCACGTCGAGGGCGACGGCTTCGCCGGTGATCAGGAGCGAAGAGTCCGACAGATCCGACATCTGCGTGCCGGAGGAGTCAGTCATGAATAGTATCTAATCAGATGGATCTCGACGCCTACAGTGCTGCGCACCGAAATGAATGGGACCGCCTCGACTCGCTCGCGTCGAAGCGGTCGTTGTCGGGCGCGGAAGCCGATGAGCTCATCGATCGTTATCAGGCCGGGGCGACGCAGCTTTCTGCGATCAAAACGACAGCGGGATCCACCAGGCAGGGCGACCGGCTGAGTGTCACCCTGTCGAAGGCGCGACTGCGTTTCACCTCGGCGTCGACGAACGTGCTCAGCCAGCTGCCACGGTTCTTCGTGCTCCAGTTACCCGCTGCGCTCTACCGGCTGCGCTGGCTGACGCTCGCCGTTGCGCTCGCAACCGTCGCCGTCGCTGCGCTCTGGGCCGCGTGGGTGCTGAACGACCCGCAGGTGCTCGCCAACCTCGGTGACACTGAAGAGTTGCGCCAGGTCGCCGAGGAAGACTTCGCCAACTACTACTCAGACAACCCAGCGGCATCGTTCGCCGGGCAGGTCTGGACGAACAACGCGTGGATCGCGGCGCAGTGCATCGCGTTCGGAATCACGGGAATCTGGGTGCCGTACGTCATCCTGCAGAACGCCCAGAACCTCGGGCTCAACGCCGCGGTGCTCTTCAGCTTCGGCCACGGTGACACCTTCTTTCTCTACATCGCGCCGCACGGCATGCTCGAGCTGACAGCCATCTTCGTCGCCGCCGCGGGTGGACTGCGGATCTTCTGGGCGTGGGTGGCGCCGGGCAATCGCACCAGGGCGCAGGCACTCGCCGAAGACGCCCGTGCCCTGTTCACCGTGGCGATCGGCCTCGTTTTCGTCCTTCTCGTTGCGGGCATCCTCGAGGGATTCGTCACACCGCAGCCGTGGCCGTGGCCCGTGAAGATCGGGCTCGGCGCTCTCGCCCTCGCCGCGTTCCTCTTCTACATGCTCGTGATCGGGCGCCGTGCCTACCGAGCAGGGGAGACCGGCGACCTCGTTGCCTTCGAAGCCGGGGCACGGCGGATCTACGCGAACTAGCGCCGCGCACCCTCGCGTGCCGGGGCATCCGCCTGTGTCGTCGCCTGCTCGCTGCGAACAGCATCCGTTGGCCGGTTCTTTAGTTCTCCGACCAGCACGGCGGCCACGCCGGCGCCGCACAGCGCGAAGCCCACGAGCGTGAGGGCTGTCAGCGGCTCGCCGAGCATCAGGAAGCCAGCGACCGCCGTCGTCGGGGCGACGAGGAACAGCAGGGCGTTGAGTGCCGTGATGCCGACTCTCCGAAGCAACCACCAGTACAGGCCGTAAGCGGCCAGCGTGGGGAAGATCGCCATCAGAACGATCTGGAGCCAGAACATCGGTGAGGCCGGGGGCAGCAGTGTTCCTGTGCCTGCAGCGAGGATGAGGGATGCGACGGCCGTCACTGTCACGTGGATGGTCATCGTGGTGAGCACGGGAAGCTGGACCGTCGCGCGCCGGTCCAGGAAGGTGGCTCCGACGAGGCAGACCATGGCGAGAGCCGGCAGGAGCCAGGCGAGGGGAGGGGCGTCAGAGCCCGTCATCTGGGTCTGGACGACGAGCAGCACCCCGAGCGCGCCGAGGATGAGTCCTCCCCACTGGCCGAGCCGCACCCGCAGCCCGAGCAGCGGTCCCACCAGCGTCGCAACGATGAGCGGCTGAACGGCGTCGATCAGGGCGGTTGTTCCTGCGGTGATACCGCTGGCGACTGACGCATAGACGAACACGCAGTACCCGAACTGGGCGAACAGGCCGACGAGCGCCTGGTGGCCGATGTCGGCGGCAGAGACGCCGCGAAAGAGTTTCCGGCTCCACGCAAGGATGACCAGGAGGAGCGCGACGGGGACGAATCGCCAGGCGAGCACCGTGGCCGGAGCGACGTCGACGGTTGCCATCGCCGCGATGACGAACCCCGAGCTCCAGGACACGACGAATCCCGCGGCACCCAGCACGGTGACCACCGCTCCCAGTACACCGACCTGTTTACTCATTCGGTCGACTATACAGGACGGTATAGTAAGCCGCATGACGGTCACGCTGATGGAACAACCCTCGCTGACGCCGGCCGCGCGCCGGATTCTTGACGCTGCGTCTGATCTGTTCTATGAGCGCGGCATCCATGCCGTCGGCGTTGACACGATCGCCGCGGCAGCCGGTGTGACGAAAAAGACGCTGTACGACAGGTTCGGGTCGAAAGAGGCGCTCGTGGTGTCGTATCTCCAGCACAGGGATGCCCGCTGGCGAGAGCACCTCGCTGCCTGTCTTGCGTGTACGCCTGAGCCAGGAATCGAGCGTGTTCTCGGCGTCTTCGACGCAGCAATCTCCTGGTCTACCGCGAACAGCCCCAAGGGATGCAGCGCGATCAACGCGCGCGCAGAACTCGATGACAGCCAGGGTGGGGCGGTGTTCCCCGAGGTGTCCGGGGAGAAAGTCTGGCAGCTCGGGTTGTTCACCGAGCTGTGCCGCGACGCGCGAGTTCCTGACCCAGACCGTATGGCGCAGAAGCTCATGCTCCTCTACGAAGGGGCGATCGTCACCATCGGTATGGGAACGTTCGGCAGCCCGTTCGAACTCGCCCGCGATGTGGCTCGGGCACTGCTGGAACCGCGCCAGGTGGACGTTACAGCCGCCCAGCAGCCTTGAGCGCGATGTACCGGTCAGCGAGGGCCGGCGGCAGCTCCTCGGGGGAGGCCGTCACCACCTCGGCGCCAAGCTGGCGCACGGCAGCAGACACACGCGCGACGTCGAGAAGAGCCCGCTCGGCTGCCGCAGCCAGATAGATCTCGTCGCGGTTGCCCCTGGTTTGGCTCGCTTCGAGCGCAAAGGGATCGGTGACGGATGCCACGACGACCGTGTGGCGCGCCGTTAACTGTGGCAGAACCGAGAGCAGCCCCGTCGACGCCCCCGGCGCATCGATCGAGGTCAGAAGAACGACGAGGGAGCGCTGGGTGGTGATGGTGCGCACCTGGCCTGGCACCGCCTTCCAGTCCATTTCGAGCAGCTCGGGATCGATCCCCGCCATGGTGTCGACGAGCTTCGACAGGAGGTCGGCCCCTGTCGCCCCCTGCACGCGCCCGCGGACGCGCCTGTCGTACGCGACGAAGTCGACCCGGTCACCCGCCCGGGTGGCGAGTGCCGCGAGCAGCAGTGAGGCTTCGAATGCCGTGTCGATTCGCGGCTCGTCGGCCACCCGCACCGCCGAGGTCCTGCCGGTGTCGAGAACGATCACCACGCGCCGGTCGCGTTCGGGTCGCCACGTGCGCACAACGACATCGCGCCTTCGAGCCGTAGCGCGCCAGTCGATCGATCGCACATCGTCACCGCGCACATACTCGCGCAGCGAATCGAACTCGGTTCCCTGGCCGCGGACCATGACGCTCGTCGCACCGTCGAGTTCACGCAGTCGCGCCAGCCGCGATGGGAGGTGCTTGCGGGCATGGAACGGCGGGAGCACGCGAATCCGGCCGGGCGAGGAAAGTGTCGCCTGGCGGGCCGCAAGCCCCAGGGGTCCCCGCGAACGCACGGTGACCTGCTCGACCCGTCGTTCTCCGCGACGCGAAGGGGTGAGTTGCACCGTGATGAGCCGCCGTTCGCCGGGGGGAATGGTGACCTTCGCGCGGTTCGTCGCGGGTCCCGCTGACGGCTGCCAGGCATCCCGCACCGTGGCCCTGAGCGTACGTCGGCCCCGGTTCGTGAGGTAGAGCTCACTCGTGACGCTCTCGCCCAGGCGGGTGCGTGAGGGCAGGGACCTCGAGGTCGAAACCTGGCGGGGGGATGCCGCGAGCACGAGATCGATGACGGCCGCGAGCAGGCAGAACACCAGCCACAGCCCGAGCACCACACCCGGTTCGCCGGTAATCGAGCCGAGCACGATCACCGGAACGACGCCCAGTGCGACGAGCGCGACGAACCTCCCCGAGATGGTCATTTAGATCGGGACCTGCACCTGCGTGAGGATCGAGCGCAGGATGGCGTCGGATGCGACACCCTCGAGCTCTGCCTCCGGCCGGAGCTGGAGCCGGTGCCGCCAGACCGGAAGCACCATGGCCTGCACGTGGTCGGGGGTGACCGAGGGATAACCGCTGAGCCAGGCCCATGCCTTCGCCGCAGCGAGCAGCGCCGTTGTTCCACGGGGGCTCACGCCCATCCGCACGCTCGGACTCTGCCGGGTCGCCCGTGCGAGGTCGACGACGTAGCCGAGCACGTCGGCAGACACCCCGGTGGCAGCAGCGGCACGCTGGGCATCGGCGAGATCGTCGGCGCCGAGCACGGCGGTGACGCCGGCGGCGGAGAGGTCGCGCGGGTTGAAACCGGCGGCGTGTCGGCGAAGAACCTCGACCTCGAGTTCGCGCTCGGGGATGTCGAGGACGAGTTTCAGCAGGAACCTGTCGAGCTGGGCCTCCGGCAGCGTGTAGGTGCCCTCGTACTCGATCGGGTTCATGGTGGCGGCGACCATGAACGGGGTGGGGAGCGGCTGGGTGACCCCGTCGACGCTCACCTGGCGCTCTTCCATCGACTCGAGCAGCGATGACTGGGTTTTCGGGGGAGTCCTGTTGATCTCGTCAGCGAGGAGGATGTTCGTGAAGACGGGGCCGCGGCGGAACTCGAACTCGCCGCCCTTCGCGTCGTAGATGAGTGATCCTGTAACGTCACCTGGCATCAGGTCCGGCGTGAACTGCACGCGCTTCGTGTCGAGGTCGAGCGCGGAACTCACCGTGCGGACGAGCAGCGTTTTCGCGACGCCAGGGACGCCTTCGAGCAGAACATGGCCCTTCGCCAGCAGCGCGATGATGAGACCGGTAACCGCCGCCTCCTGCCCGACAACGCTCTTGGCGACCTCGCGCCGCACCTGAACGAGTTTCTCCCTGAGCTCGGCGACCCGCGCCGGCTCGCCCTGCGTCGGCGTGCCGTCGCCCGCGAGGGGATACGGGTTCGGTGGCACCGGAGCACCCTCGTGCTCGATGCGGGGCTGCTGCGGGTACTGGTGGCCCTCGACTGGCTGCTGCTGTGACATCTGAGTTCTGCTTCCGGTTTCGAGTGGGGATCTGTCGGAATGGCGGCGGCACGATCGCCGCCTCCACGTTACGACGGGCGGGCGGGTGGTCGCGGGCTCACGGCGGCAGCCGTTGCCCGCTCGAGTTCAGCAAGAGCATCGGAGATCGCGACAACGTCACGCTCCGAGGTCGGCACGGTGTCGACGAGGATGCCGCGGACCTGGTCGCGAGGACGCGAGAGCAGCGTCGCAGCGGCATCCGCCACCTCGTACACCGTCGCGTGCCTGGAGAGGCCGAGTACCCCGCCGAGGCGCGCCGTTGCACCCATCCTCAGCGCATCGACCGCGCGCGTCCGTGCAGACACGCGCTGGTACAGCCGCGCCCTGCCCTCGAGCGTTTCACCGGCGGGCACCGTCACAGGGAGGTCCTCAGCGACGAGCGGACCGAACCGGCGCCCGCGCCAGAACATGGCGACCAGCGCCGTGATCGCGAGGAGAGACGTGGTGGGAACGAGCCAGATCGGGGTCAGTTCGGCGATATTGGGCGGGCCGGATGTTTCGACGTCGGCAATAGTGGGCAGGTACCAGACGAGCCGCTCGGTCTCGCCGAGCAACCCGAGCGCGAGGGCGGCATTGCCGTTCTCGATCACCCTGTCATTGCTGAGCAGGTCGACAGGTCCAACGAGGGTCAGCGTTCCGTTCTCGGTCGGCAACTGGACCACGCCGAAACCGTCGGTGTCGGCGGGGAAGCAGCCGACGGCATCCGATTCGCCGGTGATCCGGAACGTGGCGCCGGCACTGATGCTCCCCGCCCGTTCGGCCGCGGGAACGTCACACTCCGCCGTCAACGCGATCGACTCGTCGCTCACGCCCGCGGCGAACACGCCGGGAGAGACCGACTGGAGCTGGGTGAAGGTGGGGCCGAGCATCACTACCGAATCCGCGGTGCTGACGAGATCGAACAGCCGCGCGTCGGAGAGGTAACCGGACGGGTCGAAGACGGCGAGGGTGGTGCCGGCCTGGTCGGACTCCGCTATCGCCTCACCGAACGACTCCGGAAGCAGCACGTCGACACCCTGGCTTCGCAGGACCTCGGCGGTGGCTTTCGCCCCGGTTGGCGCCGCGTTCGCCGGGTCGAGTTCGATTCCACTCGATGTGCCGCCCCGCGTGAGCATGAGCGTGGCGACGACGACGGCCGAAACCAGGGCGACCCCGATCCAGAACACCGAGCGCCTGAGCACTGTGCGGGCGAGGGGCGTCGTCACCTGATCGCCGACGGATGCCGCGGCGTGCGCTGTGCGCTCCTTCAGGTCGTTGGCCGTCACGCGTGGCTCTCCTCGCTGACGGCCTCAAGCCGGGCCGGCGTGCGCGCGTCGAGTTCGTCGTCGAGTGCCGCGAGGTGCCGGTACTCTTCCGCGGTGCCCTCCGCGCCGAGATAACGGACGCCGTCAAACATCCGTGCGGCGTCGGCGAGCCGGAGGCGCGCGTCGGGAAAGGCGTCGGCGGCTCGCTCGGCGAAGTCGTGTGCTGTTGTGCCGGGTGAGACGAAGACCACGGTGCGCTCGGTGAGGCTCCTGGCGATGGCCCTGAACCGGTCCCGGATGGCGGCCGTCCAGTCGCCTGCCGCAGCTGACCGGTCCGACGCCTCCCGCAATTCGTCGGCAGATCGGGTGTCATCGTCACCGAACAGGCCGCTCAACGCTGTGCTTCTGCGGTTGAGTCGCGGGACGCCCCAGACCAGGAGGGCAACGACGATCGCGAGAATGACGGCGGCGACGATGGCGACAGGGACCCAGTCGGTCGGTACTGACTCTCCGGGCTGGAACAGGCGCCCGAGCCAGTCGAAAAACTGTTGCGAGAGCCGGTCGAAGAGGTTGGGTTGCGCCGCCGCATACTCAGGTTTGCTCAACTCTTCGATGAGCCAGTCCCGTGCCTCGGGCGCTGACGGATCGACGGGCACATCAGCCGTCAGATGCGGGATCTCGGCGAACCGGCCCGCGGCCACCGTGAGCCCGCCTAGGCCCACGGCGATCCCGAACCGGTCCCTGCCTGCGCCTGGGGCGGGTTTGTGCCGACGAGATAGGGGTCTTCGACCGTGTGATCGCCCGTCTGCCGCGCCTCGACGAACCGGATGAGCTCGAGATCGAGCCCTTCCTTGCGCATCCGAAGGTCGACATAGATGAGGGCGATCGCCGCAGACGAGACGACAGAGGTGATCGAACCGATCAGGAGCGAGAGGACGATCATGACCACGTAGAGCAGGATCGGACCGATCCAGCTCTCCGCCGACGTGCCGGTCGGGTCGATCGCCGAGACGGCCATGATGTAGAGGAAGCTGATCGGGCTGATGACGATCTGCGACACGGTGCCGACGATGAAGGCGATGAGGTACTGCACGCCGAGGGTACGCCAGAAGTAGCCGTCGGTGAGGCGCCAGGACCGCCGGATCGCGGCGACCATCGTCGCCCGCTCGAGCACGATGATGCTCGGAACTATCGACAGCTTGATGCTCACCCACACCCCGACAACGACGAGGGCAATAGCGGCGAGGATCGCGAGGATGATGCCGGCTGCGACGAACCCGCCGCCGAGGACGACGAGGAGCCAGACGATCCCGACGATGACAGCGACGACGGCCAGGACCGCTCCGGTTGCGACGAGGACCCAGAGCAACAGGCTGCCAAGGCGGGGCCAGGTTGCCTTCCACACGGCCTTGAGCGTGAGCTTCTCGCCGAGGGTTGCGCGCGCGACCTCGGTGACAATTACGCCCTGAAGGAACACTGTTCCGACGAGGGTGATGAGGAACGGGACGAGGGAACCGATGATGATGCCGGCAATCCCGCCAGCGGCGACAGCATCCTGGTCCTCGGGCGCAGCGGCGGTGATGCGCGAGATGAAGAAGAAGGTGATCACGCCGATGACGAGAAGGCTGATGATGACGGTGACGGCCTGCACGAGGAGCGCGCTGCCGAACGTTGCCTTCGGGTTGCGCTTGAGGGCAAGGAACGGCGCGGAGAGCAGGGTGCCGAATCCCAGGGGGCGAAGCGGGATCAGCCCCGGTTTGGGGGGAGGGGTCCACCCGGGCTGCGCGAACTGCGGTGCACCGTACGGATTCTGGCCGTACCCCGGCTGGGCCGGCGCCTGGCCGTATGGGTTCTGGCCGTAGGGCGACTGGCCGTACTGATTGCCCTGGCCAGAGCCGTTTGGAGGGTATCCGTTGGGATCGTAACCATTGGGGTTGTGAGCATTGGGGTTGTACCCGTTTGGCGCGGCTGGCTGCTGCGGCTGCGCGGGCTGCTGGGGCTGGCCGTATGGGGGCGCCGGCTGTTGCTCGGCGGGAGGCGGAGTGACCCGCTCGCCGTAGCGTGGAGGCTCCTCAGGCTGCCCCGGCGCTTGCCAATTCTGGTCGTTAGTCACTCAGCGGCCCCTCCGTCGCGAAAACATGCCGTGCTCATCGTGGCACATCTGATCGGCGCGCCGCGAACCATACTCCGATCGGCCGAAATCCGTGCAAAACGCAAAGTCCCCGGCCGGAGCCAGTAATCTGTTCGAGTACCCATGGCTGTCGTCCCCCCGCGTCAGCCGAAGAAACGAGAACGAGGCGTATGAACGCACGGATCCTGGTTGTCGACGACGACACAGCACTGGCCGAGATGATCGGCATTGTGCTGCGAACCGAAGGGTTTGAGCCCCACTTCTGCGCCGACGGCAGTGGCGCCGTTGCCGCTTTCCACGAGGTCAAGCCCGACCTTGTGCTTCTTGACCTGATGCTTCCCGGCATCGACGGCATCGAGGTATGTACCCGCATCCGCTCTGAATCCGGCGTGCCGATCATCATGCTGACGGCGAAAACCGACACCGCCGATGTGGTCAAGGGACTGGAGTCCGGCGCTGACGACTACATGGTGAAGCCGTTCAACCCCAAAGAACTCGTCGCTCGAATCCGGACCCGTCTCAGGCCGACCCCCCAGCAGGCGCAGGACACCCTGCAGATCGGTGACCTCGTCGTCGACGTCGCCGGACACGAAGTGCGCCGCGGCGATGTGCCCATCAACCTCACCCCCCTCGAGTTCGACCTGCTGCTCACACTGGCATCCAAGCCGCAACAGGTCTTCACCCGCGAGATGCTTCTCGAGCAGGTGTGGGGCTATCACTACAAGGCCGACACCCGCCTCGTCAATGTGCACGTCCAGAGGCTCAGGGCAAAGGTCGAGTTCGATCCGGATAACCCACGCATCGTCATGACTGTTCGCGGCGTCGGCTATCGCGCCGGCTCCGGTGCCGTCTAGAGCGCTTCATGGTGTTCAGCCGGGAAACTGACGAGCAGGGCCAGGGCCATTCGGGAGTGAACACCGGTGTCGCAGGTGCCAGGTTCGCCAATTGGAGAACCTGGCCATCGCGGGTGGCAAGGTCGTGGCGTCGATCGCTGCAGTTCCGCACGGTCATTGTGACGCTCGGTCTCTCCCTGGCTGCGGTGCTGATCTCCAGCGTGTACATGTCGCTCTCCATCGGCAACGACCTCTTTTCCTCCCGTGTCGACCAGGTCCAGCAGGACTCCTTCCGCGCGACGACAGCGGCTCAGAACATCCTCGATTCGTCGAGCGACCAGGACCGTGCCGGCATCCAGGAACTGATGAGCGCGGCACGCACCGAGATCGCCAGGACGTCGAGCTCGACGCTCATCGCCGGTTACCGGACCCCCGGCCAGCAGGCGAGCGCAGCGGCCCCGCAGGATTTCGAGAGCCCGCAGCTGAACGGCGTCATCAGCGACGCGCTCAGGGCGAGCGTGCAGAAGAACCCCGACGAACAGTGGTGGCAGTCAGTGTCGCTCCCGACGTCCGACGGTGGGACGGCGCCGGGAATCGTCGTCGGCACCGAGATCACTCTGCCGGAGGGCAGCAGGTACGAAATCTATATCGGATACAACCTCAGCGACACCGAAGAGACGCTGCTCTTTGTCCAGCGCACCCTGATCATCGGTGGACTCGCGCAGTTGCTGCTGCTCGGGTCGGTGGTGTGGGTTGTCGTTCGGCTGGTGGCCAACCCGATCCGGGTCGCGGCTGAGACCAGCCAGCAGCTCGCAGCGGGAGAGCTCGAAGTCCGCATCCCGGAGAGGGGCGAGGACGAACTGGCCACGCTCGCCCAGTCATTCAACGCGATGGCGGACAGCCTCCAGCTCCAGATCAAGGAACTCGCTGACCTGTCGCAGGTGCAGCAGCGATTCGTCTCCGACGTCTCGCACGAGCTTCGAACGCCGCTGACAACGATCCGCCTCGCTGGAGACGTGCTGTACGACCAGCGCGAAACCTTCCCTCCCGCTATGGCCCGCACCACCGAGCTGCTGCACACCCAGACCCAGAGGTTCGAGATTCTTCTCGCCGACCTGCTCGAGATCTCGAGGTACGACGCCGGTTCCGTGCAACTGGAAATCGAACCATCCAGCCTCGTGCATCTCGCCGAAGATTCGATCGATGGCGTTGCCACGCTCGCCGAGCAAAAAGGGTCGGAGATCCGTCTCGTCGCTCCCGGCGGATATTCGCCCGTCGAAATGGACCCGCGGCGCATCCGGAGAGTCGTCCGCAACCTGCTCGGCAACGCCATCGAACACGGTGAGGGGCGCCCGATCATCGTCACCGTCGACAGCAACGAGCGAGCCGTTGCGCTCACGGTACGCGACTACGGGCTCGGGATGACCGAGGCGGAGGCCGAACGCGTCTTTGACCGGTTCTGGCGCGCAGACCCCTCCCGCAAACGGACGATCGGCGGAACGGGCCTCGGCCTCGCTATCGCTCTCGAAGATGCTCAGCTTCACGGCGGTACCCTTGACCTGTGGTCGCGCGTTGGCAAGGGATCCTGCTTCCGCCTGACCCTGCCAAGGGTGAGTGGTGGCAGCTTCACCGTCTCGCCCCTCCCGCTCCCGCCCGATGACGCCGAAGGTCCTGTCCCCGTGAATACACTGCCGACGACGGATGCCGATGACACGGCTCCAGGGGAGCGGTCATGAGGAGCGGGCGGTTGGGTACGAGGCTCGCGGCGGCACTGGCGCTCTCTCTCGCCGCGCTGCTCTCCGGCTGCGCGGGCATCCCACAGTCCGGCGCTCCGCAAATCGGACAGGTCGTGCCTGCCGACGGAGATCCCGAGGTCGAGTTCCTCGCTGTCGGACCCGAGAAAGACGCGACCCAGGAGCAGATCGTCCGCGGCTTCATCGACGCCGCCTCCAGCCCGCGCGACGACTACGCCACGGCGCGCGAATACCTCTCGCCGTCCATCCGGTCCGAGTGGAACCCCGATGCGAGCGTCCTGGTGGACCTCGCCAACCAGCGCGTCTTCGCTCCGGTCGATGAGCTGAACATGCTGGTGACTCTTGAGCCTGTGGCATCCGTCGACGAGGCGGGAGAGTTCACGGAGTTCACTGACCCGGAAACCACAAGCAGTGTGTACTCACTCGTACAGATCGACGGTCAGTGGCGGATCAACTCGGCGCCGGATGGCGTCGTGCTCGACGAGCAGAAGTTCAGCGAGGTGTTCAACCCGTATTCGCTGAGCTTCTTCGACCCGACCTGGACGCACCTCGTGCCGGACCTGCGCTGGTTCCCGTCGCGGGCATCTACCGGAACACAGATCGTCGCTGCCCTCCTTGCCGGGCCGAGCGAATGGCTGAACGGTGCCGTCAGTTCCGCCTTCCCCGAAGGGATCAAGCTGACCAGCAATGCGGTGCCCGTTGTGAACGACGTGGCGCAGGTCGACCTCACCAGCGATGCGTTTGACGCCGACGAGGTCACGCTGCAGCGGATGCAGGCCCAGCTGTCTGCGAGCCTCTCCGGCGTTTCCACCATCACGTCGGTGAGTATCGCGGTTGACGGAAACGTGCAGAACATCCCGGCTCTCACGCTCGCCGCGACTCGCGTCGACCCGCGCGCGCTCGCGCTGACCGAGGAGGGTTTCGGGTTCCTCGGGGGAGGAACCGTCGAGCAGATCCCGGGACTCAGCCCGCAGATCGAAGCCCTCGGGGCGACAGCAGCCGTGGTCAACCAGAACTACTCGCTCGCCGCGGTGCTCAATGCAGACGGCGTGTATGCCGTGCGCCAGTCGCAGGAAACCGGACTGAGAGTAGACGCTCGTCCCGGGTTGATCGCGCCGTCACTTGACAGGTTCGGGTTCCTCTGGACCGTGCCAGAGGACGAGCCGGGAGCGCTGCTCGCGGCCAGGGCCGACGGGTCACAGTCCTCGATCGCATCCAGCTGGCCTGACGCGTCGAGCATCCAGTCGATTCAGGTGTCGCGTGATGGAACGCGGGTACTCGCGCTCGTTCACACGGTGGGCCTGCCTCGCCTGCTCGTCGCCGGAATCACGCGTTCCGCTGACGGCACACCGGTCAGCCTCGGTGAGCCCCTCGGGTTCGCGGTCGGCGCCGGGGTCGGACTGTCGGCGACCTGGGTTGACGACGTCACTGTCGCGTCGCTCGTCGGAGCGTCTGACGGGAGGGGCGAAGTCGTGACCCAGGTGATCGGCGGGGAGTCTGGAACGCTCGCCACGGTCGACGACGCCGTGCAGATCGTCGGTGGCAACACGGCACGGCAGCTCCGCGCCCTCTCCTCGACCGGAAGCGTCCAGGTGCTTCGAACATCGGTCTGGCAGACGACGTCCAAGGGTGTTTTCTTCCTCGCCACCCAGCTGGGCAGCCCGGGCTAGTCCTCACCCGCTCGCCCCAACGCTCACGCTCTCCACGTCTCCGCCGCTGCCCTGTCAGTCAGCGGCAGACCGGGGCATGCTCGTCGGATGAATCACAGCGGGCACGCAGGCTCAGGGGCAGGCGCGGCCGCTGTGCGCGCGGCCTTTCGCGAAGCGATCGGACTTCTCCTGCCTGTCGCGTGTGTCGCATGCGGTGAGCCCGACAGTGCGCTCTGCCCCGCGTGTGTTTCCCGCATCGGCGAGCCGCCGGTGGTGCCTGACATCGTGGATGCGTTCCCGGTGTGGGCCGGCGCCGAATACGACGGTGTGGTGAGGCGCGCGATTCTCGCGCTCAAGAACGACCAGCGAACAGACGTCGCAGTTGCGCTCTCCCACGTGTTCAGGCGGGCGTTGGATGCAGCTCTTGCCGAACTTCCGCAGCGTGTCGGCACTGTCACTGACCTGAGGCTCGCCACCCTGCCGTCCAGCAGGGCCGCCTACCGGCGACGGGGATACCGGCCGGTGGACAGGGTGCTCAGAAAGGGAGGACTTGCAGCGGAACATCCGCTCAGGCTGGTTCGACAGCCCCACGACCAGGTCGGCCTCGGTCGAGCCGGTCGGCAGCGCAATCTTGGAGGGTCCCTTCTGGCCTCAGAACGGGTCGCGGGAGGGAGTTTCCTCGTCGTCGACGATGTCGTCACGACGGGTGCAACGCTCAGGGAAGCACGCCGGGCACTCGACTCCGCCGGTGCACGAACTGTCGGGGCTGTGGTCATCGCGGCAACGCCGCTGCGAATCTTAGCAACGCGCCAACCACACAGTTTGCCGAGTGACTTCTTACCCGGCGCGGACTAGCGTTGGGTCTAAAGGCGCGAAAGGACCGCCCATGATTATGCGGCGGTTCGCGCAGATCTGGGAGGTTGACGTGGAAATTAACATTGTCGGACAAGGCCTGGGACTCACTGATCGCTTCCGCGATTACGTCGAGGAAAAATCAGAGAAAGTGGCCCACCTGTCAGACCGTGCCCTCGCATTCGAGGTCAAGGTCAGCCGTCACCATGACAAGAGTGGCAAGGCCGGAGACGACCGGGTTGAGCTGATGCTCATCGGTCCAGGCCCGCTCGTGAGGGCTGAGGCGTCGGGCTCAGACAAGTACGTTGCCTTTGATCTGGCAATGGGAAAGTTACTCGAACAGGTGCGCCGGGCCAAGGACCGGAAGAAAGTGCTGCGAGGGAAACGGCGAACGTCGTTGTCAACCGCGAGCGCGGAGGGCTTCAGCGGCATCGACCTCCAGCCCGCTGACCCCGAGGTCATCGAGCGGGTCGCGACAGGAGTCCTGACCACGGTGGATGACACCGACAGCGAATCTGAGGAGGAGTACTCGCCTGTGGTCATTCGCGAAAAAGTGTTCCCGGCCGAATTCATGACCGTCGACGAGGCGGTCGACAGGATGGAGCTGGTCGGGCATCCGTTCTTCCTCTTCGTCGACGCGAAAAACGACAGGCCGAGCGTTGTGTACCGGCGCAAGGGCTGGGACTACGGAGTCATCGGTCTCGATGACGAGGCGGCCGAATCGAAGAAGCGGGCATAACCGGCAACGGATGCCATGAGGCATGTCACGAGCGGGTGTCGGAGCGATCCGGCACCCGCTCATGAGTTTGCGGTGTTTTGGCCGCTCTTATCAGGGCGCTCTCACCGGACTGGACGCTAACATGGTTACCGTTGTCGACTGACGTTGATTACCGTGCACACGGCACGGTGGCGCGATACTCGCGTGCCCTAGATAAAAGTGGAGTGCAATTCGTGGCCTCAGTACTAGAGAGGGTTCTTCGCGTTGGCGAGGGCCGGATCCTCAAGAAGCTCGAAAACCTGACCAAAGCTGTTAACTCGCTCGAGCCGAACTTCGCGGACCTCACCGATGAGGAACTTCGTAATGAAACGACCGAGCTGCGCGCCCGGTTCGACAAGGGTGAAACCCTCGACGACCTGCTTCCCGAGGCGTTCGCCGCCGTGCGCGAGGCGGGAAAGCGGACCATCGGCCTGAGGCACTTCGACGTGCAGATCATGGGTGGAGCGGCTCTTCACCTCGGCAACATCGCCGAGATGAAGACCGGTGAGGGCAAGACGCTCGTCGCCACGCTCCCCGCGTACCTGAACGCCATTGCGGGCAAGGGTGTTCACATCGTCACGGTGAACGATTACCTCGCGACCTACCAGTCTGAGCTCATGGGCCGGGTGTTCCGTGCCCTCGGCATGACCACCGGTGTCATCGTCGCCGGGCAGACCCCCGCCGAGCGGCGTGAGCAGTATCTCTGCGACGTGACCTACGGAACAAACAACGAGTTTGGCTTCGACTACCTCCGCGACAATATGGCGTGGCAGTCGAAGGACCTCGTTCAGCGTGGTCACTACTTCGCCATTGTCGACGAGGTGGACTCGATCCTCATCGACGAGGCGCGGACGCCGCTCATCATCTCCGGTCCATCGTCAGGCGAAGCGAATCGCTGGTTCAACGAGTTTGCGCGGCTGGCCAAGATCCTCGTCGAGGGCGAGGACTACGAGGTCGACGAAAAGAAGCGCACCGTCGGTGTGCTCGAACCAGGCATCGAAAAGGTCGAGGACTACCTCGGCATCGACAACCTCTACGAGTCCGCAAACACGCCACTGATTTCGTTCCTCAACAACTCGCTCAAGGCGAACGCGCTGTTCAAGAAGGACAAGGATTACGTCGTCATGAACGGCGAAGTCATGATCGTCGATGAGCACACCGGCCGCATTCTCATGGGCCGCCGTTACAACGAGGGAATCCACCAGGCGATCGAGGCGAAAGAGGGCGTTCAGGTCAAGGCCGAGAACCAGACCCTGGCAACGGTCACGCTGCAGAACTACTTCCGCCTGTACTCGAAGCTCTCCGGCATGACCGGTACCGCCGAGACCGAGGCCGCTGAGTTCGTCTCGACCTACAAGCTGGGCGTCGTTCCGATTCCGCCGAACAAGCCCATGCGCCGGATCGACCAGCCGGACCTCGTGTACAAAAACGAGGAGACGAAGTTCGCGCAGGTCGTGGAAGACATCGCCGAGCGCCACGAGAAGGGCCAGCCCGTCCTCGTCGGAACGACCAGCGTCGAGAAGAGCGAATACCTCTCTCGCCTGCTCGCGAAGAAGGGCATCAGGCACGAAGTTCTCAACGCGAAGAACCACGCGCGAGAGGCCGCCATCGTCGCCCAGGCCGGCCGGCTCGGCTCGGTGACCGTCGCGACGAACATGGCCGGTCGTGGAACCGACATCATGCTCGGTGGAAACGCCGAGTTCCTTGCTGTTCAGGAGATGAACCAGAAGGGTCTCAGCCCGAGCGATACTCCTGAGGAGTACGAGGCGGCCTGGGATGACGTGTTCACCGCCGTCAAGCAAAAGGTCCAGGAGGAAGCGGACAAGGTCATCGAGGCCGGCGGGCTCTATGTGCTCGGCACCGAGCGTCACGAGTCCCGCCGTATCGACAACCAGCTCAGGGGCCGGTCGGGCCGTCAGGGCGACCCGGGCGAGAGCAGGTTCTACCTGTCGCTCACTGATGACCTGATGCGCCTGTTCAACTCCGGCGCCGCTGAGGCCCTCATGGGCCGCGGCGGGGTTCCCGACGACATGGCCATCGAGTCCAAGGTCGTCAGCCGCGCGATCCGGAGCGCACAGTCACAGGTCGAGGCGCGCAACGCCGAGATCCGCAAGAACGTGCTCAAGTACGACGATGTCCTCAACCGTCAGCGCGAGGCCATCTACGCTGACCGCCGCCACATCCTCGAGGGCGACGACCTGCACGAGCGTACGCAGAAGTTCCTCGAAGACGTCATCACTGAGGTGCTCGATGTGCACGTCGGCGAGGGCAACGGGGACGACTGGGACTTTGACGCACTCTGGGTCGACCTCAAGACGCTGTACCCGATCAGCCTGACCATCGACGAGGTTATCGCTGAGGCCGGACAGAAGGGCAAGATCAACCGCGAGTTCATGCGTCGTGAGATCCTGTCGGATGCCAAGCTCGCCTACGCACGGCGTGAGGAACAGCTCGGCTCACCGGCGATGCGCGAACTCGAGCGGCGCGTTGTGCTCCAGGTCATCGACCGTCGCTGGCGCGATCACCTGTACGAGATGGACTACCTCAAGGACGGCATCGGCCTGCGCGCGATGGCCCAGCGCGACCCCCTGGTCGAGTACCAGCGCGAGGGCTTCAGCATGTTCCAGCAGATGATGGGGCAGATTCGCGAAGAGAGCGTCGGCTACCTGTTCAACCTCGAGGTCGAAGTCACCAAGGGTGCGAGCGAGGAAGTCACCTCCGTTGAGGCCAAGGGACTCACGCGGCCGGACGACGAGGACGAGAACCTCAGCTACTCCGCCGCGACCGAGACCGGTGACGTCGAGGTCCGCAACCAGAAGGGCCAGGTGGAGAAGGCGGCAACGGCTCGCGCCAGGCAGGCGACAGCCGCCCGGACAGCACAGCCGGAGGCCGCAGCGCCGGTCGCGACAGCCGAGCGTGGAGCGTTCGGTCAGAGGGGCCAGGTCACTCCACCCGTCGGCGGCAACCGCGCCGACCGCCGGTCTCAGGGCAAGAAGAAGTAGCAGCGGCACACGCGAGCAGCACGACACAAGCCCCGGCACCCTCTGGTGTCGGGGCTTGTGTCGCACCTAGAGAATGCCGATAGATGTCGCGCGCCACCGCCGGTCGACGCCCTCGAGCCGGATGGCGACCGCGCGCGCTCGTGGCTTTTCGTAGACCATCACGACAGCCTCGATCACGCCGTCAGCCGGGGAACTGGTGCTGATCCTGCCAATGACGAGGACGGGCCTCGTCGCTGGTGTTCCCTTGATCTGCCGTGCCCTCGCGGAGATGAGCTGCCGTTTGAGGAGATGCTTGTAGACATCCTCGCTGATCCAGCGTCCGAGTTGATCGATGTCGCGTGCTCCGCGCAGCACCTCCATGACGCATCGTGTGAGATTTTCCAGTAGCGGTTCCGGTGGAGGGAGCAGCTCGGTCGGTGTCTTCTGCCTGCCGAAGAACCCATCGGCGTCGAAATGGTCACCGGCAGAGCCGCGCGAACCGCGGAGCCCTGTGGGTGTGCCTGGTGACCGCTGTCGCTGGTCGCCGGCGGGCTGTCGCTCGCTCGACACATCGTGCGCGGCACGACTCGGTTGGTTCCGTGATGGCGAAAATGGCTCGCCCGAGAACGGAATGCTCATGCGTGGCTCCGTAGAGTGACTGTCGGTGCTTGATTAGGCACGATTTCCGGCGGTGAGGCCGGCGATGACGCCAACGGGGCGAGGCGGCAGCGGTGACAGGACGTGTGTTCGGGTCCACGCGAGACCTGCGTCAGCAGTTGCCAGGAACATCCCGGGCAACAGGGTGATGCTACGGACGGTACTTTCGCAGGTTCGAGTCATCCGTGTAAAGTCCGGCCACGGAATCTGTGGATAACTCACGTTGGCGCTCGCGAAGTGGGTACCCTTCCAGAATGCGCTGGGACAGCCTTTTCGATGACCTCGAGAGTCAGCTCGAGCAGGAGCTCCACTCTGACGAGGGTGACCTCCGCGCCGAGGAATACCGGCATCGGCTGGGTCGACTGACCCTGAGGGAACGCCTGTCAACGTTCAGCGGCCAGGAGGCCGGGGAGCGTGAACCGCTGTCCATCGAGCTTGTCACGGGGGACGTGCTCGTCCTCTTTCCGCAGTCATTCGGGAGGGACTGGTTCTCCGCCGACCTGGCCGGGCAGGGGACGCCAGCCGGTGCGGTGCTGGTTCCGGTCGGCGCGATTGCCGGAGTGATCGTGCCGAAGACCTCTGTCTCGCGCAGTCTCGATGTTTCTGAGACAACGGATGGCGCGCCACGGCTCACCGACCGAATTGGCCTGGCTTTCGCGCTCCGTGACCTCTGCCGACGCAGGGCGTTTGTCGAGGTCCACTGTGCGGGTGGTGCAGGTGCGAGTCATTCCGGCACCATCGACAGGGTCGGGAGAGACCACTTCGATCTCGCGGTGCACGAGCAGGGGGTACCACGCCGCGATCGGAACGTGGCGCACCAGAGACTCGTTCCGTTCGAGGTGATCGCCTACATTCGCCTGTGACCGGGATTTGTGACCCGGATCTGTACCCGGTTCGAGTGAAGCGGGTAGCCGGTGGCCGTGTCAGTCGTCGTCGCCGCCGGTCGGCTTGATGATCATGCCGCGCGCAATCTCGGGCAGACTCGCGATGTCCGATTCCTGCCAGAGGCTCATCCGCCTGGCTTCCTCGTACTTGGCTGCGATGTACGCCTCCAGCACAGGGCGTTCGATGCGCCATCTCCCTGGCGCACCGATGCTGATGGCGGGCAGCTCAGCGGTCCGGATCAGCTCTGTCACCTCAGCTGTCGAGATGTTGAGGATGTCCGCGGCGTCGGCAACTGTGAGGAAGCGGCCTACGGAGTCTGACGAGACCGTATCCATACGTCGATTATGAGGCTGTCGATCACCCGCGTGCCCTCTTGTGGATAACTTTCTCGCGTCATCCGGAAAGTTGGCACCATGGAGGTCCGCGGGGGCGAGGCCCTCCGATCGTGAGGCGACAGGAGGGCACATGGACGCGTCCATTCCGTCCGTTTCCCGGCGAATACGGGCGAGTTTCGACGCGCGATTCGTCGTGGGGATAGTGCTGATCGTCAGTTCGATCGTTGGGGTCTGGGTGGTGGTTTCTTCCGCTGATCGCTCAACCGGTGTCTACCTCGCACGCACGACGCTGAATGTCGGCGACGTCATCCAGCCCGGTGACCTCACGGTCGCGGCCGTTCGCCTGGGAGAAGCAGACGCGAGATACGTCACAGACGGAAGCATCCCGGAGGAAGGGTTCACCGTGCTGCGGACCGTGCTCAAGGGCGAGCTCGTGCCGCAGTCTGCGGTGGGCACCGATGCCAGCGTCGGGGTGAGCGCGCTTGTCGTCGGTTCGACATCGATGCTGCCTGAGTCGGTGGAGGCGGGTTCGCTCGTCGACGTGTGGATCGCGAAGGTCGAAGACGACGGAACCTTCGCTCCGCCCGTCGTTCTCGTCGCGGGGGCCGCGGTCGTCAGGGTGGTCGAGCAGCAGGGACTCGTGGCGGCCGGCGGGCAGGACGTCGAAGTCCTCGTCCCGAAGGGCAAAGTCGCCGCGGTACTCGCCGCCGTCGCCGGGGGAGACGCCATCTCGGTTGTCCCTGCGACGGGCAGGTGACCGTGATGGCCGCGATCATCGTTGCCCTGGACAGTGTCACCGAAGACCGGGTGCTTCCCGCTCTCCTCGATCGCGGGCACCGGGTCGAGATCCGCGTCGGCGAGCACGCCGATCCGGTTTCGGTGCTCGAGGGGGCGACCGCAGCCGTTCTCCTCATCTCGGCGGCACCCGACAGGCTCACCGCACGCGTGCTGGAGTGGTGCGACGGGCACGGCGTCCGGATCGTTGCGGTGACGGCATCCGATCGTGACGTGCGTCATGCCCGGGTTCTGAAACTCCTGGAGGTGGTGTCGAGCGACGCGCCCATCGATGACTTCGACGCCCTGGTGCGCGGGAGAGTGATCGACCGGCCGGTGGCTCGCACCCGGGAGCGCGGGAGCGTTCTCGTGGTCTGGGGCCCCGCCGGAGCTCCGGGCCGAACAACTGTCGCCATCACGCTCGCCGCCGAACTCGCGGCGGCCGGCAGGTCCGTCGTCCTGATCGACGCCGACACCCACGCTGCCTCCGTTGCTCCAGCGCTTGGCCTCCTCGACGAATCCCCGGGATTCGCGGCAGCGTGCCGTCTGGCGGGAAAAGACGGTCTCAGCGTGGCCGAACTGGAGCGGATCAGCCAGAGCTACCCCATCGGCGCTGAACCGCTTCGCGTGCTCACCGGGATCACACGCGCCTATCGCTGGCCTGAACTCAGCGCGGAGCGGGTCAGGCGTACGCTCGATGCCTGTCGGGCGTGGGTTGACTACGTCGTCGATACCGGATTCAGTCTCGAGAACGACGAGGAGATCTCAACGGATCTCTTTGCGCCGCGCCGCAACGCAGCCACGCTCACCTGCATCGACGCGGCCGACGAAGTCATTGCCGTCGGAGCGGCCGATCCGATCGGGCTCCAGCGGTACCTCCGCGCTCACGGTGACCTGCTCGAACGGGCGATCGGCATCCCGGTGACGACGGTCATCAACAAGGTGCGAAGCGGATCGGTTGGCCTGAATCCGTCCGGCCAGGTGAGGGCGACGCTGCAACGGTTCGGCGGTATCGACGACCCTGTGCTCATCCCGCACGACGAGAAAGGGACGGATGCCGCGCTGCTGGCCGGCAGGGCGTTGCGCGACGCGAGTCCGAGGTCGTCGGCGCTCGCTGCACTGCGCCGGTTCACCACGAGCCGCATCCTGCCACCGCCGGAAGAGCCGGTCACG
Source organism: Mycetocola zhujimingii (assembly GCF_003065425.1). Taxonomy (NCBI): domain Bacteria; kingdom Bacillati; phylum Actinomycetota; class Actinomycetes; order Micrococcales; family Microbacteriaceae; genus Mycetocola; species Mycetocola zhujimingii. Next base: position 833,246 of record NZ_CP026949.1, read on the forward strand.
CGCCGGTCCCGCCGCGGAGCGCGCGCCCGTCAACGCATCGGTCGTGTGAGCCAGGCCTGACGGAGCCTGACAGCGCCGCGACGGAACCGGCCCGGCGCCAGACCGCGCGCGCTGGCTGTCGCAGGGGCTGGTGTGACGGCATCCTGCACCGGCTTCATACCGGCTCGCACCGGCTGACAGCACCCATAGACTGGACGAATGTCAACGCTCAGTGACCTCGTACTCGCCCAGGGGCGCTCCACCGAAGCCGACGTCGATTGGCTGCACATGCTCGTCGGCGATGCTCAGTTGCTCGCGGACCTGGCGTTCGCCGATATCGTGCTGTGGGTCCCTGATCGGGACGGTGGGTTCATCTCTGTCTCTCACTATCGTCCATCGAGCGCCGCAACCCTGTTCTACCGCGACTTTGTCGGACAGCCGATCAAGGCCCAGTGGCGAGCACAGGTGAGTGATGCGTTCGAGAACGCGCGCATCGCCGACTCGACAGCCCCTGACTGGTACGAAGAAACGCCGACGCGGGTCCGTGCCGTCCCGGTCATGCGCCGCCTCAGCTCGAGTTCGCCCGAAAACTCACCGACCCCCATCGCGGTTCTCACGCGCCACACCAACCTGGGTGAGGCCCGCACGCCGAGCCGGCAGGAGCTCACCTTCAACGAGTGCGCTGACGACCTGTTCGAAATGGTCGCAACCGGCGACTTCCCCGACCTCTCGGCCCCCACCGGACCCCGCAGGGGTGCACCCCGAGCCTCCGACGGACTGATCCGTCTCGACGTCGACGGGATCACGACCTTCGCGAGCCCGAACGCCCTGTCTGCCTTCAACCGGATGGGATTCGCCGAGGAGCTCGAGGGGGAGTCACTCGCCGAAGTGACCACCAAGATCTTGCCGAGCAAACAGGTCATCGACGAATCCCTGCCTCTCGTCGTCACCGGTCGCGCGCCGTGGCGCACGGACATCGAGGCCAGGGGAGTGACGGTGTCGCTTCGGGCGATTCCCCTTCGTCACCGTGGCGAACGAGCCGGGGCGATCGTGCTTTGCCGCGATGTGTCCGAGCTTCGTCACCAGGAGCGTGAACTCATCACGAAGGATGCCACGATCCGCGAGATCCATCACCGGGTCAAGAACAACCTGCAGACCGTGGCATCCCTGCTTCGGATCCAGGCGCGGCGTGCACACAACGATGAGGCTCGCGAGGCACTGTCGCAGGCGATGAGGCGGGTCGCTGCCATTGCCGTCGTTCACGACACGCTGTCGGAGGGACTGACCCAGGACGTCAACTTCGACGAGGTCTTCGAGCGCGTGCTCATGCTCATCGCCGAGGTTGCGTCAAGTCACAACACGACGGTGCATCCCCACAAGACCGGTGAGTTCGGGGTGCTCCCCAGCGCGTACGCGACGCCGCTCGCGCTGGCGCTCACCGAGCTCGTGACGAATGCCGTCGAACACGGACTCGCGGGCCGCGACGGAGAGGTCGAGATCGTCGCTGACCGGTCGGGAGACGAACTCACTGTGCTCGTCCGCGACAACGGCGTCGGGCTCCAGGAGGGCAAGGTCGGTTCGGGTCTCGGCACCCAGATCGTCCGTACGCTCATCCAGGGCGAGCTCAGCGGGACCATCGACTGGCACACGGTCGTCGGCTCTGGAACCGAGGTCACGATCGAGGTGCCGCTTCGCTGGATCTCTCGCACGTAGCATCCGCTGTCTTCTCGGTGACGAGTGCAGAAAAGACCGTTGCCCACTCTCCGGAGAGAGTGGGCAACGGTCTTTTCGTTGTCAGTGCCTGAGGTCTGACGCTAGGGCGCGGTACCTCAGGCCCGTCGGCTCAGGAAGCGCGGCGGGCGCGAGCGGCGCGGCGCTTGAGCGCACGACGCTCGTCTTCGGAGAGGCCACCCCAGACTCCCGAGTCCTGACCGGTCTCGAGTGCGTACTGGAGGCAGATTTCGGTCACAGTGCACCGACCGCACACGGCTTTCGCCTTGTCGATCTGGTCGACTGCCGGACCTGTGTTTCCCACCGGGAAAAATAGTTCAGGATCTGCGGTGAGGCAAGCGGCTTTGTCGCGCCAGTCCATGGGGGTACTCCTTTGAATTGCGGGTATGCGACCTCTGTGGTCGAAAATGGAAACGGGCCCGGATCTGAGAGGGCGATCACACGATGGGATCCGCTCACCTCTTTGTGAACCGCAGATCGAGGCCTCAATTATGTTCCCATAAGGGCTCAGTCAAATCAATAGATTTGGGTGCGATATACCTGTGAATAACGCTCCCGACACAAAACGGACACACGAAAGGTCTACAATTTCCAGTTTTTCGCCCGAGACGCGAGGATCTCTCGCGATCCGCCTGCTCACCGGCCTTTTGTTCATCGAGGCTCTGGCCATGATCTGCGTCGTGGTTGTTCTCGTCTTCGACGTCCTCACACAACCGGCGGCATCCTTCGCCAGCGCGCTCGCCCTCACCGTGCTTGCCGCGATCGCGGCGGTCTTCGTTTCAGCCGTCGCCGTCGCGATGGCGAGGAGGGCACCGTGGAGCCGTGGAGCGGCGCTGGTTTGGCAGCTCGTGCAGCTCGCGATCGCGGTCGGCGCCTTCCAGGGCGCGACGGCGCAGCCCGCGTGGGGCTGGGCGATCCTCGCCCCGACCCTTGTCGCGCTCGTGCTGCTCTTCACGAAGAGTGTGATGGAAGCGCTCCGTCGCCCCGACATCGAGTAGCGCTCGCGCCGAGCGCTGCAGTTTCCTGCTCTGCGCTGTAGAAGCTTCTGCAGCGCAGAGCAGGATGTGCAGCGCTCGCGCGCTACTGGGCGGATCAGGCTATGCCGAGCTTCTTCCGCAGCGAGGCAACGTGCCCCGTCGCCTTGACGTTGTAGAGGGCGAGCTCGATGGCGCCCTTCTCGTCGATCACGAAGGTTGAGCGGAGCACGCCGGTGATGATCCGGCCGTACGAGTTCTTGTCGCCGTAGGCACCGTACGCCTTGTGGACGGTGAGGTCCTCGTCGCTGAGCAGCGGGAAGGTTAGCCCGTCTCGCTCGGCAAAAGCGGCGAGCTTGTCTGGCGAGTCCTTGGAAATGCCGAGAACGGTGTATCCCGCTCCCTGGAGTGAGCCGAGGCTGTCGCGGAAGTCACAGGCCTGGGTGGTGCAGCCAGGGGTCATCGCTGCCGGGTAGAAGTAGAGGATGACCTTCGAGCCGGCGAAGTCCGCGAGGGAGACCGGTGTTCCCGCCGAGCTGGGAAGAGTGAACGATGGAGCGGTCTCGCCCGGCTGCAGCCGCAGCGGAGCGTCGGGAGCGGTGGTGGTCGATGAGTCTGTCATGGTTCCAGCCTAAGCATCTCTCGTGGCCGCTCGGGTCGCGAAGGTCGCGAGCAGGCGCTGCAGTGAGTCGAGTCTCGCGGGGCCGGTCTCGCCGAGTTCGCCCGACTCGACTGCCTCGATGATGGCACAGTCCGGCGCGTCCGGCAGGTGGGTGCAACCGCGGGGGCACCGCTCGGCCGCCTCTGCGAGGTCGGTGAATGCCTTGAGGACGTTCGCCGGGTCAATGTGTCCGAGCCCGAATGAGCGGACGCCGGGGGTGTCGATGACCCACCCTGTGCCATTCTCGTTCTCGATCCGGTAGGACACCGTCGACGAGGAGGTGTGCCTGCCGCGGCCGGTAACGACGTTGACGTGTCCGGTCGCTCGCTGCGCGCTCGGCACCAGCGCGTTCACCAGCGTGGACTTGCCGACACCGGAGTGCCCGACAAACACCGTGTCGTGGCCGATCAGGGCGTCGGTGATCTCAGCGAGCGGCATCCGATCTTCAGCGCTTGTGAAGACGAGCAGGTCGAGCCCGGCGAAGTTCTTGAGGAACTCAGAGGGATCGGCCAGGTCCGTCTTCGTGATGCAGAGAATGGGGCGGATGCCGGCGTCGAGGGCGGCGATGAGGTACCGGTCGACGAGGCGCTCGCGTGGTTCGGGGTCAGCGGCAGCGACGACGACGAGCATCTGGTCGGCGTTCGCGACGATGACCCGCTCGACCTCGTCGGAGTCGTCGGCGCTTCGGCGGAGCAGCGTCGTGCGCGGGACGATCCGAACGATGCGGGCGAGGGTGCCCGGCTCACCGGAAAGGTCACCGACCACGTCGACGCGGTCACCGTTGACGACGGCATGCTTGCGGAGCTCGGATGCCCGTGACGCGGTGATCCGGCGTTCCTTCTTCGTTCCTTCGTCGAGCAGCACGGTGTACCGGCCGCGGTCGACGGCGAGGACCCGTGCGGTCTGGGCGTCGTTGTGCTCAGGTCGGGTTTTCGTGCGCGGCCGGTTGCCCTTGCGGTTCGGCCGAACGCGGATCGATGATTCGTCGAATTCGGGCTCGTCGTCGTCGCCGGTGTCCCACCAGCTCATGCGCTGACAGCTTTCGAGAGCATGGTCGTCCATAGTTCGGGGAATTGGGGCAGTGTCTTCGCCGTGGTCGCGATGTTCTCGATCGAGACGCCGTCGACGGCGAGGCCGATGATCGCGCCCGCCGTTGCCATGCGGTGGTCGTGGTAGCTCGACCACACTCCACCCGTGAGCGGCTTCGGCACAATCGAGAGGCCGTCGTCGAGTTCGGTCACCTCGCCGCCCAGTTGGTTGATTTCGGTAGCGAGAGCTGCGAGCCGGTCGGTTTCGTGGTGACGGATGTGGCCGATCCCGGTGATCGTCGATGGGGACTCGGCAAGAGCGGCGAGGGCGACGAGCGGCGGCGCGAGTTCACCGGCCGTTGTGAGGTCGAGGTCGACGCCGAGGATGCGACCGGTTCCGGTCACCGTGACGCGGTCGCCGTCGACGGATACTGTCGCACCGAAGCGGGGGAGGATCTCGAGCAGCTCGGCGCCGACCTGGGTGGTCTCTGCCGGCCACCGGGGAATGGTGACGCTTCCACCCGTGACGATCGCGGCGACGAGGAACGGGGCCGCATTCGAGAGGTCGGGTTCGATGTCGACGTCCAGGCCGGCGATCGGGCCGGGTTCGACCCGCCAGGTTCCCGGTTGAGGAGAAGACGCCGTCACGCCGCGAGCGGAGAGTGCGGCAAGGGTCATATCGATGTGCGGCAGGCTCGGCAGCCGCTCGCCCGAGTGGGTCAGAGTGAGTCCATCGTCGAATCGCGCGGCGGCGAGAAGGAGCGCTGAGACGAACTGGCTCGAGCTCGACGCGTCGATGGTGAGTTCTCCGCCACCGACGCGGCCGGTGCCGTGAACGGTGAACGGCAGCGATCCGCGTCCGTCGTCGTTGATATCGACGCCGAGCGCGCGGAGTGAGGAGATCAGTGTCTTCATGGGCCGACCGCGTGCTGAGTCATCGGCATCGAATGTCGTCGGGCCGAGAGCGAGAGCCGCAACGGGAGGAACAAAGCGCATCACCGTGCCGGCGAGGCCGCAGTCGACGGTGGTTGAGCCGGTCAGTTCGCCGGGCGTCACCAGAAGGTCAGCGCCGAACTCGCCGGTGGCATCCGTCTCGGTGATCGTTGTGCCGAGGGACCGCAGGGCCTCAATCATGTTCTGGCTGTCGCGCGAGTGGAGCGGTGCGCGCAGCAGTGACGGCGACTCGGCGAGGGCGGCGAGCACGAGTTCGCGGTTCGTCAGCGACTTCGACCCGGGAAGCGAGACGACGGCCTCGATCGGACCGGAGGCGATGGGCGCTGGCCACGGCTTATCGCCGGCGGGCTGGGAACGGTCGCCGTAGATGTCGAACTCCGGTGCGGAATATTGAGACTCAAGCATTGTTTATCTAATGTATCGGCCATTACAGCTTTGGAGGCACTTCGGCAATGACAGTTCGCGTCCTTGAACGACAGGTGAGCATGCCTGTCGCCGCCGGGCTTGTTCCCGACCTCCCGGGCGGTCTCGTCAAAGCGGTCGTAGACTTGCCTGTGATGACCACCGTGGACGATAACCCAGCCCCTGAACCGGTCGAAGACCCGCGCAAACTGTTCGAAGAACAGGCCCTGCCGTTCATCGACCAGTTGTATGGCGCGGCCATGCGCATGACGAAGAATCCGTCTGACGCGCAGGACCTCGTCCAGGAGACGTTTGTGAAGGCATACGCGGCTTTTGGGCAGTACACGCAGGGCACGAACCTCAAGGCGTGGCTGTACCGCATCCTGACGAACACGTACATCAACATCTATCGCAAGAAGCAGCGCGAGCCGTACCAGGGCACGATCGATGACCTCGAAGACTGGCAGATGGGTGGCGCGGAGTCGACAACGGCGACGTCGTCCCGATCGGCCGAGGCCGAGGCTATTGACCACATGCCAGACAGTGCTGTGAAGGATGCGCTCCAGGCCATTCCTGAGGACTTCCGACTCGCGGTCTACCTGGCAGACGTTGAAGGTTTTGCCTACCAGGAAATCGCCGACATCATGAAAACCCCGATTGGGACCGTTATGAGCCGACTGCATAGAGGCAGGCGGATGCTGCGGGACCTTTTGGCTGACTACGCAACGGAGCGCGGCATCGACACGCGCCCGACAGGAGCACGAAAATGACAGATTGCGGATGCGACCAAGCCAAGCGCGACCTGGAGGAGTACCTCCGGAATGAGGTCTGCCAGGCGAACGCCGCTGATATCCGGGAGCACCTCGAGCACTGCGCGTCGTGCCGGGAGGAAGCTCTGCTCGCGCGTACGCTGACGGATGCCGTCCAGAGGGCGTGTAAGGAAACGGCACCGGAAGACCTCAAGCTGCAGGTGCTGGCGAAGCTTCGCGCTGTGCAGGCGTCTCACTCCTGATTTCCAACTTTTGATCGACGCGGGCGGCGTTGGTGCGAACGTAACGTAGGGAGTGTGATCAAGACTCCTGCCTCTCGTCGAGACTCCCGCGTGCCTGTCTGGCTGCGTGTTCTCATCCCCGCCGCCCTCATCCTCGTGTGGTTTGGGCTGTTCGGCGCCGGCGGCGCGAGTTTCGGCCAGATCAGCGAGGTCAGTACCAACGACCAGTCGCAGCAGCTGCCCGCGAGCGCAGAGGCCACCAAGGTCCAGGATCTTCAGGCGGAGTTCCGCGATGACGATGTCATCCCCGCGATCGTGGTCTTCGAACGTGACGGCGGCCTGACCGAGACCGACCTGGCGGAGATCGACGAGACCGTCGCCGAGTTTGCCGACGTGGATGGCGTCCTCGCCGACGAGAGTTCACCGCCCATCGTCTCGGACGATGGTGAGGCAGTCCAGGTCGTCACGGTGCTCGACACCGATGCAACGATCGCTGACACGGTCGAAGCACTTCGTGATGTCCTCGCCGAGAACCCGATCGACGGCGTCACGGCCGCCATTACCGGACCGGCAGGACTGACCGCCGACCTCACCGAAGCATTCGCTGGTATCGACGGTCTGCTCCTCCTTGTCGCCCTCGGCGCGGTTTTCGTAATCCTCGTTGTCGTCTACCGGTCGCCGCTGCTCCCTGTCCTCGTGCTGTTCTCCAGCCTCTCGGCGCTCTGCGCGTCGATCCTCGTCGTTGTGCAGCTGGCCCGCGCCGACATCCTGCTGCTGAGTGGCCAGACCCAGGGCATTCTCTTCATCCTCGTCATCGGTGCAGCGACGGACTACTCGCTGCTCTACATCGCCAGGTTCCGGGAGTCCCTCGTCACCCAGCCGACGAAGTGGAAGGCCACGTGGGCGGCGCTCAAGGGATCGTGGGAGCCGATTCTCGCCTCGGGTGGCACGGTCATCGCCGCGCTTCTCCTGCTGCTCTTCTCCGATCTGAACTCGAACAAGTCACTTGGTCCCGTCGCATCCATCGGCATCGTGTTCGCACTCCTTGCCTCACTCACGCTTCTGCCCGCACTCCTGTTCTGGGCGGGGAAAGTCGCGTTCTGGCCGATCCGCCCGAAGGCCGAGGAAAAAGACGTCAACCCGATCGGTGCCGACAGGAAGGGTCTCTGGCCCCGCCTCGCGCGTCTCATCGCCAGACGCCCGCGTGTCATCTGGATCTCCAGCGTTCTGCTTCTCGGCGTCCTCTGCCTGGGGATGTTCCAGCTCAAGGCGGACGGAGTCGCCCAGAGCGAGTTCGTGCTCGGCGAATCACAGGCCCGTGACGGACAGGCCGTCCTCGCCGACCACTTCCCGGCCGGCTCCGGTTCACCGACCGTCATCATCGCGCCAGAGGACGAGCTCGAGGCTGTCTCGGAGATCGTGCTCGACACCGATGGCGTCGACTCGCTCACCGTACTTTCCGAGGAGTCGCCGTCAGGCTCACTCCCGGTGACGGAAGACGGCGTCCAGCCGCTTGGCCCTCCCGGAACTCCCGTCCCTGACGTCACCGTCGTCGACGGAAACGTGCTGCTCTCGGCAACGCTCGAGGACGCCGGCGACTCGATCGCAGCGGAGAACGTGGTTGTCGACCTGCGCGACAAGCTGGCCGATATCTCGACCGAGTCGAACCCCGTACTCGTCGGCGGGACGACAGCCATCGCGCTCGACTCGAACACCACAGCTATCCAGGACCGCAATCTGCTGATCCCGCTGATTCTCGCCGCGATCACGCTCATCCTGATGCTCCTGCTCCGGTCGATCGTTGCTCCCTTGCTGCTGATCGCGAGCGTTGTGCTGTCGTTCGGTGCGGCGCTCGGAGTGTCGGCCTGGGTATTCAACGGCATCTTCGACTTCCCGGGAGCCGACCCGTCTGTTCCGCTGTTCGGATTCGTCTTTCTGGTGGCCCTCGGGGTGGATTACAACATCTTCCTCATGACGAGGGTGCGGGAGGAATCGAAGAACCACGGCACGAAGCAGGGAATCCTGCGCGGGCTCGCCGTCACCGGTGGTGTCATCACCTCTGCGGGTCTTGTCCTCGCCGCGACGTTCGCGGCGCTCAGCGTCATTCCGATCCTGTTCCTGCTCCAGATCGCGTTCATCGTCGCATTCGGTGTGCTTCTCGACACGTTCCTGGTTCGCACGCTGCTCGTGCCCGCGTTGAGTTACGACATCGGCCGCGCGATCTGGTGGCCGAGCAAACTGTCGCGTGGCATCCATTCGGCCGACCGGCAGCCCGCCGCTGACGCGGATGAGCCCGTCGCCGCTGGGCACACGAGCTAGCCAGGCGGACGGGGAGAACCGGGGGTCGGGGGAGAAGGCGGTGAACGGATGCTAGGGCATCGGTTCACCGCCTTCGTGTGTCTGTCAACGTTCAGCAGCACACTGACGGGAGAGTCACTGGCGGCCGGAGGGGCCACTCAACTGGGCGAGCCGGGACTCTTCGAGGTCGAGGATGTTTTGTGCCCGTTCCATCACCCTCGAGCTGTACGCGCCGGTAGCCCGGGCGTCGAGCAGTGCGTCGCGCTCCGCCTGGAGTACCCGCAGCCGAAGGATCCGGTGCTGCTGGTGCGGCCCCGGTTGCCCCGAGCGCACTTCGGCGACCGACTCGCTGCGCATCACGCTGTCCTCACGCACCCGCTGGATGACATCGGGGGAGAATTCGCCCCCGTTCTCGGCGAGCAGGTCGGGGTTGTCGAGGGTCGCAAGTCCGACGTCGCTGATCTCGTTGATGAGGGTGGCGAGTTCGGCCCGGTCAGCCCTCGGATCGGTTCCGACGATCCCGAGTTTGCGGATGAGGAACGGCAGCGTACCGCCGTTGCCCAGCAGTGTGACAACGGCGACAGTGAACGCGATGAGGATCAGTTGCGGGCGGTACGGGATGTCGGTCGGCAGTGACTGCGCCGCTGCGAGAGTGACGACGCCGCGCATTCCAGACCAGGCGATCACGGCACCGCCTCTCCAGCCGAGGCCCTCTGAGGTCAGGAACGAGACGTCCGCGCGCTGGCGGGTGAGGAACCGGCGAATCCGTTTGGTGTTTGCCGGTGAGGAGTCCTCGTCGTGCTCACGGTCGTCGAGTTTCCTGAGTGCGGAGTCGAGGTACCGCTCCTGCCCCTTGGCGCGTCGCTGGTCGCGGCGCAGTACAGCGATGAGCGGGATCACGAAGAGGGTACGTATGAGCATGAGGAGAATGCTCGCGAGGATGCCGAGGCCGACCGCCTCGAGGACGCTGAGGTCGTCTGCCTCCACCTGGTCGATGAGTGTGCGCAGCTCGATGCCCATCAGGAGGAAAACGCCGTTCTCCAGAACGAACTGTGCTGTACGCCAGTTCAGGCGCTCGGCGATCCGATCATGGGAGCTGAAGTACCTGGCACTGTTGTGACCGGTGATCAGGCCGGCGACCACCACGGCGAGAACCCCTGACGCGTTGAGTTCCTCGGCGGGCAGGAAGGCCAGGAACGGCACGGTGAACGACAGCGTGGTGTTGAGGATCGGATCGTCGAGCTTCGACCGGACCCAGACCATCGCGTAACCGACGGCGATTCCGATGACGATGGCGGCAGCGACCGCGTAAGCGAATTCCCCGGCCACTTCACCGAGAGAGACCGCCCCTGCGGACGCGGCGATCGCTGAGCGCAGCAGGACGAGCGCCGTTGCGTCGTTCACAAGACCCTCACCCTCCAGTACGGTGACCAGTCGCGGTGGAAGACCGAGCCGCTTTCCTATCGACGTCGCGGCGACAGCATCCGGCGGGCTGATCACAGCGCCGAGGGCAATCGCGGCGGGCAGGCTGAGGTCGGGGAGGATCAGGTACAGAGCGAAACCCGTGATGAACGCCGAGACAATCACGAGCAGCACGGAGAGTCCGGTGATCGCCTTGAGGTTCCGTCGGAAGTCGACGAGGGGGACGTTGACCGCTGCCGCGTAGAGGATCGGGGGCAGAACCACCGAGAGGATCAGTTCGGGCGGTACAACGATCTCGGGGACGCCGGGCACGAAGCTCGCGCCGATGCCGACGACGACAAGGATGAGCGGACTCGCCACTCCGAGCCTGGGTGCGAAGCGCGCGACCACGACGATGGCCAGGACTCCGAAGAGGCCCAGGATGGCATATTCCATTTCCTCAGAGTAGGCCGGATGCCGCTGCTCGAGGAGAGCCTGCTGGCAGGTGTAGCCAGTGTGGCGAGTCCAGCCGGAGAAACACGAGAGGGGTGCCGGCCGAAGCCAGCACCCCTCCCGATCTGTAAATGACGCTCTAGAGCGTGAGTGCCCTCGACAGCAGGTCTGCCTGCTCAGACGCGTGGCGCTTTGCAGAACCCGTTGCGGGCGACGCCGATGCGGCGCGGGAGACAACGCGGATGCTGCGCTCTCCGACGTGCTTCGATGCCTCGAGAGCGATGAACGGCCATGCACCCTGGTTCTCCGGCTCGTCCTGTACCCACACCAGCTCGGCGTTCGGGTACTGGGCGATCACAGCGGTGAGTTCGTCCTTCGGCAGCGGGTAGTACTGCTCGAGCCGCACGAGGGCGATCTCATCGTTCGGCTGCTTCGCGAGCTCGGAGACGAGGTCCCAGTGGATCTTGCCCGAGTGCAGCAGAACACGCTTCACCGCAGCCTTGTCCGTCACCCGGCCATCGTCGATCACGGGCTCGAACCTGCCGCTCGTGAAGTCCTCGACACTCGACGACGCGCCGCGGAGGCGGAGCATGGCCTTCGGCGTGAAGACGACGAGCGGACGACGGGGCCTCGCGTATGCCTGGCGGCGCAGCAGGTGGAAGTACGACGCGGGCGTCGATGGGCGGGCAACCGTCATGTTGTTCTCGGCGCACAGCTGCAGGTAGCGCTCGATCCGCGCGGACGAGTGGTCTGGTCCCTGTCCCTCGTAGCCGTGTGGCAGCAGCAGCACGACGCTCGAACGCTGTCCCCACTTCTGCTCGGCACTCGAGATGAACTCGTCGACGATGGTTTGCCCACCGTTGGCGAAGTCACCGAACTGGGCTTCCCACAGCACGAGCGCGTCGGGGCGTTCCACGGAGTATCCGTATTCGAAGCCCATGACCGCATACTCGCTCAGCAGCGAATCGTAGATCCAGAACCTCGCCTGGTTATCGGCGAGGTTGGCAAGTGGGAGCCACTCCTGGCCGTTCACGCGGTCGTGAAGGACGGCGTGGCGCTGCACGAAGGTGCCGCGTCGGCTGTCCTGGCCGCTCATGCGCACCGGGGTGCCCTCGACGAGGAGGGAACCGAGCGCGAGGAGCTCGCCGAATGCCCAGTCGATGTTGCCGTTGCGGCTCATGTCGAGCCGCTTCTGCAGAAGCTGCTGCAGCTTCGGGTGCACAGTGAATCCGGCTGGCTTGTTGTTGAACGCGTCGCCGATGAGCTGCACGACGGCCTCGGGCACGCCCGTGGTCTCAGGCTCTCCGGAGTATCCGTCGTCATCGGCCATGTCATCGAGGATGATGGGCGTCGACGCCGTCTGGGAGGCGTGGGTTTCCATGAACGCCCGCTCAAGGCGGTCCTGGAAGTCGCGGTGGGATGCCTCGTACTCGTCTTCGGTGATGTCACCACGACCGACGAGAGCCTCGGTGTAGAGCTTGCGCACACTGCGCTTCTGCTCGATGAGGTTGTACATCAGCGGCTGCGTCATCGACGGGTCGTCGCCCTCGTTGTGACCGCGCCTGCGGTAACAGATGAGGTCGATGACGACGTCCTTCTTGAATTCCTGGCGGTACTCGAGTGCCAGCCGCGCAACACGGACGACGCTCTCGGGGTCGTCACCGTTCACGTGCCAGATCGGCGCCTGGATCGTCTTGGCGACGTCGGTCGAGTACACCGACGAGCGGCCTTCACCCGGGGTCGTCGTGAAGCCGACCTGGTTGTTGACGACGAGGTGGATCGTTCCGCCCGTGCGGTAGCCGCGCAGCTGAGACAGCTGCATCGTCTCGAGCACGATTCCCTGGCCGGCCATCGCTGCGTCACCGTGGACGAGGATGGGGAGCGTTGAGTATGACCCGATCGGCTGGCGATCCTGCTTCGCGCGGACGATACCCTCGAGGACGCCGTCGACAGCTTCGAGGTGTGACGGGTTGGCCGCGAGGTACACCGGCAGTTCGCTGCCGTCGGAGGCGCTGAAGGTTCCCTCGGTGCCGAGGTGGTACTTGACGTCGCCGGAACCCGATGCCTTCTTGGTCGTTCCCTCAAACTCCTGGAAGACCTGGCCGTAGGTTTTGCCCGCGATGTTGGTGAGGACGTTGAGGCGTCCGCGGTGGGCCATGCCGATGGCGGCGCCGTCGAGCCCCGCTTCGGCAGCACCCTGCAGGATGGCGTCGAGCAGTGCGATGGTCGATTCGCCGCCCTCGAGGCTGAAGCGCTTCTGGCCGACGTACTTGGTCTGGAGGAAGGTCTCGAATGCCTCGGCCTCGTTGAGCTTGCCGAGGATGCGCATCTGCTCGTCGTGGGTCGGCTTGGCGTACGGGCGCTCCACCTTTTCCTGGATCCACTTGCGCTGCGCCGGATCCTGGATGTGCATGTACTCGAGGCCGATTGTGCGGCAGTACGAGTCGCGGAGCAGGCCGAGGATGTCGCGGAGCTTGGCCTGGCGCCTGTCGCCGAAGCCGCCGGTGACGAACTCACGGTCGAGGTCCCAGAAGGTCAGGCCATGGTTGAGGATGTCGAGGTCGGGGTGTGACCGCTGAACATATTCGAGCGGGTCGACGTCGGCCATGAGGTGGCCGCGCACCCGGAACGAGTTGATGAGTTCCTGCACGCGAGCGGTCTTGTTGACCGTGTCGCTGAGGTCGACCGAGATGTCCGGTGCCCAGTGCACCGGGTCGTACGGGATGCGGAGGGCGGCGAAGATGTCCTGGTAGAACGACTTCTGGCCGGTGAGGAGTTCGTGAACCTTCTTGAGGAACTCGCCGGAGCCGGCACCCTGAATGACGCGGTGGTCGTAGGTCGAGGTGAGGGTGATCGTCTTGCCGATGGCGAGCTCGACGAGCGTGTGCTCGCTCGCACCCTGGAACTCGGCCGGGTAGTCGAGGGCACCGGCGCCGATGATGCAGCCCTGCCCCTTCATGAGCCGAGGTACCGAGTGCTCGGTGCCGATTCCACCGGGGTTCGTCAGCGACACCGACGCACCCTTGAAGTCATCCGCGGTCAGCTTGTTGCTGCGCGCGCGGGTGACGAGATCTTCGTACGCGGCGAGGTACTCGCCGAAGGTCAGCGTGTCTGCCTTCTTGATCGCGGGAACGAGGAGCGCCCGGGTGCCGTCAGGCTTGGGAATGTCAACGGCGATACCCAGCCCGACGTGCGCCGGGGCGACGACACTGGGCTTGCCGTCGACGATGTCGTAGTAGACGTTCTGGCTGCGGAAATCCTTGAGGGTCTGGATCAGGGCCCAGCCGATGAGGTGGGTGAAGCTGACCTTGCCGCCTCGGGCGCGCTTGAGGTGGTTGTTGATGACGATTCGGTTGTCGATCATGAGCTTGGCGGGGATTGTCCGCACGCTCGTCGCCGTCGGAACCGTCAGGCTGGTTTCCATGTTGGTCGCGAGCGACTTCGCCATGCCGCGCAGCGGCTGCACGGTGTCCTGCGGTTCCTCGCGCTCGGCGTCAGAGCTGTCAGGTGCCGCCGGTTTCGTCGGGGCGGTGCGCGGGGCGTCCGCCGGGATCGGCGCAGCTTTCGGCTGCACAGACGTGGTCTTCGCTTCGGGCTGCGCTCCGATCACAGGGATCGGGGCAGTGAGCGGGTGCGAGGGAGGGGTCGGTCGCGTCGCGCCGTCGCCCTTCACTGGCGAGTAATTCTCGAGAATCGGCCACCACGACTGATCAACGGAATTCTTGTCGACAATGTACTGCTCGTACATCTCATCGACGAGCCACTCGTTAGCCCCAAATTCACCCGACGAACCGTCGTCAGTTCCCACACCGGTCAACTGGCTTGACACCGCCAGACCACCACTCTCTCCATTGAATTGAGCACAACAGCGACATCCGTGGGAAGCGCTGTCAGATCCAGTTATCAAGCCTAATCCCTTTGGCTTGATGCTGCGGCCCTTCGCTCGGATGAGTAGCGTGGACTTCATGGAGTTCTACGGGCAGGAACCAGATTTCGATCTCACCTATTCCGACGTTTTTCTCGTCCCGTCGCGGTCGGCGGTGACCTCGAGGCTCGAGGTCTCGCTCGCGCCGGGGGATGGGACGGCGACACGGATTCCGATCGTGTCCGCCAACATGAACTCGGTGACCGGCCCCCGCCTCGCTGCGACCCTCGCGCGGCGCGGCGGTCTCGGTGTGCTTCCGCAGGACATGCCGCTTCAGGACCTCGATTCCGCGATCCGCTGGGTCAAGGACCAGCCCGTCGAATATGACACGCCGATTGAATTCACCGCTGACGCCACCGTCGCTGACGCGTTACTCGTGACCCCGGCTCTGGCCGGCCACGGTATCGTCCTCAGGTCACCGGCCGGGGAGTATCTCGGATGCCTTCCGGCCACCGTGCTCGGGTCGACGCCCCCCGATGCGAAACTCGGTGATTTGCTGTACGAGAGGCTCACGTCGATCGATGCGGAAGACGTGACCGACCCGCGGAGCGCCTTCGACCTGCTCGTCGCGGCCGAGCTCGACTTCGCCCCAGTGCTGCGGCACGGAAAGCTGATTGGGACCCTGTCGCGTACGAGCGCGCTGAGGGCAACCCTGTATCGGCCGGCGGTTGATGCCTCCGGCCGGCTGGTTGTCGCGGCAGCGATCGGCATCAACGGCGACGTGGCGGCCAAGGCGCGAGCCCTCGCCGCTGCCGGCGTCGACGTGCTCGTCCTCGACACCGCGCACGGCCACCAGGAAGGGATGCTCAGAGCACTCGCAACGGTGAAATCGCTCGGTCTTGGACTCCCGCTCGTCGCCGGCAACGTCGTGACGCCGGTGGGCGTCAGCGACCTCGTCGCGGCCGGGGCCGACATCCTCAAGGTCGGAGTGGGCCCCGGTGCCATGTGCACAACCCGGATGATGACGGCCGTCGGCAGGCCGCAGTTCTCGGCTGTCCTCGAAACCTCGGCGGCCGCTCGTGACCTCGGCGCTCACGTGTGGGCAGACGGCGGAGTGCGCTACCCGCGGGATGTCGCCCTCGCGCTGGCCGCAGGAGCATCGAGCGTGATGATCGGATCCTGGTTTGCCGGAACCGTCGAAGCGCCGGGAACCCTGCACACGGATGCCGACGGGCGGCTGTACAAGGAAAGCTGGGGGATGGCATCCACCAAGGCTGTCCAGGAACGGTTCGGGCGACTCGACCCGTATGAGCTGGCTCGCAAGACACTGTTCGCCGAAGGAATCTCGTCGTCGAAGATCTACCTCGATCCCGGCCGCCCGAGCGTTGAGGACCTGCTCGACATGATCACCTCGGGAGTGCGGTCATCGTTCACATACGCCGGGGCATCGAACGTGGAGGAATTCAGGGAGCGCGCCCTTGTCGGCGTTCAGTCGGCAGCGGGATATGACGAGGGTAAGGCGCTGCCGGTGTCCTGGTAGTCGCCCTGTCCGCCGCTCGACCGGGTCTTCGGCCTCGCCACCTCAGGTGTTTCACGGCGGGAGCGATGGCCGCCTGCGTATAATTGCGAGCACAATGGACGACCCCCCTTCTGCTGACTCGCCCGCTTCTCAACAATGTGCCTCTCCCGCGTGGGAGGTGACCTGTGTTTGAGTGGATCATGCTCGGCGTCGGGTTGCTCCTGACCGTCGGCACCGGTCTCTTCGTCGCCAGCGAGTTCGCGCTCGTGAACCTCGACCGTTCCGAACTCGAGGCGCGCCAGGAGCGCGGCGAGTCACGGCTGGGCAGGACGATCGCCGCCCTGCGGATCACCTCGACCCACCTGTCGAGTGCGCAGCTCGGCATCACCCTCACCACGCTTCTCACCGGGTACACGATGGAACCGGCGATCACGACCCTGCTCTCGGAGCCGCTCGTCTCCGTCGGTCTCCCGGAGATCGCCGTCGTCCCCGTGGCGACGACCGTCGCGATTGTGGTGGCCACCCTGCTGTCGATGATCATCGGCGAACTCGTTCCGAAGAACTTCGCCCTCGCCCTCCCGGTCCAGACCGCCAAGCTGGTTATCCCGTTCCAGTCGTTGTTCACCGCGGTGTTCAAGCCAGCGGTTGTGCTGCTCAACGGCAGTGCAAACGGACTACTTCGTTCGATCGGGATCGAGCCGAAGGAAGAGCTGTCCGGCGCGCGCACCGCCGAGGAACTGTCGAGCCTCGTGCGTCGAAGCGCGGGAGCGGGCACCCTCGAGCGCGACACCGCGACGCTGCTGAACCGCACTCTGCAGTTCGCGAGCCACACAGCGGCGGATGTCATGACGCCACGGCCACGCGTCGAGGCTGTCCGCAGGGGAGACTCGGCGAGGCTCGTGGTCGAGCTCGCACGAACGACCGGTTACTCCCGGTTCCCCGTCATCGATGAGGACGCCGACGACGTCGTCGGCCTCGTGCACGTCAAGCAGGCCATTGCTGTACCTCGCGCCAAGCGCGGAGATGTGCCCGTGTCGGCGCTGCAGTCCGAGATCGTGCGTGTTCCCGAGACCATGCGCCTCGACGCGCTGCTCAGCGAATTGCGCGGCCGCGGCTTCCAGATGGCTGTCGTCGTCGATGAGTACGGCGGAACCGCAGGGATCGCGACTCTCGAGGACCTGGTCGAGGAACTGGTCGGTGAGGTCGCCGACGAGCATGACCGCACTCGAGCGGGCGTTGTCCGCACCCTCGACTCCATCGCCTTCCCCGGCGACCTCCGCCCGGATGAGCTGCTCGAACGCACGGCGATCTCGGTCCCGGAAGACGGACCATACGAGACCGTTGCCGGATTCGTGATGAGCGAGCTCGGCAGGCTTCCCGTGATTGGCGACACCGTGGAGATCGACTCCGGCACGCTGCGGGTCGATCGACTCGATGGTCGCCGTATCGATCGCATCCGTTACACACCGAACCCCCTCGAGGAAGGAGCCGACCATGAGTGACTGGGCTGGAATCGCCTGGCTCGTCGTCCTGCTGGCCGGCAACGCCTTCTTCGTTGGTGCTGAGTTCGCCGTCATCTCGGCGAAGCGATCGCAGATCGAACCGCTGGCCGAACAGGGCAAGCGCAGCGCCATCACCGCGCTGTGGGCGATGGAACACGCGACACTCATGCTTGCGACGAGCCAGCTGGGTATCACCGTGTGCTCGCTGCTGATCCTCAACGTGTCAGAGCCGGCGATCCACCATCTGCTGGAGGTGCCGCTCGCGGTCACGGGCCTCCCCGAGGAAATGGTCGGGACCGTTGCGTTCATCGTGACGCTGCTGCTCGTCTCCTACCTCCACGTCGTGTTCGGCGAGATGGTGCCGAAGAACCTCTCGTTCTCGGTGCCCGACCGGGCTGTGCTTCTCCTGGCGCCACCCCTGGTCTTCGTCGGTCGCGTCTTCAAGCCGGTGATCTGGGTGCTCAACGGGGCGGCCAACGCGGTCCTCAGGCTGTTCGGAGTGGAGCCGAAAGACGAGGCCACGTCGACGTTCACCCTCGACGAGGTGGCGAACATCGTCTCGCAGTCGACGCGTGAGGGCTTGCTGCTCGACTCGACCGGTGCACTCGTTGCGGCTTTCGAGTTCACCAACAAGAAGGTCATCGACGTCGCGATTCCCCTCGAGAACCTCATCACGCTTCCCGAGAACGCCACGCCGGCCGACGTCGAGCGCGCGGTCGCCAAGCACGGCTTCTCGCGTTACGTGATCGTCGACGAGCACGGGCTGCCGTCAGGCTACCTCCACCTCAAGGATGTCCTCAGCCTCGAGTCGGATGACGACGATGACGACTCGGACAAGCCGGTTCCCGCCAAGCGCATCCGCCAGCTGGTGTCGATCTTCGAGGACACAGACCTCGAAGACGCCCTCGCCATCATGAGGCGGTCAGGCGCTCACCTCGCCCGCGCGTTCAACAGCGAAGGCGATACGACCGGTGTGTTGTTCCTCGAGGACATCATCGAGGAACTCGTCGGCGAAGTTCAGGATGCCACGAGGCGGCACTAGCTGTTTGCGGGCGCCGGGTACGGCGCCCGCTCGTACTGGCCGGGCACGTAGTCGATGCGCGCGCCGAGCTCGGCCGCCGCACGCAGGGGGAAGTGCGGGTCGCGGAGCGCTTCTCGGCCGATCAGGACCGCGTCGGCGCTGCCCGACGCGACAATCTCCTCGGCCTGTGCTGCATCGGTGATCAAACCGACCGCCGCAACACCGACCCCGGCAGCAGCCCTCACTGACGCGGCGAACGGCACCTGGTAACCGGGCGAGAGCGGGATCTCGACGCCGGGGATAGCGCCACCGGTCGAGATGTCGAAAAAGTCTGCTCCGGCATCAGCGGCCCAGCGGGCCACCGTTGCCGTTTGGCCCTCGTCCCAGCCGTCAGGCGCCCAGTCGGTCGCCGAGAACCTGACGAACACCACGGAGTTCCCGGCGTTCTCCCTGACCGCCTCGACGACCCTGAGCAGCAACCGTGCGCGGTTCTCCAGCGATCCGCCGTAGCTGTCGGTGCGGGTGTTGACGAGCGGGCTCAGGAACTGGTGCAGCAGGTACCCGTGCGCCGCGTGGATCTCGAGCACACTGAAGCCCGCGGTGACGGCGCGACGCGCTGCCGCTGCGAAGTCGGCGACCACCCTGTCGATGCCGGCCTCGTCGAGTTCGCGCGGGGCGGTAAACCCGTCGAATGCGTCGGTTGTCGGGCCGACGGTCTCCCAGCCGCCGTCAGCGATGGGCAGGCTGCCGCGGCGCCCGTCGCTGCCCCATGGAGCGAAGGTCGATGCCTTACGCCCGGCATGGCCGAGCTGGATACCCGCTGCAGCACCGTGCGACTGGATGAACCGAACCACGCGCGCCCAGGCATCCGCTTGTTCGTCCGTCCAGATCCCCGTGTCGCGGTCGCTGATCCTGCCTTCGGGGCTGACCGCTGTGGCCTCGGAGATGACGAGTCCGGCGCCGCCGATCGCGAACTGGCCGAGGTGCACGAGGTGCCAGTCGGTGGGGACGCCGTCGCGCGCCTCGACCGAGTACTGGCACATGGCCGGGATCCAGACGCGGTTCCGGATCGTGAGGTTCCTCAGGGTGAGCGGCGTGAACAGGGCGGGCATCGATCTCCTCAGCGCGGCGTGCCTGGTGCACACCGAGGCTGTTCAACTTATCCCACCGGCCTCTATCGTGAGGGGATGGAGAGCGAATGGATGCCGTGGGCCGAGCGCGACGCAGCAGTGTACGTTGCGGTTCCCACCGAGCGCGATGATAAGTACAGCCGTGGCGTGCTTGGCATTGTCACAGGGTCAGCGGAGTATCCCGGTGCCGGGGTTCTCGGCGTTGAAGGTGCTGCGCGTACCGGGCTTGGGATGATCAGGTACCTCGGTGACGCGACGAAGCTCGTGTTGTCGCGGCGCCCCGAGGTGGTGACCCTTCCGGGGAGAGTGCAGGCGTGGCTCATCGGGTCAGGTACGGATTCGGGGGAGCTCGGTCTGCTCGGAACCCTCTTCTCGGATGCCCTCGCGTCTGGCGAGCCTGTGGTTGCCGACGGCGGTGCGCTCGAGATGGCGGCAGAGGCGCCGAGGGCGGGGGTGGTCGTCACACCGCACTACAGGGAACTGGCGCGCATGCTCGCGCACGTCGGGGAGAGTGTGTCTGCCCAGACCATCGCAACGACGCCGTCAGTCTGGGCCAGTCGTGCCGCTGACATCCTCAGGGTCACCGTGCTGCTGAAGGGCAGCACCACCTTTATCGCGGAGCCACTGGGAGCGCGGATCGCTGTCTCCGGTGCGCCCGGCTGGACAGCGACCGCCGGCGCGGGCGACGTGCTTGGCGGTGTGCTTGGTGCGCTCGTGGCAACGCACGCCGGCGGGGCGTTCGAACCCGGCACTCTCGCGCGGCTTGCTGCGTCGGCCCAGGTGCTGCACGCGACCGCCGCACAACGTGCCTCACAGGGCGGCCCGATCGTCGCGCTCGATATCGCAGAGGCGCTGCCGGACGCGGTCAGGCAGTTGCTCGCCATCCGCGGCGACTGACGACCCGGGCGAACTTCTCACAGGGACGTCCCAGCCTCGCGATGGTTGGAATTCCGCCGCTTCTCGCTAACATTAGTTTCAGCTTCAACTAATTGGACAACCGCGAGAACGGAATCAGCCATGCAGACAAGCACCAGATCACGGACAGCGGCAGCCCTGGCGGGACTCGCTGTCATCGGCGGACTGGCCGGGTGCTCAGCACCGGCCGGCCAGGCAGCGAATGACGACGGCAACACTCCGTCGGCGCCGGAGTCCGGCGCGGAATACACCGACGGCGAGTACACGGCGACGGGGGATTACACCTCACCGGGTGGTGAGGAGACGGTCACCGTGACGCTCTCGCTCGAGGACAGCGTCGTGACCGCACTCGACGTCACGGGGAGCGGAAACACTCCGAACGGCAAGAAGTTCCAGGGCGAGTTCATCGACAACATCTCGGACATCGTCGTTGGCCAGCGCATCGACGAGTTGAAGGTCTCCAAGGTCGCCGGCTCGTCGCTGACCAGCGGCGGATTCAACGCGGCAATCGATGAGATCAAGGGCGATGCCGACTGAGCCTGATGAGCTCGTGGCCGCTGGTGTTTCCGTCGCGGGCATCCGCTTCGTCAGAACACCGGGTTCTGTCGCATTCGACGCGATAGGCACGCGCTGGCAGATCGACTCGGAACGGCCGATCACGCCTGGTCTGCTCACGGGGATTGCGAGGCGCATCGACGAGTTCGACAGCGTCTGGTCACGATTCCGAGCTGACTCGACAGTGACGGAAATCGCCGCTGTCGGCGGAAGCCGGGATCTGGGGCCGGATGCTCCCGCCCTCTTCAGCCTGTACCGGCGCCTCGGCGAAGCATCAGGTGGCGGCGTCTCGCCGCTGGTCGGCGACGCGCTTGTCGCGCTCGGCTACGACGCGTCGTATTCCTTCCGCCAGAGCGGTATTCCGGCACCGGCGCCGGCGGTGGAGGACGTCGCCGCACTGAACGGCACGGTGCTCACCGTGAGCCGTCCCGTGTCGATCGACGTCGGCGCCGCGGGCAAGGGCTATCTCGTCGACCGCGTGTCCGAGCTTCTCCTGGCCGATGGGCATACCTCGTTCACTGTCGATGCGTCCGGCGACCTGCTGCACAGCGGCCCGCCGATCCGGATCGCACTCGAGCACCCATTCGACCCGGAACTCGCGATCGGAGTGCTGAGCTTTGCCGGGGGAGCGTTGGCCGCGTCGGCAACGAACCGGAGGGCATGGGGCAACGGACTGCACCACGTGATCGATGGTCGCACCGGCGAACCGGTGCGTGAGGTGGTTGCGACCTGGGCCACCGCCGACGATGCGGCCACGGCTGACGGTGCGGCGACGGCGTTGTTCTTCACGGGTCCTGTCGCGCTGCGTGCTTCCCTGGGGGCCGGAGGCTCGGGCATCGCAGGGGCCGATATCGCGGGCCGCGGTATCGAGGGCCTCCGTATGTTCACCGACGGATCGGTTGAGTACTCCCCGGGGTTCTCCGCCGAACTGTTCCGATGAGGTGTGTGCGATGAAAATTGTGCGACGAGAGGTGTCCCGATGAGAGATGTACCGGTGAGAATTGTGCCAACGCGAGCTGTTTCACTGCGGGGAGCGTTCGATACCGCGCTCGGTCGCGTCACGACCTACCGGCAGGTCCTTGTGCTCCTTCTCCTGCTGGCCGGGGTGAGCATGTTGCTGAGCGCGACCGGACTGCTCTTCTTCACGCCGCTTGAACTGCTGTGCGGGCTCCTCGTCGCCGTCGGTGTCAGTTACCTGTCCAATGCCGGGGTTGCCCGGCTGTTCCGGGTGGTTCCGCACGGAGAGTCGGCGCTCATTACCGGCCTCCTGCTGTTTTTCATTTTCCGCCCGAGTACCGAACCCGGTGAGCTCATCGCCACTGCGGCCGCGGCCCTCGCCGCCACGCTGTCGAAGTATCTCCTCGCCGTGAGGGGCAGGCACATTTTCAATCCGGCCGCTTTCGGTGCCGTGGTCGTCGGGGTAACCGGACTCGGCGTGTCGTGGTGGTGGGCGGGAAGCCAGGTGCTCCTCCCGGTCGTACTCGTCGGCGCGTTCCTCGTGCTGTATCGCACGCGTCGCCTGGCGATGGCCGGCGTCTTCGTCGGGGTGAGCGTTACCGTCATCGCCGCTGGACTGGTCGCGGGTGGCATGTCGATCGGTGCGGCGCTCCTCACGCCGTTCACCTCGTATCCGGTCGTGTTTCTCGCCGGGTTCATGCTGAGCGAACCCCTGACCCTCCCGCCGAAGCGCTGGCAGCAGCTCGCGGAGGCGGCGGTGGTCGGAGTGCTGTTCGCCCTGCCGTATTCAATCGGACCCCTCTACTCGACGCCTGAACTCGCGCTCGTCGTCGGTAACCTCCTCGCATTCGTCGCGACCCAGCGCCGTGGCATCCGCCTCGAGGTGTTGTCACGTCGTCGGATCGGACCGTCGATTGTCGAGATGACGTTCCGGCCGAGTGCGCCGGTGAGGTTTGAGCCAGGCCAGTACCTCGAGTTGCAGGTGCCGCACCGCCGTGCCGATGCGCGAGGGCAGCGGAGGATGTTCAGCATTGCGTCGCCACCGGCATCCGGCGAGCTGTCGATCGCGTACCGGGACAGCGCGAGCAGTTTCAAGGCCGCGCTCGGCACCCTCGAACCCGGCGAGCGCGTGCGGGCGACGGGAATCTGGGGCGACTTCCTGTTGCCGCGGGATACCTCGCGACCGGTGCTGCTCGTCGGCGCCGGTATCGGGGTCACACCGTTCCTCAGCCAGCTCGCCGCTGTCGGCGGGAGCGCTCGCGACATGGTGCTCGTGTACACCGTCGCGGATGCCGCTGAGCTGGCTGTGCTCGACGGACTCGACCTGTCTGGCGTTCGTGTCCTGATTCTCGCACCGGAGCAGCCAGAGCGCCTGGCGGACGGGGTCAGCTACCTCGGGTCCGGCCGCCTCGATCGTGACCGTCTTGCCGCCGCCGTTCCCGACGCCGGCTCGCGGGAGGCATGGGTGTCGGGGCCGCCCGCGTTCGTCGACGACATCCGGCCGATCCTCCGCGCCATCGGCGTGCGACAGATCCACAAGGATTACTTCTTGGGGTACTAGCTCACCGCGGCCTAGGATGAGTGCGGTGAGCAGGTCGATCGGGGTATGGGGCGCGTTTGTCCTCGTGCATGTCACCCTCGGCTGGATCTGCCTCGGCATGCCCGGCACCGGTATCGGCGCATACGCGATCGGACTCCCGCTCGGCGATGTGACCCTCGTGTACCAGCGCTGGATCGAGCAGGCGCTCGCCGGAGATGGAATTCCGGGAATCGACGGGCGATGGGTGTATCCCGCTGCGGCGCTCCTGCCGCTCTTTGCGGCCATGGCAGCCGGCCCGGAGAACTATGGCCTCACGTGGCTTCTCCTCGTGACCGTGCTCAATGCCGCGGCTCTCGCCGTCCTGCTCGGGCGGCATCGCTCGCCGCGTCGGGTCGCCGCAGCGTGGTGGTGGATCGCGTTCACCGCTGCACTCGGACCGATCTCCCTCGCTCGCATCGACTCGATCACCGTGCCGCTCGCGATCGTCGCGCTCCTGGTTGTGGCGAAGCATCCGCGGCTGGCCGGCACCCTGCTTGCGCTCGCCACCTGGATCAAGGTGTGGCCGGCAGCGATCATTGCCGCCATCGTGATCGCGTCGCGCCGCCGGTGGGACATCGTCGTCGCCGGGCTGGTCACGAGCGCGGTCATCGCGCTCATCGTTACCGCTGCCGGCGGGTCAGAGTTTCTCTTCGGTTTCGTCGGGGAACAGGCCGACCGTGGCTTGCAGATCGAAGCGCCGGCCGCATCCTGGTACCTCTGGCTCGCGGCATTGGGCTCAGGGTCGAGCGCCATCTACTACAGCACCGAGATTCTCACCTTCCAGGTGCAGGGCCCCAACGTCGACACTGTCGCAGCGATTCTGACGCCCGTGAGCGCCGTCGCGGCTGCAGGTGTGGCGCTCATTGGTCTCGTGGC
This sequence comes from Mycetocola zhujimingii, assembly GCF_003065425.1. Taxonomy (NCBI): domain Bacteria; kingdom Bacillati; phylum Actinomycetota; class Actinomycetes; order Micrococcales; family Microbacteriaceae; genus Mycetocola; species Mycetocola zhujimingii. The sequence continues at coordinate 858,037 of NZ_CP026949.1, forward strand.
GGTCAGGCGGGGAGCCCCCGTGGTCCAGGTTCTGCCGCCGCTCGCACTCGCCCTCGTCGTCACGCTCATGCTCGTCAACAAGGTGGGGTCTCCGCAGTTCGTGACGTGGCTGGTCGCGCCCGTCGTCCTGGGTGTCGTCTGGCGGGGGCGCCGCTACCTGGTGCCGGCGGTCATCGCTCTGGCCATCGCTGTCCTGACCCATCTGGTGTACCCCTACCTTTACGGGCATTTGCTTCGGGCTGACCCGGTTCTGGTCGCGATTCTCACGGTCCGAAATCTCGGCTATGCGGTTCTGCTCGGCTGGGCGATTGTGGCTGTTGCGCAGGCCGGTCGACGCGCATCGGGCTCAAGGGCTGTCTCGGGCCCCACCGCCGGAGTTAGCATGGAGACCCAGTCCCGGTCCGGGACTGCACACCACTGAACCGCCAGGGAGTAGCCATGCTCGTCGCCTTCAGCGTCGCACCGTCAGGCGGCACCAACCCCGATGCGTCGGTGCACGATGCCGTTGCCGCCGCGGTCAGGATCGTACGGGAGTCCGGGCTGCCCAACTCCACTGACTCGATGTTCACGACGATCGAGGGGGAGTGGGACGAGGTCTTCGACGTGATCAAGCGCGCAACGGATGCCGTTGCACGGTTCGGTCCGCGCGTGTCACTCGTGCTGAAGGCCGATATCCGGCCAGGACACACCGGCGAGCTCACCGGCAAGGTCGAGCGGCTGGAACGCGCACTCGAGGAAAACCCGTCGGAGTGACCCGGCCACCCGGCCTCGGGGCCTGGCACCAGAAATGACCCGCTGCAGCGGGTCGTGCGCTGCTAGTCGAGGATGATGCCGTCGAGGATCGCGCGCTTGCGCAGCGCAACCTTCGTGCCGACGTCGAAGCCGGATGCGCGGTACTTCTCGCGAATGCGCTTGAGGTAGCTCTTCGCCGTCTCCTCAGAAATACCGAGCTCGTATGCGACGCTCTTGACCGGCTCGCCCGCGGCGTAGAGGGCCATGACCCGCCGTTCCTGGGCGCTGAGCTTGGGGGATCCGCTCTTGTTGGCGTTGAGCGCGATGTCGAGTTCGTGTGAGATGAACGACTCACCGATCATCGCTGACCGGATCGCCTCGACGATCATCGACGGGTCTTCCGTCTTCACGAGGTAGCCGAGCGCGCCGGATGCGAGCGCCTCACGGACGACAGCGGGATCGGAGTACGTGCTCATCAGAACGGTCTTCACGCCCGTCGTCTTGAGCGTCGAGAGCTTGAGCGATACGGGGATGTTGTCTTTGAGGTCGAGGTCGAGCAGAACGACGTCGACGGGGAACTCGGGGTGGGTGAGCAGCTCCGGCCAGGTAGGGACAGCGGCGACCATGGTGATGTCGTCCGCCGCGCCGCGAATCCATTCGGTCAACGCTCCAAGAAGCATTTTGTGATCATCGACGATCGCAAGCCGAATGGGTGCCTCTGCACTGCTCATGTGTCTCCCCCTCTGTGCATCCGACAACCTAGTGGTCAATCGGATTGTCCACGGTGCACTCGATAACAACTATCAGTGCGCCGGGCGTAGTGCTATCAACATACCGTCCTGCGCGGCCCAGATGCTGCCAGGTGGCAGGTTCCACGTCAACGCGTCGCATTCCCTTGGCCTCAATGCGGATGGGAAAGCGGATGCCGCCCGAGCGGTCCTTGACCTGGACCGCAGCGGGACCGAGGGACACTATCGCGTCCCTCGTCGCGCGTTGTTCACCGTACATGAGCAGCCACAGCGCGGACAACAGCCCGTCTCGCTGGCGCTGGTTCAGCAACCCGGCGAGTGAGTCAGGGTCGCGGAGATCGACGGTCCCCGAAAGGAAATCCGACTCGCTGATGGCGTGGTGCAACCAGGTGTGTCGCCTGCCAGCGATGAGGTGGAGACGCAGTTCGGTGGCGAGCGCACCGGCGCGGTCCGCACGCTCGTCCTCGAGAGGGAGCGGCTCCCGGCCGCTCGCGATGTCGTCGAAGAGGCGCTCGATCTCAAGGTCGATGGACGCGAGTTCCGCCGATTCGAGCATGCTCACGCCGAACGCCGGGGCGGTGACCGTCGACTGGATGAGGACGCGATCCAGGGTCATCATGACCATTCGCCGATAGGAGCCCACGATCGCCGCGCCGATGAGTGGCGGCATGATCGCGAGGGTCCAGAGCAGGACGTCGGTGCCGAGAGCGAGGGTGTCCGGACCGGGATTCAGGGCATAGTTCACCGCGAGCGCAACGGCGAGCGCGGAGATCACGATGATCAGATCCCGAACCGGACGGATGCTGGCGATCCCGAGAAGCACACCGCCGACGGCGATGGCAGCTGTGGGAAAGAGCCCGCGGTCGCTGAGACCCCATACAGCAGCGAGATCGAGAACCACGACGGCCGCCAGCGCGATCGTGAGCATGACGAAGGCGATATTGCCGAGGATGAACCCGTTCGCGCGCACCACGATGATGGTCGCGACAGACGCTCCGATCAGGAGCAGCCAGGCAGCGACGTTCATGTGCAGGTTCGGGTACTGACCCAGGTGGAGCGAGAAGCGCCACAGGCAGCTGAGGATGATCATCGCTCCGCCGACCGCGAGCCCCGTGCCGAGCTGGTGGGTTCCGAGTGAGGCGCGCGCCGCAGCGGTTCGGTTCGGTCTGCGGGCAGTTCTGGTCACTTGGGAACCTCCAGTACGACCGTCGTTCCGGCGTCGGGAGCGCTGAAAACGCGCACGCTGCCGCCCGCGTCACGCACCCGAGCGACCACGGATTCGGCGAAGCCGAGCCTGCCGTCTTCGACGGCCTGCGGGTCGAAGCCGACACCGGCATCCGTCACAACACCGCGGACAACCTCACCGTCATCGCTGAGGGTGACGTGGGCGACCGTCTGTCCCGAGTGCCTGCGCACGTTCTCGAGACACTCACTGAGTGCGAGGACGAATGCCTCGAGTTTGCCGCCGGGCAGACCAAGCTGCCCGGAGCCGTGCCAGTTGATGTCGAGTCCCATTGAGCCGAACCGCCTCTTGAGCGCTTCGAGGGTGCCTCCGAGTGCGAGTTCGGCGGTGTTGGTCAGGGTGTACTCGCCACTGGACTTGGGCTGCGGGGATTCGCCGAGGCGCAGTCTCGTGAGCAGTGCGCCGTCGGACTCAGCCTGGGCCCGCAGGGCTTCCGGAGCGACTCCGACGCCGGAGTGAGCGAGCAGCGTGAGCGTTGCGAGCACCGTGTCGTGCAGCAACCTCGCGTCCCTGTGCCGCTGGGTTTCCGTCTCGGTGGCCCGGCGCTCAACGTTGTGCGCTCGGCCGATGCTCGCGACGCGCGCCATGATGCGAGGGAAACTGGACCTGAGCCAGAGGCCGAACATCGTCGACACACCCCAGCCGACGGAGATGAAGACGAGAAGGGGGAGAGTGCGCGGATTGATTCCGGTGCTGAGGGCGAGGATGGTTCCGATCGTGCTGAGGAACGCGAGCGCAAGGCAGACGAGTTGCCCCCAGGTGGAAACGAGGATCGTGGCCATCGACCCGATTCCCCATGCGCCGAGAGCTGAGATGGCGCTGCCCGTTCCCATGTTCAGCTGGCCGCCGGCGGGGATGTAGATCGCGGCGATGGTCGACAGCCCGATGCTGTAGGTGAGGATCATCCACAGCGGGTCGGGCCGGTAGGTCATCACGGTTTGCGCCACGGCCAGGACAGCGAGAAGGACCACACAGGTGAGGTAGCTCGTAAACTCCATGGCGCCGGGCAGGGACAGGCAGATCAGAGCGGTCGCGGTTCCCGTGAGACCGAAGAGCCGGGTGGTGCGGTAGAGCAGTCGTGCGAGCTGCCAGCTGAAGCGGTCCCGCTCTTCGGCGCTCAGTCGTTTCGGGCTCATCCTTCGCCCGGTTGTGCACCGAACGGGCGCAAGAGGGTCGATTGCGCTTCATCAAGGGTGCCAACCATGCTCGGCAGTATATTGCCCCCCGGATACTCCCGACCGACGACGCGGCCGGTTTATGCCTCTCAGGCGGCTGGCGAATTCAGCAGCCGCGAGAGGTGAAAGCTCACGGCGACGTGCTCGATCAGGAACCCGTCGTGCCCGTATTCGGATTCGATGACCGCGGGAGAGTTTCCGTCGATACCCGTGCGGATGCCTGCGGCAATGCGTTCCTGCCCTTCGACGGGGAATAACCGGTCTGAATCGATCCCAAGCACGAGAGTGGGTGCACGTACCCGACCGAGGGCGGCCTCGATTCCGTCGCGGTCGCGACCGACATCGTGGGAGTTCATCGCTTCCACGAGCGTGATGTAGCTGTTGGCGTCGAAGCGGCGAGTGAACTTGTTGCCGTGGAAGTCGATGTACGACTCGACCGCGTACTTGCCGCCGTCACCGAGGGGGCTGATGGGGGATTGCCAGCTGCGCTCGAACCTGTCGTTGAGTTCGGTCGGGCTGCGGTAGTTGAGCAGCGCCATCCGCCGCGCGAGGGCGAGCCCCCGATGTGGGCCCTCACCGTCGCGCGCGTCGTAGAAGTCTCCCCCTGCAAACAGGGGATCCGTCCTGATCGCCTCGATCTGCACCGAGTTGAGCGCGATCTGGTCTGCCGTGGTCATGGGAGGTGCCGCGAGGACCGCGAGACGACCGACCCGGTCGGGAAAGCCGACGGCCCATTCCAGCGCGTGCATTCCGCCCATCGACCCGCCGATGACCGCAGCCCAGGTCCCGATGCCGAGCGCGTCGGCGAGGGCGACCTGTGCGCTGACCTGATCGCGGATCGTGGTGAACGGAAAACGTGACGCCCATTCGAACCCGTCGGGCGAGAAGGACGCGGGCCCGGTCGAGCCCTGGCAGCCACCGAGCATGTTCGGGGTGACGACGAACCAGACGTCGGTGTCGATCGCGAGTCCCGGCCCGACGATCTCCTGCCACCAGCCCGCCGTGGGGTGGCCGGGAGCGGCTGGGCCCATGACATGGCTGTCTCCGGTGAGCGCGTGGGCGATCAGGATCGCATTGTCCCTCTCGGGGGAGAGGGTGCCCCGGGTCTCGAAGGCGATGCGGACGTGCGGCAGGCTCTGTCCACTCTCGAACTCGAGCGGACCCAGGTCGGCGAACAGCCGGAACCCACGCGGGTCCCCATCCCGCCACGCTCCCGTTGCCGGTGGCTTACCGAGCACGTGCCTGGTGTCCGCCTCGGTGATGAAGCGCGACGGGACCGTGTCTTCGGGTGTCTGCCAGTCCATGCGTCCATTGTGCCCAACCGGGGTCCGGGCTGCCGTCGTGTTACGACTTCGGCCTGTTTCGCTCAGACGGATGCCGAGATTCGCGCGATTCTGCGGAGCGCTGCGTCCTCGGATGTCGACCGACGGCCGAGAATGCGTCGGACGCCACCGAGAACCACCCGGGTGGTCGTGACGGCGGGGAACAGCGGTCGACCCAGGCCGAGGAGCTCGCGATATTCGCGGGGGATCGATGCAACCGCGCCTGCGAAGAGCACGCGGTAGGCCGGAAGGACCCCTCGTGACAGCGGAGGATTGCGGATGAAGTGCACGATCTCTGCCACTCGCTCGTCGTGTTTGAGGGTTCCAGCCGCATACACGGAGTGCAGGTGTTCCTTGAGCGCTGCGGCCGATCGGGGCGGCTGTTCGACGCCGATGAGCTCACCGGCCTTCGCCCACTCGCTCACATACGCGTCGGCGCCGCCGGGAATCGGTGACCCCCAGAGAAGCTGGCAGGCGAGGAACGAGTCGGTGAAGACCGAGTGCACCCAGTCGAGGAGTTCCGGATCGCCGGCCGCGTACTCGCGCTCGTCGCCGTTCGCGTCGAGGTATGTTCCCGTGACGCGTTCGTGGAACCGGCCGACGCGCTGCGACTCCGCCACAGCGGTGGCCGTATCGGCGAAGGTGACGGTCATCAGCCAGCGAATGGTCCCCGACAAACGACCGAGCGGGTCTTCCCGGTACCTCGACCAGTCATGGACGCCGGCGAGCGCGCCCGGATGGAGCGCCTGCATCAGGAGCGATCGGATGCCGGCGACCATCGTCGGCAGTTCACCGTGCACCGCCCACGAGGCGGAGCCCGGACCGAAGAAGCCGGCGTCACCGCCGTCCTCGAGTCGCTCGACCCAGGCGGGTCGCCCCTCACTCGAGCCGGACAGTGTGCTCAGGAGATGCGACTTCCATGCGTCGGCCAGCCTCGTCATCGGGCGAGGATAGCTCCGGGCGCTGGGAGTGCGCCGACCGTTCGGATCGCCGACAGTTCCGGCGACAGTTTCGGCGACCGTTCGGCGCCCCAGCATCCGATTAAGGAACTCTGACCGGGCTACGCCCGCGCGGCCTCCACGACCTTGCGGGCAGCGGCCAGCCCTTGCTCAAGGTCTGCCTTGAGGTCGGCAACGTTCTCCAGCCCGACCGAGAGGCGCACGAGGCCAGGCGTGACCCCGGTGGTGAGCTGCTGCTCAGGGGTGAGCTGGGAGTGGGTCGTCGACGCCGGGTGGATCACGAGCGAGCGGACGTCACCGATGTTGGCGAGGTGGGAGAACAGGCTCAGCGTGTTGACGAGCTCACTTCCGGCGTCGACGCCGCCCTTGAGTTCGAAGCTCAAGACAGCCCCGACGCCCTTCGGTGCGTACTTGTTCGCCGCCGCGTACCAGGGGCTCGATGGCAGTCCCGAGTAGTTCACGCTCGCGATGTCCGGGTGGCTGTCGAGCCACTCAGCGATTTCCTGCGCGTTCTGTACGTGACGCTCGATCCGGAGGGACAGGGTTTCGATGCCCTGGATGAGCTGCCAGGCGCTCGCCGGGGCGATCGCAGCACCGAGATCGCGGAGCAGCTGTACGCGCGCCTTGATGATGTACGCGAGGCCATCACCGACAGCCGTCGTGTAGCTTGCGCCGTGGTACGACGGGTCCGGCTCGGTGAGGCCGGGGAACTTCTCCACGTTTTTCGACCACTCGAATGTGCCGCCATCGACGATCACGCCGCCGATAACCGTGCCGTGGCCACCGAGGAACTTCGTCGCGGAGTGCACGATGATGTCGGCGCCGTGCTCGAACGGCCGGATGAGGTACGGCGTCGCGATCGTGTTGTCGACGATGAGCGGGATGCCTGCCTCGTGCGCGATGCTCGACACCAGCGCGATATCGAGGATGTTGATGCGTGGGTTGCCGATCGTCTCGGCGAAGAACAGCTTCGTGTTCGGGCGGATGGCGCGGTGCCACTCGTCGGCGTCATCCTGGTCCTCGACAAAGGTCGTCTCGATGCCGAGCTTCGCGAGCGTGTACTTGAACAGGTTGTACGTACCGCCGTAGATCGACGATGACGACACGATGTGATCGCCCGCCTGGGCAATGTTGAGGATCGAGGCTGTCGACGCGGCCTGGCCAGACGCGAGGAGGAGGGCCCCGCTGCCCCCTTCGAGAGCGGCGACCCGCTCCTCAACGACGGCCTGCGTCGGGTTCTGGATCCGCGTGTAGATGTTGCCGAACTCGGCGAGGGCGAAGAGGTTCTTGGCGTGGTCTGCGCTGTCGAAGACATAGCTCGTGGTCTGGTAGATCGGCGTCGCGCGAGCCTTCGTCGTCGGGTCGGGCGCGGCACCCGAGTGAATCTGCTTGGTTTCGAACTGCCAGGAAGCTGAATCGGCCATGATGAGCTCTTTTCGGGTGAGGTTGCGGGACACAGGCTGGGGCGCTGGGCCCTCACTCGAGACTAAGCACCGTGAGAGCGGGCACACAATCCCACCGCAACATGGCGTAATCGGGTCTGCCGGGCGGATCCGATCTCGCGTGGACCCGCCGCTACTCTGGAGCAATGACGAGAAGACGCGCGGTCGTGACAGGGGCAAGTTCAGGAATCGGCGAGGCGACAGTTCGCCTGTTCGCGAGCCGCGGCTGGGAGGTCGTCGGCGTCGCCCGCCGCCGTGACCGGCTCGAAGCGCTCGCCGCAGAAACCGGTGCGCACGTCGTTGTCGCCGACGTCACAGTCCAGGCCGACGTCGACCGCCTGCGGGACGAGGTCGCAGCATCCGGTGGTGCTGATGTCCTGGTCTGCAACGCCGGCGGTGCTTTCGGCATGGACTCGGTCGAGGCGAGCGACCCCGACGACTGGGCGAGGATGTTCGACGTCAACGTGCTCGGGACCAAACGTGTGATCTCCGCGCTGCTTCCGGTTCTCCGCGACACGGTCGATGCACCGGATGCCGCATCGCTCGTCGGCGTCACATCGATCGCCGGTTCGATCGCCTACGAGGGAGGCGGGGGATACAACGCTGCCAAGTTCGCCGAGCGGGCGCTCTTCGCCGTGCTCAGGCTCGAACTGGCCGGTGAGCCGATTCGTGTCATCGACGTAGCGCCGGGAATGGTGCACACCGAGGAATTCTCGCTCGTGCGATTCGGCGGCGACCAGGCCCGCGCCGATGCGGTCTACGACGACGTGCCAGACCCGCTCGTTGCCGACGACATCGCCGAGGCCATCGTGCACGCCGTCGAACTGCCCGCGCGCGTCAACATCGACTCGATCGTCGTGAAGCCGGTCGCCCAGGCGGCCCCGCACAAGGTGATCCGTGGCCAACTCGCGATGAAGCGGAGCTGAACGGCCTGACTCGCGTGTAGGTTCTTCGGCATGACCAATACCGACGGCCCGCTCACCGGCGGAAACATGAACGCCGTCACCAGAATCGGGAACGCGGTCCGGCGAACGGCAGGGCCGTGGACGCCGACGGTGCACCGGTACCTTCGGTACCTTGAGCGCAACGGCATCGACTGGGCCCCGCAGCCGATCCGGTGCGACGACGACCACGAGGTGCTGAGCTTCATCCACGGGGATGTGCCGGTCTATCCGCTTCCCAGCTGGATCTGGGACGATGCGGTGCTCATCGACGGCGCGAAGAAGCTCAGGCAACTGCACGACGCCTCGATCGGGTTCGCCGTCGACACAGCGATCTGGCAGTCGCCGACGAAGATTCCGTCAGAGGTGATCTGTCACAACGACTTCGCGCCGCACAACCTCGCCTTCGCCACCGACGGTTCCATCGTCGGTGCCATCGACTTCGACCAGGCCTCGCCGGGCCCCAGGCTCTGGGACCTGGCCTATTTCGCCACCCGCGCCTGCCCGCTCACCCGGCATCCGCCCGTTGGCGCGCCCGGTCCCGACGACGCCAGGCGACGTGTCGAACTGATCCTGGAGGCGTATGGGTCGGATGCCAGCTGGCGCGATCTTGTGCGCGTTGCGGCGACGCGGTTGTGGGACCTGGCCGAGCTGTCGCGGGACAAAGCGGAGGAGCTGTTCAAACCGGAGCTCAGGTCGGAGGCTCTCGCCTACGACCGTGACGCCGAATACCTGGCGTCGGTTCTCCGCGCGTCCGCCTAGAAGTGCGTGATTCCGTAGACCGGGCCGTCTGAGGCGAGAAGAGCCTTGAGTCGCCGAGCCGCGCCATCGGTGTGCTCGATGAGCTGTCCTGCTGCGCGAAGCACAACGGGATCGGCGCCGCCGAGATAGAGCGAGCTGAGCACCCACGCGTCGAGCTCGACGTCGGGAGTTGCGGAATCGTCGCGTTCCACCCGCGCGGTGGCATCCGTTACCGAGATCCGGAAAACGCCGTCGGCGAAGCCGAGGTCATCGGTGACGCGGAGGACGATGTCACCGTCGGCGACGTACGGGCGCGCCTCGAGCGCGGTGATCGGGTCGAGGATACGCAGCCAGACCCAGTCCTCGGCAGCGGTGACGGTGATCGCCCTCGGGTCGACGAGCGCCCAGGACAGTGGGTCATCGAGCCGACCAGCGCGCCAGGTCACCGAGTCGCACAGTTCGATCGACGCGAGGTAGTACCAGAGGCCCAGGTAAGCGTTGTCGTCGGCCGCGACGAGGTCGAGGACCTCGACAGACCGCGCTTCTGTTCCCTTGCCGCCGAACCGGTAGGAGACGTAACCGTCGATCTCGCCATCGGTGTCGTAGTGCAGCGCCGCGCGGATCGCGCGGTCTTCGTCCTTCGCCTCGTCGGCCTGTCCCGAAATCCGACCCCAGATGCCGGCGTGCCTGCTGACGGAGCCGGTCTGGCTGGCGTGGAACCGGTCGAACACGGCGGGAGCGATGTCGATCAGATCGCGGGCATCGACCCACTCGGCGGTTCCGGTCGGTGTCGTGTGCAGCCGGAAGCGCGCGTCGGTGGCGACGGAGATGTTGTTGGCCCAGGTGGCGGGGCCGAACCCGAACCTTCGGTAGATCGTGGCTTCGGTTGCCGTCAGTGCGGCAATCGCCATTCCCGCTTCGTGGGCGCGGGTGAGGCTGTCCGTCATCATGCGGCGGAGGAGGCCCTTGCGGCGGTGGGTCGGACGCACGGTCACTGACGAAATCAGGTGAGTGGGCACGAGGCGGCCGCCGCCGACGTTGACGGTCTTCTCAAACGAGGCGAAGGTGGCGACGGGGTATTCGGGCGGCAGTGAGGACGCGCGGCGCGTGACCGGGTAGGCACCGGTGAGGACCTGATTGTCTTTCCTCAGGCGGACGGCTGCCCTGGCGACGGCCTCGTCGGTCATGCGCGGGTAGTGGAATGCCTGGTTCTCGACCTGGATCCAACCGACCGTCTCGGGGAAGTTGTCGTCGGTCGGTGCGGCCGCGCCGAAGACGTGGAGTTCGTATTCCTTCTCGTGTTTGCTCACTGCTTAACCGTACCTCGGTGTTCTGAGGGGGAGTTCCTGAGGGGTACCGTGAACCCATGACACCTGCGGCCGAGACCAGCTCCCCAGCCCCTGTTCCCGACCGCGAGGTCCTCAGCTGGGACGAGTTCGGTTCGGCCTCACGCGAACTGGCGAAGACTGTTCTCGCCTCGGGTTTCACCGCCGATATCGTCGTTGCCATCGCGCGCGGTGGCCTGCTCCTGGCCGGGTCGATCTCGTACGCGCTCGGCACCAAGAACTGCGGCAGCATCAACGTCGAGTTCTACACGGGTGTCGACGAGCGGCTGCCTGAACCCGTGCTCCTGCCGCCGCTTCTCGACGCTCCAGCGCTCCTCGGTCGGAACGTGCTGCTCGTCGATGACGTCTCCGACTCCGGTCGCACGCTCGCGATGGTCGTCGACCTGTTGCGTGGCCACGGCGCGACGGTGCGCACGGTAACCCTCTACTCCAAGCCGAGGACGGTCCTCGAACCCGACTTCGTCTGGCGCAGGACCGACAGGTGGATCACCTTCCCGTGGTCCGCGTTGCCACCGGTGACCGCTGACGCCCCGTAGGCTCGACGTATGAGTGTGCACCTGGTTGGCGGCGGTTGGTCCGAATCGAAGAGTCCTGCGGTCTATGACCTGTTCGTTGCGGAGGCTGCTGAACGCGCAGAGTCCGAGTCGTTCGATGGCGCGCCGCGCATCGCCGTGATCGTGGTTCGCGATGAAGACGGTGATGCACACGCGGCGAAGCTGGTCGATGCCGCGTCAGCAGCCGGGGCGTTCGAACCTGTGGTCACCTCACTCGCGTTCGGCGAGACCGCGACGCCCGCTTCGCTCGCCGGCGTGCACGGAATTATCGTCGGCGGCGGGTTGACGCCCGCCTACCTCGCGAGCCTCACGCCGATCTTTGGCGAAATCAGGCGGCTCGTGGCGTCCGGCGTTCCGTACCTCGGATTCTCCGCCGGAGCCTCGATCGCATCAGAGCGCGCTCTCGTCGGTGGCTGGCGGATCGGCGGCGTCGAGGTCAGCCCCGAGGCAGGTTCGGAGCACCTGGATGAGGTCACCGTTGAGAACGGCATCGGCCTCCTCGACATCTCGGTCGACGTGCACGCCGTGCAGTGGGGCAACCTGTCGCGCCTTATCGCGGCAACCGAAGCGGGCCTCGTCGACGGCGGCGTCGCGATCGACGAGAACACAGCCTTTGTGGTCGGCGAGGGCGCTCTTCGCGTCGTCGGTGCCGGCAGCGTGTGGCAGGTCCTGTCCACCGACGGTGGTGTCCGCGTCTCCTCACTCGCCGCGGGATGAATTTCACCCTCACAGAGCTCGCCGCCCAGGGTCTGATCGATCGGGGCTGGGCGAGCGCGCTCGAGCCGGTGCAGCCCGAGTTGTCTGCCCTCTCCGAGTTCCTCGACGCTGAGACGGCGTCTGGCAGGGGTTTTCTGCCGGCACCGGAGAATGTGCTGCGCGCGTTTCGGTCGCCGCTCGACGGCATCCGGGTGCTCCTCGTCGGACAGGATCCGTATCCGACCCCGGGGCATCCGATCGGCCTGTCGTTCGCTGCGGATCCCCACGTCAGGCCGCTTCCGCGGAGCCTCGTCAACATCTACCGCGAGCTGAACGATGATCTGGGCATCGCGCCGGCGGAGTCTGGCGACCTGAGCCCGTGGACCGATCGCGGCGTGCTGCTCCTCAACCGGGTGCTCACCGTGTCACCGGGCGAGGCGGGTTCGCACCGGCGGAAGGGCTGGGAGGCGGTGACCGGGTGCGCCATCCGTGCCATCGCTGCCAGGGACAAGCCGCTCGTCTCGATCCTCTGGGGAAAGGATGCCCAGGCTCTCGCGCCCCTGCTCGGTTCGACTCCACGAATCGAGAGCGTGCACCCGAGCCCGCTCTCAGCGTCGCGCGGATTCTTCGGCTCACGGCCGTTCTCCCGGGCTAACGAACTGCTCGTCGAGCAGGGCGCTGAGCCCATCGACTGGCGACTGGACTCGACCACCCTCTGGTGAGGCAGCCTCCGTCCTGGTGAGGCAGGCTCCGTCGCCCGCAAAATCGTCTGTCGGCGCCGACGATTCCGGAAGACGAAACGGGATCGACACACCGGTCATCTACTCTTGAACCGTGCTTGAAGAGGAATACCAGCCCCGACGCCGATTGCCGCCGCACCTGCGCAAAAAACCCGAGCCGGAGACGCCGTTCAGTTACTCGATTCGTGAGGCGCGGCCGGAGGATCTGCCGCACATCCGCGAGATCTACAACTACTACGTCGCCAACAGTGTCGTGACCTTCGACGAAGACAAGATGTCGCTCGCGAAGTGGAAGGCGAAGTTCGCGCAGCTGCAGAAGCTTGGCCTGCCGTTCATCGTCGCCGAGTCGCCGAACGGTGTGATTCTGGGCTACGCGCTGGTGTCGCCGTGGAAGGACAAGCGGGCGTACCGCTTCACCGTCGAGAACTCGATCTATCTGGGCCCTGCGTCGACGGGGAAGGGGCTCGGTCGCGTACTGCTCGGCGAACTGATCGAGCGATCGAAGCAGGCTGGCCTGAAGGAGATTCTCGCCGTGATCAGCGACAAGGGTGCTGAGGGTTCGATCGCGCTGCACGAGTCCTTCGGGTTCGTGGAGATCGGCCGGATGGGGCGGGTCGGGTTCAAGTTCGAACGCTGGCTCGGAACCGTCCTGCTGCAGAAGTCGCTGAAGTAGGCGCGCGATGACTGAATCTGCGCCGCTTGAGAGGCCCGCCAGAAGTACGCCGCTTCGTGCATACGCCGGTGAGATCCACGCGGACCCGGATGCCGTCTTCGCGGCTCTCGAGCGACGGTTGCGTGAAGGTTCCACCGAATCCACGCTGGCCGTCGACCGTGCTGGGCGTTTCGTCGCGGTGCAGGGCGGCTGGTGGTACCGGGCTGAATACCGGGTTCTGGCATCCGACGACGGTGCTCGCATCGAACACGAGGTGCTGAATGTGGCACCGAGGCTTCACTGGGCTGGGCCACTTGCCGGGCGCAGGGTGCTCGCGGACTCGCCAGCCGCCTTCGGCGCGCTGCTCACCGGATTGGCCGCCGAGCTCGAACGCTGAGCCGCACCACCGAACTTCTCCCGCGCTCAACTGTCACGAATGCACGGCAACCGTCCCGCAACCATGCATTTGCGACAGTTGAGCGACGGTACTGAACCCCGCGCGGGTTCGACTGTCACGGATGCACGGCAACCGTCCCGCAACCATGCATTTGCGACAGTTGAGCGACGGTACTGAACCCCGCGCGGGTTCGACTGTCACGGATGCACGGCAACCGTCCCGCAACCATGCATTTGCGACAGTTGAGCGACGGTACTGAACCCCGCGCGGGTTCGACTGTCACGGATGCACGGCATCCGCCCGGCAACCATGCATTTGCGACAGTTGAACGACGGCACCGAACCCCGCACGCGCTCAACTGTCACGGATGCACGGCATCCGCCCGGCAACCATGCATTTGCGACAGTTGAACGACGGCACTGAACCCCGCACGCGCTCAACTGTCACGAATGCACGGCAACCGCCCGGCAACCATGCATTTGCGACAGTTGAGCGACGGTACTGAACCCCGCGCGGGTTCGACTGTCACGAATGCACGGCAAGCCGCCGGAACCATGCATTAGCGACAGTTGAGCGACGGTACGGCGCGGCTCATACGACAAAGGCCGGTGGAGCTGTTGCCCCACCGGCCTTTGTGTTGAGTGTGCGTCTGCCACCCGCGGTCACGGCGCGTCAGACGTGGGCGGTCCCTTACCCGCGCGGGGTTGCCCGGCTGAGGATGAAGTAACCCGCGAGCGCCGAGAGCACCGTCGGTACGAGCAACCAGGCGACGACCCCCTGTGGTCCTGAGGCGACGAACCATTCACCGACAAGGTGCCAGGTCTGCGTCAGGGTGACCAGAGCGACGGCGCCGACGATGAGGATGATGCTGATGGCTGATGCGACCAGGAGGCCGTTCGTGCGCCAGCGCATGAAGATCGCTCCGCTCACCGTGCCGATGAAAGCGAAGAACATCATGGCGACGGTAAATACGAAGAGCCGCTGCCAGAGCTCACCCGTACCGAAGTACACCGAGGTGAACATGTGGCCGCCGAAGCCCCAGCCGTTCGTCCATTCCTCCACGTAGGAGAGCAGGGTGAGGATCACACCGTACGACACCGAGAGCAGGAGGAATGCCAGTGTCGAGCCGAGGTAGAACTCCCGGCGGGTGAGGCTGAGTCCGAGGGCGTAGGCGAAGGTCATGTTCATGGCCCCAACACCAATGACGAGCATGTACACAAAGATGTAGAAGGATGCGCCGCTCCACTGGGTTCCGTCGAGGGCGTCCTGCCGGTCGGAGCCTGTGGTGTTCGCTGCGATGATCCACCAAATCAGCATGTTGATCAGCCAGATGAACGTCAGGATCATCAGGGGGATCCAGTACACCGTCCACTTGTTGATGAGATTCAGTCGAGCGGCGTTCCAGATCCGCTTCAGGGGCTGGGGGTTGCCCGCTGTCACCGGGCTCGAAGGGCTGCCGACCGCCTGTGGGGCCCGCGGTGTTCCTTGCGTCGAGGATGCTGTTGTCATGATTGGATCTCGAATTCCTTCTCGGTGACGTTGGTGCGTCGAACGATGAGCTGTTGGAGAGAGACAGGGGAGAGTTCAAGGCCGGCGCTCGCGGCCTCTCGCCTGTCGTCGGCACTGAGCGGGCCGACGGTAACGGATGCCAGGCCGCCGATTCCCTCGCGGGAGAGAACCTCGCGGTCGGCGACGAACGCGTCAACGGCGCCTCGCATGCCGACGACGGTTGTCGCTGAACCCCGGAGAGTCTCAGCGGCTTCGTCGATGATGATCGAGCCCTGGTCGATCACGAGGACGTGTTCGAGGAGCTGTGCCACCTCATCGATCAGGTGGGTGGAGAGTACGACGGTGCGGGGGTGCTCCGCGTAGTCCTCGAGAAGCCGGTCGTAGAAGAGCTGGCGAGCGACGGCGTCCAGCCCCAGGTAAGGCTCGTCGAAGAACGTCAGTGGCGCACGCGACGCGAGGCCGACAATGACGCCAACCGCAGACAGCTGGCCGCGGGAGAGCTTCTTGATGCGGCGGTCGACGGGGAGCCGGAACTCCTCGACGAGCTGTTCGGCGAAGTCGGCATCCCAGTTCTCGAAGAACCATGGCGCGCTCGCGAACACGTGCTTCGCCTGGAAGTCGTCCGGGTAGCGCTGGCTTTCCTTGATGAAGGAGATACGGCTCAGTACCCGTGCGTTCTCGGCGGGAGACTCCCCGAACACGCGCACATCGCCCGATGTCGCGAACTCCTGTCCGGTGAGTACCTGCATGATCGTGGTCTTGCCCGCTCCGTTCCGGCCCAGGAGGCCCGTGATCGTGTTGGGCGTGATGTCGAAGTCGACGTTGTTCACCGCGGTGACCTTGCCGAATCGCTTGGTGAGGTTCCGCACACTGACAACAGCGCCGGATCGAGATTCTGATGTGTGAGTCATGCTGAGACGCCTTCCGTTGAGATCATTTCGCTGAGCTGGTCGGGATCGATCCCGAGTTTTGCCGCCTCGGCGATGAGTGGTCGTACGAATTCATCGCGGAAACGGTCCTTTCGAACCTGGATAAGTCGGGCGCGGGCGCCCTCGGCTACGAACATGCCGATGCCTCTCTTTTTGTAGAGAATTCCGTCGTCGACAAGGCGGTTGACGCCTTTTCCGGCGGTTGCTGGGTTGATGCGATAGAACGCGGCGAATTCGTTCGTCGACGGCACCTGGCTCTCCTCAGCGAGGGAGCCGGCGATGATGTCGTCTTCGATCTGTTCCGCGATCTGCACGAATATTGGTTTGCTTTCGTCGATCACGGCGCCTCCGGGGTTGCTTGGTTAGTTACTTCACTAACTAACCAACATTCTTTCTTTCCGTTTGTCAAGCAATTTCGGGAAGAATGGCGGATTAAGCTCGTTGGGTGACCGAACTTCATGAATTGAGTGCGCTCGACCAGTGGCTGGCCCTGCAGCGGGGAGAGTTCTCGCCGCGTGATCTCGTGGATCACTACCTGGAACGGATCGAACGGCTCAATCCCGACCTGGGTGCCTTCGTCACCGTGACAGCGGATGCCGCCATCCGGAGGGCAGAAAACCTCGAGTCTGTTGTGTCACGGACCAGTCCGCTGTGGGGGCTGCCGACCGCTGATAAAGATCTGACCCAGCGTCGCGGCGTGCAAACCGGCTTTGGTTCCCAGGCGTTCACGGGGACCATCTCGCACCGATCCGACGAGATCGTCGAGGTGCTCGACGACGCGGGAGCGATCAGTCTTGGCAAGACGAATACTCCGGAGTTCGGCATGTACGGCTATACGGAGTCCCGCGTTGCCCCACCCGCACGGAACCCGTGGGACCTGTCGCTCGGTGCCGGCGGCTCTAGCGGAGGGGCTGCGGCAGCGGTGTCTGCCCGGCTTCTGCCGTTTGCTCCGGGGAGTGACGGGGGAGGGTCTATTCGGATCCCCGCTGCCGCCTGCGGTCTGGTCGGGATCAAGCCGTCTCGCGGGCTCGTCCCGGCCGGCTCCGGTATCGATTCGGTTGGCGGGCTCGCCGTTAAAGGGCCTATCGCCCGCAGTGTCGCGGATGCCGCGCTCCTGCTCGACGCCATGATCGCGCGTCGCAACGGCCGCATTGATCACCACTTCACCCTGCGTGCGCCCGATGACAACGACGGTGACCTGCTCGGTGCCGCAGTGCGGGGCGAGGGCAGGTTCAATATCGGGGTGCTTCGAAACAGCCCGTTTGACGACGCGCGGGATATCGTCATCGCGCCGGAGGCATCCGCGGCCCTCGACATTGCGCTGGCGCAGTTGTCGTCCATCGGGCACGGGATGGAAGAGGTCGCTCTCTCGCACGGCGGCGTTTACGCTGATGCCTTCCGGCGGCTGTGGCAGATCTCGGCGGCGACGATCCCGGTCGCTGACGACAGCCTTGAGCTGCTCGAGCCGGTGACGGCCGAGCTGGTGCGCGGTGGCCGCCAACTCGGAGCCAGGGAAGTGATGGAGACGCTGTCGATCATGAGCGGTTTTGAACGCTCCGTCATTGCGCAGTTCTCGCAGTTCGATGCCGTGATCTCGCCCGCGCTCGGTCAGCTGCCGAGGCCCGTTGGTTCGTATGATCTGGAAAATCCTGATGAGAACTTCTGGCAGCAGGTGGAGTACTCGCCATTCACGTCGTTCGTGAATGTCGCGGGGTTGCCGGCGATTACCCTTCCGATCTCGGAGACCAGCGAGGGGCTTCCGATGGGAGTGCAGCTGATCGGACGCCCGGGCGGTGAGGCGACCCTGCTGTCGATCGGGGCGCAGCTGGAGCGCCGGATCCGGTGGCAGCACCGGACTCCGGCCATCGCGAATCGCTGAGCCCCTGAGTCGCTGGCGACTCCGTGCTCTTGTGCCCACGACATTTGTGACAGTGCGGCGATCCTGCATCATGATGGACAGATGACTAAAGCTGCGCGGGTTCACCTCTCCAAGACGTTTCCGTCTGTGTATGAGAAGCTGGCGGCGCTGTCCACCGAGGTGGGCCAGGTCGCTCGGGACAACGGGATCGAGCCGCTGTTGTCAGAGCTCGTGCAGATGCGCGCATCCCAAATCACGGGCTGTGCGTATTGCCTTCGGGTGCACACGAAGAAGGCGCTCGCGCTCGGTGAGACGGCCGAACGGCTCACCGTTCTTCCCGCCTGGCGGGAGGCTGGCCTGTATTCGGAGCGTGAGCGTGCTGCGCTTGCTCTGTGCGAAGCGATGACGCTGATTTCGGATGGTCATGTCTCGGACGAGGTATACGAGGCTGCGAGAGCCGTGTTTTCCGAGAAGGAGTTTGCCGCACTCTCCTGGGTGATCGTGTCGATCAATGCGTTCAACCGGGTCGCGGTGACGAGTCGCTATCTGGTTGATCCGCTGCCTGCCGAATCGGCGGGCGCGGCTCACCCCGATTCACCCGACAATCACGCCGAAGCGCCCGCAACCCAACCCGCTCCGTAAGAGGTCAGGCCGGAGGGCCCGACAGTCACGCCGGAGCCCACTGGGAACCGGCTGGGGACCCGCTCCACTCTCTGGTGGTTAAGGTAAGGCTTGCCTATACTGAGAGGGACATGACAGTACAGCGCCGCATCGACCACGCCGGTCACAGGGTGAATGAATCGAACCACAAACACCGTGTTCAGTTCCTGATTGCCGGTGACGAATCGTCCCTTCCCGAGCTTGAGGCGGTGCTGTCGACTCTTCCGCTGTGTGCAACCGGCCGGGTGTTCGTTGAGGTCGAATCCGAGGATCAGATCGGTTCGCTGGATGTTCCGCCGCGCATGACGGTGACGTGGTTGCCTCGGTCGCGTCGTTCGGGCGCTCCTGGGTCCGGTGCCGGTTGTGCCCAGGGTGAGGCCTTTTCGCGGGCTGTTCGGGCGTGGGCCGGCGAGATGCTGTGCAGCGATCCCGAAGAGGCGCACATTTGGCTCGGTGGTCACTATCGCGGTGTTGCTGAAGCTCACGATTACCTCACGACCTCTCTGGGTGTTGCACCCGAGGTGATTCAGACGCCGCCGGCGTACCGTCTGGGCGTTTCGCACTAGCGTCCCCGGTCTGGTCCGGCGACATATACCAGGTCTCCATAGTCCCTCCCGCCACCGGCGCGACCATAATGGACCCATGGATCCCCGCGTAGTTCCCGCCCTCACCCTCAACGACGGCCACCGCATCCCCCAAGTGGGCTTCGGAGTGTACAAGGTTCCTCGGGAACGAACAGCGGATGCCGTCGTGACCGCCATCGGGAACGGCTACCGGCACATCGATACCGCCACTCTCTACGCCAACGAAGCGGAGGTGGGAGAGGGTGTTCGCCGCTCGGGAATCGCCCGCGACGAGATTTTCGTCACCACCAAGGTCTGGAACACCGACCACGGCTTTGACGAAACCCTCCGGGCATTCGACACCAGCATGCGCCTGCTCGGCCTTGACGTCCTCGACCTCTACCTCATCCACTGGCCCGCGCCGAGCCAGGACCGCTACGTCGACACGTGGCGCGCACTCGAGCGCCTCCAGGCCGACGGCCGGGTTCGATCCATCGGCGTCAGCAACTTCCACCCGCACCACCTGGAGCGGCTCTTCGCAGAAACGGATGTCGTCCCAGCGGTCAACCAAATCGAACTGCATCCGTGGCTCCCGCAGCAGGCGACGCGCGAATTCAACGCGGCCCACGGCATCCTCACCGAGGCATGGTCGCCGCTCGCGCGGGGTCGCGTGATCGGGAACCCGACCCTCGACGCCGTCGCCGACAAGCACGGCGTCTCCGCAGCGCAGGTTGTGCTTCGCTGGCACGTACAACTCGGCAACGTGGTGATCCCGAAGTCGGTAACTCCCGAGCGGATAGCCGCCAACATCGACCTGTTCGGGTTCAAACTCGACGACGAGGACCTCGCGAATATCGCGACCCTCGAGTCAGGAGAGCGCACCGGTCGAGACCCCGACGATCTGGACTGACGCGGCGACCAGCGTCGGCACCAGCGGCAACCTCGGTCAACAAGCCCGCGGGCACCCTCGGCAACGGCGCGCGCTAGCCCAGCTCGGCGCGCACCTGCGGGAGCACCTCGGTCGCGAGCAGCTCGATCGACCGCAACACCTGTGGGTGGGGGAGACCCGACCAGTCCATCTGCAGTGCGTGCCGATCGTGCGCGAGATGACCGTGCAGCGCAATGATCTTGTCGGCCACCTCGTTCGGGCTTCCCGCGAAAATCGCGCCCCGGCGGGCCGTCTCGGTGTCGAACCCCAGCCTGCTCGGCGCCATGAAACCGCGCTCAGCCGCAATCGCCGTCATCGACCTGTGCCAGTACGGGAAGAACGTGTCCTTCGCTTCCTGGCTCGTTTTCGCCACAAAGCCCGGGCCTGAGACGGCGACTTTGAGGTCGGATGCCGCGTGGCCGGCCGCCGCTCCCGCCTCGCGATACAGCCGGGCACGTGGCGCGAACTGCTCGGGCGATCCACCGATGATGGCGTAGTTGATCGGAAGCCCGAGATATCCGGCGCGCATCGACGACTCAGGGTTTCCTCCGGTGGCGATCCAGATGTCGAGCTTGCCCGAATGAGGCCGGGGCAGGATGAGCGCATCGCTCAGCGCGGGCCGGTATTTGCCGTGCCAGGTCACCCGCTCATGTCCGTTGATCTCGAGCAGGAGCCCGAGTTTCTCCTCGTAGAGTTCGTCGTAGTTGGCGAGGTTGGCGCCAAACAGCGGAAACGACTCAATGAATGACCCGCGACCGGCCGCGATCTCTACCCGGCCTCCCGTGAGGAGATCGATCGTCGAGTATTGCTGGAACACCCGGACCGGGTCTTCCGTGGAGAGCACGGTCACCGCGCTCGAGAGCCTGATGTTCTTCGTCACCGAAGCCGCCGCCGCGAGCACTGTCGCCGGCGAGGTGATCGAGTACTCCGGGCGGTGGTGCTCACCGACCCCGAACCAGTCGAGGCCGAGCTCATCGGCCAGCCTGATGCGCTCGATCGTATTTCTGAGCTGCTGTTCGGCGGACTCCAGCTGCCCGGACTCGGGGTTCAGCGCGATATCCCCGAAGGTATAGACGCCCAGCTGCATGCTCACGAGCCCTCTTCCTGTTGCACGATCATCCGCGACGCGATCGCCCGCGACGCAACGGACACGAGCACGAACTCAGCCACGGGCACGAACTCAGCCACGATCACGTCAGCACCTCAGTGTTCGTGGGGGGCGGTACGGCCCGCAGCGGGACCGGTGGCGGCACGAGAACCGGAGGGATTCCCCGCGGCCACGCGTCCGGCGGCGGTGCGCCCAAGGCGAGGACGCCGGATGTAGCCGCCCTTCTCGAGCCCCGCCTCGATCTCGAACCGGTTCTTGAGCGGATCCCGCCCGGCGAAGAAGTACAGGATCGGGAAAATCATCCCGTATCGCTGCCACTGCTCCTTGTGCACCGCCTCGTGTTCGAGCACATCTGCCGACACATTCCGGTCGGTGAGGTAACACCCGCCGACACACGATCCGCCTCGACCAAAGGTCCATTTCGGCATCCCGGTGAAGACGAAGAGCCCGTTGCGGCGCGTGATCTTTCCCGTCGACCAGATCGAGCCCCAGACGAAGCCGACGGTCGTCGCGTACCAATAGCCGACACGGCTCACAAGCGAATTCGAACCCACGCCCGTCACTCTCCGGTCCGGTAGGTCTCGAGCAGCCGAAGCCAGATCTCACTCATCGTCGGGAACGCGGGCACCGCGTGCCACAACCGGGTGAGCGGCACCTCACCGACGACCGCGATGGTGGCTGCGTGCAGCAGCTCCGCCACATCCTGTCCGACAAAGGTCACCCCGAGCGCAACGCCACGGTCCTCATCCACCACCATGCGCGCGTGGCCCTCGTATCCATCGGCGTGGAGACCCGAACCCGACACAGCACCGAGGTCGTAGTCGACGACGCGCGTGCGATAGCCGGCCTTCTCCGCCGCGGCAGCGGTGAGTCCAACCGTCGCCACCTGCGGCTCGCTGAAAATCACCGATGGCACGCGTTCGTGGTCAGCGGATGCCGCCAGGTCACCCCACGGTTCGGCGACGGTTTCAGGGTTGGTCACGCGGGCGGCGATCGCCTTCCCGGCGGCCCGGCCCTGGTACTTGCCCTGGTGGGTGAGGAGCACACGGTGGTTGACGTCGCCCGCCGCGTACAGCCAGCCGCCGTCCACTCCGTCGACACGGAGCGAATCGTCGACGTCGATCCAGTCGCCCGGTGTGAGCCCGACGGTCTCGAGCCCGATGTCTGTCGTTCGCGGCGTGCGGCCGGTCGCGACGAGAACCTCGGTGGCCGTGACGGTTTCGCCGGAATCCAACTCGATGACCGCCCGGCCGTCGTCGTCGCGGCTGACTCCGACGGGTGCGCCGTGGAGGACAGTGGCGCCGTCGGTGCGAAGCCGCGTCATCACCGCTTCGCCAGCGAACGGTTCGAGTCCTGACAACAATCCACTTCTGGCGATGACGGTCACCGTCGACCCGAGTGCGATGAACGCGGTCGCCATCTCGGCGGCAACCACTCCACCGCCGATGATGGCGAGCGACTCCGGCACCTCCTTGACGCCCGTCGCGTTGCGGCTCGTCCACGGTTTCGCTTCGGCGAGGCCGGGAATGTGGGGGATCAGCGCCTCGGACCCGGTGCACACGGCGACGGCCTGCCTGGCCTCGAGAAGGACTGTCTCGCCGGCATCCGTCGTCACTTCGACGGTGCGCACTCCGGTGAGCCGGCCGTGCCCACGGACGAGGTCGATCCCCGCGCTCTCGAGCCAGGGCAGTGAACCGGTGTCGTCCCAGTCGCTCACGAACGAGTCGCGTCGCGCGAGCACCGCAGCGACATCGAGCGGCCCGGTGACGGACTGCTTCGAGCCGGCCACCCGCAGCGCAGAGTCACGGGCCGACGGCGGCCGCAGCAGCGCCTTCGAGGGGATACAGGCCCAGAACGAGCAATCGCCGCCGACAAGTTCGCGCTCGACGATCACGCACGTGAGGCCAGCTTTCGTCGCGTAATCAGCGACGTTCTCACCCACCGGTCCTGCCCCGAGGACGATGAGGTCGTACTGCTTCTCAGTCATGACCCGAGGCTACCGGTCACCACCCACGCTGCGGAATGTCAGCGCGCGAGTGCTCCAATGATTCGCAGGATCGTGGGCAGGTCATCGACCGCTCGTTCGGGACTCGACGGCGCGAAGCCGCAGATTGTGGCACCCGCGAGTTCGAACGAGCCTCGGACGGCCCCGATGAGGTCAACGAGGTGTGCCGCAGGGAGGCCGAACGGTTCAGCCCACGATGTGCCCGCGATGTCAGCGGGGTCGAGCACATCGAGGTCGATGTGAATAAAGACCTTCGATGCTCCGGATGCCGAAACCGCCTCGATCACGGATTCCGGCGTCCAGTCGTCGACAGACAACATCCGGATCGAACGTTCCTCGATCACGGCCTGCTCAGCATCGTCCATCGAGCGTGCACCGAGAATGACGACCTGTGACGGATCGAGCGGAGCGGTGGATGCCAGCTCGGGAATACCTTCGCCGAGCAGCGAGCGCAGCACCATGCCGTCGAATGAACCGGATGGTGACGACACGGCGTCGTTGAGGTCGGTGTGGGCGTCGATCCACAGGACGCAGACATCGCCGTCCGCGGCCGCGTATTCGACCGAGCCAAGGGCAACAGCGCACCCTCCGCCGATCGTGATCACCGGCGAGGTCGCCTCGCGAAGAGCGGCAAGCTGGTGCTCGCGGACGGCGAGGAGCGACGAGAGCCGGTGCACCCCGGTGTCGAGTGATTCCCCGGCTTCAACGGGGACCTCGACCCGAACCGTCGCCGTGGACGGCAGGTCGCCGCGAATCGCGTCGGCGCCGTCGATGAGTCGCATCGCTCGGGAAGAACCGGAACCTTGCCACGAAGGCACCACCATGAAAGTCGCCATTTTCTTAGTATCGGGTAGCGCATCCCGTTTTGCCGAGACCGGTGCGCTTTCCGGTGTGTTGCCCGGCGCACTACCCCGTGTGTTGCGCGGTGTTTCGTCGACGTACGGTATTTCCTCCCGGGAGAGGGCACAATGGAATCACAACCCGAAGGAGGCCGCCGTGTCTGACGCTGCTGCGCGCCTCGTTGTTGTCGAGGTCACCACTCGCCGCGAGAACGCTCCCGCGTATGACGCATACGTTCGGACCATGATCGACCGGGCCGCCCAAGAGGCACGCGAGACGGGCTGGGATGTCACCCAGTTGTCTGCTGCCGATCTCGGAGTAAGCGGGCTGCTCGACGCGGCCGACTCCGCAGACGCCATCATCGTCATGGGCGGCGAAGACATCGATCCGCAGTTCTACGACGGCGAACGGGGTTACGAGGGCGAAAGCTACCACTTCGAAATTGCGGATGCCGCGCAGATCGAACTTGTTCGTCGCGCCGCCGCGACGCGCACGCCGGTGCTCGGCATCTGCCGCGGGCACCAGATCATCAACGTCGCGCTCGGCGGCACTCTGCTGCAGCACGTTGAAGCGCCGGGACACCGCGTCACCGATCTTCCCGTCGAATACGCCCTAGTCGAGCACCCGGTCCGGCTCGAGCGCGGGTCGAGGATCGCTGAGCGCTTCGGTCGCGAGCACATCCTCGTGCAGAGCGCGCACCACCAGGTCGCCGACCGGCTCGGCGATGGGCTGATCGCTGTGGGCTGGGCTCTCGACGGTCACATCGAAGCCATCGAACACGAGTCGCTGCCCATCACCGGCGTGCAGTGGCACCCCGAGGGTCTCCTCGCGCCCACAGGGCAGCTCCGTGTCCTGCTCGACGGCCTCGCGGCCGAGACCCGGGCTCAGCTGCAGCGTTCCTGACCTGCCGCGTCACCGGCATCCGTTCACCGCGCCCGACCGTCCAGCCGCGGGCATCCGTTCACCGCGCCTCACCGTCGCGCTGGCAGAAGGAAAACGCGCCGAGACACGGATGATTCTCGCGCCGTCATCCTTCTGCGGGCACTTTGTCCTTCTCTGGCGGTGACGACGGATGCCGCAGCGCACGGTTAACAGGGAATCGCACGGTTATCAGGACCGGTCGTTGAGAACCTGCCTGATAACCGTGCGATTACCTGTCAATCCCGCGAGCTACGCGGCGGGTGAGGTGCTACTCACCCGGCGTGTACGGAGCGCCCTGTGTCACAGCCGGCGCACTGGGCTTCGCTGAGACCGCGGGGGAGCCGCCTGACTTCAACTCGGCGAGCCGTGCCTCGACCTCGGTCATTTCGCCGATGTCCTCGAGCGACTCGAACTGGGCGTCGAGGCTCGAGGCCGCGAGCTCCTGCTGGCCACGGACCTTGGCTTCTTCGCGACGGATCTTGTCTTCGAACCGGCTGACCTCGCTGGTCGGGTCCATGATGTCGATGCTCTTGACGGCATCCGCGACCTTCTTCTGGGCCTCGGCGGTCTTCGAGCGGGCGATGAGCTCGCTGCGCTTCGACTTGAGCTGCTCGAGCTTGCCCTTCATGCCATTGAGGCCGTTCTTGAGCTGGTCGACGACCTGCGTCTGCGACGCGATCTGCGGCTCGGCCATCTTCGCCTCGTTCTCGGAGGTGATCTGGCGCTGCAGGGCTACCTTCGCGAGGTTGTCGAACTTGTCGGCGTCTGCGCTGTTGCCCGCCGCACGGTATTCGTCTGCCTTGCGGCTCGCGGCGAGTGCTTTGTTGCCCCAGTCGCTTGCCGCACGCACGTCTTCGGCGTGGTCTTCCTCGAGGAGGCGCAGGTTTCCGATCGTCTCGGCGATGGCGCTCTCGGCCTCAGCGATGCTGTTGGTGTAGTCACGCACCATCTGGTCGAGCATGAGCTGCGGGTCTTCTGCCTGGTCGATGAGAGCGTTGATGTTCGCTTTCGCCAGCTGGGCGATGCGCCCGAAGATTGACTGCTTGGTCATAGTTCTTCCTTCCGATCGATTGATGTCATGAAGCGAGCCGTTAGAACCGGCCGCCTCCTCGTCGGGAGCGTGAACCGCTCCCGCCGAAACTTCCCGCGCTGCGACCGCTTGACCGGCCGCCGCCAAAGCCCCCGCCGCCGAAGCCGCCGCCACCGGAACGGCCGCGCGAGCTTCCGCCGCCCCCGCCGAACATCCCGCCGCCACCGCCGCCGAACATCCCGCCACCGCCACCGCCGAGCACCTGGCCGATGAGGATGCCGCCGAGAATCGCACCCATCGAACCGTCGCTCGAACCCCTGCCGCCACCGCCCATCACGTCACCGAATCCTGTGCCGTAGCCGCTGACGTCGTTCTGGGCGTACTGCATCGACTGCCGAGCGAGTTCGTTGGCTCGCTGCGCGTAGATGAGGGCCGATTCGCTGTCGGATTCCCGCGACTGCATGGCGAGGCCGAGGTTGCGTTCCGCCTCCGCGAGGCGTGTTCGGGCCTCGGCACCGACCGCGCCGCGACGGGTCGTGATGTATTCCTGGGCTGCCGCGACCTGATCCTGCGCACTCGTCAGGGAGTGCAGGAGCATCGACTGCGAGCGCCGGCGCTGGCCTTCGGCATCACGGACCTGGTTGAGCACGCTGTCGATGGTTGAGTCCGCTGCTTCGAGTCGCTGAACGAGCTCCTGAGGTGAGTATGGGCCCGCCGAACGATCGGCACCGAGCTCGGCGAGGATTCCCTCTGTCGCCCCGATGACGTTCGCGAGCGAACCTTCCGGGTCGGGCTGGGAGCGGGCAAGCTGCAGGTCGTTCTCGAGCTCGGTGACCAGGGCGCGGATCGATTCCTCCGCCTTCGCCAGATCGGCCGCTGCGTGGTCGATGGCGTCGAGGAGGATTCCCGCCTGCTCGATCGATTCTTCGGCAGCGCGGATGCCGACGGCTGCGGTTGAGAGGTCGCCTTCCGTCAGGTCCTGATCCGCGGCGTCGAGGGCTGTCGCCGCGAACCGAAGCCTCTCGTCGGCCTCCTCCACGTTGTCGGCGACCGCGGAGAGTGCGGCGGGGCTGTAGCGGCCCGAGAGTGTGGAAAGCGTTGCTTCCGCAGCGGGCCTGCGCTGGGAGACACGCTCGAGTTCGGAGCGAAGCCGCTTGACGGCATCCGGTGCGGTCTTTTCGATCTGCCTCAGTTCGTCGAATGCCGCCGCCTCGCGGTCGAGGGCGTCGTTGGCGCTCGCGCAGAGGCGGATGATTTCGGCGTTCCAGGCGCGGACCTGCTGTTCGGTGTCGGGTTCGGCGTCGTCGAGGCGCTGCTTGATCGTGAAGGCCTGCGAGAGGGTGGTCTTTGCCGTCGCGATGGCCTCACGGAACTTCGCCGCCGACTCTTCGCCGTACTGGGCGATGGCGAAGCCGAGCTCCTGCTCGCTCGTGCGCACTGCGTCGTCGGTCTCGATCAGGGCGCTGCCGGCCTGGCGATCGAGATCCTCGGTGGAGATCGCCGCGAGTTCGGCTGGCTCGCCAGCGCGCGGATCGACGGCCGGGGTCTTCTTGCGGCGCCGCATCAGGACGATGACCAGGACGACAGCGATCGCTGCAATGACGAGGAGGATGATCCAGACGGTGCCGCCGGGCAGGCCGCCGCCACCGTCGGTGCCAACGGCATCCGTCACTGCGTCGCCGTTGATCGCGTTGGTGAGCCCCTGGGCGGCGGCAACGCCCGCTCCTGCCCAGTTGCCGTCGGAGAGTTCGGGAAGGACGAGGCGCTGCTCGATCTCGCCCAGTTGTTCGTCGGTGACCGGTCCGCCGGAGTCGCCGGAGAGATAGTAGACACGCGCCTCGGTGGCGACCGCGAGGATGTACTGGTTCGGGCCGAGTCCGTTGTTCTCTGCTGTGTCGTTGGCCCAGTCGGCGGCGTCGCTCGGGTCTTCGAACGTATCGACGTAGACGACCCAGAGGTCGGCGCCGGTTTCGGAGCGCAGTGTGTCGATAGCGTTCTCGATCGACTCGGTTCCGCTTGAATCGAGAACCCCGGAGTCATCGACGACCCGTGAATCACCGAGGATGACGGGCTCAGCTGCAGAGGCAAGAGCTGGGGTTCCAAGGACGACGGCGACCGCGAGTGTCACAGCGCCCCAGATCGAGCGTGCCCGCATCGGCTCACCTTCGGTTGGGGTTGGAGGTACGGTGCGAGTCTATTGTTCGGTCACTGAGGGAGTCCAGAGAAGGAGGACCCCTGGGTAACCTCGGCGAGGTTGTGGTAGGTGGGCGCTCGTTGACGTGGTCGTCCTTTGTGGCACGGATGCCTCAGTCGCCGCGATGCGAGGCGCGGTTCAGCCAGTCGTCGAGGAGCGCTCCGAGAAGATGTGGGCTCTCGTGCATCAGGGCGTGGCCGACGCCGTCGATGACAGCCAGGGTGGCCTGCGGGTACCTTTCCATCAGGTCTGTCGCGTGCAGGTAGCCCGCTGTCGCGTCCTGTCGTCCCGCGACGATGAGGGTCGGGGCGTGAAATGGTTCCGTTCCGTCCTCGATATTCCATCGGGCAAAGATGCGCTCGAGAGCCGTGTCGTCGACGAGCGCGGTGCCGGGCGCGACGTGGTCCCGATACCGGCGAGCTGTGGCTCGCGTCCGAACGACGAAGTAGCCGTCGAATCCGTCCCGATGCTCGGGTTCGAGGTCTTCATATGCGTCGGCGTCCTGCTGCACCGCTCGATGCTCGGGCAGGTTTTGGGCTCCGTCACCGAACGGGCACAGCAGCGCCAGGCCGCGCACGCGCTCTGGACGTGCCGCCGCGACTCCGCGTGCCAGGTACGCGCCGTAGGAGTGTCCTGCGAGCAGAACAGGTCCGTCAGAGATCTGGTCGATGAAGTCGACGAGCAAGGCAACCACGTCACTATTGCTCGTGAGGCCCTCGGCCGTCGAGCGACCCATTCCCGGCAGATCGGGATAAATCCGACGGTAGCCAGTCATGGGGACGACGGCCTCAAGTGCCGCTTCGATGTCTCGGTGATCGACACCGGCACCATGGAGGGCGACCAGGGGGATGCCGTCTCCGTGCTCGGCGTATGAGATGAGGACTCCGCGTGTTCGGGTTTCCATACTCCGAGATCGTAGTGACGCGCCTCGGTGAGGGGAACGGGAATCCGGACGCCAGCGGAGCCAGCATTGCAAAAAGAGATCAGCGGATGTGCTGGCCGCTCATTTGGACACGGCCGAACGCGTCAGGGGCCTCTGGTGTCAGCTCCGGGAACTGCTTCGCATAAAGGTCGGCGACCCGCGAATTCTGCGCTCTCACATCAACGTGATGAGGAAGAGTGCCAGCCCAGTTCGCAACCTGCGCTCGCAACGCGGCCGCTGATGAGTCACCTGGAAGTCGCCCGTGATTGTCGAAGGACATCACGCTCCGTTTGAATCGCACATCCAGAGACGCGCCTCGGGTTGAGGACAGAAATACTAAACGTTTGGGGTCCAGCAGTCGCCACGCCGCGTACAGGAGAACGGCACCGACGATCGAGATGGTGAGGACTGCGATGTATACCGCCCCGATCACCAGGGCCCAGGCCGCGTCGAGTAAAAGCGCGAGAGAGGCCAAACTCACGGCGAGGGCGACCGCCCCGATCACCACGGCAACGAAAAGTGCGCGTTGGTTCCGGACAGCCAGGAGCTGGGCAGACAGGGTAATTGCCGCCAACCGCCAGAAATCGACCGTCGTCGCAGCGGACGGTCCAATGGGCCGGGTCGATGGAAGTGTCACCCCAGCAGACTATCGCCGCCCGCTTCTACCAGGCACTCGACGACACGGCTGCTGATGACCGTCCGCTACGAACGTCGTCAGCGTATGTGCCGCACTGTCACGAGCGCCTGCCGGAGGGGAAGCAGAAGCCGCTCCCGCGCTGAGTAGCGAAAGTCACGACCGATAAGAGAGCCGACCCGTTCGACCACCTCAGGGAGAGCGAGCTCGTCGGTCACAATGTGAGGAGAAAAGAGCGGACCGCGGAGGGCAGCGTCTGCTTCGGGGTATTGCGTGAGGGCCCACGTGTTCGCTCCCTCCATGCGGGTACGGAGCCTGGCTCGGATGGTCGCTTGGCTGGCGAGCAATGTGACGTGTCGCGTTTCGATCCCGGCGGCATTGAGTGCGTCAGTGATGCGCCTGTGCCGTTCTGGGCGATGAAGAGTCATCGGAACGATTACGTCACCGGGGTGTTTTCTGCTGAGGTCGATGAGGATTGCTGCGACGGTTGGCTCCCACCACGGGGTCTCCTGAAAATCACCACGAAGGTCTGGCGGGTACATTCGCTGGATGCCGAATCCGAGCAGCTCCGGATCGGCGATCACGCTGCCGGGAAGTTTTCGCCTCAGCTCGTGCGCGGTCTGGGTCTTACCGACGCCGAACGTTCCGTTGATCCAGATGAGCACACGATGAGGATACGGGAGGGATTTTGTGGAGCCCTAGGATTGCGAGCGACGGCGGACAGGGGAGGTTGGCGTGGCTGACGGCTCAGTGCGCGTTGCTGATGCGGCGCGCGACGACATCGCCGCGGCACACATCTCGGAAGCCGGAGTCCTGGCCTGGTTCCATTCTGAGTGCGCGAGAAAAGAGACCGCCCGATGATGACCAGCCCTGACTTTCGCACGTGGCCGTCGAGCGACGCGCGATTCAGCCGCTCGGAAGTATCGGCACTGATCGGGCGTGGCGATGCCGTGTGGGACCGGGTTACTGCAGATGTGCTCCGATGGAAGGTGAAGAGCGCGAGCGGATTTACTGTCGACGCATCGCGTCCGGTGTCCCAGGGCGATCGGGTGGACGTCGTAGCGCGGGTTCTCGGGCTGACCGTTGTTGAGCCGGTTGAGGTCGTTTCGGTGATCGAGGAACCGGACCGAGTCGGGTTTTCCTATCGAACGTTGCCGGGGCAT
Source organism: Mycetocola zhujimingii (assembly GCF_003065425.1). NCBI lineage: Bacteria > Bacillati > Actinomycetota > Actinomycetes > Micrococcales > Microbacteriaceae > Mycetocola > Mycetocola zhujimingii. Next base: position 888,990 of record NZ_CP026949.1, read on the forward strand.
CCGGTCGACGGCGAGGAGGCATTTGTCGTGCACCGTATCGGAGACGAGGTTCACCTCACCGTGCGCTCACTCACGCGGGCCGCTTCGCAACAACCGTGGCGGGCGCTCTACCCGGTGCTTAAGGTCGCGCAGCGAGTCGCGCGAAGGCGTTACTTACGAGCTCTTCGCTGACCATTCTGCGTCCGGTCAGTTCTGTGTCGATCTGACCTGCCGATCGACCGAACTGGCACCTACGACGACATGACGAGTGCCGCGGAGAACAGATACGGGACGGCTGTCGTCGCCACCACCCAGATACCGGTGAGAAATCCGATGAGCGAGATCGCGAAGCCGCGCATCGCCGGGTTTGTCTTGAGCTGACGGCGCGAATACAGGGCAACCGCAATCGCACCTATGGCAAGCGCAGTCGCCAGCAGGGGAGTCCCGGTCAGGAAAGCGGATGCGATCCCCAGCGCAGCCGCGACGATTGCGAGCACCGAGTACTCGGTGGCCGTCGCCCGTTCATCAACGCCTTCGTTCGCCACACCCGGACGCTAGCATGTCGGTGCCACGCGTCGAGGACCTGAGATCTTTTTCCGCGGGATGTGGAGAAACACCCGTTCCCGGACATGAAGCAGTTAATAGTCAATCTCGAGTGAGGGCGCACATGACAGATCCAATGGATCGGCTGCTGGACCAAAGCAGGCCGGGAAACGTAACCGATCTTCCCGGGGTCGCGGAAAGCGCCCGCCGGGTCGCGGAGCGCGCCGCGAGCGAACAGATTTCCCGTCATCGGCGCCCGCGAATCTGGCGCTGGCCGGTTATGGGGTTGGTCGCTCTCGCGGTTTCTGCTGGCGCCATCCCGCCGCTCATCTGGTGGGCGCCATGGGAGCCGGACGTTGTGATCAGTCGTGAATTCCCGGTTACGGATGGAGGCGAGCCCACCGAGTGCGTCGTGGTCGTCCGGGTCGCTCGGGAGGGCGTCTCCGACAACGCGGAACTGGACCGGCGGGTGGAGGAGGCGCGACTATACCTCCAGGAGGAGGACTGGTCGTCGATCAGTGTCGACCTGGACGATCTCGACTCCTACCTCAACAGCCTGCCTCCGGCGCAACGCGAGTTGCGGGAGCAGACGGGTATCTCGCCTCCAGCGATACTCGCAATGTTGACATCGAACAAGGTGTCGGAGGCCTTCGAGCGGGCCGGTTACCTCACATCAGGGGTCGTCCTCGAGTCCGCGGGTCGCTGCGACGAGGTGACCGAGTGACATCCGAGCGCGATATCGACAACCAGCGAATCGCGGGTCTCTACGTCAGTCTTTCCGGCCCTCTCCTCAACTACCTGGCGCGTCGCGTTACGCCGGTCGAAGACGCGGCCGATCTTCTCAGCGAGACGTTCATCGTCGCGCATCGGCGGAGCGGCGACATTCCTGCCGACGATGAGGAAGCCCGGATGTGGATGTTCGGTGTCGCACGACGTGTGCTCGCCAACCATCATCGCGGTGCCGGGAGGCGCGTTGCTCTCGCCGACGTGCTCCGTGCGACCATCCGGCTCTCGTATGTCGACGTACCCGACCAGCATTCTGACGTCAGGGAAGCGATCCTCTCGCTGCCGCGCAACCAGAGAGAACTCATTCAGCTCGTGCACTGGGAAGGCTTTTCAATCCGGGAGGCTGCTCAAATTCTTTCCACATCGGAATCGACTGCTCGCGGCCGGTATGAACGTGCCAGGAAAAGACTTCGTGTGATGCTCGGCACCGGGGATGAAGGGACCGCCGCCCGGCCTGTGTCGATCGAGGTCGTGGCCGCCGAGCGGGAGTAACGACTCATCGGGGCGCACCGATCTCCGCTGATATGCACGGTACTCCGTATTGCGTGGTACTGTGCATGGAACAGGGGGTGCGATGGATACGACGCAATTGCTCAAGGGGGTGCTCGACGCCGCCGTCCTTGCGGTGATTGAGGACGAGGACGGCTACGGGTACGACATTGTCCGCCGTCTTCGCGCCGCTGGACTCGGTGACGTCGGTGAAGCGTCGGTCTACGGCACCCTGCGTCGGCTCTATGTGGCCGGCGCGCTGACGACATATGTGGTGCCATCCGAGGGCGGGCCACACCGCAAGTACTACGGCATCAATCCGCAGGGCATCGAAATGCTCCGGGAGCAGCGTGCCAGCTGGAATGAGTTCTCCGGGACGCTCACTCAGCTGATCAACAAAACCGCCCCGGCCGCAGCTGCATCCTCAAACGGAGAGAAACGATGAACGAATCTGCGATCGCCCACGCCGCCGTCCGCGATTTCGCAACAGCTGTCCGCGCGCATCTCGATGACCTGCCGCCAGATGAGGTGGACGATCTGACCGATGGTTTGGAAGCCGACCTGATGGAACGTGCTCGGGATGCCGGTGACAATTTCGGTGACCCTGCCAGCTATGCGGAGGAACTGCGCTTGTCGTCCGGGCTGCCCGCTCGGTCGCATCCGCGACGCGAGCCCCTCGGTCAGCAGCTCAGGCGTGAAGTGAACTCGCTCCTTGACAGCGTTCGGTCCCATCCCACTGGAGCGCAGGCCGTGGACTTCTTCATCTCGCTGAGACCGGTCTGGTGGGTAATCCGCGGGTGGATTCTCTATCACCTGATCGCCGTGCCCATCGGCCTGGCCACGCCGCTTCTGCCCTCCAGCCTGATTGGGATGCTCTGCTTTGGTGCGATCGTCGTACTCAGCGTTCAATGGGGTCGCGGCCGGTGGCTGAGCCAGCGCTGGCTGGTCCTGACGAAGACCATTGCGAGCGTCGTCGCTGCCATCGCTCTGTTGCCGCTTCTCACGGCGGTGTGGACATTGGTTCCGACCCACTCGACGACGACCGAATATGTGCAGGAAGAGATTCCCAGCGGCCTGGTTCTCGACGGCGGCGAGGTCACGAACATCTTCGCGTTCGATTGCGCCGGCAATCCGCTCGCCGATGTCCAGCTCTTCACGCGGGATGGAGACCCACTGACCGTCACAGCCCCCGAGACGACGTGGACCTACGACTACGTCGATGGCGACGAACCGATCGCGCTCGTGCCGAACCCGAAGGTGACGGGCGGCTCAGGGTGGAATGTCTTCCCGCTCAACCAGGTGGACGAACCGACGAGCGATCAACCTGACTTGTCGACGATGACGTCGGTTCCGCCGCCCTTCCCCCTGGCGCAGCCGCTGTCTGACACCGATGGGACGTGTGCTGCCTCCGCACTCGACGAGCCAATCCCGCCCGTCGACGAGCCACTCCCGCCCGTCGACGAGCCACTCCCGCCCGTCGACGAGCCGCCCGCGCCCGTAGAAGAGCCTGTCGTCGATGCTGAGTGACGCCCGCGAAGCACCGAACCGCAGCGTGGCATCCGCTCGCCGTCGGCGGCCGCGACTACCGTTGACGACGTGAGTTATGACCCGTACGGAAGCGATGTCCTCGCCACCGATTGGCGAAAGAGCAAGACCCCGCCGCCGCAGGAGCACGAAGCGGTAACCGACCTCGTCGTCGAAGAAATGATGACCGGCTGGTGCGGTGCCGTCACCGGCATCGAGGGCAAAACAGTCCAGCTCGAAGACCGCCACGGCAAACGTCGCGTCTTCCCGCTCGGCCCCGGCTTCCTGCTCGAGGGCAAACCGATCATCCTCACCGTGCCGAAGAAGAAGGCCGCCGGGCCGACACGCACGGCTTCGGGCTCGTTCGCCGTCGAGGATTCACGGGCCCGCGTCGCACTTCCGTCCCGCATCTACGTGGAGGGCAGGCACGACGCCGAACTCGTCGAGAAGGTATGGGGCGACGACCTCCGCGTCGAGGGCGTCGTCGTCGAGTACCTCGGCGGCATCGACGACCTCGCGGCCATCATCACCGACTTCGCGCCAACCCCCGACCGCAAGGTCGGGGTACTCGTCGACCACCTCGTTCGTGGATCCAAAGAGAGTCGAATCGCGGATGCCGTCATGCGCGGCAAGCACGGAGGCAACGTTCTCGTCGTCGGTCACCCGTACATCGATGTCTGGCAGGCCGTCAAGCCGGCGCGCGTCGGACTCAAGGAATGGCCGAACATTCCGCGGTCGATCGAGTGGAAGAAGGGTATTTGTGCCGCCCTCGGCCTGCCGAACGAGAGCCAGGCGGATATCGCCCGGGCGTGGCAGGCCATTCTCGGGCGGGTGCGCAACTACTCAGACCTCGAGCCGGCGTTCCTCGGGCGCGTCGAAGAGCTCATCGACTTCGTGACGGCACCTGCCCCGTAACCCGGGTCACCAGCGGTTGCGGACATCCTCTGCCCACCCCGTGATGCCCGAGAACGAGACGCGGTTGCCGGTGTCATCGAGCAGCCAGCCGTTGAACGTCCCGAAACACTGGTGCCCGAACGACGAGAAGACCTTGAGATCGGTGGCCGACACTTTGTCGTAGAACGGCGTGAACGTGATGTCGCCAGAGTCGCCGAAGATATGCCACGGCGCGAGCCAGTTCTCAGTGTCGTAGTCCCAGGTCAGCTCCTCGCTGATCTTGCTCATCCGTCCGTCAACGAACAGGGCGTTCTCGGTCAACCCGGTGCCGTCGGTCCACTTGGAGCCGAGCTGCACCCCGATCACCCGACCGTCCCAGACCCCGGAGCCCGCAGCCCAGTTCCAGTGCATCGAGTACGGCCAACGGCCTCTGCCGTGGTCGAGGGTCGCCCAGGATGCCCCTCGGGGGATGTCGATTGCAGCGCCGTCGATCCGGATCGTGCCGGATGCGGGTCGGGCGACGTCTTTCACCGTGTACTGGAACCGCGTCTTCGACCACGGCACCACAACGCCGAGCGCTTCGTGGCCGTCAGGCCTCGCGGCGAGAACGTCGAGGTGCACGAGCGAGGTGTCCGCTCGCAGCCGGGTACCGCCCTCTTCCTCGGTGATCTCGACCTGCAGCGGGCGCGTGCGCACCCGCGCCGGGCCGTCGCCGAGGGTGCCGGGCAGGGTGACACTCCCGCTGAGCGGTCGGATCACGCCGGTGTGGATGACCTCCTGCGACTCGCGATCGAAGAGCCACAGGTCGTGGACCGAGGCGTAATCGAGGCTCGAGACAGTGACCGAGACAATGTGGGTCGGCGTCGTGACCGCCCAGTACTCCCAGCGCTTGTTCCTTCCCCAGCCGCGGCCGAACCTGCCGATGCCGTCCGTGGTGTGCAGGGGTGTCCGTGTGAAGCCGACGGCGGCGGGGTTCAGCCGCCCGTCCGGCCCGGTGAGCGCGACGGATTCGGTGATTTCACTCTCGCGCATCGGCGGGTGGGTCCTCTCGGGGTGTTTGGGTGTTTCCCGCGGTAAGCCGCGCGTTGACGCGCCGGACGACATCCGGGGTCAGCTTCACGATCCGGCGGTCGTAGGTCAGGATGCCGTTGAGCTCGTCTTCGACGTCGGAGAGCTGTGTGTAGACGGTCGCGGCGAGTCCCAACCCTACGGCCGGGATCACCTCAGCGTCGTGCAGCCGCTCGAACGCCGCGTCGAGTTCGGCGTGCGAGCGATAGCGCCGGTAGCCGAATTCCTTGTCGCTGAACGCGTGTCCCGGCTCGCGATAGCTGTAGCCGCCGTACTCCGAGAGCACGACAACGCGGCCGTCCTCTCGCCACGAGCGGCGCATCCGGAACGGCCGGATGTACACGTGCAGGCTCTTCACGTCACCAGCCCCCTGGTCGTGCCAGCCGCTCGCGTGATCGATGGTGCGCGTCGGGTCGAGTGCTCGGACCTCGTCGGCAATCTCTTGCGCGTCGAACTGGCCCCAACCCTCGTTGAACGGCACCCACATCGCAATGCTCACGACGTTCGACAGCAGCTCGATGGTCTCGTGAAGTTCGCGGCGGAACTCGGCGCGACCCGCCGCATCCGCTCGCCCGAACAGGTCGTAACGGTCGTCTCTGAACCGCACGGGAGTTGCGGCGGGCAGGGTGATCACGGCTGGGCGATAGGGCGCGCCACCGTTGACCATGTCCTGCCAGACCAGAATGCCGATCCGGTCGCAGTGCGCGTACCAACGCAGTGGCTCGATCTTGATGTGCTTGCGCAGCATGGTGAAGCCGAGGTCCTTCATGGTGCGGATGTCGGCGATCAGTGCGTCGTCGGACGGCGCGGTGTAGAGGCCGTCGGGCCAGTAGCCCTGGTCGAGTACTCCGGCGTGGAAGTAGGGCTTTCCGTTGAGCAGGAGGCGCGGCACGCCGTCGGCGTCCGTGCCGGTGCCGAAGGAACGCATGCCGACGTAGCTCGTGACCTCGTCGGTGCCGAGAGTGACGCGGATGTCATAGAGGAACGGGTCTTCGGGGCTCCACGGGCGCACGTCACCGAGAGGAATCCGGGTGGGGGAGTTGGCCTGCACCGTCGCCTCGGCCACCGTCTGCCCGCCGGCGGTGACGACGACAGTGGCCTGCGCGTCGGCCTCAGAGATCACGGTGACCTCGACGGCGCCCGCCTCGAGCTGCGGCGTGAGCTGGAGACGCTCGATGTGAGCGTCCGGCACTGATTCGAGCCATACCGTCTGCCAGATGCCGGACTGGGCGGTGTACCAGATGCCGCCGCGGTCGAGCTTTTGTTTGCCGTGTGACGCCGGCACGGTGTCCGACGCATCGTGAACGGCAACGGTGAGCGTCGCGCGACCGCTGCCGATGGCATCCGTGACATCGATCGAGAACGGGAGGTACCCGCCGACGTGCGAACCGACGGATTCACCGTCGAGAAACACCTCGCACTCCGAGTCGACGGCGCCGAAATGCAGGAGGAGGCGGCCGACGTTGAAACCGGCTGGCAGGTCGAGCTCGCGCCGGTACCAGAGCGTCTGGTCTGGGGTGAGCTGGCGGTTGACACCCGAGAGCGCTGACTCGGGGGAGAAAGGCACGAGGATCGGTCCGTCCCACTCGGTCGGTTCGGTCTCGTCGTTGACTCTCGCCCGGATCGCGTATTGCCACCGGCCGTTGAGGTTGAGGTAGCTGTCACGCACCAGCTGCGGTCGCGGGTACTCCGGGAGGATCGCGTTCTCGTCGAGCGCGTCGCCCTCTGTGGTTGTCAGGTTCATGCTGCCGTTCTCCTTATCAGGGCACGGATGGGGAGGATAGCGACCACAAGCACTGCCGCTGCGGCGAGGAAGATCCATGCCGTTGGGACCTGCTTCTCGACGCCGAGATCGACGTACGTTTCCGCGGCGCCCACGATCACCGCTGCGCCGATAAACGGACCGGCGACCATGGGGATGAGCACGGCCGCGATCATCCGAAGTCCCTGCACGCTCCCGACGCGATCGGTCGGCGTGTGGTCTCGTACCGTCGCCGAGAGTGTCGCGATCGAGAGCATGAACCCGGTCATCATCACGATGCCGGCGAGGATCACCGGCACCATGTCCCGCGCGAAGAACATGAGAATCAGGCCTGCGGCGAGTATGGCGACCGCCGGGGTGATCGATCGAACCTTGCCGAATCGGTCGATGAGCCTGCCACCGAGAACGCTCAGAACTGATGCCGTCACCAGCACGGTTCCGAGAACAATCGCATAGCCGTCGATCTGCAGGGTTCGCTGGATGTAGATGATGAGGTACGGGAGGAAGACCTGCGTGCTCGTACCGACGATGGCGAGGCACACGAGCGTGACGTACAGCGTCGGGTTCTGCCGAACGGCACTCGGTCTGAGGCCGGCGACCACGGCGGAGAAGTAGCCGCCGGGTAGAGGGGTGACGGTCACCGGGTCACGGACGAGGAACCACGCGACGACGCCGACGAGGCTGGTCGCACCACCGATCAGCAGGAAGAACTCGCGCCAGGCGCCGGCCTGGGTCAGTCCGTCGAGCGCACCGAACACGATGAGCATCGCCAGGAGCGGGAGGATCGCAAGTACCGAATCCACGCGTCCCCGGTTGGCTGGCACCGTCGACTCGGTCACCCAGGCGTTGAACGCCGCGTCGTTGGCGCCGGCCCCGAGCACACTCATCAGGCAGTCGAGGAGAATGACCGCGAGAACGGTGAGGACGACGGCATCGCCAACAGCGGCCAGCTCGCGGATGCCGTCAACGCTGAGAAAACCGAAGGTCGCTGTCGTGAGGCCCCACAGCACGTACCCGATCGCGATGAACTCGCGGCGTCGGCGGACCCTGTCAGAGGCCGCGCCGAGGAGCATGGTGGCGATCGTCGCGCTGACGGCGCTCGCCGCAACCATGAGCGCAAGCACCGCTGGATTGTCGGTGATCGTGTCGTAGACGAACACGTTGAGGTACATGTTCTCGATGGTCCACGCGAGCTGCCCGACGAGCCCGACGAGCACGATCGAGGTCCAGACCCGGCCACTGAGAGCTGGCGCAGTGCGCTGGGAGGACCCGGGTGTGCCGGTGACGGGCGTCGTTGTCATCGTGGTCCTCATCATCGGGGAAACCGGCCTGAACGGCCTCCGCTGATCATATCGGCGGGTGGCCGCAACCGTGCGAGCGGCCGCGAAACAGGAGACCGGGCAATTATCAGGAGGCTCGTGGCGATCTCGTCCTGATCACCGCGCGATCTCCTGTCCATCCGTTGCTGCACAAGCGGCGAGCCGTCGAGCGAAATTTGTTGCACTAGCGTGCCATGCAAGCTAGCTTGTGAGCATGACAGCGGATGTCGGCGCACAACTGCGCAAGGGCGTGGTCGAGTATTGCGTCCTCGGCCTGCTGTCGCGCGAGCCGATGTACGGCTGGCAGCTGTCAGAGACGCTGACCGCGGCGGGCATGATCGCGAGTATCGGCACCCTCTATCCCGTGCTCGGTCGCCTGCGGGAGAAGGGCTTCGTGACCTCGTTCGATGAGGCCTCCGACGCAGGCCCTGTGCGCAAGTACTACCGGCTGACCGCGGCTGGAGTCGAGCGACTCGACGCGTTCCGGCAGCAGTGGGCGCCGTTCCAGCACACGGTGCAACATCTCATCGAAGGGAACCCCGTCCATGACTGACCAGACCCCGCAGGTCGTTCGCAGTTACCTCGCCCAGCTGGATTCGGCACTCGAGGGGATCCCCGCCGAACTCGCTCGCGACATCCGCTCAGGGGTGGAAGAGGAGCTGGCCGGGCTTGACGCCGCAACGGCATCCGAACGCATCGAGGAACTCGGGGATCCTGTCTTCATTGCGGCCGAGGCACGGGATGCCATGGGCACGGTTCCCGCGCGGGCAGTCGTCCTTGAGGCACCGGCGAGCAGCCTGAGCGCGTCACGTGGCTTCGCCATCACCGCTGCGTTGCTCGTCGGAATCGGCGGGTTCATCGTGCCGATCGCCGGCTGGATCGTCGGCATGGTCATGATGTGGATGTCGTCGGCATGGCGCCGGTGGGAAAAGTGGGTGGCGACGCTGGCGATTCCTGGCGCGGCGATTCTCGCGGGGATCGTTGCCGCGATCGGTTCGGCCCTCGGCCAGCCCAACGGCGAGGTGCCGATCGGGATGCTGTCCGGCTGGCACGTTTTCCTGATCGGCGTGCCGTCGACGATCGTCGTCGGTATCTGGCTGCTCTGGCGCGCCAGGGGGCGCGTTTTCGCCTGACAGCGATAACAACCCGCCGCCGTTGTTTTGAGTTAGTCAAAACAACCGTGTACTCTGGAAGATACCGAACGACCGCTCAATGCTGCGCCGGGTGCGCAGATTGAGAGATTTCCACCCGGGTGCAGCCAGTTGATTCGCCGCCCGAATCGGTGGGTCATCGGCGCCATGCGCCGAGCAACGTCGGACCGGAGACGGCCGCACGCACACCCGAATGTGCTGCGGCACGTGCCTGGCAACACAGCCAGACGCTCACAGCCAGAAGGCAGAGGCCAGGCGCTCGTCCGTCGTGTCGCGGAAGCGGCACACAGAAGCTCACACCCGAATAACAGGAGAACCCATGTCACGCTCTTACCCCCAGATGACCGAAGCGACGCTACTCCTGGGAAACATCTCAGCCGAGCATGTCTCGCAGCAGCACGTCACGCCGCCGACGCTGAACGATGACGAGTACATCGCAACGCTGTCCACCAGCAGCCCGGGAGCCCCCGGCTACGTCGTTGGACGACGCGTTCAGGGCAAGGCTTACGACCGAATCGTGATGAACTACGGGCCCGCCGACAAGCCCTGGCAGCGGACCTGGCAGCTGGACGCCGACCGCGGAGCCCGGGTCAACTACCAGATCCTCGACGACACGTCCTCGACGGGGTTTGCCACAGCCGAACGCTGATCGGTTCGCCTCACTCAGTCCGCGAAGATCGGCGGCACCCGCTCGCGCCACGGCATCGCCTGCTCAAGCTGAGCCGCAACGGAGAGAAGCAGGTCTTCGCGGCCGTGCGCGGCCACGATCTGAACGCCGATCGGCAGTGACTCCCTGCTCTCACCGAGCGGCAGGCTGATCGCCGGGTTGCCTGAGATGTTGAACGCCGCGGTGAACGGGCCGTACTCCGAAATTCTGGCGAGCCACTCGCGGGCGGAGTACCTGTCGTTGTCATAGTCGAGGGTTCCGTGCGGCGCTGGCAGTTGCCCGATGGTCGGTGTGACGAGCAGGTCGAACCTCTCGAAGAACTCGGCGACTGAGCGGGTCACCCGGTGCTGGGCGTCGATCGACGCCATGATGTCGAGTGCGCTCGCCCGAGCAGTCTCCTCGAGCACGCGTCGCGAGACTCCCTCGAGCAGCGCGGGATCCGGCCGTCTCGGTGCCCTCAGCATCGCGGCGCCGGTTGAATAAACGGCGAGCATTTCGCCCTCGATCAGGTCGTCGGCATCGAGAGCAGGCATTGCCTCTGAGACGGCGTGCCCGATCCACTCGAGGGTCTCGGCCGCGCGCACGGTCGCGAGCCGCACGGGCTCGTCGACCGTGGCATCCGACCACGCAGTCGACTGCAATGCGACTCGCAGGCGTCCCGGGTCCTGTTGCGTGCTGTCGACGAACGGATGCCGTGGGGCGAGCGACGTGTACTTCTCGCCGGCGGTCGGTGCGCTCACCGCATCGAGGAGAAGGGCGGTGTCGCGCACGGTGCGGGTGAGCGCGAATTCAGTGATCAGGCCGAACCCCGCCTCGCCGGCCAGCGGACCCGACGGCGTTCTGCCCCGCGTCGGCTTGAGTCCGACCAGCCCACAACTCGACGCCGGAATGCGGATCGACCCACCACCGTCGTTGCCGTGCGCGAGCGGAACGGCACCGGCCGCGACGAGCGCAGCGCTTCCGCCGCTCGACCCGCCGACGCCTCGATCGAGAGCCCACGGGTTACGCGTGATCCCATAACGGCGCGACTCTGTGGCGAATGTGAGACCCAGCTCCGGCGCCGTCGTCTGGCCGAGCGCAACGAGTCCCGCCCGCCGAAACCGCGCCATGAGTTCGTGGTCGACCTCGGCAAATGCACGGTTGATGCTCCGGCTGCCGAGTGTGAACGAGATATTCCGCGCGAACGGACCGCTGTCCTTGATGACGAAGGGCACGCCGGCGAGAATCCCGGCCGCGTCGGCGTCGAGTGCGGGGTCAAAGAGATCCTGAGTCAGTGCATTGAGGTCGGGATTCACTGCCGCGATTGCCTCGCGCGCGACAGATTCAACCTCGGCACCGGTCACCTCGCCGGCCGCGATCAGGTCGCGAAGGCCCGTAGCGTCGAGCGCTGAGTACTCTCGCAGCTGCACACGGACTCCCTTGACTCGTGGATAACGCTCATAAAACAAAAGACCCGGTCGGCCTGAAATTCAAGCTGACCGGGTCTTTCTCAATGTGCCCTCGGAGGGATTCGAACCCCCGACCTGCGGTACCGGAAACCGACGCTCTATCCCCTGAGCTACGAAGGCGTACAACTCAAAACTACCAGAATTTCAGCGCGTTGATTGCCCGCGCTGGACGGTCGTTTCGATCGCCGCGGAGCTAGGCGGGAAGATTCTGCATCACCGCTTCGGCAAGCTCCTCGACGTCGCCCGGTTCGAAGAAGGTTGTCGACCGTGCCGCGATCCAGTATGACCCGGTGAAGATCTGAGCTTCTCCCTGGGAGTCGATGACCGTGAAGTAACCCTCGATCGGCGGCGCACCGTAGGTGGGGACCGGCGTGCTCTCGGTGATGGCGAGGTTTTTCAGAGCGGTGAGCTCATCATCGCTGAGCTTGGCCACCGCGATGTCGACAGTGTCCTTGCTCGTGTTGTGGACCCACTGGCAGGTAAGCCCGTTCATGCCCGCGATCTGCCCCGGCTTTGTGTCGGGGTTCGGGGCGGCGTCTTCAACGAGCGTGAAGTTCGGGTTGTAGTTGTAGATGTCGTCGGCGCTGACGAGATCTCCGCACGACGCATCGATGGGCTGGCTCACGACCGGTGCGTCGCTCGCCGGGGTGGTCTCGCTCGGTGTCGAGGTCGGCTCGCTTGTCTCGCTGGATGTCGGTTTGGGTGTCGCAGTCGCGGAGCTGGTGGACTCAGCGCCCGGGGTGCATCCCGTCAGCACGACAGCGCCGACGGAAACGGCGACGATCAGCGCGAGGGAACGGGAAGAGCGGGGGAACTGAAGCGAGGTGGCCATGTACGTCTCTCTCTGAGGATGTACAAAAGATACCAAGCCCTGCATGCTCCAGTGATCAGGCCCGGTGGTGGGTCGGGCCCGAAGGGTGAGGCGCGGGCGCTGCCGTAGAATTGAGTCCGTGACCCCTGACGATCTCTCCGCTGCCCTGTTCGACCTCATCCTTCCTCTCGCCGAAAGTCACCGCGAGGGATCGAGCGCAGAGATCAGGCGCGAAGACGTCGTTCTTGAACGCCCGAAGAACCGCGACCACGGCGACTGGGCATCGAATGTGGCGATGAAGCTGGCGAAGCGCCTCGGCACAAACCCCAGGGAGTTCGCCGCGCAGCTCGCAGCCTCACTCGCCGATGTCCCCGGTGTCGCGACCGCCGAGGTCGCTGGACCCGGCTTCATCAACGTGCGCCTCGATGCTGCAGCAGCGGGAGCGCTCGCGAAGAAGATTGTCGACGAGGCTGACGCATACGGCCGCAACGAGTCGCAGGCTGGCAGGGCGATCAACCTGGAGTTCGTCTCGGCGAACCCAACCGGCCCACTCCACATCGGTCACACCCGTTGGGCCGCGCTCGGCGATTCGATTGCACGCGTGCTCAAGGCATCCGGTGCCAACGTCGCGAGCGAGTACTACATCAACGACGCAGGCAGCCAGATGGACACCTTCGGTGCATCTGTGCTCGCCGCCATCCAGGGCAAGCCCACTCCAGAGGGTGGATACCCCGGCGCATACATCGCCGAGCTTGGCCGCCAGGTGCTTGAGCTCAAGCCGGACCTTGCGGAACTGCCCGACGACGAGGCGCTTGCCGCCGCGCGGGAACTGGCGTACAAACTTCAGCTCGCTGAAATCGAGAAGTCACTCGCGAGCTTCAACGTGCACTTCGACGTCTGGTTCTCGGAGCGCACCCTGCACGCGAAGAACCCCGAAACCGGCACGAGCCCGATCGATGACGCCGTCGAGCGGTTGCGCGCACAGGGTCACGTATTCGACGAGGACGACGCCGTCTGGGTACGCACCACCGACTTCGGCGACGACAAGGATCGTGTCATTCGTCGTGGCAACAGCATCTACACCTATTTCGCAGCGGATGCCGCGTACTACCTCTCGAAGTCCGATCGCGGTTTCGAGCACAAGATCTACCTGCTCGGTGCAGACCACCACGGTTACGTGCACCGGCTCAAGGCGCTTGCCGGTGCTGCGGGCGACAACCCCGACACCGACATCGAAATCCTGATCGGGCAGCTGGTGAGCGTCAATGGCGCCAAGCTCTCCAAGCGAGCGGGCAACATCATCGAGCTCGACGACCTGCAGGCCTGGATCGGTACAGACGCGTTGCGCTACTCGCTTGCGCGGTACCCGGCCGACTCGCCTCTCACTCTCGACCCGGAGCAATTGAAAAAGCGCAGCAACGACAACCCGGTCTTTTATGTGCAGTACGCCCACGCACGCACGCGCTCCGTTGCCCGCAACGCCGAGGCAGCCGGTGTCGACCGGTCGGCATTTGCCCCCGAACTTCTGGCGCATGAGACCGAGTCGGCACTGCTCGGCGCCCTGCAGGAATTCCCGCGAATTGTCGCTCAGGCTGCTGAACTTCGCGAACCGCACCGCATTGCCCGCTACATTGAAGAGGTTGCGGGTCTGTACCACCGTTGGTACGACAATTGCCGGGTGATTCCGCTCGGAGACGAACCGATCGGCGACGTGCACCGCTCGAGGCTGTGGCTCAATGACGCCACAGGCCAGGTCATCCGCAATGGTCTCGACCTCCTCGGCGTCACGGCTCCAGACAGGATGTAGCGATGACCTCCTCGGATATCGACGGCTGGGAGACGCTGAGCAGCCGTGCAACCGTGACCGAGGATCCCGAGCCGCCGCGCAGGAAGAACCGCACAGCACGATGGATTGCCGTTGTCGTGATCTTCGCCTCCGTGATCGCCCTCGCGATCGGCGGGCTGTTTCTCGCCGAGAGCGTTACGAGGGGCATCGCGACAGACGCGATCGCGGTCGCCGTCGAATCCAGCCTGCCGTCAGCCGTCGATGCTGATGTGGATGTGGACATCGCGGGGGAGTGGGTGCTGTTCCAGATATTCTCGGGCAGCCTCGAGAAGGTCACGCTGACGAGCGATGACGCCATGGTGGACGGCAGCCCCGCCGACTTCACGCTCGTCGCGACCGATGTTCCGCTCGACCTCAAGCAGCCCGTCGGTGACATCGACGCAACGGTGAGCCTCGGACCGGGCTCGATCAACGAACTCCTCACCCTCCCGGGCAACGACGCGGAGGTGGCGCTCGGCGACGGCACCGTCAGCTACGCGGACGAGGCGTCCATTCTTGGTTTCACCCTCGGCTACCTCGTCGAGGCGACGCTGTCGCCCAACGGAACCGACGTATTTGCCACTCCGGTGGCCGCTTCTGTGACGACGGACGTCGGCTCGCTCGACGTCTCGGGTCTGATCGAACGGATACTCGGGGCACAGCCGGTGCGCATCTGCGTCGCCGACCGCTTGCCCGTTGGCGTAACGATCACGAGCATCGACGTCACTCCGGAGAGAGCGACACTGAACCTCCGCGCGAGTGACTTCACCCTGAATGGTGAGTCGCTGCGAGCGCGCGGCACCTGCCCCGATCCGGCGTGATGCTTCCCGCCGGCCGCAGGACAACGAGCTGACGCCGGCAGGACAACGAGCTGGATGCCCGGTCGCGCATACAGGGCGTGCCAGAATTTGCTGACGCTCGCGATTCCCGCCCCCTGAGGACTTCTCGGTAGGATTTGGGAATCTCCACCGCACCCTGAAGCGGTACTCCATCACCCGCACGATTGGTTTCTGCCGTGGCTTCTCACCCACTCGCCCCCGCGTGGCTGGCGGTTCCGGACGACGCCAACTCCCTCTCTCCAGCGGTGTTCAGCCGAAACATCGGCCGCGATGACGATGGGGTCCTCACGGTTGCCGGTGTTCCGGCGACCGAGATCGCCCAGACATTCGGAACCCCTGTCTATGTCTTCGACGAGGCCGACGCCCGCGAACGGGCCAGCCACGTGCTCGCCGCCTTCTCCCGCGAATTCGAAGCGATCGGGTCGAAAGCAAAGGTTTATTACGCGGGTAAGGCGTTCCTCTCCACCGAGATCGCACGCTGGGTCACCGAAGCCGGCCTCAACATCGATGTTTGCTCAGAGGGAGAGCTCGCCGTCGCCCTCGCCGCCGGCGTAGACGCATCCCGTCTCGGTCACCACGGGAACAACAAGTCGCTCGCTGAGATCGACAGATCCGTCTCGGTGGGAATGGGCGCAATCGTGATCGACAGTCTCCAGGAGATACCGCGCGTTGCGGATGCCGCGGCGAGGCACGGTCGTCGCCAGGCGGTTCGGCTCCGGGTCAACAGCGGTGTGCACGCGCACACCCACGATTTCCTCGCAACGGCGCACGAAGACCAGAAGTTCGGGCTGCCGCTCGAGCACGCGGCGGATGCCGTTGCTGAGATCCGTTCGTTTGACTCCCTCGAATTCCTCGGTCTCCACTGCCACATCGGGTCACAGATCTTCGGTGCCGATGGTTTTGCCGAGTCTGCGGCACGGTTGCTCGCGGTGCACAGGGAACTTCTCGCAGCGGGACCTGTGCCGGAGCTGAACCTCGGCGGTGGCTTCGGCATCGCGTACACGACGGCTGACGACCCCGATTCGATCGACGACCTCGCCGCTGCGATCGCCGGCATCGTCGCCGCCGAGTGTGCGCGCCTCGAGATTCCCGTTCCGCTCGTCGCATTCGAGCCAGGTCGCGCGATCATCGGCCCGAGCGGCTTCACCCTGTATGAGGTGGGCACGACGAAAGACGTGGAGTTGATCACGGATGCCGGGACGACGGCGACGCGACGCTACGTCAGCATTGACGGCGGAATGAGCGACAACGCCCGGCCGGCGCTCTACGGTGCCGACTACTCGGTGCGGATCGCCAGCAGGACAAGCGAGGCAGCCCCGGTTCTCATCCGTCTCGCCGGGAAGCACTGCGAATCAGGCGACATCGTCGTCTCGGACGATTACCTCCCCGGCGATGTTGCCCCGGGGGATCTCGTCGCCGTCCCAGCGACGGGTGCCTACTGCTGGTCGCTCGCGAGCAACTACAACTACCTCGGACGCCCGCCCGTCATTGCCGTGAAAGACGGCACTGCGCGAGTCATCGTCCGCGGTGAAACCGAGGCTGACCTACTGGCGCGCGACGCCGGATTGGATGCACGATGACTGAATACCGCACAGTTCGGGTGGCGCTGCTCGGCGCCGGGTCCGTCGGTTCGCAGGTGGCGAGGCTGCTTCTCGCCAACGGCGACGAACTGGCAGCCCGCGTCGGAGCCAGACTCGAGCTCGCCGGTATTGCCGTCCGCAATGTTGACGCCGAGCGAGACGTGGAACTGCCGCGAGACCTGCTGACAACCGACGCCGAGTCGCTCATCGTCGGGGCTGACATCGTGATCGAGCTGATGGGTGGAATTGAGCCCGCGCGCAGCTACATCCTCTCCGCCATCAACTCCGGAGCCGATGTCATCACGGGCAACAAGGCGCTGCTCGCGGCGCACGGCCCCGAACTCTTTGCGCAGGCGGAGCAGGTCGGTGCGGAGATCTACTATGAGGCAGCCGTTGCTGCCGCCATCCCGATCATCCGACCGCTGCGCGACAGCCTTGCCGGTGACAACATCAACCGGATCCTCGCGATCGTCAACGGTTCGACGAACTTCATTCTGGACCGCATGGACCGCTTCGGCGACAGCATGGAGGACGCACAAAAGACGGCGTTCGAACTCGGGTTCCTCGAGGCCGACCCGACTCTTGACGTCGGTGGCTACGACGCCGCCCAGAAGGCGACGATCCTCGCGAGCCTCGCGTTCCACAGCAGTGTCGACCCTGAGGGTGTCTACCGCGAGGGCATCGAGCACATCACCGCCGAGCAAATCGAGGCGGCGAGAAAGGCGGGCTACGTCATCAAGCTGCTCGCCATCACCGAGCGCATCACCGCTGAAGACGGCACGGCTGGCGTCTCCGCACGCGTGTATCCCGCGCTCGTGAGCCGTGAGCATCCGCTCGCCGCTGTCCACGGAGGAAACAACGCAGTTTTCGTCGAGGCTGAAGCTGCCGGCCCCCTCATGTTCTACGGTGCAGGTGCCGGGGGAGTGCAGACGGCGTCCGCCGTCCTGGGAGACCTCGTCTCCGCTGCCCGTCGTCACGTCGCTGGTGGCCCGGGTCTCGGGGAGTCCACGCACGCGGACCTTCCCCTGCTTCCCATCGGTGAGGTCGTCACCAAGTACCAGATCACCCTGCGGGTCGATGACCGGCAGGGCGTTCTCGCCGAGGTTGCCACGGTTCTCGCCGACGGCGGCGTTTCGGTCGAGACTGTCGAGCAGACCATCGAATCGACGGAGGACGTCCCGACGGCGTACCTCGTCATCGGCACGCATGCCACCAGGGAAAGAGCTCTCCAGTCCACCGTCACGGCGCTCAACGCGTCGGGTGTGGTTGAGTCAGTTGTCAGTGTTCTACGAGTTGAAGGAGTCTAGTAATGGCGAAGCAGTGGCGCGGAGTTCTGCACGAGTATGCAGACCGCCTGGACGTGACAGCCAAGACCCCGATCATCAGCCTCGGTGAGGGTGGAACCCCACTCATCTACGCATCGGCACTGTCGGCCCGCACGGGCGCGAAGGTCTGGGTCAAGTACGAGGGCATGAACCCCACCGGATCCTTCAAGGACCGCGGTATGACGATGGCGGTCTCGAAGGCCGTCGAAGCCGGCGCAAAAGCCGTCATCTGCGCTTCGACGGGCAACACGTCGGCGTCGGCAGCCGCATACGCGACCCACGCCGGTATCACCGCCGCTGTTCTCGTGCCGGAGGGCAAGATCGCCATGGGCAAGCTGGCCCAGGCCATCGCGCACAACGCGCAGTTGATCCAGGTGCAGGGCAACTTCGACGACTGCCTCGACATGGCGCGTGAACTCGCTGCGAACTACCCGGTCCACCTCGTCAACTCGGTCAACAACGACCGCATCGAGGGACAGAAGACCGCGGCGTTCGAAATCGTCGAGGTGCTCGAAGACGCACCGGACTTCCACTTCATCCCGGTCGGCAACGCGGGTAACTACACCGCGTACACCCGCGGCTACACCGAAGAGCTCGAGCGTGGAATCTCCACAAAGCTCCCGCGCATGTTCGGCTTCCAGGCGGCCGGCAGCGCGCCGCTCGTCACCGGGCACATCGTCAAGCACCCCGAGACCGTCGCCAGCGCGATCCGCATCGGCAACCCCGCGTCGTGGGAGCTCGCTCTCGCCGCACGCGAGGCGACCGATGGATACTTCGGTGCCATCGAGGATGCCAAGATCCTCGAGGCGCAGCGCATCCTGTCGCAGGAAGTCGGCATCTTCGTCGAGCCGGCATCCGCCATCAGCGTCGCCGGATTGCTCGAGCGTTCAGAAGCCGGGCAGGTCCCGGCAGATGCCACTGTTGTGCTCACCGTCACTGGCCACGGTCTCAAAGACCCGCAGTGGGCGCTTCGCAACGCCGACGGCGGAGACATCACGCCGACGATCGTTCCTGTCGACGTCACTGAGGTCGCGAGCGTTCTCGGGCTGGCCAAGGGCTCGGCGTGAGCCTGGCCGGTCGAAGCGTCACAGTCCGGGTACCGGCAACGAGCGCCAATCTCGGGCCGGGCTTCGACACACTCGGCCTTGCGCTGAGCCTCTACGACGAGGTCACCGTCACGGTTCGCGATGAACCGGGTGCGACGGTCGAGGTCATCGGTGTAGGGGACGGCGACGTTCCGACCGACGAGACCAACCTCGTCGTCTCGTCGATGGCATATGCGTTTCGCGCGCTCGGTCAGGACGTGCCCGGTGTCGACGTCGTCGCGCGCAACGTCATTCCTCACGGACGCGGCCTCGGCTCGTCCGGCGCTGCCGTTGTGGCGGGAATTGTCGCCGCGCAGGGATTGCTCGACGGCATCGTCGATGTCGACGACTCGACGCTGCTCGGCATCGCGACCGAGCTCGAGGGTCACCCCGACAACGTGGCGCCTGCCCTGTTCGGCGGCCTCACCATCGCGTGGGTAGAGCCGACCGGGCCGCAGCACAAGAAGCTCATGGTGCACCGGGGTGTTGCTCCGCTCGTTTTCGTGCCGCAGCACACGCTGTCGACGAAGCTCGCGCGGAGCCTCCAGCCCGAGAACGTTCCGCACTCGGATGCCGTTTTCAACGTTTCGCGGTCGGCCCTGCTCATCGCCGCTCTCACGCAGAGTCCTGAACTTCTATTCGCTGGAACCGAAGACAAGCTGCACCAGGACTACCGGGCGTCTGCCATGCCGGAAACCCACCGCCTGGTGACTCTGTTGCGCTCGCACGGCTTTGCGGCGGTCGTCTCCGGGGCCGGGCCGTCGATTCTCGTTCTGGCGGATGGGCCGGGGCAGCGGATCGAGGCTGCTGAACTCATGGCGCGCGAGTCTGACACCGAGTGGGATGCCCTGTACCTCGCCGTGGATGTGAAGGGCGCATCGCGAAGCGATGCGAAAGGCGGCAGCCCCAACTAAGGCAATCTACAAAACGGGACGCGTCCCCCCAACCACACTCAACCCGAACCCATGCGTGGACGCGTCCCCCCAACCACACTCAAACCGAACCCGGGTGGTCACGCGTCTCTCTCACTCACACTCAAACCGAACCCGTGCGTGGTCGCGCGTCTCCCTCACTCACACTCAACCCGAACCCGGGTGTGGACGACCCCCTCACCGAAACACCCGACTGATCCCTCCGCCGATCTGCACCAGCCCGAGCCACGCGAGGAACCGCTGGAGCGGGCGCAGGGGCCAGCCCACAATTCGGCGCCAGCCGCGCGAGCGAGCCCAGGACATGGCCAGCCGCAGCTGAGTTCCGCCCGGCGCCGGTGTGAGTTCGATTGACAGGACATTCGCGGTGCCGCGTGTGGTGTCCGGATAGCTCGTCTGCCAGGCGATCCGAACCAATTCGGCTGTGTCGACAAGCTGCACTCGCCGCCGCCGGAATTCCCTCTTCACGCGCGCTGGTTTACCGTCGGGGTGCACGGTTGGGGTGATTGCCAGCCAGCTGCTGCCAACGGTCGCCGTGTCGGTGTGGTCATTGCCGTCGGGTTCGATCGTCCCAACGCTCGGGTTCCACTCGGGCATACGCAGGGGATCCGCGACGAGCGCCCAGACTGTTTCGACGCTCGCGGGCACGAAGACCTCGGTGCGGCCGGTGACAGCGCGTGGCGTTGCCGCAGCGTCGGCGGGCCGTTCAGGCGGGGGAGTCGACTGCTCGATCGTCAACGCGGTCTCGACCTGGTCCACCGAGAGACTGAGCCGTGCGAGAAGGTCAGCGATCAGTCCGCTGGGCTCGGCGAGCAGCTCGCGCAGGACCGCGGCCGCGTCGCCTCCGCCCTTGTCCCCGGCGTGCTTGAGCAGGTTGAGTGCCCGCGGTGTCCACTCATAGCCTCGGGTCTCGTGAAAGACAATGCGGCCAGGTGCTGGCTGGTCAACGGCGACGCCGATGGCCCGCAACTGGTCAGAGTGCATGGCATCCACGGCGTCGCGGGCGCCTGTCAGCGTGACCCCGGCCGCCCGAAGTGCCCGCCCTGCGGACTGATCGCTGAGCACGAGTGCCAGGAACAGGTGCTCGAGATCTGCGTCGCGCTGGCCTCGCCGTGATGCTTCTTCCATCGCGGCGA
Organism: Mycetocola zhujimingii; assembly: GCF_003065425.1. Lineage (NCBI taxonomy): Bacteria > Bacillati > Actinomycetota > Actinomycetes > Micrococcales > Microbacteriaceae > Mycetocola > Mycetocola zhujimingii. The sequence goes on from NZ_CP026949.1 coordinate 910,150, forward strand.
TCGACAGTACCTGCATGGTCGCTGCGGCTGTGGTGAATGAGCTCACGGTGTCCTCCTCGGAATCGGGATCGTCGGGTCAATGCGTTTCGAGTACTTTTTGTGAACGGCCTGGCGCGTGACGCCGAGCGCATCGGCGATCTCCAGCCAGCTCATGCCGGCACGCAGCGCTGCCTCAACCTGTGCGAGTTCGAGCGTGTCGGCCAGCGCACGCAGGGAAACAATCGCCCGAAGACCGGCTCGCGGGTCTGTCGTGTTCGCCGCCCTTGCGGCGAGCGTCTCGGTTTCCATGTAAGCAACCTACGTTGCTTGCAAGAGTTAAGCAACCCTGGTTGCTTGCGGTGCGCGGCGGACTCTCCGAGGTCGCCCGAACTGGGGCCAGATTGCGACACGGCGCAACAGTGACGCTGTTTACCTGCCGGGTGCTAGAGTGGGAGGCATCCCGACAGGCAAGCCGATAAGGCAAATCTGGCCTTCGGGTCATTTCTGCAAACCCATCGCCATCGCAACGGCAGTGTGCCTGTGATCTTCGCTTCGAAGAGCAGACAGGGCGCCAGTCAATCTGACTTCCGCCACAGCTGAAGATGAGCTCTCCTGACGCGCTCGACGTGGATCAGGGGGAAGGAACCCACTTTTAGTGACTAACGTCAACATCCGTCTCGATACGGAATCAGGCGCAAACCTCTCGTCCCTCAAGGTCTCTGACCTGCAGCTGCTTGCCAGCCAATGGGGCGTTCAGGGCGCATCCAAACTTCGCAAGGGAGAACTCGTGGAGAGAATCGCCGAGGCTCAGGCCGCAGCCGCTCCCGAGGCAAACGGCGAGGCTCAGGCCGCTCCGGCCGCCTCGGCGGAGCAGGCCACCGAAACCCAGGTCCCCGCGCCGGACGCAGTTGTCGCGCAGGACTCACCGGTCGTCGCTCCCGCTGTGACGGAGGCAACTCCGGTTGAGGAGCCGACAGCTCCCGTCGCCAGGAAGCGCGCACCGCGTCGTGCCTCCACCGGTGCCACCAAAGCAGGCGAGCGCGTTCAGGCCGCTGGACACGTGAACTCTGACGGTGCACCACTCATTCCGGATGCTCCGGTGGCGGACACCGCCGCTGTCGCTCCGGTGGAAGCACCGCAATCGGCCCAGGGCGAGTCAGCTCCCGTCGAGGCAGAGGCGACCGATTCGCAGGCAACTGATGCACAGGCAACTGATGCACAGGCAGCCGACGGACAGGCAGAGGGCCGCGAGAGCGGATCCCAGCGTTCCGGCCGTAAGAACAACAGGCGCGGACGCGGCAGCAAGGCCGACCGTGCCGAGAACACCGACCGTGCCGAGAACGCCACGGTCGACACCGACGCTGACGCGGCATCCGCTGATGACGCTGACACCGATTCTTCGCAGGGCGATTCGTCGCAGGGCGAGCGCCAGGGCCGCGGCCGTGGCCGTGGCCGTGGACGCGGTGGCGACAACGCCAACCGCGATGACGACCGCGCAGGCAACGACCGTAATGGCAACGAGCGCAACGAGCGTAACGGTAACGACCGCAACGGCGACAAGAACGCTGATCGCGGTGGCAACGACCGGAACGCTGATCGTAACGACCGCGACCGGAACGCCGATCGCAACGACCGCGACCGCAACGACAAGAACAACGAGCGTAACGAGCGCAACGCGGATCGCGCGCCGGCCTCCGATCGCCAGGATTCCGACCGCAACGCGGGCAACCGCCAGCTCGAGCGCGATGACGAGGGTGGCCGTAACGGCCGCAACCGTTACCGCGACCGCAAGCGCCGCGGTGGAACCGACTCGGCCGACTTCGAGCCCGAGATCGCCGACGACGACGTGCTCCTGCCCGTCGCCGGAATCCTCGACGTTCTCGACAACTACGCCTTCGTCCGCACGACCGGCTACCTGCCCGGTTCGAACGACGTGTACGTTTCGCTTGGCCAGGTCAAGAAGTACAACCTGCGCAAGGGTGACGCCGTTGTCGGTGCGATCCGCCAGCCGCGCGAGAACGACAGCAACGCGCGCCAGAAGTACAACGCAATCGTCAAGGTTGAGTCGGTCAACGGCCAGAGTGTCGAAGAGGCGGCGAACCGTGTCGAGTTCGGCAAGCTCACGCCGCTCTACCCGCAGGAGCGTCTCCGTCTCGAGACCGAGCAGGGCAAGCTCACGCAGCGCATCATCGACCTGATCGCTCCGATCGGCAAGGGACAGCGTGGACTCATCGTCGCGCCGCCCAAGGCAGGCAAGACGATCGTGCTTCAGCAGATCGCCAACGCCATCTCGATCAACAACCCAGAGGTTCACCTCATGGTTGTTCTCGTCGACGAGCGTCCCGAAGAGGTCACCGACATGCAGCGCACGGTGAAGGGTGAGGTCATCGCCTCCACCTTCGACCGCCCAGCTGAAGACCACACGACGGTCGCCGAACTCGCCATCGAGCGCGCCAAGCGTCTCGTCGAACTCGGCCACGACGTCGTTGTGCTCCTCGACTCGATCACCCGCCTCGGACGCGCGTACAACCTCGCTGCACCGACCTCCGGCCGGATCCTCTCCGGTGGAGTCGACGCATCAGCCCTGTACCCGCCGAAGCGGTTCTTCGGAGCCGCGCGCAACATCGAGAACGGTGGCTCGCTCACCATTCTCGCGACGGCGCTCGTCGAGACCGGGTCCAAGATGGACGAGGTCATCTTCGAAGAGTTCAAGGGCACCGGAAACTCCGAGCTTCGCCTGTCGCGCCAGCTGGCCGACAAGCGCATCTTCCCGGCCGTCGACGTCAACGCGTCGTCCACCCGCCGTGAAGAAATGCTGCTCGGTGCAGACGAAGTCAAGGTCACCTGGAAGCTGCGTCGTGCCCTCGCCGGCCTCGACCCGCAGCAGGCACTCGAGGTCGTCCTCGGCAAGCTCAAGGAAACCTCGTCGAACGTCGAATTCCTCGTTCAGATGCAGAAGACAATGCCCCAGCCGGTTTCCGGTTCGGGTCACGACCGCGATCACCGCTAGCTGAGTTCACGAACCCGTTTGCCTCGAGGCACTCGACCCCCAGAGGGTCGTTTGCCCGGGGCAGGCGGGTTTTCTCGTGGGACAGATGGCAGGATGAAACGTAAGGGACGGAACAAGGCATGTTTGAATCGGTAAAGACTCTGATCGAAGAGCACAAGGATCTGCAGGATCAGCTGGCAGACCCGGCTGTTCACGCCGACCCGGCTCGCTCCAAGAAAATCAACAGGCGGTACGCCGAGCTGTCGAAGATCATCGCGGCCTACAACGCCTGGCTTGAGGCGCAGGACGACCTGGCTGCGGCCCGCGAGCTCGCCAAGGAGGACGAGGCGTTCGCCGCCGAGGTCCCCGGGCTCGAAGAGGGACTCGCAACAGCGCAGGAGAAGCTTCGCCGCTTGCTCATTCCGCGCGACCCCGATGACGGCCGTGACGTCATCATGGAGATCAAGGGTGGAGAGGGTGGCGCCGAGAGCGCGCTGTTCGCTGCCGACCTCCTGCGGATGTACCTGCACTACGCGGAGTCCAAGGGCTGGAAGACGGAACTCCTCGAGCGCACCGAAAGTGACCTCGGCGGATACAAGGATGTCCAGGTCGCCATCAAGTCGAACGCGACCGACCCGTCACAGGGCGTCTGGGCTCACCTCAAATATGAGGGTGGCGTACACCGCGTGCAGCGCGTTCCCGCGACCGAGTCCCAGGGACGCATCCACACGTCGACAACCGGTGTGCTCGTCTTCCCCGAGGTCGATGCTCCCGAAGAGGTTGAAATCAGCCAGAACGACCTCAAGATCGACGTCTACCGCTCGAGCGGTCCCGGCGGCCAGTCGGTCAACACGACGGACTCCGCTGTGCGGATCACCCACCTTCCGACCGGCATCGTCGTTGCGATGCAGAACGAGAAGAGCCAGCTGCAGAACCGCGAGGCCGGAATGCGCGTTCTTCGCGCGCGCATCCTCGCCCGCCAGCAGGAGGAGCAGGCTGAGCTCGACAGTGCCAAGCGCAAAACCCAGATCCGCACCATGGACCGGTCAGAGCGCATCCGTACTTACAACTTCCCCGAGAACCGGATTGCAGACCACCGCACCGGGTATAAGGCGTACAACCTCGACGCCGTCATCAACGGCGCTTTGGATCCGCTGATCGAATCAGCGATTCAGGCCGACGAAGAGGCGCGTCTCGCCGACATCGGTGACACCAACTAGCCGTTCCTCCATCGAAAAAGCCGGTCATCTCGCGATGACCGGCTTTTTTGTGAAGGAGCGGATGCCGCGTGCACGCTTGGTGGCAATGCGGCATCCCGCGCTAGATGTTGTATTCGGGTTCGGTGAGGCCGTAGGTCTTTCCCTGAACCCGCGGCCTGGCCCGAGCCGGCACGCCGACCAGTACGGACAGCGCCGGCGCGTCCTTCGTGACGACGGCGTTGGCGCCCACGATGCTGCCCTTGCCGACGACGACGGGGCCGATGATCTTGGCACCGGCACCGACCTGCACACCGTCCTCAAGCGTCGGGTGCCTCTTCTCCCGTCCGCGACTCTTTCCGCCGAGAGTGACGCCGTGGTACAGCATGACATCGTCGCCGATCTCCGCCGTCTCACCAATGACAACGCCCATACCGTGGTCGATGAAAAAACGACGGCCGATGATTGCACCCGGATGGATCTCGATACCGGTCAGGAACCGCGCGAACTGTGACAGGGCACGCGCGGGCATTTTCGCACCGCGAACCCACATCCGGGAAGAGAGCCGGTACGCCCACACCGCGTGCAGTCCCGAATAGGTCAGGAAAATTTCGACGTTGCCGCGGGCGGCGGGGTCGTGAACGCGTGCTGCTGTGATGTCTTCCCGGATGCGGGTCAGGATTCTCATTCTCAGTCGAGCAGGTCTGACCAGAGCGGGGTGGAGATGTAGCGTTCGCCCGTGTCGCAGACCATCGCGACGATGCGCTTGCCCTTGTTCTCCGGGCGCTTGGCGAGTTCTGTTGCCGCCCAGATGATCGCGCCGGATGAGATGCCCGCGAGAATGCCCTCCTCGGCGGCGAGGCGCTTGGCCACGCGGACCGAGTCCTCGAAACTCACGTCGACGACCTCGTCGTAGATCGTCGTGTCGAGGATGTCGGGGATAAAGTTCGCACCGATGCCCTGGATCTTGTGTGGGCCGGGAGCCCCACCATTGAGGATGGGGGAGTCCAGCGGCTCCACGACAACGATCTTCACGTCTGGCTTGCGCTGCTTGAGCACCTGGCCGACGCCGGTGATCGTTCCGCCGGTGCCGACGCCGGCGACGAAGATGTCGATGTCGCCGTCGGTGTCTCGCCAGATCTCTTCCGCGGTCGTCGTGCGGTGAATCTCGACGTTGGCCTGGTTGGCGAACTGCTTCGCGAGGATTGCGCCCGGTGTCGATGCAACGATTTCCTCCGCCTTCGCGACGGCGCCCTTCATGCCGAGGGCGGGCTCGGTCAGGACCAGTTCAGCTCCGAACGCGCGAAGGAGCACGCGACGTTCGGTGCTCATCGAAGCGGGCATGGCAAGGATGACCTTGTAGCCGCGCGCAGCGCCGACGAGGGCGAGGGCGATGCCGGTGTTTCCGCTCGTGCCTTCGACGATGGTTCCGCCCGGCTTCAGTGCGCCGGATGCTTCGGCCGCATCGACGATTGCGACGCCGAGCCGGTCCTTGATGCTCGATCCAGGGTTGTAGTACTCGAGCTTCGCGAGCACGGTGGCACCTGCGTCGTCCGTGACACGGTTCAGCTGGACAAGAGGTGTGTTGCCAAACGCCTCGGTGATATTGGCGTAGATTTTTCCGGCCACGAATATGCTCCTTGGGTAATGGGGACGCAACTATGCGCGTCAGGTTACAGCTTATTGCTGGGTGTAACCGGCCTGTGACGGCCCGAATTCCGGTCGGTGCGTGCCTGCGAGCGGGTAAGCTCGATCTGCGGCGGCACGACCGCAAGGGATTTGCTAAGAGAGCGCATGACTTCTTTTCGAACGACGTCTGTCGGTGAGGTCAGGGACCTCGCCATCGCCGCACTGGAGAACGCGGGAGTTCCCGGCCCCGGCGTCGACGCTGAACTGCTCATCGGGCACGTGCTCGGCATGGGCAGGGGCCAGGTTCAGGCCGCAATCGTCATGGGCCGTGAGGTCTCGGGCGAGCACGCCGACGAGATCGCCGCTCTCGTGGAGCGCAGGGCGACGAGGGAACCGCTGCAGCACATCCTCGGGGTAGCCCCGTTCAGGGCCCTTGAACTCTTCGTTGGGCCCGGCGTGTTCGTTCCCCGCCCCGAAACCGAGCAGGTGGCCCAGTTCGCCATCGACGCGCTCGGCGCTGACTCTGCCCCTGAACCCATTGGTATCGACCTCGGCACAGGTTCGGGCGCCATCGCCCTGGCGATGGCGACGGAGGTCCCTCACGCACGCATTTATGCTGCCGAGAACTCAGTGGATGCCTTCATCTGGGCGAAGCAGAATTTCCGGAAGGTGGGTGCGAGCAACGCGACACTGGTCTTCGACGACCTCGCGGGTGCGTTCAGCGAACTCGACGGACAGGTATCCGTTGTCATCTCCAACCCACCGTACGTGCCGGCAGCCGCCATCCCGCGCGACCCGGAGGTGCGGTTCTTTGACCCTGCCGCCGCTCTGTACGGGGGAGAGGACGGGCTTGACGTCGTTCGGCAGCTGTCGGTGACGGCAGCCCGACTGCTTCGACCGGGCGGCACGCTCGTTATCGAGCATGGCGAGTTGCAGGGCGAAGCGATTCGCGACATCCTCACCCGCGACGGCTGGCGCGCCGCCGCGACCTTCCGGGACCTGACACAGCGGGATCGGACGACCACGGCACTTCGCGCCTAGCCGTCGTGCCAGCATGGTGTCTATGAACGACCGGGACCAGCGACCCATGGCTTTCCGTGCGACCGCGTATCTGCGCACCTCCTGGTGGTCGCGCCGCGAGGTTCGCGCTTTCCGCTACGACGCGCTGTGGGCGGACGGTCGTGTGGACCGGGACATCGATCTCGTGAAGGTGATGTACCAGGGCGCGCCGCCGGATTTCGCGACCACGTCCAAGGCGATGCATGACGGATGCCCCGACGTCGGGATCGGGCACTGGATCGAGTACGCCACGTGTAACAACATCCCCGGGCCTCTGTGAGTCGAAACGAATTCGCGGCATCCTCCCACACTGGCTCGGATAGAATCAGCGGAATGTCACGTCTCTTCGACTCCTCAGTGGAATCAGACCTCCTCACCGGCATGCGACTGGCTCGAACAGCGCTTCGCCGCGGTGAGCTCGTCGTGATTCCCACGGACACCGTGTACGGAATCGCCGCTGACGCGTTCTCGCCGAGGGCCGTCCAGCGGCTGCTCGACGCCAAGGGTCGGACCAGGCAGTCGCCGCCGCCCGTGCTTGTACCGGGTGTGCAGACGCTTGAGGCACTGGCCGCGGTCATTCCGGACGCCGTCAGGAAGCTCGTCGACGCATTCTGGCCTGGGGGACTGACCATAGTTCTGCCCGCGCAGCCTTCGCTGGCATGGGACCTCGGAGACACAGACGGCACAGTGGCCGTGCGGATGCCGGACAACCGCATCGCGCTTGAGCTGCTCACCGAGACGGGACCGCTCGCGGTCTCGAGTGCAAACCTCACAGGTCAGCCGGCAGCCACCACGGCCACGGCCGCCGAAGCAATGCTCGGGGACACGGTTGAGGTCTACCTCGACGGTGGGGAGTCGTCGTCGGTCGCATCGACGATCGTCGACGCCACACGGCTGATCGCCCCGGGCGGACGACTCTCGATTCTTCGCGAAGGCGCGGTCTCCCGCGAGCAGATCCGCGACGTGATCGGTGACCTCCTCGAGGAGGGGGGGCCGGAGGACGGCGTGTCAGACGCATGACCCTCTATGCGATCATCGCCGCGGTCACTGCGCTGATCACCTTCCTGATGTCGATCGTCGTTTACAAACTGGCGCTCAGGTTCAAGCTCTACCCGTCGATCCGCGATCGCGACGTCCACACCAAGCCAACCCCGCGACTCGGGGGAGTAGCGATGTTCATCGGTGTGGTCGCGACGTTCGGGATCGCCTCGCAGAACCCGTTTTTCAAGGACACCTTCGCTGACCCCGGTCCGATCCTCGCCATTCTCGGCGCGGCGTTCCTGATCGTGCTCATCGGCGTTGCCGATGACATCTGGGACCTCGACTGGATGATCAAGCTCGCCACCCAGTTCCTTGCGGCAGGCCTGATCGCGTGGCTCGGCGTGCAGATCTATTCGCTTCCGATCGGCGGTCTTACCGTCGGCTCCTCCTGGATGAGCGCGACCCTGACGGTCTTCGCCATCGTGCTCGTCATGAACGCCGTGAACTTCATCGACGGTCTCGACGGCCTCGTCGCCGGTGTCGGGCTGATCGCCAACGGCGTCTTCCTGATCTACGGATACCTCCTGGTTCGTGAGATGGGCCAGTCGAGCTTCTTCAACCTCTCGCTGCTGATCTCCGCGGTTCTCGTCGGCGCGTGCGCGGGGTTCCTGCCGCTCAACTGGCACCCGGCAAAGATGTTCATGGGAGACGCGGGAGCGCTCCTCGTCGGCCTGCTCATGGCGACGTCTGCGGTCGCGATCACCGGCCAGATCGACCCATCGGCGCTCAGTGCGGGCCCCTCGGACGCCGGCGTGGTCGGACGGAGTCAGCTCCTCGGTGCCTTCATTCCGATCATCCTTCCGTTCGCGATCCTCGTTGTTCCGCTCGTTGACTTCGCACTCGCGGTGATCCGGCGGCTCAGGGCCGGGAAGTCGCCGTTCAGCGCCGATCGCCTCCACCTGCACCACAGGCTCCTCGACATGGGGCACTCGCACCTTCATGCCGTGCTGTTGTTCTACGCCTGGACCGCGGTGATCGCGGTGTCGTGCCTGATGTTCTTTGTTTTCCAGCCGTACTGGTTCGCGCTTGGCTTCCTCATTGTCGGGGTGATCGTTTGCACGGTCTTCACACTCGCCCCCCCCGGGAGACGTAAGGCCGTCGAGATCACCGTGCAGTCGGCAGAAGAAGGCACGGAGGTCGCCGAAGACCTCGCGCGCTACGACCCGCTTGACGAGGCATCGGTTGTCCGCAACCCCGACGCCCCAATCTCAGAAGACGTGGTGAGCCGTGCGCTTGCCGCAGGACCCGAATCCGACCCGCGGAATACCGAAGTACGGGCTAACGAACCACAGAAAGATCAGCGATGAAATCAACACCCATCTTCCGGCAGAGTCTCAAATGGGGCGCTGTCGCATCGCTGGCCATCGCCGTCATCGGCGGGGGGATCGGCTATATCGTCGACGGCACAGTCGGCCTGGGCAGTGCGCTGATCGGCACAGCGCTCGCACTGGTGTTCCTCAGCATCACGGCGGGCAGCATCCTGTTCGCCAACCGGTTCTTCGGGAGCGACCTGTACGTGCCGATCTTCTTCGGCGTGGTGCTCGGCGGGTGGATCGTGAAATTCGTGCTGTTTCTCGTCATGGCACTGTTGCTCAAGGACCAGCCGTGGATCAACCCGGTCGTGCTTTTCCTGAGCATCATCACCGGCGTACTCGTCACCCTCGTGATCGATGTCGTCATCGTTTCCCGGTCGCGGATGCTGTATGCCAGCGACGTTACTCTTCCCGGCGACAACAACAGATCGAACTGAACCTGTGTTTAGTTCGCCGCTCGGTTCGTGGGGATGCTTATCGTTTGATAGTGTTGGTGTGTATTCCCGCTTGAGCATCCCACTTCGTTCGTGGCTGTCTTGCACCCCCCATTGTTCGTCGTCGCGAGAGCTTAGCTCCACGCCCGAAACAGGAGAGCGCGCTGTTAGCTAACGCTGTGAACCTACTGGTTCAGACCTCAACCGACGACACGTCGTTCCACGGTCCGTCGATTCTTGAATTCTTCCCGGATGTTGTGCTCTTCGAGGGCACCGGATTCGACATCAACCGAATCATGCTGATTCGATTCCTCGCGGTCGCCGTGCTCGTCGTGGTGTTCTGGCTCGGAACCAGGAACATGAAGGTTGTTCCCGGCAAGTTCCAGAACCTCATCGAGATGGCCCTGGACTTCGTTCGGGTCAACATCGCCGAAGACCTCCTTGGCAAGGTCGACGGGAAGCGATTCCTGCCGATCCTCACGACGATCTTCTTCATGGTCGCCGCCATGAACATCACGGGCATCATCCCGTTCCTCAACATTGCAGGAACCTCGGTCATTGGTGTCCCGCTCGTTCTCGCACTGATCTCGTACGTCACGTTCATCTACGCCGGCGTTCGGAAGAGCCCGGGCAAGTTCTTCAAGAACGCCCTGTTCCCGGCCGGTGTGCCGTGGCCGGTGTACATCATCGTGACGCCGATCGAGCTCATCTCGACCTTCGTCATCCGGCCGGTCACGCTGACACTCCGACTCCTCATGAACATGGTCGTCGGGCACCTCCTGCTCGTGCTGTTCTTCGCAGCGACCCAGTTCTTCGTCGTCACGCTGAGCGGATGGTTCATCGGCCTCGGAGCCGTCACCTTCGCCTTCGGCTTCGCTTTCACCCTGTTCGAAATCCTGGTGGCATTCCTCCAGGCTTATGTCTTCACCCTGCTTACCGCGGTTTACATTCAGCTCGCGGTAGCTGAAGAGCACTAAAGAGTCGGCAACCGCCTACTCTTACATCACGGAAGGAAACACACGTGGACGCAACAACCGTTCTCGCCGAGATCAACGGAAACATCGCGACGGTCGGTTACGGTCTCGCAGCCATCGGCCCAGCCATTGGCGTTGGAATCGTCGTTGGCAAGACCATCGAGGGTGTCGCCCGTCAGCCTGAGCTGGCCGGTCGCCTTCAGGTCCTGATGTGGATCGGTATCGCCTTCACCGAGGCGCTCGCCTTCATCGGCATCGCCACCTACTTCATCTTCACCAACTAGTCCTCTTTCACCCCTCGTAAGGAGGCAAGATGCTTCACGCACTCGTTGCGGCGGCAGAAGAGGGTGCTACCAAGAACCCCCTTCTCCCCGAGACCTATGACATTGTCTGGTCCGCGGTGTGTTTCGTCATCCTCTTGGTGCTCTTCTGGAAGCTCGTTCTTCCTAAGATGCAGACCATGCTCGAAGAGCGTACTGCGGCCATTGAGGGCAACATCGCCAAGGCGGATGAGGCACAGCGTCAGGCTGAGGCGGCTCTTGAGCAGTACACCGCTCAGCTCGCCGAGGCACGTCAGGAAGCCGGCTCGATTCGCGACACCGCTCGCGAAGACGGCAAGAAGATCGTCGCTGAGGCCAGGAACCAGGCAACTGTCGAGGCCCAGCGCGTGACAGCCAGCGCCCAGGCGCAGATCGAGGCAGAGCGCCAGGCCGCTCTCGTTTCGCTCCGCACTGAGGTTGGAACACTCGCCATCGACCTCGCCGGAAACGTCATCGGCGAAACGCTGTCGGACGACGCGAAGGCAACGGCCATCGTCGACCGCTTCCTCGCGGACCTCGAGGCTTCGGAGAAGGCAACCAACTAATGGGAAGCGCTACCAGAGAAGCACTGGCTCAGTCGAAGAAGGCACTGTCCGACCTCGAACGCGTCGACCTGGCAACGGTTGCGGAGCTTTTCGCAGCCGGCCGGGTCGTTGGCGACTCTGGTCAGCTGCGCTCGCTCCTTGCGGACCCGTCCGCCCAGCCCGGTGTCAAGGCGACGATCGTCGATCGCGTGTTCGCACGCAGCATCGGCGCATCGTCTCTTGCACTGCTCAAGGATGTCGTCTCAGCGCGCTGGTCAAGCCAGATGGACCTGCTCGGTGGAATCGAGGAACTCGGCCTCCGTGCCGCCGCCCTCTCCGCCGGGTCGGACGCCAGGCTCGAAGCTCAGCTGTTCGAGTTCGGCACGACCGTCTCTTCCGATCCGGAACTCGAGCTCGCGCTCGGGTCGAAGCTCGGCAGCCAGAACGCAAAACTCGCGCTCGTCGACACCCTGCTTACCGGCAAGGGATCGCCGGAGATCGTCGAAATCGTCAAGCACCTCGTCCTGCAGCCTCGCGGCCGCCGGATCGGGGAACTTCTTCGCCACGCGGCATCCGTCGTTGCTGACCAGGGCGGCTTCTCAGTCGCAACTGTGTCGAGCGCACGGCCGCTCGGCGCCGCTCAGCTCGAGCGACTCGAAAAGGGACTCGCGGCACAGTACGGCCGCGCAATCCGTCTCAACCAGGTTGTCGACCCCGCTGTCATCGGAGGCCTGCGCGTGCAGGTCGGCGACGATGTCATCGACGGCAGCATCGCATCGCGCCTCGGCGAACTCAGACTTCAGCTTGCTGGCTAGCGCCAGTAGACAACGTAGGGGACAAGACGTCTCCACACAGATAGGGAAGAAGATGGCAGAACTCACGATCAGCCCCGACGAGATCCGGGATGCTCTCAAGGAATTCGTCACGGCTTACGAGCCGGGTAAGGCAAGCGCAACCGAGGTCGGCAAGGTCATCGACGCCGGTGACGGCATCGCCCACGTCGAGGGTCTGCCAGGCGTTATGGCCAACGAGCTCATCCGCTTCGCGGATGGCACGCTCGGCCTCGCCCAGAACCTTGACGAAGACGAGATCGGTGTTGTCGTCCTTGGCGAATTCAACGGCATCGTCGAGGGCATGGAAGTAACACGCACGGGAGAGGTGCTGTCGACTCCGGTCGGCGACGCATTCCTCGGTCGTGTTGTTGACCCGCTCGGCGCTCCGATTGACGGACTTGGCGAGATCAAGGCCGAGACGCGTCGCGCACTCGAGCTCCAGGCTCCCGGTGTCATGCAGCGTAAGAGCGTGCACGAGCCGATGCAGACCGGCATCAAGGCAATTGACGCCATGATCCCGATCGGCCGTGGCCAGCGCCAGCTCATCATCGGTGACCGTCAGACAGGCAAGAGCGCTATTGCCATCGACACGATCATCAACCAGAAGGACAACTGGGCGTCAGGCGACGTCAACAAGCAGGTTCGCTGCATCTACGTCGCCATCGGTCAGAAGGGCTCGACGATTGCCGCCATCAAGGCGTCGCTCGAAGAGGCCGGCGCCATGGAGTACACGACGATCGTCGCCGCTCCGGCGTCTGACCCCGCAGGCTTCAAGTACCTCGCTCCCTACACCGGTTCGGCCATCGGCCAGCACTGGATGTACGGCGGCAAGCACGTACTGATCGTCTTCGATGACCTGTCGAAGCAGGCAGAGGCATACCGTGCCGTATCGCTGCTCCTTCGCCGTCCGCCAGGACGCGAGGCATACCCCGGTGACGTGTTCTACCTGCACTCCCGCCTGCTCGAGCGTTGCGCCAAGCTGTCCGACGAACTCGGCGCTGGATCGATGACCGGTCTCCCGCTCATCGAGACCAAGGCGAACGACGTCTCGGCATACATCCCGACCAACGTGATCTCGATCACCGACGGCCAGATCTTCCTTCAGTCAGACCTCTTCAACGCCAACCAGCGTCCCGCTGTTGACGTCGGAATCTCGGTCTCGCGTGTTGGTGGAGACGCCCAGGTCAAGAGCATCAAGAAGGTTTCAGGAACGCTGAAGCTCGAACTCGCTCAGTACCGCTCGCTCGAGGCATTCGCGATGTTCGCATCCGACCTTGACCCGGCCAGCCGTCGCCAGCTCGCCCGAGGCGCACGCCTCACCGAGCTGCTGCGCCAGCCGCAGTACTCGCCGTTCCCCGTCGAGAACCAGGTCGTCTCGATCTGGGCCGGCACCAAGGGCAAGCTCGACGAGGTTCCTGTCGAAGACATCCTGCGGTTCGAAAGCGAACTTCACGACTACCTGGGTCGTAACACCCAGGTGCTCTCGAAGCTCCGCGAGACGAACGTGCTCAGCGACGACATCGTCGACGAGCTCGACGCGGCTGTCGACGCCTTCAAGAAGGAATTCCAGACCGGTGCGGGCAAGCCCCTCAACGGCCCGGGTTCAGAGCAGTTCACCGAACTGCCCGCTGAAGACGTCAACCAGGAAAAGATCGTCAAGGGACGTCGATAAGTAATGGGTGCACAACTTCGGGTCTATACGCAGAAGATCAAGTCTGCGCAGACGACCAAGAAGATCACGAAGGCGATGGAGCTCATCGCCGCCTCGCGCATTGCAAAAGCGCAGGCGCGCGTTGAAGCATCCGGGCCGTACTCTCGTGCGATCACCCGCGCGGTGTCAGCCGTGGCGACGTACTCAAACGTCGACCACGTGCTGACCACCGAGCCGGAGACCATCGAGCGTGCAGCCGTTGTGATCTTTGCGTCTGACCGCGGCCTCGCGGGCGCGTTCAACTCGCAGGTTCTGCGCGAAGCCAACGAGCTTGCCGAGCTGCTCCGCAGCCAGGGCAAGGACGTTGTCTACTACCTCATCGGTCGCAAGGCCGTCGGGTACTTCGCATTCCGCAAGCGTTCCTCTGAGGGTCAGTGGGTCGGCGAAAGCGAGAACCCGACCTTCGCAACAGCGCAGGAGATCAGCGCTGCGCTTCTTGAGCGATTCGTTCAGGATGCGTCAGAGGGTGGCGTCGACGAGATCCACATCGTCTACAACCGTCTCGTCAGCATGATGAGCCAGGTTCCCGAGGTTGTGCGGTTGCTTCCACTCGAGGTTGTCGAGGGTGTCGAAGAGCCCAACGACAAGACAGTGCTTCCGCTGTACGAGTTCGAACCAGACGCATCAAGCGTGCTTGACGCACTCCTGCCCGTGTACATCGAGAGCCGCATCTTCAACGCGCTGCTTCAGTCCGCTGCTGCAAAGCACGCGGCGACGCAGAAGGCGATGAGCTCGGCCAGCGACAACGCGGACAAGCTGATCACGGACTACACACGGCTGCGGAACAACGCTCGTCAGGCCGAGATCACCCAGCAGATTTCCGAGATTGTCGGCGGCGCAGACGCACTGTCGTCCGCCAAGTAACTTTACGAAGAGAGAAGAAGAGCATGACAGACATTGCCACCGCTCAGGACACGACGAGTGAGGTGAAGGCCGGCGCCACCGGCCGAGTCGCTCGCGTCACCGGTCCGGTTGTTGACATCGAGTTCCCGCACGACGCGATTCCCGGTATCTACAACGCACTGAAGACCACAGTGAACATGGCCGGCGTGACCCAGGTCCTCACCCTCGAGGTTGCACAGCACCTCGGTGACGACCTGATCCGCGCCATTGCGCTCAACCCGACCGACGGACTCGTCCGCGGCCAGGAGGTCACTGACACCGGAGAGCCGATCACGGTTCCCGTCGGTGACATCACCAAGGGCAAGGTCTTCAACGTCATCGGTGACGTTCTCAACGCTGCTCCCGGCGAGCAGATCGAGATCACCGAACGCTGGCCCATCCACCGGAAGCCACCGGCATTCGACCAGCTTGAGTCGAAGACCGAGCTCTTCGAAACCGGCATCAAGTCGATCGACCTTCTCACCCCGTACGTACAGGGTGGAAAGATCGGTCTGTTCGGTGGCGCTGGTGTCGGTAAGACGGTCCTCATCCAGGAAATGATCCAGCGCGTTGCGCAGGACCACGGTGGAGTTTCTGTCTTCGCCGGTGTCGGTGAGCGTACCCGTGAAGGTAACGACCTCATCGCCGAAATGGAAGAAGCAGGCGTCTTCGACAAGACCGCCCTTGTCTTCGGCCAGATGGACGAGCCGCCAGGAACGCGACTCCGCGTCGCCCTCTCGGCCCTCACCATGGCTGAGTACTTCCGCGACGTGCAGAAGCAGGACGTTCTGTTGTTCATCGACAACATCTTCCGCTTCACGCAGGCCGGTTCCGAGGTTTCCACCCTTCTCGGACGTATGCCGTCCGCCGTTGGTTACCAGCCGAACCTCGCCGACGAGATGGGTATCCTCCAGGAGCGCATCACGTCGACCCGTGGCCACTCGATCACGTCGCTCCAGGCAATCTACGTTCCTGCTGACGACTACACCGACCCGGCTCCCGCGACGACGTTCGCGCACCTCGACGCGACCACCGAGCTGTCACGTGAGATCGCATCAAAGGGTCTGTACCCCGCGATCGACCCGCTGACCTCGACCAGCCGCATCCTTGACCCGCGCTACATCGGTGACGACCACTACAACACGGCCGTCCGCGTGAAGGCGATTCTGCAGAAGAACAAGGAACTCCAGGAGATCATCGCGATCCTCGGTGTCGACGAGCTGAGCGAAGAAGACAAGATCACGGTTGCCCGTGCGCGTCGTATCCAGCAGTTCCTCTCGCAGAACACCTACATGGCGAAGAAGTTCACCGGTGTCGAGGGATCGACGGTTCCGCTCAAGGAGACCATCGAATCCTTCTCCGCCATCGCCGATGGCGAGTTCGACCACGTTGCTGAGCAGGCGTTCTTCAACGTCGGTGGCATCAACGACGTCGAAGAGGCCTGGGCCCGCATCCAGAAGGAGAACGGCTAGTCATGGCTTCGCTCAAGGTCAGTGTTGTCGGGGCAGACCAGGAAGTGTGGTCAGGGACCGCGTCCATGGTCATCGCCCGGACTGTCGAGGGAGAGATCGGTATTCTCCCCGGCCACGAGCCGATGCTTGCCATCCTCGCCGAGGGTGAAGTTCGCGTCACGGCTGACAACGGTGAGAAGATCACCGCAACGGCTGCTGACGGGTTCCTCTCCGTCGAGAACAACACAGTGACGATCGTGGCTGGCAACGCCAGCCTGGTCAAGTAGTACCGCCGCAAGGCTCCTCGTAACGCCCCGTGCTTATCCTGCTCCCTCCGTCTGAGACGAAGCGAGCGGGTGGCACGGGGCGTTCGTTGTCTCTCGACGGCCTGCGTTATCCCGAACTCACCGCGGTGCGTCGTCAGCTCACGGACGACGTTGTGCGGCTGTCTGCAGACCGGGATGCCATGATTGCGGCGCTTAAGCTTGGGCCAAAGCAGCACGGCGAGGTCGAGGTGAACCGGATGCTGTGGGAGTCGCCGACGATGCCGGCACTCGACAGGTACACCGGCGTGCTCTTCGATGCTCTCGACGCGGGAACGCTCGATGCTGAAGCCAGGGCGTTCGCTGGCAGGCATGTGCTCGTTCACGCGGCGCTCTTCGGCCCGGTTGGTGCCCTTGACCCCATCCCCGCTTACCGGCTGTCCCACGACTCGCGCATTCCTGGGGCGCCGATGAAACGCCTCTGGGCACCTGTCGTTGCGGAGGCGCTCGCCCAGCACGACGGTCTCCTGATCGACATGCGCTCCGAGGCGTATGTCGCTCTGGGGCCGACACTCGCGATGCCCAACTCGTTCTACCTCCGGGTCCTCACCGACGGGCCGAACGGCTCGCGCCGTGCCCTCAACCACTTCAACAAGAAGGCCAAGGGCGAGTTCACGCGCGCCATCGTCCAGGCGCGGATCCCTTTTGCCCACGTCGACGAACTGTGCGCCTGGGCGCCGACGGCGGGTTTCAGGCTTGAAATTCTCACCCCGGACTCCGGCGCCAGGGAACTCGCGCTACTCGTCTGAGTTTCGCGCCCGGAGTTTCGCCGACGGGGATTCGCCGGCTGTTCTTTACACCGCCCGCCAGCATCCCTCGACGTGATCGTCGACGATCCCCGCTGACTGCATCAGCGCGTACATGGTCGTCGGCCCCACGAACCGGAAGCCGCGACGACGGAGCTCATTACTGAGCGCCGTTGACTCCGCGGTGATCGCCGGGATGTCGCTGAACGACGCCGGGCGTGGCGGGAGGGGATCTGGTCGAAAGCTCCAGACGAGATCCGAGAGGCTTTCGCCGAGCTGAAGTGTTGCCCGCGCGTTGCCGATCACGGCGGTGATCTTGCCGCGGTGCCGGATGATGGCCGGGTTCTGTACGAGCTCTTCCACTTTGGCATCTGAGAACGAGGCGACCGTCTCGATATCGAAGTTGGCGAACGCTTCCCGGAACGCCGGCCGCCTCTTGAGAATCGTGATCCAGCTCAGGCCAGCCTGGAAACCCTCGAGGCTGATCTTCTCGAACACCGCGCGGTCGCCGATCAGGGGCGTTCCCCATTCTTCGTCGTGATAGCGCTGGTACTCGGGGTCGTTGACCGCCCAGGCGCACCGGCTCTTGCCGTCGGTTCCGGGAACTATCGATTCGGAAGGGGGCATGCCGACCAGAGTACCGGCTGGAAAAGAGAGAGTACCCGCGCGGGGAAACGGCTGGCGACCGTCTGCGGAGCTCCGACGCGTCACGCAGTCTGGAGCGTTGCCCGCTGCATCGGCTGCCGGTATTCGATGCCCTCGTGGTCGAGCAACCACTCCTTGGTGGGCACTCCGTTGCCCTGCGTGTACCCGGTGATCCGGCCTCCGGTCGCAAGCACCCTGTGGCACGGCACGAACAGGGGCAGTCGGTTCGCACGCACCGCACTTCCAATGGCCCGGCCGGCGAGGCCTGCACCGATGTCGTGCCCGAGCTGCCCGTAGGTTCGTGATTCGCCGAAGCCGATTCCGGCGAGGCCGGTCCAGGTCGCCAGTTGGAACGGGGTACCGACGGGGGAGAGCGGCACATCGAACGTCCGGCGAGTGCCGTCAAAGTAATCGGCGAGCTGTTCGGACGCGAGCACGAGCACATCGAGCGGGGATTCACGGTAGCCGTCGAGGGGAAGTTCACCCCCTCGCTCGATGGCGAGCGTCGACACCGAGGTGCCATCGCTCGTCAGTTCGATCCTGCCGAGCGGGCTGGAGAAACGGAGGAGACCGACGGGGCGGTCGAACAGGGTCGGCATC
The DNA here is from genome assembly GCF_003065425.1 of Mycetocola zhujimingii. Lineage (NCBI taxonomy): Bacteria > Bacillati > Actinomycetota > Actinomycetes > Micrococcales > Microbacteriaceae > Mycetocola > Mycetocola zhujimingii. Next base: position 928,799 of record NZ_CP026949.1, read on the forward strand.
GGGCCGGGGCCGGGGCCGGGGTCGGGGCTGGGCGCGGGCGCTGGGTTGCTGTGGTGTCGTGTCATGCGCTCGACGGTAGGCGGTCGCGACACGGAGGGCTGGCGTCGCGCAGCATCGGTGGAGTCGCGCTCCCGGAACACCGGCTGTGGGGGAGCGTGGCAGCCCGGTAGCCTGATCGAATGGCAGACATCGAATATCGCACACTCGGCTCAAGCGGACTTCGCGTCTCGACGATCGGGCTCGGCTGCAATAACTTCGGGCGGCTCGGCACGGCGAGCGAATCGCAGGAGGGCACGAACGCCGTGATCTCAGCCGCGATCGACGTCGGCGTCACGCTCTTCGACACCGCCGACATGTATGGCAAGGAGCCGGGGCTCAGCGAGACGCTCATGGGCAATGCGCTCAGGGGGCGTCGCGACCAGATCGTGCTCGCGACCAAGTTCGGCCACTCAGGGGCGGACGTTGGCATTCCCGCATGGGGCGCCAAGGGATCCAGGCGGTATGTGCGGCTCGCCGTCGAGGCATCCCTGCGGCGGTTGCAGACCGACTGGATCGACCTCTACCAGCTGCACACCCCTGACCCCCTCACGCCGATCGAGGAGACCCTCGCGGTGCTCGATGATCTCGTCACGGAGGGCAAGGTGCGCTACATCGGCCACTCGAACCTCCCGGCCTGGCAGGTTGTCGAGGCAGAGCTCACCGCCGAGCTCACGTCCCATCCGAAGTTCATCTCGTCGCAGAACGAGTTCAGTCTCATCGTGCGCGACGCCGAGCGCGAGTTGTTCCCCGTTCTGGCGAAGTACGACATCGGCTTCCTGCCGTACTTCCCGCTCTACAACGGCCTCTTCACCGGCAAGTTCTCGAGGGATGGCGGACCGTCGGACAGCCGGATCGTTCGCCAGCGCAGCTATCTCCTCGACAGCGCACCGTGGGATGCCATCGAGGCGTACCAGAAGTTCTGTGACGACCGCGGAATCACGATGCTCGAAGCAACCTTCGCCTGGCTGCTCGCCCAGCCAGACCTCACGAGCGTCATCGCCGGCGCGACGCGGCCCGAGCAGATCATTCAGAACGCGGATGCCGCCACCAGCTGGCATCCGTCTGCGGAGGACCTGACCTTCATCGGTGACCTGTTCGCTCCCCGCGAAGAGGTGAACGGGTAAGACTCTCCTCGGCGCCGAGCCGCTCGGCTAGGCTCGCTGCGTGGATCTGCCGATGGGTCGGCGGTATCCCTGACAAGGACTCCCATGCTCGCAAAACTCGTCGGCCGTTACCTGAAGCCCCACTGGCCGCTTCTCGTCGGCGTCGTCGTTTTTCAGTTCGCGCAGGCGATAGCGTCGCTGTACCTTCCCACCCTCAACGCCGACATCATCGACAACGGAGTTGCCACCGGAGACACGGCGTACATCCTGAGGGTCGGGATGCTCATGCTCGGCATCACGCTGATCCAGGTGCTGTGCGCCATAACTGCCGTGTACTTCGGAGCCAAGGCGGCGATGAGGCTCGGTCGCGACGTGCGCGCGGCGGTGTTTACCCACGTCGGTCGCTTCTCCGAGCGGGAGGTGTCGAAGTTCGGCGCTCCGTCGCTGATCACGAGGAGCACCAACGACGTCCAGCAGGTTCAGATGCTCGTCCTCATGACGTGCACGCTGATGGTGTCTGCGCCGATCCTCGCCATCGGCGGTGTTGTCGCGGCGTTGAGCCTCGACCTCGAGCTGTCCTGGCTGATGGCGGTGTCGATCCCCGTGCTTCTCATCGCCGTCGGGCTCATCATCGTGCGGATGATTCCGTTGTTCCAGTCGATGCAGAGAAGGATCGACCGGGTCAACGGAATCCTGCGGGGTCAGCTCACCGGCATCCGTGTTGTTCGTGCGTTCGTGCGGGAGGCCGAGGAGACTTCTCGCTTCGAAAAGGCCAACGATGAACTGACGGATGTCGGCCTTCGCGTCGGTCGACTGATGGCGCTGATGTTCCCGATCGTCATGCTCGTGCTCAACGTGTCGAGTATCGCCGTGCTCTGGTTCGGTGGGTTCCGAATCGCTGACGGTTCCATGGAGGTCGGAACCGTGATGGCGTTCCTCCAGTACCTCATGCAGATCCTCATGGCGGTCATGATGGCGACATTCATGGCGGTGATGATCCCACGTGCGGCGGTGAGCGCCGACCGGATCGAAGAAGTGCTCACCACCGACTCAACAGTGCGGCAACCGGACCGTCCCGTCTCGACACTGGATGTCGCAGGGAGAATCCGGTTCGACCACGTCGAGTTCTCCTATCCCGGTGCCGAGCAGCCGGTGCTGCGCGACATCACATTCGACATCGAACCGGGCACAACGACCGCGATCATCGGGTCGACGGGATCGGGAAAGACCACACTGATCAATTTGCTTCCCCGGCTTTTCGACGCGACCAGCGGGCGGGTGCTCGTCGATGGCGTCGCGGTCAACGAAACGGATCAGGACCTGCTGTGGTCGAAGATCGGTATCGTGCCCCAGCGGCCGTATCTCTTCTCGGGCACCGTCGCGACCAACCTGCGGTTCGGAAAGCCGGACGCAACCGACGAAGAGCTCTGGCGGGCTCTCGAGACGGCGCAGGCGCGCGACTTCGTCGAGGCGTTCCCTGATCAGCTGGACGCGCCGATTTCGCAGGGAGGCGGCAACGTGTCGGGCGGGCAGCGACAGCGCCTCGCCATCGCCAGGGCGCTCGTGAAGCGACCGGAGGTCTATGTCTTCGACGATTCGTTCTCGGCGCTGGATCTCGCCACCGATGCGCGGCTGCGTGCCGCTCTCGCGAGGGATGTCAGAGACGCGACGATGGTGATCGTCGCGCAACGCGTGAGTACGATCCGGGATGCTGACCAGATCATCGTCCTCGAAGACGGCGCCGTCGAGAACACAGGAACCCACGAGGAGTTGCTCGAGTCATCTGAGACCTATCGGGAGATCGTCGAGTCGCAGCTCGCCGTCGAGGAGGCACTGTGAGCGACATCGACGAGGTCGACGACGACGCACCGGTCAGGGTCCCGGCACGACCACCACGCGGTGGCGGTCCGTTCGGCGGAGCGGGGATGCCCGCCGAGAAGAGCATGAATTTCGGGCCGAGCGCGAAGCGGTTGCTCGCGAGGCTGAGGCCTGAACGGTGGAAGCTCGTCTTTGTCACGGTCCTGGCCGTGATCAGTGTCACGCTGTCGGTGATGGGACCGAAGCTCCTCGGCGACGCGACAAACATCCTGTTCGAGGGCGTCATCTCCCAGGGGCTTCCCTCCGGTGCCAGCAAGGAGCAGATCGTCGACTCGCTCCGGGCGACCGGCGACGATGACCGGGCCGACATGCTGAGCGGAATGACCCTCACACCGGGGCAGGGCATCGATTTCGGCGCCCTTTCCCGCGTGCTGCTCATCGTGCTGGCTGTGTACTCCTTCGCCTTCCTCTTCGGCTGGATCCAGGCTCTCGTTCTCAACGGTGTCGTCCAGCGGACGATGTACCGGCTTCGCGAAGACGTCGAGGTGAAGATCAACCGTCTTCCCCTCAAGTACTTCGACAGGATGCAGCGCGGCGAGCTGCTCAGTCGGGTCACCAACGACATCGACAACATCGCACAGACCCTGCAACAGACGCTCAGCCAGGTGCTCGTGTCGCTGCTCACCGTGATCGGCGTGCTGATCGCGATGTTCACGATCTCACCGCTGCTCGCACTCATCGCCCTGGTCACGATCCCGGCGACGATCCTCATCACCGGCGTGATCGCCAAGCGGTCACAGAAGAAGTTCGTCGCGCAGTGGAAGCACACGGGTGAACTCAACGCGCAGATCGAGGAGATGTACTCCGGCCACGCCATCGTCAAGGTCTTCGGTCGTGCCCGCGAGGTGGGGTCACGGTTCTCGTCGAAGAACGAGGAGCTTTACGAGGCCAGCTTCGGTGCTCAGTTCATTTCGGGCATCATCATGCCGTCGATGATGTTCGTCGGAAACCTCGTGTACGTCGCCATCGCGGTCGTTGGCGGAATCCAGGTCGCGCCCGGAGGTTTGAGCCTCGGCAGCGTGCAGGCCTTCATCCAGTATTCCCGGCAGTTCACCCAGCCGCTGACCCAGCTCGGATCGATGGCCAACCTGCTCCAGTCCGGCGTGGCATCCGCTGAACGCGTCTTCGAGCTCTTCGACGCCGACGAACAGTCGCCGGATCCCTCCGACCCGGTAACCCCGCCGCGAGACGGCAGGGGGTGCCTGGTCTTTGACGACGTCTCGTTCAGCTACTCGCCGGACAAGCCGCTGATCTCGCACCTCAACCTCGTCGCGGAACCCGGGCACACGGTGGCGATCGTCGGTCCGACCGGAGCGGGCAAGACAACGCTGGTGAACCTCATCATGCGGTTCTACGAGCTGGACTCGGGACGGATCACCCTCGACGGCGTCAACATCGCGGACATGACGCGCGACGACCTGCGCTCCCGCACCGGCATGGTGCTGCAGGACACCTGGCTCTTCGGCGGGACGATCCGCGAGAACATTTCCTACGGTCGACCGGATGCCACAGAGGAGGAAATCCTCGCGGCCGCGAGGGCTACCTACGTCGACCGCTTCGTGCACTCGTTGCCCGATGGCTACGACACAGTTCTCGACGACGAGGCATCGAATGTCTCAGCGGGAGAGAAGCAGTTGCTCACCATCGCGCGGGCCTTCCTGGTCAAGCCGAGCGTTCTCATCCTCGACGAGGCGACGAGCTCTGTGGACACCAGGACCGAACTGCTCCTGCAGAAGGCGATGTCGGCGCTCAGGCAGGACAGGACGAGCTTTGTGATCGCGCACCGTCTGTCGACGATCCGCGACGCCGACCTCATTCTCGTGATGGAATCCGGGGCGATCGTCGAGCAGGGAACGCACGCCGAACTGCTCGCGGCCGGTGGTGCGTACTATGCGCTCTACAACTCGCAATTTGCCCAGGCGACGACCACGGACGACGCCTGATCACGGTCGCCAGCGCCTGATCACCCGACGAATGCGGGTCGTTCCCCTCACAGTTGCTGTGGAACGCTCGCTCATTCACCACCGAGGAAGGCTGACGTACGCCGGGACGTCCCTGGGTGAAAACTGCCGTCATGACGACGATCATCACTGCACACGGCGCCCACGATTTCCTTGCCCTCGTCCCCAGCCTCGCTGGCTTCGTCCCGCGCGACAGCCTCGTTCTCGTTGCCTTTCGCGGCAACCGCACCTGCGGCGCGTTGCGCATCGATCTGCCCGGTGAGGACGCACCGGCTCCCGTCCGCAAGGCGTTTGCCACGACAACGCTCGGTATGGTCTGCAAGATCCCCGACGTCGACGCCATAGTGCCGGTCGTGTATACGGATGACACCTTCGAGCGTTACGCCGGACCACCACGTCGCGCGCTCATCGCCAACCTGACGACGCGGGCCAGACACGGGGGCTTCCTCGTGCGGGACGCGCTGTGCGTCGCGTCCGATGCGTGGGGGAGTTACCTCGACGACGGACCGCGGCGAGGCAGGTCGCTCGCGCTCATCGCCCAGTCTGTGGCGCAGCAGGAAGAGCGGCTGCCGCGCGACGCACCGGCGCTCGCCGACGTCCCCGCGCTCGCCGATGTCGTGGCTGCCGCGACGCTCGAGGCTGCCGACGCAGCCGAGCGTGAACGTGTGTCGTCTCTGTACAGCGTGCTCAGCGCACTCAGGGAGAGTGCCGAGCTCCTGCCGGTTCTCTACTGGGAGTACAACTTCGCCGGCGATACCGTCGCGTTCGCCGATCATCTCGTCACCGCTCGCCCTCATGCTGATGCTGATGCTGATGCTGATGCTGATGCTGATGGCACTCTCGGGAAGAACGCGGCGCTGCTTGCTTTTCTCGTGCAGAGTCCGGCGGTCAGGGACACCGTACTGATGACGTGGGGATGGGGAACGACCGCGGGCGATGACAGCATCCTGACGCAAAGGATGTTCGCCTCGGGTCAAGATATCAGCGGGATTCCGGGCGCGGGTGCACTCGGCGGGTGGGACATGCCGAGGCCGGATCCCGACCGGATTCGCTCGGCGATCGCGGTGCTGAGGTTCGCCGCTGCGCGGATTCCGCCCGAGGCGGCCCCAGCGCTCCTGACGATGATCGGGTGGTTGTACTGGGCGCTTGGTGCCGGTTCGATTGCGGCCAGGTGGGTTGCTCAGGCTGTGACCATAGACCCTGGATACGGCCTCGCAGAGCTGCTCGGCACCATGATCGGTTCCGGGCATCTGCCGGAGTGGGCCTTCGACGTACCCCCGGAGGCCACCCTGGGCGAAGCAATTGAGCCCTGAAGGCGACCAGGGGGAACCACACGGTACATTCCGCCGGTATTATCGACGGAAGGGGCGACTCGCTCTGGCACCGAGAGGACGACCGCGTGACTGAGATTGACGTGCGCACCGATTCGTACGTGGTCAACGTGCCCAACGGACAGCCGCTCGCGCTGTCGTGGGCAAGTGTCACCGACACTGGCCGCAAGCGCCAGGTGAATCAGGATGCCATCATCGTCGAGTATCCGGTTTTCGCCGTTGCAGACGGCATGGGCGGTCACGAAGCCGGCGAGGTCGCAAGCGCCGCCGTCATTGCACGGCTCGCTGAGCGAGTGGAGTCCGGCGAGACCGTTGACCGCATGGCGGTCGAGAACGCCCTCCGTGACGCCGTCGCCGACATGCTCGAACAGGTCGGTGAGTCCGACCTCGGCACAGGGACGACGGTCACGGGGATCGTGCTCGGGTTTTCCGGCCCAGAGAACTCGGTCCCGTCCTGGACCGTATTCAACATCGGCGATTCGCGGGTATATCGGCTTCTCGGTGATGAACTCGTGCAGGTGACGCTCGATCACTCTGTCGTGCAGGAGCTTATTTCCATCGGTGCGATTACTCCCGCCGAGGCGGAATCCCACCCGCACGGAAACGTCATTACCCGCGCGGTCGGCTTCTCGGACGAACCGCTTCCCGACTACACCGAGGTTCCGATCCAGGACAAGGCGCGCTGGCTTGTGTGTTCCGACGGGCTCACCAAGGAGCTGACTGACTTCGGTCTCAGGCACTTCCTTCTGCAGTCTCCGACTCCGGAGCAGGCTGTCCGTGCTCTCGTGGACGCTGCCCTCGAGAACGGTGGCCGCGACAACGTCAGTGCCATAGTTTTGGACGAATTGCTCGTCTCCGGTTCCTGACCCGTCGGTTCTCTGACGGTGCCCGGCCGGTTCCGGGTGCTGCTCTCCACACGGACGGAGCCCTCCACACGGACATTGCCGCGAGGCGGCATCCACCGAGCTTGCCCCGATGTCCACCGTCACGTTCTCTCGTGATGGTGTGGACCCATGAGCGTCAGCGCGCCGAACACCGAGCCCATTACCCTCCCGCAGCAACCGGTGCGCTCGCCCCCGTCGCCCTTTCCCGTCCTCGCTGCACTGGCGCCGGTTGTCGTGTCAGTTCTGATCTGGCTCGTCACCGGATCGATATTCGCCCTGATGTTCGCCGCGCTTGGCCCGGTGATCGCGATTGCGAGCGTGATTGACTCGCGGTGGTCGTCCGGCAGGCGGCTGAAGAAGGACAGCGCCGCGTATGCAGCCGAGCTCGCCAGCATTTCACAGCTCATCGACACGAGGCTCGACGAGGAGCGCCGGGCGAGGAGACGGAACGCGCCGGGAGCGCGGGCACTCGCACGCAGCACGACCAGCGAGCCCCGCCAGACTGCTCCTCCTCGCCCTCCGCAGGATGGGGGAGGAAGCGATGTTTCCCGCGCGGTCCGAGTAGGCCGCTGGCGTTCCAACGGCGCGGCGCGGACCCGTGTGGTGGCCGGTACCGGCACCCTGCCGAGCACGCTCCGAATCGATGGTGCGGTTGACTCAGCGGCGGCTCGTGGACTGCGCGATCGAGCGCGGCTTGTGTCGGGAGTTCCGGTCGATATCGATGCTGTTCGGGGTATCGGCGTCGTCGGCGCCCCGCTTCCAGCCAGGGCGTTCGTTCGGGGAGTGCTGCTTCAGCTGTGCAACGCGATGGGACCGGACACCGCTGAAGTACGCACCGAGGGCGACGCCTGGCGATGGGCATCCGCGTTGCCGCATGCGTCGACGGGACGAGGTGTCCCGGTGACTGTCGTGATCAGGGACCTGACCGCTGAGGCGGGTCCGCTGCCGGACCAGCCGGTGGCGGGCGGGAGATCGGTGGCGGCAAATCGCAATCACGCCAGCGCCAGGCCCGGTCGCGCTGTGGGCGATGGCGACGGTGTCACGACAGTACTGATCGTGCTCGCTCGCACTGTCGAGGAGATCCCGCCGGAGTGCGGCGCGGTTGTCGAAATCACAGGGCTGGCGTCGGCGGTTCTCCACGACTCCGACCAGGACAGAGCCTCTGGCGTTACCAGAACGGCGACCCTGACGCTTGAGCTTCTGACCGAGGTCGAGTGTGAGTCGTTCGCGCAGGCGCTCGCGGGACTCGCGGAAAGGCTCGGCGTTGCGGCGGCGGCATCCGACCTTCCCGCGCACGTCGACTTCGGTGCCGTTCACCGGCTGGTCGGGAATGAAGGCACGTTGGATGTCAAAGGTGGGTCATCCCTCTCGGCGGTGCTCGGGCTCGGGGACGGAGCCGGAGCGTCTACGGGAGGTGCTGATGGGGAAGGCGGCGCGTTCGGGGGTGGCGCGGCGGTCCTGGTCGACATCGTGACCGACGGGCCGCACGCGATCGTCGGCGGCACAACGGGAAGCGGCAAGAGCGAACTGCTGACGACGTGGGTGGCCAGTATGGCGATGAGGCATTCACCGGCGGTCGTGACGTTCCTGCTTGTGGACTTCAAGGGCGGCAGCGCGTTCGCGCCATTGAGGTCGCTGCCGCACGTGGTTGGGCTCATCACCGATCTCGACGAGGTCGCGGCAGCCAGGGCTCTCGCCAGCCTCAGCGCAGAGATCGTGTACAGGGAACGGATGCTCGCGGACCTCGGATCTCGCGACATCGCCGAGACACGCGGCGCATTCCCTCGCCTTGTCATCGTCGTCGACGAGTTCGCCGCAATGCTCGACGGATTCCCCGATCTCCACGCTCTGTTCGTCGACATCGCAGCGCGGGGGCGCTCGCTCGGCATGCACCTCATTCTCTGCACTCAACGCCCGGCGGGGGTGGTCAGGGACGCCCTCCTCGCCAACTGCGGACTTCGGCTGTCACTGCGCGTGCACAGCCGCGGCGACAGTGTTGCGGTCATTGGCACCGACTCTGCCGCTCACCTGCCGACCAGCACGCCCGGTCGACTGATCCTCGCCACCGGCGGACGCGAGCGGCGGGTGCAGGTCGCGAGTGTTTTACAGGCAGAGATCGAGAGCATCGCAGCGAGCACGCAACCCGGGATCGAGCCGCGTCGGCCGTGGCTCGACCCGCTTCCCGTGCGGCTCGCCCTGAGCGATCTCGAACCGCTGAACGATACGAACGCCGCACCCGACACGATCCCGAACGCGATCCGTATCGGGCTCGCCGATCTTCCCGGACTCCAGCGGCAGGACACAGCGCTCTGGATGCCGGAAACCGATGGAAGCGTTGTCGTCGTCGGTACGGCGCGTTCGGGAAAAACGACGGTACTCGACACGGTGACCGCTGAGGCGATGGCATCCGGCGACACGGCTACCAGGAGCCGGCAAGGTTCTCGTCCGGGAGGCCAGGGCTGGCGGCTCTTCCGGGTCGGAGCTGACGACGAAGAGACCTGGGACACAGTGGTCGGGCTGGCCGCCAGCCTGCGCACCCCGGTCACAGTGGCCACAGCCGGCGCAGGCTCAGAGCAGCGCGCAGCGGCGCAGCGGCCGGGCGACAAGACTCTTCTCCTCATCGATGATCTTGACTCGACGCTCGCGCGACTGGACGACGACTATGCCACGAGGCTCCGTGATGCCGTGGTGGAGTTGCTCCGTGACGGACCCCGCCGGTCCGTCTGGGTGATGCTCACGCTCAAGCGGCTGGCGGGAGCGCTCAGCGTAGTGTCCGGGTTCGCCGGTGCTGTCCTCATGCTGCGGATGGCGAATCGGCAGGAACACCTCATGACGGGTGGTGACAGTTCGACCTGGCTGGCCAATCGGCCGGACGGCAACGCTGTGTGGCGTGGGGCTACCGTCCAGATCGCTGTCGCAGACACAATGACCGGGCCCGAATCCGGGCGTGGCCGGGCAGACCCAGCCAGACACGGGCGCAGCAGTACCGCCCCTGAGTACGTCCTGGGCCAGCATGCTCTGACGGTGCTGGTCTGCCGGTCACCCCAGCAGCGGGTGGAATCGATACTCAACGATCCGTCGCACCGGCGGGCTCCGGTACGGGTTGTTGCGGTCGGATCGGCGACGCGCATCACCGCAGGCGACCTCGGACTCGACGCTCCCGGCACCCTGGTTCTCGTTGGCGACAGCGACGACTGGCAGACCCAGTGGGCACTGTTCGCGGCGCTCCGCCAGGACGCGGAACTCATCCTCGACGGGTGTACGGTCGCCGAGTACCGGGCACTCACGAAGCGACGCGAACTGCCACCCCTCCTGGTCTGGCCCGGCCACGCGTGGCATCTCCCTCCCGGCGGCCAGACCAGACGGGTCAGCCTCGGGTGAGGGGCACGCCGTCCCCAAACGCGATGGTCGACCAACGCGCGACTACGCGTCCAGGAGTGCCTCGAGCGAGCGGTATTCGCGTCGGTGGGCGGTAGCGACCGGTGCACTGTAGACAGCACCGTCGTGCACGTTGAGTCCAAGGGCGAGGGCAGGATCTGCGCGAAGGGCATCCCTCCAGCCATGGCCGGCCAGGGTGCGGGCGTACGGCAGTGTCGCATTGGTGAGCGCGTATGTGGACGTATGGGGAACGGCACCGGGCATGTTGGCGACGCAATAGAACACCGAGCCGTGCACGGTGAAGGTTGGATCGGCGTGGGTCGTCGGATGCGAATCCTCGAAGCATCCGCCCTGGTCAACCGAAATATCGACGAGGACGCTGCCCGGCTTCATCCGGGACACCAGTTCGTTGCTCACCAGCTTGGGGGTTTGCGCGCCCGGGATCAGCACCGAACCGATGACGAGGTCCGCGCTGAGCAGTGAGTGTTCGATCTCGAGTGCGTTGCTCATGATCGTTTTGATCCGCCCGGCGTAGATGGCGTCGAGTTCCCTGAGCTTCGCGATGTTCGTGTCAAGAATCGTGACGTCAGCGCCAAGTCCTACCGCGACAGCTGCGGCGTTCGTGCCGGCCACTCCTCCGCCGAGGACGGTGACCCTGGCTGGCGACGTCCCGGGCACGCCAGGAACGAGAAGCCCTGGCCCGCCGTTGGGCTTGAGCATCGTGTTGGCGCCGACGATCGTTGACAGGCGCCCGGCGACCTCGCTCATCGGCGCCAACAGGGGGAGAGAGCGATTCGGCAGCTGCACTGTCTCGTAGGCGATCGCGGTCATGCCAGACGCGATCAGGGCGTCGGTCAGTGCCGGCTCGGCCGCGAGGTGGAGATACGTGAAGAGCACAAGATCCCGCCGAAAGTAGCCGTACTCGCTCGCTATCGGCTCTTTCACCTTGAGCAGCAGCTCCGCGCGCTCCCAGGTCGAGGCGGCATCCGGAAGTATCGTCGCCCCGACGCGTTCAAAGGCAGCGTCAGGAATGGATGAGCCGGTGCCCGCTCCCGTCTCGATGAAGACCTCGTGGCCGGAGAGTACGAGATCGTGGACGCCGGCCGGGGTGATGGCTACCCGGAATTCGTTGTTCTTGATCTCGCGGGGGACGGCAACTCGCATGGTGCTCCTCGATTCGCTGCGTGGCCCTGGTGGGGCTGGCATCTCAGGACGTCGCGCTGTAGTCCGACGTCACTGTCGGTTCGGGCCGGATCCGGCCTCGCCTCAGCCTAGCGAGAGAGGGTGCGTTTAGAGCGAGCCGGACACACGGATTTCGCCGACGACAGCCGTGCCCCCGAGGACATCGAGGTTGAGGTCGGGCCGGATCTCCTCGATGGCGTCGCGGCTGAGGGCACCGGCGTCGGCGAGCAGTTCGAGACCAACGATCGTCGCGGCACGAAGGCTTCCGTCGAGCATCTTCAGGGCGACTGTGGTGCCGTCTGGGGCAGCCATCACCATGACGCCCTCAGCGCCGAGCTTCGCGAACACGCCAAGCCGGTCGATCACCACGGTGTTCGGGCGACCGGGCCCGTCGATGGCCCAGCCGTCTTCGAGGGCCGCCTGGCACAGGATGCCGGCGTTGCGGTAGATCGCGAACGGTGAGGTCGGGCTCGAGGTCCGGATCCGGCTGATGCCGCGCGCGAGTCCGGCGAGCGACAGTGCGTGCACCGGTGCGCCACAGCCGTCGATTCCGGAGGCTGCGGGGCGCTCGCCGGTGAACCGCTCGACGACGTCGAGGATCGCGTGCTGCAGCGGGTGTTCCGGGTCGAGGTAGCTCTCGATAGGCCAGTTGTTCGTGACGCACGCGAGCAGCATGGCCGCATGCTTCCCCGAGCAGTTCATGTAGATGGGTGACTTGTCGCCGTTGTCTTTCAGCAACTCGTCGCGGGCAGCGCTGTCTGACGGCCAGTCCGCCGGGCACTGGAGGGCGGTCTCGGTGAGTCCGGCCTGCGCCAGGATGCTGCGAACGACGGAGACGTGGCGCTGGGTTCCCGAGTGGCTCGCCGTTGCGAGCACAGCGGCGGCACCGCGGAGGCCGACACCGGCGTTCATCACGGCGATGGCCTGGAACGGTTTCATCGTCGAGCGCAGGAACACGGGAGCGCTCGGATCGCCGAGGGATCGAAGGACGTCGGCGTGCTGGTCGATGACGATGGCGGAGCCGGAGTGGCGTGATTCGACGAACCCGCTTCGTTCGACGACGGCGAGCTCCACTGCGCTGGTCACCGGAAAAGTCTCGACGGGGTTCGCTGTACTGGTCACCGGTCAAGATTAGCCGGGATGGTGACAGACTGAGGCCATGGTGCGTGAACACAGCTACGGTATCGATGTCGTGTGGCAGGGCAACCTCGGTTCGGGCACAAGCGGGTACCGCGAGTACAGTCGCGACCTCGTCGTGTCAGCCCCTGGCAAGCACGAGATCGAAGGGTCGGCGGACAAGCCGTTCCGCGGTGACCTGTCGAGGTGGAACCCCGAGGAACTGCTCCTCGCGGCTCTCGCCCAGTGCCACCTGCTCTCCTACCTGTATGTCGCCGTGACGGAGGGAGTCGTCGTCACCGACTATTCGGATTCAGCGACAGGCACCATGGCGGAAGACGGCGCCGGCGGGGGAGCGTTCACCGAGGTGCTCCTGCGGCCCAGGGTCACCGTCGCTGACGCATCGATGGCGGATGCCGCGATGCGGGCGCACAAAAAAGCGAACGAACTGTGTTTCATCGCGAGGAGCGTCAATTTCCCTGTGCTGCATGAGCCGGAGATCATCGTCGCCTGAGTGCGGGTCCGAGGCTGACCGGATGCCGCAGGGAGCGTCAGAGACGTTCAGGCCGGAGCACTGCCCGCTTGATCTTTTCGATGGTGTCCGCTGGTGGCGACTCGTTGTAGGCGTGTGCCAGTTCCTGAGCGGTGAGCGTGTGGATCGCGGCCATGATCTCGTCGGTGGCCTGCCGCCTGGCCTTTCCGCTCGTAGCCGGTCCGTGCACGGTGACGTCAATGGGCTCACCAAAGATGACGGTCACCTTGCCGAGGCGGGGGAACTTGCTTCCGACCGGCATCAGGCCATCGGTGCCGATAAGCCCGACGGGAACCACGGGTGCCCCCGTGGAGAGCGCAAGCCATGCCACGCCGGTTCTGCCCTTGTAGAGGCGACCGTCGAGCGACCGAGTGCCCTCGGGGTAGATGGCGAAGGCGCTCTCGGTTTCGAGTATGCGTTTACCGGCATCGAGCGCTTCCTGCGCCGCCTGGCCTGCACCGCGCCGAACGCCAACAGCGCCGATCGAGGTGAAGAAGGTGCGGGATGCCCAGCCCCTGGCACCCTTGCCGTCGAAGTACGACGACTTCGCGAGGAATTGCACGCGACGGGGGGCAACGACGGGGATCGCGATGCTGTCGATGAATGACAGATGGTTGCTCGCGAGAATGACGCGGCCTGTCTTGGGAACGTTCTTCCTGCCGATGATCTTCGGGCGGAAAACGAGTCGCACGATCGGCATGAGAACAGCCCGGCCGAGCAGGTAGACCATGCCGGGCGCCGTGGGTTCCGAGAGCGGCGCTTCATCAATTGACACAAGGAAGCAGCGTACCCGCTCGCATATTCTCAGCGACGCATGAGGCGTGTTGCAGGCATGCTGCGATCGTTCGCAGCAAATACAGAAATGACTACGGCAGACTTGGGGCTGACCCTTCCGTTTCAGAAAGTGACCCTCCCTTGCGAACCAGGCTTCCCGTCTTTCTTGCTGCAGCAGCGGCATCCGCTCTCGTCCTGACCGGCTGCTCCGGCGGCGGTGAAGCTAAACCCGACGCGACGAAGGCATCCGCAGAGTGCCACGACACGAAGGAAGGCAGCGTCGTGACATCGGTCGACATCTCCGGGGACTTCGGAGTGACTCCCACCGTCGACTTCGCCGAGCCGCTGAGCGTCGAGAAGACCGAGCGCACCGTGCTGATCAAGGGCGACGGCGAGAAGACGGCGCCGTCAGACCGCGTGGCCGTCGAACTCACGCTGTACAACGGAACAAGCGGTGCGACGCTCGCACAGACCCGTTACGACAATCTCGGGAGCCAGCAGATTGTCATCGACGACGCGTCAGGCATCCTTCCCGGCATCGTCAGGGCAATCGAGTGTGTTCCGGCCGGCTCGCGGGTCGCCGCGGTGATCAGCCCCGACGACGGCTTCGGTGATGTCGGTGCGTCCGACGGAAGTGTTGCGGCCACAGACTCGCTTCTGCTCATTGCCGATGTGCTGAGCATCACTCCGGAAAAGGCCACGGGTGCCGAGCAGGCGCCGGTCGATGGCATGCCGACCGTCGAGCTCGCCAAGGACGGCCAGCCGACGGTCACCATTCCGGAGACCGACCCGTCGCCCGAACTCCAGATCGCGAACCTCAAGCTCGGCGACGGTGAACAGGTCCAGGCCGGCGACACCGTGACGATGCAGTACCAGGGCGTCAACTGGCGCACCGGTGAGGTCTTCGACCAGAGCTGGGGCACCCAGATCGCAAGCTTCAAGACCGTCGGTCTCATCCCCGGTTTCACGGCTGGGCTCGTCGGACAGTCCGTCGGTTCGCAGGTTCTCGTCTCGATCCCCCCGGCACAGGGCTACGGCGAAGCCGGTAACTCCCAGGCGGGCATCGAGGGTACAGACACCCTCGTCTTCGTGATCGACATCCTCGCCACAACGAGGTAGCGGCAGCGCGGTGACGGATGCCGCTGGCTAGGCTGTGGGCATGCGACGCGTCATAATTCTCGGATCCACTGGGTCCATCGGTGTCCAGGCCCTCGACGTCATTCGGGCGAATCCGACAAAGTTCGAGGTCGTCGGCCTCGGCGCGAACAGCAAACGGGACGAGGTTCACGCCCAGGCCGAGGAGTTCTCGGTCGATGACATCGCCTTCGGTGCCGCCGATGCCGAGCAGCTGGTGCGGACCGTCGAGGCCGACGTCGTGCTCAACGGAATCACGGGCTCGGTCGGGCTCGGCCCGACACTCGCCGCTCTCGAGACCGGCCGCACCCTCGCGCTCGCCAACAAGGAGTCGCTCATCGTTGGCGGCGACCTGGTGAAACGGCTCGCGAAGCCGGGGCAAATCGTCCCGGTCGACTCCGAGCACTCGGCTATCGCGCAGGCGCTCCGCTCAGGAACGAGCGATGAGGTTCGCCGTCTCGTGCTGACGGCATCCGGTGGCCCGTTCCGTGGGAGGACTCGCGAATCCCTCGCGAAGGTCACTCCGGCTGAGGCGCTCGCCCACCCGACCTGGGACATGGGACTCGTCATCACGACGAACTCGGCAACCCTCGTCAACAAGGGCCTCGAGGTGATCGAGGCGCACCTGCTCTTTGACGTGCCGTACGAGCGCATCGATGTCGTCGTTCACCCGCAGTCGATTGTGCACTCGATGGTCGAGTACATCGACGGCTCGACGATCGCGCAGGCCTCACCGCCGAACATGCGCCTGCCGATCTCGCTCGGTCTTGACTGGCCGCACCGCGTCTCGGGGGTGGGGCGTCCGCTCGACTGGACGACGGCATCCACCTGGAGCTTCGAACCACTCGACTCCGACGCGTTCCCTGCCGTCGAACTGGCGAAGACGGTCGGTCGTGCCGGTGGAGCCTACCCGGCAGTTTTCAACGCAGCCAATGAGCAGGCCGTCGCTGCGTTCCACGCGGGAGGTCTCGGCTTCGTGGACATCGTCGACACCGTCAGGCGGGTCGTCGATGCGCACAACCCGGACGGGGAACTGACCCTCGAATCCCTCGCCGAGGCTGAGTCGTGGGCGCGAGCCACTGCTGATCGCCTGATCGCGGGAGTCCGCTGAGGTCAGGCCGTTACGGGGTGACCCAGCCCGCCTCGGTCAGGGCTGCCCGAGTCTCGTCGAGCACCGAGAACGGAATCTTGACACCGGCTACTTCGCGGTATTCTTTCTCGGGAAGCCCGGCCCAGAGGATGGTGTCTTCGGCTGTCGCCTCGGCGACCGCGGCGCGAATGGCGAGTTCCGGCGCCGCAATCTCGCGGATGTCGCCGTCCGGTTTTGCCTCGCGGGCACCGGCGAGAACGGCGCTGCGGATCTCCGCCGGATCCTCAGATCGCGGCTGGTGATCGGTGATGATGAGCACATCGCTGCCCAGCGCCGCTTCCCGGCCCATCTCCGGTCGCTTGAGTGCGTCGCGGTCGCCGTTGGCGCCGGCGACCATGATGACGCGGCCCCGCGTGAGCGACCGCACCGACTCAAGGGTCTTGGCGAAAGCGTCGGGGCTGTGGCCGGCGTCGACGTAGACGGCCGGGCCGTCAACGACCGGCACGAGCACCGATCGTCCGGGAAGCGTCGCGAGGATGCCGCCGTCCCGGTCGAGCACCGAACGGATATCGTTCGGCGAAATTCCGGCCTCGACGAGCATGGCGATTGCGAGGCCTCCGTTGGCGGCCATGTGGCGCCCGATCACCGGCACCCGAGTCGAGAACGAGCCGGCGCGTTCGGAGTGCACGGTGAATGCCGTCGAATCCGGCTTCTCGTCGTCGATCGTGACGGTCCAGTCGGATGCCACTCCCGGCGTCGACGAGATCGTCACGACATCGACACCGGCGCGTTCCGCCACAGCGAACCCGGCAGGGGTGTCGAGGCTCACAACCGCCTTCCGTGACCGTTCGGGGGTGAACAAGGCGAGTTTCGCTTCGAAGTACTCGTCCATGTCGGCGTAGTCATCGAGGTGGTCGTGGCTGAGGTTGGTGAAGGCGGAGACATCGAAAACGACACCGTCGACGCGGTGCCTCGTGAGGGCGTGGGCAGACACCTCGAGGACCGCCGCGTCAACGTCGACCTCGTGCATGCGCGCGAGCAGCGCGTGAAGTTCGGGGGCCTCGGGGGTGGTCAGTGAGCTGACGACGACCTCGTCGCCGATGCGTCGTTCGGCCGTCGAGCTGAGGCCGGTCTTTCTGCCGAGTTGCGTGAGGATCGCGTCGAGGAAGTGCACCGTCGACGTCTTCCCGTTCGTGCCGGTGACGCCGAGGGTCAGCGGGCGGTCCGTCGATGTGCCGTAGAGCCAGGCAGCCAGGTCGCCCGCGATGTCGCGAGGGGACTCGGTGACCAGGAGAACCGGAACGCCGGCGGCTGTCGCCTCAACCGCGCCACTGGCATCCGTCAGGATCGCGACGGCTCCGCGAGCCACGGCATCCTTCGCGAACGCTGCTCCGTGGAATCGCGCGCCTGGCAGTCCGAGATACAGGTCGCCGGGCTCGACGTCCCGTGAGTTCATGGTGATGCCGGTGAGCAGAACGTCCGGTGCCTCACTGTGCAGGGCGAGCATGAAGTGTTCGGCGAGATCGACAAGGGGCCTGGGGGTGGGGTGGAGAGGACGCACAGCCCATGTTCTCACAGGCCCCCGTGCCAACGCCGGGGGCGAAAGCCCCACCGGGGTTGGCGTTCATTCACAGCCCGCCGCCAGTCCTCATCCAGCGCGGGGATGTAGTGTTCTGGCGTGGAAACCGTCCTGCTCTATATCCTCGGCATCGTCATCATGGTGATCGGCATCGCCGTGTCGATCGGCCTGCACGAAATCGGTCACCTGGTTCCGGCGAAGCTCTTCGGCGTCAAGGTCACGCAGTACATGATCGGCTTCGGCAAGACGCTCTTCTCGAAGAAGAAGGGCGACACCGAGTACGGCGTCAAGGCGATTCCCCTCGGCGGTTACATCTCGATGATCGGCATGTATCCGCCGGCGAAGGACGGCAAGGAAGAAACCGCGAGCAGGGGGTTCTTCCGGACCCTCGTGCAGGATGCCCGCAGCGCGAGTGCCGAATCCGTCGGTGACGGCGAAGAGGACCGCACGTTCTACAGGCTTCCCGTCTGGAAGCGCATCATCATCATGCTCGGCGGTCCGACCATGAACCTGCTCCTCGCGATCCTGATGTTCGCTATCGTCCTCGTCGGATTCGGAGCGCCGCAGGCGTCGACGACGATCGCGACGGTCAGCGAGTGCGTCCTGCCCGCGTCGAGCACGAAGACGAGCTGTGACCCCGACGACCCGCTCGCACCGGGCGCGGCTGCAGGACTGGAGCCGGGCGACACCATCATCTCTGTCGCCGGTCAGAAGGTCGACACCTGGGACGACGCGACGGAGATCATCCGCACCTCACCGGGCACAGACCTCGAGGTCGTCCTCGAACGTGATGGCGAGACCCGGACGGTGACGCTGACGCCGCTACTCACGGAGCGTCTCGTTCTCGACGACACCGGTGAGGCCCAAACGGATGCCGCTGGCGAGCCAGTGACGGAAGAGGTCGGTTTCGTTGGCATCGGTTCGCAGTCCGAGCTCGTGCCTCAGCCGGTGACCGCAGTTCTTCCCGCCGTCGGCGACAACGTGGCCCAGGTCGCGAACATGATCCTGAACCTGCCGGAGCGGCTCGTCGGCATTGCCAACGCCGCGTTCGGACCGGGGGAGCGCGACCCCAACGGTCCAATGAGTGTTGTCGGTGTCGGACGCGTTGCTGGCGAGATCGTGAGCCTTGAAGAAGTTCCGGTGTCGGCGAAGGTACAGACCATGGTCGGCCTTCTCGGCTCGCTCAACGTCGCCCTGTTCGTCTTCAACCTCGTTCCACTGCTTCCGCTCGACGGCGGGCACGTGGCAGCGGCGCTGTGGGAGTCGATCCGACGGTTCTTCGCGAAACTCTTCTCGCGCAAGGATCCCGGCCCCGTCGATGCGGCCAAGCTGATGCCGCTCACCTTTGTCGTCGTGATCCTCCTCGGCGGGATGAGCGCGCTGCTGATCTTCGCTGACATCGTCAAGCCGGTGAACCTGTTCGGATAGCAGTGCCTGCCGAATCCCCGGTGCTCTTCGTACTCCTCCGGGAGTAGTGTCAGGCGCTTCGCGAGGCCGACGCCCTGCCCGGTGTCTGGCGATACCCTCGGAGGATGGACGCAGCGCGCACGGGACAGGGCGGCGCACAGAGGTACGCCGGGCCAGCCGGGCCAGCGGGGCCGGGGTTCCGTGGGCTGCCTCCCGCTGCTCGCCTGTGGTTCCCCGTTATCGTGTCGTTTCTCGTACAGGTGCCGCCAACGCTGTTCATCCTGTGGAGGACCGGGACGTACACCGCCGGTGAAGCCGCGCTGGCATTCGCCCTCGCGGCCGCAAGTCCGCTCCTTCTGATCGGTGCCAGGCGGTTCCCCGGACCCGTCGTGGCCGCTGTCGCGGCTGTTGCCGTTGCCGACCTGCTTCTCGCTCCCTTCGTCGGCCCGCCGACCGTCGCGCTCGCGTTCGCCATTGTGTCGGGGATTTTCCGCGGTGCGCGCGTGTGGGTCTACGCGTCGGTGGTCATCGGCTGGCTCGCAGCGGTGATCGGTGGTTCCCTGCTCGGGATGGACTGGAATCCGGTGCGGATCGCATTTGCGACGGCCGGACTCGCGTTGCTCGTTGCGCTCGCCGAGGGCGCGCGGACGCGGCGGGAGCACCTGAGCCAGGTTCGGCAGCAGTCGATGCAACACCGGGCGGAGGTGGAGCAGGCTGAACGAATGCGAATCGCCCGTGAATTGCACGACGTCCTCGCCCATTCGCTCTCGCAGATCTACGTGCAGGCGGGTGTTGGACTGCACCTCATGGACACCCAGCCCGAGAAGACCCGCGAGTCGCTCTCGAGCATCAAGTCGTCGAGCAAGACCGCGCTGGATGAGGTGCGTGGCGTGCTCGCGTTCCTTCGCTCGGATTCCCTCGATCCCGTGAGCCTGACACCCGAACCCGGCCTGTCGGCGTTGCCGCAGCTCATTGAGTCGTTTCGCGCGCAGGGCATCGAGGTCTCGTTCGAGAGTTCCCTGACCGAGTTGCCATCCGCCACTGTGCAGCTCGCTCTCTACCGGGTTGCCCAGGAGAGTCTCACCAACGTTCTCCGGCACGCGCGTGCGTCTAAGGCGAGCGTTGTTCTCGAAGACGTTGGCGACAACATCCGGTTGCGGGTGGCTGACGATGGTGCCGGAATGCAGCAGAGTGCACGCGACGTGCCGAGCGGCAGCGGGCTGCTCGGCATGGCGGAGCGTGCGGCCCTGCTCGGTGGCACTCTCGATGTGGGCAATACTCCGCAGGGTGGGTTCGCGGTGACCGTGACGGTACCGAGGGAGCAGAAATGACGATCAGGGTGGCGCTCGCCGATGACCAGCAGCTGATCAGGGCCGGATTTCGCGCCCTCCTCGAGGCCGAAGCCGACATTGAGGTCGTCGGTGAGGCGGCGACGGGGGCGGATGCTGTCGACCTTGTTCGTTCACAACGCCCCGATGTCGTACTCATGGACATCCGGATGCCCGGAGGTGACGGACTCTGGGCAACGGAGCAGATCACCGCGGCTCCCGAGCTCTGCGGGACCCACATTGTCGTCGTGACCACCTTCGAGCTCGACGAGTATGTGGCGCAGGCGATTGCGGCTGGGGCCAGCGGGTTCCTCGTGAAAGACACGGAGCCCGTTGAACTGATCCGATCGGTGCGCGTCGCTGCTGCCGGCGATGCGCTGCTGTCTCCGAGTGTGACCCGGCGGCTGCTCGAACGTATTTCAAGCGGGCTCGTGGCGAGCCGGCCGGTGGATGGACTCACCGAACTCACCGCCAGAGAGCGCGAAGTGATGGTGCTCATTGCAGCGGGGCTCAGCAACGACGAGATCGGGGCGCGACTGTTCCTCAGTCCGCTGACGGCGAAGACGCACGTGTCGAGAATCCTCACCAAGCTCGGGGCGCGTGACCGGGTGCAGCTGGTGGTGCTCGCGTACGAGAGCGGGCTGGTGACTCCCGGCTTCTCGGTGTAGCCGCGGCGGCTCTGTGCTCCGTGTGGAGTACCGCCGATTCGTCGTTCCGGCAGATTTGCTGTGAGGCGGGATTCGGGAGAGTGAGAGCAGAAGGTTCCGACGGGACCGTCACGGACAAAGGACACGCTCATGCTCACCTCACTGACTCATACGGCACTGGCAACTCTGCCTGGCACGATTCTCGACCTGCACCCGGGTGGCTGGGGTGGAGGACCGGGCTGGCTCTTCCTCCTGATCCCGCTGTTCTGGATCGTCGTTCTCGCGCTCCTGTTCGCTTTCCTCGGCCGCCGCTTCCGGCGCTCAGGGCCGCCGTGGGCGATGGCGCATCAGGCAGGCAGAAGCGCTGAGGCCACCCTCGCGCAGAGGTTTGCGAACGGGGATATCGACGAGACCGAGTACCGCGCACGGCTCGAGGTCATTCGAGCGAACAACCCCGATCCGCGGCAGAACTAGAGCAGGCGCGGGGAAGACAGGCGCGGGGAAGACAGGCTCGGCGACGAAGGCCAGGGGAGCTCAGGCGGTGGCGTATCGCTTCGCCGAGCGTTCCCTGGCCTTTGCCGCCTCGACCTCCCGGTCTTTGGGTGGCGCCGTCGTCACGAGGTCCTCGAGAAGGTGTCGCGTCGCATGAGCGATGTCACGGACCGCCCGGTCGAAGGCTTCCGCATTCGCCTGTGACGGGCGGGTCGAACCGCTCACTTTCCGTACGTACTGGAGGGCCGCGGCGTGGACCTCGTCATCTGTCGCTTCTGGCTTGAAGTTGTGGAGCTGATGAATGTTCCTGCACATGCCACCGAGGGTAGTTCGCGCTTCGCGACTCCGGTAGCCCCCGCGGGCTCAGGGTCAGAGCGAGAACTCGGCCTCTGGTCGGTTGTCGACGGCGGCACGGATCCGCTCCGTCATGTCGTCGGACATCGGGGGAAGGTCATCGACGGGGAACCATGCGGCTTCGGTGTTCTCGCCGTCGGCGGGGAACGGTGTGCCCGACTCGAATCGCAGGCGGAAAACGAGATCGAGGTACTGGCTCCTGTCGCCGTTGGGGTAGACGACGGGGTCAGTGACGCCGACGCGGACTAAACGCTCGACGGATGCCGTCACATCCGCTTCTTCTTCGACCTCACGAATCGCCGCCGTCGCCGGTTGCTCGCCGGGATCGATGATGCCGGTTACGGGTGTCCACGCTCCGGTGTCACTGCGGCGGACGAGGAGAATCTCATTTCCTCTGAAGACCACAGCAGTCACCCCGGACAGCCACAGCGGGGCCGTGCCGATCTTTTCGCGGAGAGCAAGGACGAAATCGGGAGTCGGCATGGCAAAACTCTATTCGACGTCGCGAGCAACACGCTCAGGAGGCCCAGCGTGCGCCACCTAGGCTGAGGGGCATGACCTTCGTCGAAGACTCCGATCCGTACCGCTGGCTTGAGGATATCGATGGCGCCGAAGCGCTGGACTGGGTGCGCGCCAGGAACGCGGTCGCCGAATCCACACTCGCGGCCACGCCTGATTTTGCGCGGGTGGAGGCTGCGGTGCTCTCCGTGCTGGACTCGGACGCAAAGATTCCGATGGTGCAGAAGATCGGCGACTGGTACTACAACTACTGGCGGGATGCCGAACATGAGCGGGGATTGTGGCGGCGAACGACGCTCGAGGAGTACCGCACGTCGACTCCGGCGTGGCAGACAGTCCTTGACCTCGATGCGCTCAACGCCGCGGAGAACGAGGATTGGGTCTGGCATGGCGCTTCGGTGCTTCGACCCGGCTACCGCAAGGTGCTCATCGACCTCTCGCACGGCGGTTCCGACGCCGATGTGACACGTGAGTTCGATCTCGAGACGCTGTCGTTTATCGAGCCGGAAGACGGCGGATTCTTCCGACCGGAGGCGAAAGGCAGCCTCGGCTGGATCGATGACGACACCGTCTATCTTTGCTCGGACCTGGGCGGGGACTCGGTGACCACCTCCGGGTATCCCCGGGTTGCGAGGAAGTGGCGTCGCGGGACGCCCATCGAGTCCGCTGAGGTGATTTTCGAGGGGGAGTTCACTGATGTGTCTGTTGGTGCCTTCCGCAGTCACACCCCCGGCTACATCCGCGACTTCGTCTATCGCGGAATCACGTTCTACACGTCGGAAATCTATGTCGACGTGAACGGGACGATGACGAAGATCGACGTTCCGGCATCCGCTGAAATCGGGTTCTCCCGGCAGTGGCTGATCATCGAGCTGCGCGACGACTGGGAGCTGAACGGGAGCACGTTCGCGGCCGGTTCACTGCTCTCGGCAGACTTCGATGCATTCGTGGGCGGGGACCGAGCGGTTGAACTGGTTTTCGAACCGACGCCGTCGACATCGCTCGCGAGTGCGACCTGGACGCTCAACCACCTGGTCATCTCGGTTCTCGACGATGTGAAGAGTCGAATCCACGTGCTGACGAGGGCGAATGACACGTGGAAGCGGAGCGAGTTTACGGGCGCACCGGAGTTCGGTTCCGTCCAGGTCGCTGCCGTCGACAGTGAGGAGAGCGATCTGGTCTGGCTGGTGACGACCGATTACCTCACCCCGACGACGTTGTCGATCGCCAGGGTCGGACAGGCGGATGCCGATCCGGTCGAGCTCAAGGCCCAGCCCACGTTCTTTGACGCGAGCGGGTTAACCATCGACCAGCATTTTGCCCGGTCGGATGATGGGACCCGGGTTCCGTACTTCGTCGTGCGGCGCGAGGATCTCCCCTTCGATGGAACGGCGCCGACCCTGCTGTACGGCTACGGAGGATTTGAGGTGTCGCTGACTCCCGGGTATTCCGGGGCGCTCGGGCTGGCCTGGCTCGAGAAGGGCGGTGTTTACGTTGTCGCGAACATCCGTGGTGGTGGTGAGTACGGCCCGCGCTGGCACCAGGCGGCGCTCAAGGAGAACCGGCACAGGGCATTCGAGGACTTTGCCGCTGTCGCTCGCGATCTCATTTCGCGTGGGGTGACATCCGCTGCCCATCTCGGTGCGCAGGGTGGGTCGAATGGTGGTCTCCTGGTCGGCAACATGCTGACGCAGTATCCGGAGCTCTTCGGTGCACTGGTGATTCAGGTTCCGTTGCTCGACATGAAGCGGTACTCGCACCTGTTGGCCGGCGCATCGTGGATAGCGGAGTATGGCGACCCGGACAACCCTGACGAGTGGGAGTTCATCAGTACCTTCTCGCCGTATCACCTGTTCGATCCCAGCCGGGAGTATCCGCCGGTGTTGGTGACGACGTCGACGCGCGATGACCGGGTGCATCCTGGTCACGCTCGAAAGCTCGCGGCGCGGATGATCGATGCGGGCAAGGACGTCACGTACTTCGAGAACATCGAGGGCGGGCACGGGGGAGCGGCGACGAACGCTCAATCGGCGCACATGGCTGCGTTGTCATACCGGTTCCTGGCCGAGCGGCTGGGTTTGGACGGGTAACGGATCGGCAACTCCTCGACCCGGTGTGATGCGGCGCGGGGTCCGATGTGGGACGGTCGGTCTGTGCGCACACACCGACTGGGTTTGCTTCTTCTGGCCTCAGTGCTCTGCGTCGCCGTCGCTGGGTGCGGGTGGATCGGCGGATGGGGTGGAGTGTGCCCCGCGATCGGATACATCAGCGAGGTTCGAGTTGTGCTCGTCGGGGACGCCGGGTCTGTTGATGAGGTGCGGCTCTGTGATGAGGTGGGGGTCTGTTCTGCGGTGGAGGCCGAGGTTCTCATCGGGGAGGACGAGCCCCTCACCCTCATGGGCCCTGACCAGCTGAGCGAGCAACCGACGCCGGTCGAGATCCAGCCGGAGGAGGAGATGCTCGACTCGGTGCCGTTCGAGGTGAACTCCGGCAATGTGGTTCCGGGGCCGACGCTGGAACCCGCGCCCGAGTCGCCGGGTGCGACGCCGGGTGCGACGCCAAGCGGAGCGCCGGTCGAAATTCCACCGTATCTGGCGCGTTCCGAGAGCGAAAACGTGTGGGTCATCACCATGATGGCCGGGCGTCCCGACGAGGTTACGGTTACGGCGTATCGCCTGGACGGTTCGGTTGCCGGGGAGAGCAGCAGTGTTGCCCTCGAGTGGAAGAGGGTCGGAGGGTCCGAACAGTGTGGCGGGCCGACGGAGACGGACCCGGTAACGGT
Source organism: Mycetocola zhujimingii (assembly GCF_003065425.1). Lineage (NCBI taxonomy): Bacteria > Bacillati > Actinomycetota > Actinomycetes > Micrococcales > Microbacteriaceae > Mycetocola > Mycetocola zhujimingii. The sequence goes on from NZ_CP026949.1 coordinate 954,309, forward strand.
TGTGGTCAGATAGCAGCGGCCTTCCAGTCGGGCGATCTACTCGAATATAGATTCGGGTAAACTTATCCACACCTTCAATTTATATCGAAGCAATGTCAGTGGTGTGGTGTTGACTTGTGGTATGGAAAACAACGACAGGGCCGTCGGTCCTCCGGGTGGTGAGAGTCAGGATTCACCCGATAGCGGTGCGGATGCTGCCTCTAACGTGCCGCAGCAAGAGCAGGGATCCGACCCCGGCGCTTTGGCCAAGCGTGCCCCTGGCGCCGAGCCCGAAATGGGGCTGCAGCCGGCGCTCGAACAGGTGCCCGACTTGGAGCCGGAGCCGGAGCCGGAGCCTGAGCCTGAGCCCGCTGCCGAGTCCGCGCCCATGTCCGAGCCGGCGTCCGACCGAGAGTGCGACCCAGAGCCTGCTGCTGATGCTGATGCTGATGCTGATGCTGATGCTGATGCTGATGCTGATGCTGATGCTGATGCTGATGCTGATGCTGATGCTGATGCTGATGCTGATGCTGATGCTGATGCTGATGCTGATGCTGATGCTGATGCTGATGCTGATGCTGATGCTGATGCTGATGCTGACGCTGACGCTGACTCTGACGCTGACGCCGACGAGCCTGAGCCGACGGTGTACGCGAAAATCGCGGATACCTGTACCGCTCTGGTGGAGGCGGTGGGGCAGGTCGAGAAGCTGGAGGCCCGTCAGGCTGCGTGGAAGGCGGAGTTCAGCGACCGCGCACGGACGCTCGCCGTCGCCGCGGAGGAAGGCGTGCTGGTCACGGCCCGGTCGCGGAGTGTGGTCGAGCGTCAGGATCTGGCATTGCGGTCCTTCATCGCGGAACTGGCCTGCACGTTACGGGTTGCCGAACGCTCCGCCACAGCACTGGTCGACGAGAGTCGGGCCTTGTTGCACCGGCTACCGGTCACCCTGGCAGCGTTGCGGGAAGGGGAGATCAGTTACCGCCACGCCCAGGTGCTGGTCGACCAGACCGACACCCTGACCGATGACGCTGTTGCGGAACTTGAGGAGAAGGCGGTGCCGTTTGCGAAGACGATGCCGGTGGCGCGGTTCCGGCAGAAGACGAGGATGTTGCGGGAACGGTTGTGTCCGGAGTCCGCTGTTGCTCGGTGTCGGAAGTCGGTAACCGATCGGCGGGTGGAACTGATCCCGGCACCGGACGGGATGGCCTGGCTGAACCTGTTCACCACCGCACCGGCCGCGGAAACGATCTTCGACACCATCCGTGCCCAGTCGATGAAACTGCAATCACCGGTCGAACCACGCACCCTGTCCCAGTTGGATGCCGACGTTATCTTCGCGGCGATGATGGAGGCGTTCACCGGCGAGTTCACCCTGCCCGACGCCACCGGGACCCGGATCTTCGGCACCGGACTCGGCACCCGTAACCCCTACACCGACCCGCGCTCAGATCCTCTCGACGGCGACACCAGCACCATCGGCAGCACTGTCACGAACGGTAGTCGCACGAGCGCTGACATGCTCGACGGCGACAGGAGTGCAGCCTCGAAACTTAATGGTTACGGGACAGGCACCGCACCCACCGGCGACGAAGGTGGCAACGGCGTCGACACCGGGGGTCGGCGTAGGCCAAGCCGGTCGGGACCGGGACGTGACCCGGCGACGGCGTTCCGGAAGATCGTGCCCACCGTGATGGTCACCGTGCCGGTCCTCACCCTCCTCGGTAAAAGTGTCGAACCGGGCAACCTCGACGGATACGGCCCCATCGACGCGGACACCGCAGGGCAACTCGCCTCCCAGGCACCCGAGTTCAGCAGAATCCTGACCCACCCCGAAACCGGAGTCGCCCTCTCACTCGGCCACACCAAATACACCCCATCGAAAGCGATGCGACGGTTCCTCCGCTACCGCGACGGATACTGCCGGTTCCCGGGCTGCACCCGCAAAGCAGTGTCCTCCGATATCGACCACACCCAACCGTTCGACTCCGGTGGTAACACCGACTTCGACAACCTCGCCAGCCTTTGCCCCAAACACCACAAACTGAAACACGAAACCAACTGGCTGGTCGAACAACTCGGCGACGGGATCCTGAAATGGACCTCACCCCACGGCCGCGAATACACCACCCACCCGGAGAACCCGGTTCGAAACCCGAGCCGAGATCCCATCCCGCGTCCGATCCCGCCGGCGAAAGCGGCACCACCGAAACCCGCACCATCACAACTCGCCGCGGGGACTGAGCCGGACGACGCAATCGAAGCTCACACAACCGAAGAAGCCACCACCCAGGCACAGGAGGAAGATGACCGGCTGAACAACGTTTACACCCGACTACTCGACGCCCAGAAAGCAAAACGCGAGAGGGAGAGAAGCGAAAGAGGGAAATCCAGTGAGGCTCATGAAAGCGATGCTCAACGAGGGGCCGAACCGCGTGACGACGACGGCCCACCGTTCTGATCCACGAGGGTCAGCCAGACCGGGTTCTATTTCGGAACGGTCAGCCAGATCTGGGATCTGCGTCACGACGGTCATCCACACAGGTTTGCTTCGGGACGGTCATCCAGGCCTGGATCTTGATTCACGACGGTCATCCCGATCCCTCCGCTCGAGCCAGAGAACGCGAATCTGACAGTGGTTCATCTCCGAACACGGCGAGAGGTCGACGCCTGGCTCGATGGCCCACTGGCGATGTCACTCAGTGCGCGCGATGCCTAACGATCCGCCCGCCTGAAGCCGACATACAGTGCAACGGCACCGACGGTCAACAGGATGATATTCGCGGTGATGTACACGCCAGCATCCGCTACGGAACGCATCGCCGACCAGCCGGCAAGAGAACCGACGACGGCAAGTGTCACCGATGAGAGCCCCAGAATCTTGAGCCGCCCGCGCGTCTCGGTGCTCACAGCGACAGGAGTAACGCGTCGCCCTGACCGCCGCCACCACACAGCGCCGCTGCTGCTTTACCCGAACCCCGTCTCGACAGTTCGAGAGCCGCATGCAGCACAAGCCGCGCACCGGAAGCCCCGATCGGGTGCCCCAGCGCGATAGCACCGCCGTGGATGTTGACCTTCTCATCGTCGATTCCAAGGTCACGCATCGACTGAACGCTGACGGCAGCAAACGCTTCATTGATCTCGATCACATCGAGGTCGGATGCCGTCCAGCTCGCCTTGGTGAGGGCATCCGCTATCGCTCGCGAGGGCTGTGAATGCAACGAGTTATCCGGCCCGGCAACCGACCCTGAGGCCCCGACCACAGCCAGCCAGCTCAGCCCGTGCTCCTCTGCGTACGAACGACTCGCGAGCACGAGCGCACACGCACCATCACTGAGCGGCGATGAATTGCCGGCGGTAATCGTGCCGTCCTTGTCGAACGCCGGACGCAACGCTCCGAGAGATTCGAGCGTCGACTCACCCCTCACGCCTTCGTCCTGGGTGAGGATCGTCGGCTCACCGCGCCGCGACGGCACCTGCACTGGAGTGATCTCGTCGGCAAAAACGTCATCCGACTGCGCCCGCGCGGCCCGCGTATGCGAGCCGAGCGCAATCCGGTCCTGCTCGTCCCGATCGATGCCGAGCGATCCGTTGTGCCGTTCGGTCGAGATGCCCATCGATTCGCCGTCGAAAGCATCGGTCAGACCGTCGAACGCCGCAGTGTCGAGCAGGGTCACGTCGCCGTATTTGTAGCCCTTCCGCGAGGCGGGCAGCACGTGGGGCGCATTGGTCATCGATTCCTGACCGCCGGCAACAACGACGGATGCTTCGCCAAGCCGAATCATCCGGGCCGCGTCGATGACCGCCTGGATACCTGACAAGCACACCTTGTTCACGGTCACGGCGGGCACGTCCCATCCGATTCCTGCCGCACGCGAGGTTTGCCTGGCGGGATTCTGGCCGGCGCCGGCCTGAAGGACCTGGCCGAAGATCACCGCGTCGATATCTGCAACATCAACGCCAGACCGCTCGAGTGCCGCCTTGAGCGCGGTCGCACCGAGGTCGACGGCGCTGAAGCCGGCCAACTGGCCAAGCAGTCGCCCCTGCGGAGTGCGGGCTCCCGCAAGGATGACAACATCGTTCTGGCTCATGAAAACTGACTCCTTTGTCGTGAACTTCGGCGCCCGGGCGCCCGGGCTTCCGTGTTCGGTACGGGGCATTCGGCACGCGGTGCTCTCTCCAGCTTGGCACGTTTTTATGTCACCCCAAACGGTGACCCGCACTCCCGTCAGGCGCACATGGTGCGCCCCTGGTGGGATCAGACCCGCCGGGCGGGCAGTGTCGCGGTAGGTTGGAAATCGTTGGCCACCGTCGGTCTCCTCGCAGGCTGCCTCTGCCGACACAGGATGCTGCGGGACCGCGGCATACGCAGCGACGGAGGTTCAACAATGACGATGGACAAAACAGTGTCGAGCGCAGCAGAGGCGATCTCCGACATCGGCAGCGGATCGTCGATAGCGGTTGGCGGCTTCGGGCTCTGCGGAAACCCAATGATCCTCATCGAGGCGCTTCTCGAACTCGGCAGCGACGAACTGTCCATCGTGAGCAACAACTGCGGCGTCGATGACTGGGGGCTCGGCATCCTGCTCGCCAACGGCCGCATCCGCAAGATGACCTCGTCATACGTCGGCGAGAACAAAGAGTTCGAGCGACAGTTCCTCTCGGGAGAGCTCGAGGTCGAGCTGACGCCACAGGGCACCCTCGCCGAGAAGCTCCGCGCCGGCGGTGCCGGGATCGCCGCCTTTTACACGCAGACCGGAGTCGGGACGCAGGTCGCCGAGGGTGGGCTGCCGCGTCGATACGACGGCAACGGGGGAGTGGCCATCGCCAGTGAACCCAAACCGGTTCACGCATTTCCGGTTCGGGGTGAGGACAAGATCTTCGTTCTCGAGGAGGCCATCTCTACCGATTTTGCGCTTGTTCACGCCAAACGGGGCGACCGGCACGGCAATCTTGTCTTTGACAAGTCTGCGCGAAACTTCTCTCCACTGGCCGCAATGGCGGGAAAGATCTGCATCGCGCAGGTCGAGGAGCTGGTCGAGCCAGGAGGCATCGACCCGGATGCCGTTCACCTGCCCGGAGTGTTTGTCCATCGCGTCCTCGAGGTCGGCACCGACATCGACAAGCGGATCGAGCGCCGCACAGTTCGGCAGACGGAAGGTGCGTGACCATGGCTCTCACCCGCAATGAAATAGCCGCCAGGGCCGCTCTCGAACTCGAAGACGGTGCGTACGTCAACCTGGGAATCGGATTGCCAACGCTCGTCCCGAACTACGTTCCGGACTCGATCACCGTCACGCTCCAGTCGGAAAACGGAATCCTCGGTGTTGGTCCATACCCCACAGAGGATGCCGTCGATCCAGATCTGATCAACGCGGGCAAAGAGACGGTAACGACACTTCCCGGCACCTCGTTCTTCGACTCCGCCCTGAGCTTCGCCATGATCCGCGGCGGCAAGATCGACGCCGCGATCCTCGGCGCGATGCAGGTCTCCGCTCGTGGAGACCTCGCGAACTGGATGATCCCAGGCAAGGTCGTCAAGGGACCAGGGGGAGCGATGGATCTCGTTCACGGCGCCGAACGGGTCATTATCCTGATGGAACACGTCGCGCGCGACGGCAGCGCCAAGATCGTGAACAACTGCTCTCTGCCCCTCACTGGTCGGGGCGTCGTTGACCGGATCATCACGGATCTCGCCGTCATCGACGTCACCGCCAGCGGTCTTGTTCTCGTCGAGACGGCACCCGGTGTCAGCGTCGACGACGTGATCGCCGCGACAGAGCCGCCCCTCACCGTCGCCCTGCGGAGCTGAACAGATTCCAACTTTCGGACCATCATTCATCGGCTTGTGTTCAGGGGCGCGGCGTAGGATGGCACGGTGCCAGCAGTTAATTTGGGAATGCCCAAGGTCCCCGAGATCCTCGCTCCGCGACGCAAGTCCCGTCAGATCAAGGTAGGCAAGGTCCTCGTCGGTGGTGACGCGCAGGTCAGCGTTCAGTCCATGACGACGACGCCAACCACGAACATCAACGCGACGCTCCAGCAGATCGCCGAACTGACGGCATCCGGTTGTGACATCGTCCGAGTCGCTGTGCCGAGCCGTGATGACGCCGAAGCTCTTCCGATCATTGCGAAGAAGAGCCAGATCCCGGTCATCGCCGACATCCACTTCCAGCCCAACTACGTTTATGCAGCGATCGACGCCGGGTGCGCCGCCGTCCGTGTGAACCCGGGCAACATCCGCAAGTTCGACGACCAGATCGGTGAGATCGCCCGCCGCGCCAAGGCCGCTGACGTCTCACTCCGCATCGGCGTGAACGCGGGATCACTCGACCCCCGCCTGCTGCAGAAGTACGGCAAGGCAACGCCAGAGGCTCTCGTCGAGAGCGCCGTCTGGGAAGCCAGCCTCTTCGAAGAGCATGACTTCCACGACTTCAAGATCTCGGTCAAGCACAATGACCCCGTTGTCATGGTCAAGGCATACCGCCTGCTCGCCGAACGCGGCGACTGGCCGCTTCACCTCGGCGTGACCGAAGCCGGTCCGTCATTCCAGGGCACCATCAAGAGCGCAACGGCGTTCGGCATCCTGCTCTCCGAAGGCATCGGCGACACCATTCGGGTCTCCCTCAGCGCGCCCCCCGCCGAAGAGATCAAGGTCGGCCTGCAGATCCTGCAGTCGCTCAACCTGCGCGAGCGCAAGCTCGAGATCGTGTCGTGCCCGAGCTGCGGCCGCGCCCAGGTCGACGTCTACAAGCTCGCCAACGACGTGACCGACGGTCTCGAGGGAATGACGGTTCCGCTCCGCGTCGCCGTCATGGGCTGTGTCGTGAACGGTCCAGGCGAAGCCCGCGAAGCCGACCTCGGTGTCGCGTCCGGCAACGGCAAGGGCCAGATCTTCGTCAAGGGTGAGGTCATCAAGACCGTTCCCGAGTCTGAGATCGTCGCAACGCTCATCGAAGAGGCCAACCGCCTTGCAGCCGAAATGCCCGCGAGCGACACCAGCATCGGTTCACCGGTCGTCAGCGTCAGCTAGCGCGATTCCGGCTAGCCCTCGCCGCGGGGCTAGCATGGACGGGTGGTAACTCGGCTAACTAATTATTTCCTCAAGACCCTCCGCGAAGACCCTTCAGACGCCGAGGTGATCAGTCACCGCCTCCTCGTCCGGGCCGGATACATCCGGCGCCAGGCGCCGGGTATTTTCGCGTGGCTGCCTCTCGGTCTCAAGGTCAAGGGCAAGATCGAAGAGATCATCCGCGATGAGATGACCCGCGCTGGTGCGCACGAGGTGCACTTCCCGGCGCTTCTCCCGCGCGAACCGTACGAGGTCACCGGACGCTGGGACGAATACGGCGACGGACTCTTCCGGCTCAAGGACCGCAAGGGAAGCGACCTGCTGCTCGCTCCCACCCACGAGGAAGTGTTCACTCTTCTCGTCAAGGACCTGTACTCCTCCTACAAGGACCTGCCCCTGTCGATCTACCAGATCCAGGACAAGTACCGCGACGAGGCACGTCCCCGCGCCGGTCTGCTGCGTGGCCGCGAGTTCACGATGAAGGACGCGTACTCCTTCGACTACACCGATGCCGGCCTCGACGCGAGCTACATGGCACAGCGTGACGCCTACGAGCGCATCTTCACCCGCCTCGGCCTCGAATACGTCATTGTCCAGGCGGATGCCGGTGCAATGGGCGGATCACGCAGCGAGGAATTCCTGCACCCCACCCCGGTCGGCGAAGACACCTTCGTGCGCTCAGCGGGCGGCTACGCGGCCAACGTCGAGGCGTGGACCACGCTCGCACCGCCCGCGATCGCGATCGAGGGACAGGCGCCTGCAGAGGTGCACGACACCCCGAACACACCGACCATTCAGACCCTCGTCGATGTCGCCAACGCTGAGCACCCCCGCGAGGACGGTGCAGCCTGGACGGCGGCAGACACGCTGAAGAATGTCGTCCTGGCACTCAACCACCTCGACGGCACCCGCGAACTCGTTATCGTCGGCCTCCCCGGCGATCGCGATGTCGACCTCAAGCGCGCCGAGGTTGCCTTTGCTCCGGCTGAGATCGAGGCTGCAACCGAGGCCGACTTCGCCAAGCACCCCGGACTCGTCAAGGGATACATCGGCCCGTGGAGCGAGAACGGCCCGGTCCTCGGCGAGAAGTCGGCGACAGGCATCCGTTACCTGCTCGACCCCCGCGTCGTGGACGGAACCAGCTGGATCACCGGAGCTAACGTCGACGGAAAGCACGTCTTCGGCCTCGTCGCCGGTCGGGACTTCACCGCTGACGGAATCGCCGATGTCGCTGAGGTACGTGCCGGCGATCCCGCGCCTGACGGTTCAGGACCCGTCGAGCTCGCACGCGGCATGGAGATCGGCCACGTTTTCCAGCTCGGCCGCAAGTATGCCGAAGCCCTCGGACTCAAGGTCCTCGACGAAAACGGCAAGCTCGTCACCGTCACGATGGGGTCATACGGCATCGGCGTCACTCGAATCCTCGCGATCATCGCCGAGCTCAACAACGATGAGAACGGCCTGATCTGGCCGGAGACCGTAGCTCCGTTCGACGTTTACGTCGTTGCCACAGGACGCGATGCAGCGGTGTTCGAGGCGGCCGAGAGCGTCGTCGCCGACCTCGAAGCTGCAGGGTTCGACGTGCTCTTCGACGACCGCCCCAAGGTCTCGCCCGGTGTGAAGTTCGGCGACGCCGAATTGATCGGCATCCCGAAGATCGTCATCGCCGGTCGCGGTGTCACTGACGGTGTTGTTGAGCTGTGGGACCGTCGCACAAACGAGCGCACCCCGGTTCCGATTGCGGAAGCAGCAGCGACGCTCAAGGCAGGAAGCAAGGACAGCCAGAGCGTCTGACGCTGACACGCGAAAACCCCGGTCGGAGAATTTCCGACCGGGGTTTTTGTTTCCGCCAGAGAGCTAGCGGCCGTGGTGCGAGCCGTGCTTGATGATCGGCATCGGGCCAGTGACGCTCAACTGGTCCTGCCAGCACTCGACGTTTTTGAGCTCCGGCAGCCGCTCGCGGGTGAAGACCGGATCGAAGCCATCGCGCCTCTGGTCTGAGTAGTCCTTGAGGAGCTTGAATGCGACTCCACCGAGCAACCCGATCGCGGTGAGGTTGACGAGTGCCATCACGCCCATGAGTCCGTCAGCGGTGTTCCAGACGAGGTCAGCGGTGAGCACCGATCCCACCAGAACGGCGGCGACGGCGAAGACGCGATAGACCGTCAGCCAGATCGGTTTCGTCGTGATGAATTCGATGTTCGACTCGCCGTAGTAGTAGTTACCGAGGATCGAGCTGAACGCGAGCAGGAACACAATCACACTGAGCAGGATGCCGGACCACGCCCCGAGCTGACCGGTGACAGCATCGAAGGTGAGGCCGATTCCCCGCTCGGCATTCGCGAGGTCCGGGGTCGAGACGAGGATGATGAACGCCGTGATCGAGCAGATGAGGAACGTGTCGAAATAGACGCCGAGCGTCTGCACGAGGCCCTGCTTCACGGGGTGGGTGACCGCCGCTGACGCACCGGCGTTCGGCGCTGAGCCGAGTCCAGCCTCGTTCGAGAACATCCCACGTTTGACGCCCTGGAGGATGATCGTGCCGATCGCGCCGCCGGCGACCTGCTGGAACCCGAACGCGCCGGCAAAGATATCCCCGAATACCCGGGGTACCTCGGTCACATTCAGCGCGACGATGATGACGCCGACGATCAGGTACAGAACGGCCATGAGGGGCACGATGGCCTGCGTGACCGAGGCGATCCGCCGGACGCCGCCGAAGACGACGAGACCGGTGAGCACAGCGAGGGCGAGGCCGACAACCCACGGAAGCCAGGTGAGCTCAACTCCGACAGTGCTCATGACAGTCGCGCTGATGGTGTTTGCCTGCAGTGAACTGAACGCGAGCGGGAAGCAGAGGATGAGGATCACCGCGAAGAGGATGCCCATCCACCTGGCCCCGAGACCCCGTTCCATGTAATAGGCGGGGCCGCCTCGGAACCCGTCTTTGTCGCGGGTCTTGTACAGCTGCCCGAGCGTCGACTCGACGAAGCTCGATGCGCCACCGATGAACGCCATGGTCCACATCCAGAACACCGCACCGGGACCGCCGATGGCGATCGCGGTTCCGACACCGGCGATGTTGCCGACGCCGACGCGGGATGCCGCCGAAATGGTGAAGGCCTGGAACGCGGAAACCGACTGCGCCTTGCCACTTGCATCGAGCGGCGTCTTGTCGGTGAGCGTCTTGAACATCTCCGGAATCATGCGGAACTGGACGACGCCGGTTCTCACCGTGAAGTACAGGCCGAGAAGTCCAACAACGGGCAGTAGCACCCAGGTCCAGAGTCCATCTCCTGCTGCGAGCACGAGATTATTGAGTGCGTCCATCATTCAAATCTAATCGCCAGCGGGGCCTCCTTTGTCCACGGGGGTGTCGGCGCCGGGTTTTCAGGGCTGCCGACACCGGGTTACCAGCGGTTGCGCTTCGCGGCACGGGCAGCGGTGTGGTGTCGGAAACCGTGAGCGTCGGGTAAGTTAGAAGATCGATCCGCCAGTGCAGAAGTGGCGGTGGCAGCTGAATAGAGGAGTACCCCGGTGGACATCGATCTCAACGTACTGAAGATGATGGAGCGGGAGAAGGAAATCCCCCTCAGCGAACTCATCGGCATCATCGAGCAGGCCATTCGTACCGCCTACATCAAGAGCCAGACCGAACCGGGTGAAGCAGAACCCGAAGTCCGCGTGGAGCTTGACCGAAAGACCGGTCACGTCGCCGTGCTCATTCCTGAAAAGGACGAAGAGGGCAACGTCATCGGCGAGGCCGAGTCGACTCCAGAGGACTTCGGCCGCATCGCGGCCTTCGCCGCAAAGCAGGTCATCAACCAGCGCCTGAGGGATCTCGCCGACGACGCGATCCTCGGTGAGTTCAAGGGCCGCGAGGGCGATATCGTCGCCGGTGTCGTACAGCAGGGCCCCAACCCGCGCATGGTGCACATCGACCTCGGAACCATCGAAGCGATCATGCCTCCCGAAGAGCAGGTCCCCGGAGAGGAGTACAAGCACGGCGCACGCATCCGTGTCTATGTCACGAGCGTTGCCCGTGGAATGAAGGGGCCGCAGATCACGGTGTCCCGCACCCACCCGTCCCTCGTTCGCAAGCTCTTCGCACTCGAGGTCCCCGAGATCGCATCGGGCGTCGTCGAAATTGTGTCGCTCGCCCGCGAGGCTGGGCACCGCACAAAGATCGCCGTGCGCGCCAATGACCCCAGCGTCAATGCCAAGGGAGCGTGCATCGGCGAACTCGGACGACGCGTCCGCGCGGTGACGGAAGAACTCGGCACCGAGAAAATCGACATCGTCGATTACTCTCCGAACCTGGCCACGTTTGTCGCCAATGCGCTCTCGCCGGCGAAGGTCACGAGCACGTTCATGATCGACGAGTCCACCAAGGCCGTCAGGGCTCTCGTGCCCGACTACCAGCTGTCCCTCGCGATCGGCAAGGAAGGGCAGAACGCCCGCCTCGCCGCCAAGCTCACCGGCGCGAAGATCGACATCCAGCCCGACTCGATCCTCGAGGACTAAGCACGCTGCTGAGCGGCTCAGCCGTATTGCCGGGGCGTGTGGCCGAATTCTAGCCCTGCGTCCCGGGCAGGCGCTGCCGGGCGTCTTCGAATTGAGGAGTGCTAGGATGGAACCCGTTAGAACGTGCGTCGGATGCCGCGTACGTGCCGAGAGATCCTCCCTCGTGAGGGTCGTGGCCAGGGACTCACAGCTCGTGGTGGACACCACCGCGTCGCTGCCAGGCCGAGGCGCGTGGCTGCATCCGCAAATCCAGTGTTACCAACTCGCAGTGAAGCGGCGGGCCTTCGGGCGTGCCCTTCGTGAGCCGAGGTCCCTCGACACGGCAGCACTTGAAATTTCAGTACGAGAGAACAGGCTGAACGGCTAATGGACAACTAATGAGCGGCTCGAAATGAGACCCGTCCGTAAATAAAGGTCCACCCTGTCTGGGTGGACCCAGACAGGAGAATAGTGGCTGGAAAACCACGCGTACACGAGATCGCATCTGAACTCGGTGTCGACAGCAAGGTAGCCCTTGCGAAACTGAAGGAACTGGGCGAATTCGTCAAGTCGCCCTCATCAACTATTGAACCCCCGGTTGCACGGAAGCTTCGTGCTGCCCTCGAAGCGGATGGCGCAAAGCCTTCTGCTCCTGACGCGGCAAAAGCACCGGCGACCTCGGCAAAGCCGGGATCACGCCCGACTCCTGGTTCGGCCAGGAAGCCAGCGGCCGCCGCAGCGGAGCCCACCGCTCCCGCCGCAGCGGAACCCACAGCGCCCGTCGCCGCAGAGCCCTCCGCTCCCGCCGCGAAGACGGAAGCACCAGCAGCACCGGCCGCTGATGCAGCACCGGCAGCATCCGAAACGCCGTCGCCCGCTGCTCCGGCAGCCGCAGAAGCGTCAACAGACGCCGCTGCACCCGCGACCGGCTCCGCTGACAAGCCAGCAGCACCGGGCGGTCCTCGTCCCGGCGCGCCTCGCCCGGGCAACAACCCGTTCGCGAGCGCACAGGGCATGGGTCAGCGTCCCGCAACGCCTCGCCCGGGCAACAACCCGTTCGCGAGCGCACAGGGCATGGGCCAGCGCCCCGCTCCGACCCCGAGCAACATTCCTCGCCCGCAGGCACCCCGACCCGGTTCGCCGCGTCCGGGCGCTCCGCGTCCCGGCGCTGCAGGTCAGCGTCCCGGCGGCGGCGGATTCCAGCGCCCAGGTGGCGCAGGTCGCCCCGCTGGCGGCGGATTCCAGCGTCCAGGTGCTCCGGCTGCTGGTGGATTCCAGCGTCCGGGTGGTGCCCCAGGTACTCCCGGCTCGAACTTCGGCCCCAACCGCCCCGCAGGCGGCGGCGGTCGCGGCCGTGGCCCAGGCGGAGGAACCGCCGGTGCGTTCGGTCGTGGTGGCGGCAAGAGCAAGTCACGCAAGTCGAAGCGCGCCAAGAGGCAGGAATTCGAGCTCAGGGAAGCCCCGTCGCTTGGTGGCGTGAGTGTTCCCCGCGGTGACGGAACGACAATCGTCCGTCTGCGCCGCGGAGCCTCCATTTCGGACTTCGCCGACAAGATCGACGCCAGCCCCGGAAACCTCGTCACCGTGCTGTTCCACCTCGGTGAGATGGCAACGGCTACCGAGTCCCTCGACGAGGCGACTTTCGGCATCCTCGGTGAAGAGCTCGGCTACCGGATCCTCATTGTTTCGCCCGAGGAAGAGGACCGCGAGCTTCTCGAAGGCTTCTCGATCGACCTCGATCAGGAACTCGAAGACGAAACGGACGAGGACCTCGAGGTTCGCCCGCCCGTCGTCACGGTCATGGGTCACGTCGACCACGGTAAGACCCGACTGCTCGACGCCATCCGTAACGCCAATGTCGTTGCGGGAGAAGCCGGCGGCATCACGCAGCACATCGGTGCGTACCAGGTCGTCGCTGAGCACGAGGGCGTCGAACGCCCGATCACCTTCATCGACACACCGGGCCACGAGGCGTTCACCGCCATGCGTGCCCGTGGTGCGCAGGTCACCGACATCGCGATCCTCGTGGTCGCGGCTGACGACGGCATCATGCCCCAGACGATTGAGGCACTCAACCACGCACAGGCAGCTAACGTGCCGATCGTGGTCGCGGTGAACAAGATCGACAAGGAAGACGCCAACCCGCAGAAGGTGCGCCAGCAGCTCACCGAATACGGACTCGTCGCCGAAGAATACGGTGGAGACGTCATGTTCGTCGACGTGTCAGCGCGCAACAACATCAACATCAAGGAACTCCTTGACGCTGTGCTGTTGACCGCAGACGCCGGCCTCGACATGCGCGCCAACCCGAACAAGGACGCCCGTGGTGTCGCGATCGAAGCGAAGCTCGACAAGGGACGCGGTGCTGTTGCGACAGTGCTCATCCAGTCGGGAACGCTCAAGGTCGGAGACCCCATCGTCGCCGGTACCGCTTACGGCCGTGTCCGTGCGATGGCAGACGAAAACGGCGACGCCGTCGAGTTCGCTACTCCGTCACGTCCGGTCCAGGTTCAGGGTCTGTCTTCGGTGCCTCGCGCCGGTGACACCTTCCTCGTCACCGACGATGACCGCACAGCACGTCAGATCGCTGAGAAGCGTGAAGCTGCTGAGCGCAACGCCCAGCTGGCCAAGTCCCGCAAGCGCATCAGCCTTGAGGACTTCACCCGTGCACTCGAAGAGGGCAAGGTCGAATCGCTCAACCTCATCATCAAGGGTGACGTCTCCGGTGCTGTTGAAGCACTCGAAGAGTCGCTGCTCAAGATCGAGATCGACGACAGCGTCCAGCTGCGCATCATTCACCGCGGTGTCGGTGCGATCACGGAGTCGGACGTCAACCTGGCGACCATCGACAACGCGATCATCATCGGCTTCAACGTTCGCCCCGACCCGAAGGCTCGGGAACGTGCCGCTCGCGAGGGTGTCGACATCCGGTTCTACTCGGTCATCTACAACGCGATCGACGATGTTGAGGCAAGCCTCACCGGCATGCTCAAGCCCGAGTACGAAGAAGTCCAGTCCGGTGTCGCCGAGATCCGCGAGGTGTTCCGCTCCTCCAAGTTCGGCAACATCGCCGGTGTCATCGTTCGCTCGGGAACCATCACGAGGAACGCAAAGGCCCGCGTCATCCGCGACGGCGTTGTGCTCGGCGACAACCTCGCCATCGAGTCGCTGCGTCGGTTCAAGGACGACGTCACCGAGGTTCGGACGGACTTCGAGGCTGGAATCGGCCTCGGCAAGTTCAACGACATCCAGATCGGTGACGAGATCGAAACGACAGAGATGAAAGAGAAGCCGCGCGTCTAGGCTCCTCTGGACTGCGGCAGCCTCTCCGGGGGCTGCCGCAGTCATTCTTAAGGTGGGACACAGGATCCACCAAACAGACGAACTGAAGGCTGAAGGAGAAGATCATGGGCGAGAACCCACGAGCACGTAAACTGGCCGACCGTATCCAGGAAGTCATCGCCAAGCGCATCGAGCGCGGAATGCGTGACCCCCGGCTCGGTTTCGTCACGATCACTGACGTTCGCGTCACCGGAGACCTCCAGCACGCGAGCGTGTTCTACACGGTCTACGGCTCGGACGAAGAGCGCGCGGACTCCGCTGCCGCTCTCGAGGCGGCCAAGGGCATGCTTCGAAGCGAAGTCGGCAAGAACATCACGGCACGGCTCACCCCGAGCCTCGAGTTCATCCACGACGCACTCCCGGAGAACGCCAAGCACCTCGACGAGCTTCTCGCCAAGGCACGCGAACGCGACTCATCGATCGAGGCGCTCAAGTCCACGGCGACATACGCCGGCGATCCCGACCCGTACGTCAAACCACGGGTTGCTGACGACGACGAATAAACCGCGTACGCAGACCTTCGTGAAACGGGTTGTGTGCTGCCTCAGGGCAGCACATAGCCCGTTTCCGCGTTAACGGCCAGCCCGTCAGCGACGAGTCCAGCGAGTGCACGTTCACGCTGAACGGCGTCCGGCCACAGGCTGTCGATTTCAGCCCGTGTGACGGGAACGTGGGCCGCACGCAACTCAGCCATGATCAGGCCGCGAACGTGTCTGTCGCTGCCCTCGTACTTCTTCTGGACAGCCTTCCGTTTGCCCTCATACGCGGGATACCCCGCGAGACGCCACGCGCACGCATCGGCGATGGGGCACTCGCCGCACTTGGGTGCCCTTGCCGTGCATACGATCGCGCCAAGCTCCATCGCACCGGCGTTGAACACCCTCGCATCCTCGACGCTTTCCGGCAGCAGTCGGTCCATCGCGGCGAGGTCACGGGAATTCGACGGGGGAGCGGGCTCCTGATTGCCGTCGATCGCGCGCGCGATCACGCGCCTCGTGTTGGTGTCGACAACCGGATGCCTGTGGCCATACGCGAACACCGACACGGCACGTGCCGTGTAGTCGCCGACCCCAGGCAGGGCGAGGAGATCGTCGACCCCCTGCGGCACGACTCCATCGTGCCGCTCGGCGATCGTGACGGCAGCGGCGTGCAACCAGAGGGCACGGCGGGGATAACCGAGATTTGCCCACGCCCGAACGGCTTCACCGGGTGGAACGCTCGCGAGCGCCCCCGGCGTCGGCCATCGCTCGAGCCACTCGGCGAGCCGGGGGATTACCCGGGCGACAGGAGTTTGCTGCAGCATGAACTCGGACACGAGGATTCCCCACGCCGGGAACCCCGGCTCGCGCCAGGGCAGGGCGCGGCCGCTTGAGGCAAACCAGTCGATGATCCGGGCCGACAGCAGCGGGGCCGACAGCAGCGGGGCCGACAGCAGCGGCACAGGCGGCGCCGCGGCGGGCGGCACCGGGCCAGACGATCGCGGGGCAGACGCCAGCGGCGCAGGACTCGGGGCAAGGGGAGTGTCAGACATACGTCCGTCAAGCGTATGCGGTCGGCCGGCGGTATTCTCGACTGATGAGTCTTGTTTCGACGCCCAGGGTAGAGCTGTTGCGTGACCTGCGGGAAGAGATCACCCACAACTACCCCGCTGGCCGCACGATTGTGGCGGTGGACGGCATCGCAGGCTCAGGCACTGCGGCGTTCGCCGATGGCCTCGCCGATGTGTTCCGTGAAGCGGACAGAGCTGCCTTCCGCGCCTCGATCGATGACTTCCACAGGCCGAGGGAGGAGCGATACGCGCGGGGACGCAACTCCGCTGAGGGTTATTACCATGACTCGTTCGACTACTCGCTGCTTCGCCGTGTGCTCATCGAGCCGTTCCGGCTGGCGGGAGGCACGGGATTCCAGTTGGCGGGTTTCGACGAGAAACGCGACACGGGCGAAGAGCTTCGGTGGGTGACCGGACCGAAAGACGCCGTGCTCATCGTCGACGGTGTTTTCCTCCACCGGCCTGAGCTCCGCGGCCTCTGGCACTATTCCATCTGGCTCGACGTGCCGTTCTCGAAGGCGTACCGGAGGCTGGCAGAGTCCCTCGGCGCAGACCCGGATCCTCAGGCCGCGTCCAACGCGAGGTACGTCGGCGGCCAGCAGCTCTACCAGCGAGAAGCGAACCCGCGCACGAGCGCGACAGCGGTGGTCAACAATTCTGTTGAAGCCAGTCCCGTCCGGGTCTTCCTCGACAGCTGCTGAGTCCGGTCACCGGAGCGAACCGGCCGACGAACCGGCCGACGTGCCGGCCTCAGCGCCCGCCACAGCATCCGCCACCTGCCGCGGTGTGAAGAAAACCCCGGTCTTTTCGACCTCGTGCACGAGCGCCGTCAGTGTTTCATTGACCGGGGCGCGACGTCCGACGAGACGCGCCTGCCGAACGACGGCTCCGTTGAGGAAGTCGATCTCGGTCCGCTGGCCGCGCCGAATCGACTGCAGTGTCGAGCCGGGGTTGGGCACCGGTCCCATCCGGGAGGCGAAACGGGCGGGCAGCGCCTGCCCGAGCACGACGGGCAGCCGCGCGAAGAAGCGAAGCCTGAGGTTGCCAAGCCCCTGGATCGACCCGAAACGGATGCCGGTGGCAGCCCCGACGCGCACCGTCTCACGCATGCTCCTCGTCATGATCAAGCGAAGGGTGCGATCGGCAACGACCTCTTGCACGCTCAAGCCGGTGATCGCCGGCAGGGCGTTGAGCTGATTGACGAGGAGCTTCGTCCACTGCGCTCCGACGAAGTTACCGATGGCCGTGAGTCGCAACGCGTCGCCGAGTTCTGCCTCGATCCGGCGTACCTCGGCGTCAGGGTCGCCGGTGCCCCTGCCGATGTACGTCGTCGCCGGGGTGGTCACCCGCACCGACCCTGGCTCCAGATACGAGGCAGCGACGATGGACAGCGCGCCGACGCACGACGAGTCGACGAGCGATTTCGACACTGTGTCGACACCGTCGAGACCGTTTTGCACAACGATCACCGGTGTCCCGTCGATCGCCCCGCCGTGTTCGGCGATGGCGGTGGCCGTGTCCTGGGCTTTGACGGCAAGGAAGACGAGGTCGAAGTCCCCACCGGGCGTCGGGGGAGTCTCGAGGCGCGGAACGGCCACGAGCTTTGTCGTTTGCCAGTCGCCAAATCCGCCGTTCAGGTGGATTCCGCTCGCGCTGACCGCCTCGAGCTGTGCTCCGCGAGCCACGAGGGTGACGTCGTGGCCGGCCCGGTCGAGAAGTGCCGCGAATGTGCAGCCGAGGGCTCCAGCTCCGATCACGGCAACACGCATGTTCCCAGCCTACGGTGCCGCGTGTGGGAAGATGGTCTGTCGCCCGCAAGGCACGAAAGGACCATCTGTGCACTCCGGCATCCTCCTCGTCGACAAGCCCCAATCGATCACGAGCCACGACGTCGTCGCGCGCACCCGCAGGCTCGCTGGCACCCGCAGGGTCGGTCACGCGGGCACCCTCGACCCCATGGCAACGGGCCTTTTGATCCTCGGCATCAACTCATCGACCCGCCTGCTCACCTACCTCGTCGGCCAGGACAAGGAATACCTCGCGACGATCAGGCTCGGAATGTCCACAACGACGGATGACGCCGAGGGCGACACCGTCGAGCGGGCGGATCCGGATGCGGTTTCCCGCGTCACCGACGCTGCGATCGCGTCAGCGGTCGCCGACCTCACCGGAAACATCTCCCAGGTTCCGTCGAGCGTGAGCGCGATCAAGGTCGATGGCAAGCGGGCATACGCACTCGTTCGCGCCGGCGAAACCGTCGAGCTCAAGTCGCGCCCGGTCACTGTGTCACGCTTCGACGTCCTCGACCGCAGGGACGGTGACGGATTCCTCGACCTCGATGTTCGCGTGGAGTGCTCGTCAGGCACCTACATCCGCGCGCTGGCGAGGGACCTCGGCACCGCACTCGGCGTCGGCGGCCACCTCACGAGCCTCCGGCGCACCAGGATCGGGCCGTTCAGTGTCGACAATGCTCCCCGTCTCGACGAGCTCGACGTCGCATCGAGCCTCATCGGCCCGGCAGAAGCGGCTTCCGTTCTCTTTCCGCGCATCGACCTCACCGAGCAGCAGGCCATCGACCTTGGCCACGGTAAGAAAGTCCGTGCCGCCGAGCTCGCGGTGTCCGGCCCCCTCGGCTCCGATGAGCTCGCTGCCGCCGTGGCACCTGACGGACGGCTGGTCGGACTCGTGAAAATCGCGGGGGATGTCGCGAAGAGCGCCGTCAATTTCCCCGCGGATGCAGAGGCGCCCCGAAAGGATGCTCAGGCACCAGGTGAAGCGACGCCCTCCGGGCACGCTGATCCAGCAGGTGAAGAGGAACCAGGCGCATGATCGAGTGGTTTACCTGGCTGCAGGTGGCTGTGGCCGTTGTCGCGGGCGTGCTCGCTGTCATCCTCGGTTTCGCCGGCAGGAAACCAAGCGACCTCACCCTCGGCGCACTCGCGCTCGTGGAACTCCTGCTCATCGCGCAGCTGATTGTGGCCATCGTCGCACCGTTCACGGGCAACGAACCGGTCGGAAGCGTCCTCGAGTTCTACACCTACCTCGTTTCCGCGATTCTGCTCCCCGCAGCAGCGGGCTTCTGGGCGCTGGTCGACCGCAGCAAGTGGAGCACGGTGATCCTCGGCGTCGTCGCACTCGCGATCGCCGTGATGGTCTACCGGATGCAGCAGATCTGGACGACACTTCCGCTCTGAGCCCGACCGGGGAGTGCCTGTCGAACGCGAATAGAATTGGCAGAGTCATGACATCACACAACGAACAAGTCTCAACCGGGACCGGGACGACAGTTGCGCCCCGCCGGAGCATCTCGGGAATCGGCCGCGTTCTCGTCGTGGTCTACGGGATCCTCGCGCTCGGGGCGACGGGCCGTTCATTCGTGCAGATCGCCGAGCGGTTCGGCGATGCGCCGCTCGCATACTCGCTGTCTGCACTCGCCGCCGTGGTGTACATCGTTGCGACAATCGCGCTCATCCGCAGCGGATCGGGTTGGTATCGCATCGCCTGGCTGACGATCGGATTCGAGCTTCTCGGCGTCCTGACCATCGGCACTCTCAGTGTGCTCGAACCCCAGCTGTTCCCCGAGGCGACAGTGTGGTCGTACTTCGGCGCCGGATACCTCTTCATTCCGCTGGTGCTTCCTCCCCTCGGAATGTGGTGGCTCGCGAGCCACAGGCCCGCCCGCCGCTCAACGGTTGCGGCAGCGTGATCACGTTCCGGCGGGTGAGCGATATCCCCGCGGGCTTCGGCCCTACCGCCGTCACCATCGGCAAATTCGACGGTGTGCACGCGGGTCACCGCGCGGTGATCGACCGGCTGAAACAGGCAGCCCGTGAACGGGGACTCAACTCCGTCGTCGTGACGTTTGACCGGCATCCGGCCGCCCTTCTCGCCCCGGAAAAGGCACCACCGGTTCTGGTGAGCAATGACCAGAAACTCGACCTCCTCGCTGAAACCGGAATCGATGCGGCGATGCTGCTGTCGTTCGACCGGGAATTCTCGTTGCTCAGCCCCGAGGACTTCGTCACCACAGTGCTCACCACTGGCCTGAAGGCAAAGCTCGTGCTCGTCGGCAACGACTTCAGGTTCGGCCACAGGGGAGCGGGCGATGTTGCCTTGCTCCGCGAGCTGGGCGCCCGGTACGGGTTTGACGTTGAGACCATCCCTGACGTTGCTCCGAACGATGGCAGGCGCGTGTCATCCACCTGGATCCGTGAGCTACTCGCCGAAGGGCGGGTGGCTGAGGCCTCGCGGCTGCTCGGTCACGACCCTGCCGTGCGCGGAGTCGTCGTTCACGGGGCCAAGCGCGGGCGTGAACTCGGATATCCGACAGCCAATCTTTCACCGGATTCGGACGGCCTCATTCCCGCAGACGGTGTGTACGCCGGCTGGCTGCGGGTCGGCTCTCGACGTTTTCCCGCGGCAATCTCGGTGGGCAACAACCCGACGTTCGACGGCGTGCCGCAAAAGCAGGTCGAAGCGTACGTGCTCGACGAGGACATCGACCTCTACGACCAGGTCGTCGAGGTGCAGTTTGTCGACCGCATCCGCGGCCAGGTCGCCTTCACCGGCATCGATCCGCTGATCGTGCAGATGGCAGACGACGTCGAGCGGGTCAGGCGACTACTCTCCTGACGGCCTGACGGCCTGACCGTCTGACGGCCTGCGAACTCAGGCAAGCCCTGGCGTCGGAGCGGGCGCCAGGATGCGCTCGCGTTGCGGCGGCTGCATTGCCTTCCGGCCGTTGAGGAACAGGATGACGCTCGCGGCATCCGCGACGATCTCCGATCCATGTCCGATCCGCCACCCGGCATCCTCGGCGACGAGCGTACGGTGCCTGATCACCGAGCGCACGCGGCGCGGTGCCTTCAGCGCGCTGGCCGTCGCCACTCGGTGGGTCGTCGCGGGCGGGAAGGGAAGCTGGATGCCGAGGGGGTGCAGCGCGTCGTAGCCGTGCACGACGACCTCGAGCAGCTCGCCGGCGTTGGTGCGCCCGTGCCCCTGCGCTTTCTCGTCAGCGATGGCACGCAACTCCCGGCGCAGCTCGTCTGTGCCGCCCGAATCGGCAATTCCTCGGGCGATGTCATCCAGCGACTCCATCGGGTTGGCGTGGCGCCCCGCGACGGATGCCCGAACGATGTCGGTGGCCAGTCGCATCGATGGGGTCCCGAGCCGCCAGACCAGGTGGGCAATGGTGTCCTTGACGCTCCAGCCCTCGCAGAGACTCGGGCTTGCCCACTGCACCGCGGTGAGCGAATCGAGGCCGTCGCCCACAATGGCAAGAGCCTGGGCGATCTCGTTTCCCCTGGAGGGTGTTGATGGTTCCTGGCGCGATGGGGAAGCAGACATGAGTACAGGGTACGCGCGGCGGGCACCGCCGGTCGAGAAGCGAACCGCCCATACACTTGGACCGTGATGTCGACCGCGAACCGTCCGCTGCTCGCCGGCAGGATGCTCGCGTTCATCGGCATCATCCTCGTCGCGGCTAACCTCAGGACCGCGGTTGGCGCACTGTCGCCGATTATCGGCCGCGTCTCGGCCGAACTGCCGCTCGACCCTCTCGTCGTCGGCCTGCTCGGCGCGATGCCGCCCGTGTGCTTCGCCCTGTTCGGCATCATCACCCCGGCGCTCGTCCGCCGAAGTCGGCTCGAGGTCGTGCTCATCCTCGCACTCGCGGCGATCCTCGTCGGCCACCTCATCCGTGGCATCGCCGGTGACGTCCTGACGCTCGTGGCAGGCAGTGCGGTGACCTTCGCCGGTCTCGGCCTCGGGAACGTACTTTTGCCACCGATCGTGAAGAAGTACTTCCCCGATCGGATCGCACTGATGACGACGCTGTACGTCACAATGCTCTCCATTTCGACGCTCATCCCTCCGTTGATCGCCGTTCCTGTTGCCGACGGGGCGGGGTGGCGGATCTCGCTCGCCATGTGGGCGGGGGTCAGCGTGGTCGCTCTCGTTCCGTGGCTCGTGCTCAACCTCCATGCCAAACGGACTCCTCCGCCGCCGCGCATGGACCCCTCGCGCACCGAGGTGGTTGGCCGGCTCTGGCGTTCTCCGCTGGCCTGGTCTCTCGCCGTCATCTTCGGCCTCTCGTCACTCAACGCGTACGCGATGTTCGCGTGGTTACCGAGCCTCGTCCAGGACATCGTCGGGGTGAACGACGCAACAGCGGGAGTGTGGCTGTCGGTGTTCGCCTTCATGGGATTCCCGGCCGGGCTGCTGATTCCGATCCTTGCCGTGCGGATGAAGAACATCGCACTGCTCGTGTACGTGGCCGTCGGATGCCTCGTGGCCGGTTACGCGGGGCTCCTCATCGTTCCCACGATCGCGCCCCTCGCCTGGGTGGTGCTCATCGGCCTTGGGCCGCTGCTGTTCCCGCTCGCACTGGTACTCATCAACCTGCGGACCAGAACACACGACGGAGCGATCGCCCTGTCGAGCTTCGTCCAGGGCGTCGGCTACGTCCTCGGAGCGCTTGGCCCGCTCGTCGTCGGCATCACACACGATCTGACCGACGGCTGGACGGTTCCACTCGTGATCCTGATCGGGGTCGCGTTCATCGGCGTCTTCGCCGGGGCGATCGTGGCCAGGGACCGCACTATCGAGGACGGCGCGTAACGTCACCGGCGTGCCCGGACCCGGTCCACCGGCAGCAGCCAACATCCGGCGGGGGATT
Organism: Mycetocola zhujimingii; assembly: GCF_003065425.1. Taxonomy (NCBI): domain Bacteria; kingdom Bacillati; phylum Actinomycetota; class Actinomycetes; order Micrococcales; family Microbacteriaceae; genus Mycetocola; species Mycetocola zhujimingii. The sequence goes on from NZ_CP026949.1 coordinate 977,427, forward strand.
GCGCACATGGTGCTCATGTGAGCAGAAACCGCTACCTGTGTTGTTTTGAGCACGACCGGGATTTAGTCTGGGGGATGGCGGACTGGCAGTGTCCGTGACGGCAGCGGCCGTGTCGGCAGAGCAACGAACGTCAGGGGAAGCGGTGGAAACCATCGACAATGACGAGCTGCTGTCCATCCGCGCGGCCGAGCTCTACTACGACGAGAACAAGACCCAGGACGAAGTCGGGGCGATTCTCAAGCTCACCAGGTGGAAGGTCGGGCGGCTGCTCGCCTCCGCCAAGGAAAAGGGCTTCATCCGCATCGAGATCGTCCACCCCCGTGCGCGCAAGCTGACGCTCGAGCGCAGTCTTCGCGAGCGCTTCGGCATCGACGACGCCATCGTCGTTCCCGCGGCCGGGACGAACAGCGCCGACGACCTCCGCGCACGGGCCGCTCAAGCCGCGGCAGACTATCTCGCGAGTCTTCGCCCGGTACCCAGGGTGCTCGGCGTGAGCTGGGGTCGAACGCTCCACGACGTTGCCGAACACCTCAGTGAAGGCTGGGCGACCGGCGTGAACGTCGTGCAGATCAACGGCGGGGTGAGCGTGAACCAGAGGGCGGGCACCGCGGCCGCAACGGCATTCGAGATTGCCCGCAAGGCATCCGGTCAGGCCACGCTTCTGCCGAGCCCCGCCATCCTGGAGCGACTCGAGACCAAACGATCCATCGAGGCCGATCGCACCGTCGGTGGAGTGCTCGCCATGGCGGGAGACGCATCGGCGTACCTCTACAGTGCCGGAGTGGCCGGCCACGACTCTGCGCTCGTCGACAGCGGGTACCTGACGCCGAACGACGTGGATGAACTCGTGCGCCGTGGTGCTGTCGGCGACGTCGTCGGGCGCTACATCGATGCGGCAGGCATGATCGTCGACCCGTCACTCGACGAGCGAACGGTCGGCTTGAGCCTCGCCACGCTCCGCAGCGCAGCGACCAGCATCGCGGTGATCGCGGGCGCTGGCAAGATCGCCGTCGCGCGAGCCGTGGTCACGAGCGGCCTGTGTACGGTGCTCGTCACCGACGAGGCAACGGCGCTCGCCCTGCTCGACACCGGCACCTGACGCTGCCTCATCCCGCCCGGCGCCCCCAACACTTATCGACCTGAACACACTTATGCAGGAGGATCCACGCATGACCGAAACCAGACAGGCTGTTGTTCCGAGAGCAACAACCCTTGAGCTCTTCGATGGGCCGATGACCGATGCGAATCTTCGTCGCTACCTCGAGGGGATTCCCGGGGTCGACGCCGTCGGCCTCGAGCAGCGCGCTGCCGGACTTGGCACGCGTTCCATCAAGACCAGCTCCAAGAAGTGGGCGCTCGACACAACAATCGGGCTCATCGACCTCACCACGCTTGAGGGTGCCGACACTCCGGGAAAGGTACGTTCCCTCGTCGCCAAGGCGATCACCCCGGACGCATCAGATTCATCGACGCCCCGGGTTGCAGCTGTGTGCGTGTACGGAGACATGGTGCCGTACGCCGTTGAGGCGCTTGGCTCTCACCACGCTCGTGGCACTGACTCCGGAATCAACGTCGCCGCCGTCGCAACCGCATTCCCGTCCGGTCGCGCCTCGCTCGCCATCAAGCTGAGCGATACAGCGGATGCCGTTGACGCTGGCGCAGACGAAATCGACATGGTCATCGACAGGGGCGCGTTCCTCTCCGGTCGTTACGGCCAGGTGTTCGACGAGATCGTCGCCGTCAAGGAAGCGTGCAGGCGCTCTGACGGCAGTTACGCGCACCTCAAGGTGATTCTCGAGACCGGTGAGCTCAACACCTACGACAACGTCCGCCGGGCGTCGTGGCTCGCCATCCTCGCCGGTGGCGATTTCATCAAGACATCCACGGGCAAGGTGGCTCCGGCGGCGACGCTTCCAGTCACCCTCCTCATGCTCGAAGTGGTGCGCGACTGGCACCGCCTCACCGGCGAGAAGATCGGCGTCAAACCGGCCGGCGGCATCCGCACCTCGAAGGACGCCATCAAGTACCTCGTCACCGTCGCCGAAACCGTCGGTGAGGAGTGGCTGCAACCGCACCTCTTCCGCTTCGGTGCGTCGAGCCTGCTCAATGACGTTTTGCTCCAGCGGCAGAAGATGTCGACAGGGCACTACTCCGGCGCCGACTACGTCACAATCGATTAAGGGATTTTCAATGAGTTTTCTGGACTACGCACCGGCCCCCGAGTCGACGGCGATCCTCAACCTGAAGAGTGAATACGGCCTCTTCATCAACGGCGAATTCGTGAGCGGAAACGGCTCGCCGTTCACCACGATCTCACCGGCGACCGAGAAGACAATCACCACTCTCGCTTCTGCCGACGATTCTGACGTCGATCGAGCTGTTGCGGCCGCTCGAGCCGCATACGACAACGTCTGGTCACGGATGTCTGGCGCAGACCGAGGCAAGTACCTGTTCCGCATCGCGCGGCTCGTCCAGGAGCGGGCTCGAGAGCTCGCCGTCGCTGAGAGCCTCGACAACGGCAAGCCGATCAAGGAGAGCCGCGACGTCGACGTGCCACTCGTTGCGGCCTGGTTCTTCTACTACGCGGGCTGGGCGGACAAGCTCGATCACGCCGGTGTCGGCCCAAACCCCGCATCGCTCGGCGTCGCCGGCCAGATCATTCCGTGGAACTTCCCGCTGCTCATGCTCGCCTGGAAGATCGCCCCTGCGCTCGCCGCGGGTAACACCGTCGTGCTGAAGCCCGCCGAAACCACCTCGCTCACCGCGTTGCTGTTTGCCGAGATCCTGCAGCAGGCCGACCTGCCAGCCGGTGTCGTCAACATCATCACCGGCGCCGGCTCGACGGGGTCAGCCCTGGTCAACCACCCCGACGTGAACAAGATCGCGTTCACCGGATCGACGAACGTCGGCCGCGGCATCGCGCGCGCCATTGCGGGAACAGACAAGCGCGTCACTCTCGAGCTCGGTGGAAAGGCCGCGAACATCGTCTTCGACGATGCGCCGATCGACCAGGCCATCGAGGGCATCGTCAACGGCATCTTCTTCAACCAGGGCCACGTCTGCTGCGCGGGCTCACGGCTCCTCGTCCAGGAGAACATTCACGACGAGGTCGTCGACCGGCTCAAGGAGAGGTTGTCGACCCTGCGTCTCGGCGACCCGCTCGACAAGAACACCGACATCGGTGCCGTCAACTCGGCGGCGCAGCTCGAGCGGATCCGCACACTGACCGACGTGGGGGTGGCCGAGGGCGCCGAACGATGGAGCCCAGACTGCGTTCTTCCGTCTGAGGGCTTCTGGTTCGCACCCACGATCTTCACCAACGTGTCGACGAGCCACAGGATTGCCCGCGAGGAGATCTTCGGACCGGTGCTGAGCGTGATGACGTTCCGTACCCCCGCCGAAGCGATCGTCAAGGCGAACAACACGCCGTACGGTCTCTCGGCCGGCATCTGGAGCGACAAGGGCAGCCGCATCCTCGCTGTCGCGGACAAGCTTCGTGCCGGGGTGATCTGGGCGAACACCTTCAACAAGTTCGACCCGGCGAGCCCATTCGGCGGGTACAAGGAATCCGGCTACGGCCGTGAGGGCGGACGGCACGGGCTCGGCGCCTACCTCAAGCCCGCCGGTTCGGCGCGTCAGGTCACCTCGGCGCCCGCCGCCGACCTCACCACTCCTGCCGCAGCATCCGATGCAACGCCTGCAACGCCTACAACGGATGCTGTGGATGCAACGACACAGAAGGGCACCAAATGAGCCGCCTCGCCGTTCCCAAGACCTACAAGCTCTACATCGGGGGGAAGTTTCCCCGCTCGGAGTCAGGCCGCACCTACGAGGTGACCTCGAAAGACGGCGTCTTCCTCGCCAACGCCGCGAAGGCATCCCGCAAGGATGCCCGCGACGCCGTCGTTGCAGCACGCAGCGCGCTGTCGGGCTGGTCTGGCGCGACGCCGTACAACCGCGGCCAGGTGCTCTACCGCATCGCCGAACTGCTCGAGGGGCGTCGCGTTCAGTTCATCGACGAGATCGAGCAGTCAGAGGGCGTCTCGACCGAGGCCGCGACCGCACAGGTCGATGAAGCCATCGACCGCTGGGTCTGGTACGCCGGCTGGGCTGACAAGTACGTCCAGGTCGCCGGAAACGCCAACCCGGTCTCTGGCCCGTACTTCAACCTCTCGGTTCCTGAGCCCACCGGAGTCGTGGCGATTGTTGCTCCACAGGGCACATCGCTGCTCGGTCTGGTCAGCGTGGTAGCCCCGGCGCTTGTGGCCGGCAACACGGTCGTCGTGATCGCGTCAGAGTCGCTGCCGCTCTCGGCGATCAGCCTCTCCGAGGTGCTCGCAACGAGTGACGTCCCCGGTGGTGTCGTCAACATCCTCACGGGCTCGCCTGCCGAGATCACCCCGTGGCTCGCGTCGCACGCCGACGTCAACGCGCTCGACCTCACCGGTGCGGGAGACCTCGACTGGATCGACCTCGAGATCGCCGCCGCGGAGACGCTCATGCGGGTGCTTCGGCCCGAGAACGGTGCGGATGCCGCGGCGCCGAGCCTCGACCGGATCACGGCGCTGACCGAGACGAAGACCGTCTGGCACACCAAGAGCCTGATCTAGTCTCGACGCAAAGCAGAAGCAGGGCCGCTCCGAAAGGGGCGGCCCTGCTGTCGTTGGATGGGTGTGGGAGCGGTTGGGTGGCGCTGCCGAGAGAAGGAGACAGTGCCGAGCTGAGGGCACTGTGCCGGGGTAAGGACAAAGCGCCGAGATAAGGATGCTGTCGCCCGTTTCGTCCTTCTCTGGTGCTGATGTCCTTTTCTCACGGCTGGGCTGAAGAGCGGCCCTGCCGCGTCGGATGCCTAGTGGCTCTTTTTCATCGCGGTGATCCCGACCCACAGCCCGACAGCCGCGAGCGCAAGGGCCGCAGCGAAGCCGCCGAGCACGACAGGCGCTCCGAGGTCGCCGGCGAGCAATGCCCGGCTCGCACCGACAATGTGGCTGATCGGGTTGATGGACGCGGCCACCCGCATCCACTCGGGTCCTTGTTCAAGGGGGAGCAGCATCCCGGACAGGATCATCAGCGGGAAGATCAGCGCCTGCTGTACGACCCAAAACATCCAGTCGGTCTTCCTGCTCGCGAGGGCGAGCGCGTAACTGAGCGCTCCAAGACCAATGCCGAAGATGGCGAGCAGCACGAGCGTCAGGAGCATTCCCGGGATGCCGGGCTGGAATCCGAACGGGATGGTCACGAGCGCGATGACCGCGACCTGCACCGTGATGGGCACCATTTCCTTGAGCGCCCTCCCAATGAGGAGTGACGAGCGGGCGATGGGGGCGACGAGTGTCCTTTCGTGCGAGCCCGTCTGCATCTCGTACAGCAGGTTCGATCCCGTTGCGCTCGCGCCGAAGAGGGCGATCATGACGAGGATGCCGGGCACAAACCAGGCGAGGACCTCGAGAGCGGGGTCTCCCGAAGACCCGATGAGCAGCGGCCCGAACAGCCCGAGGAAGATGACGGGCTGGACCAGGCTGAAGATGAGCGAGAAGGGATCGTGCAGGAGGGGTTGGAGTTCCCTCCGGAACACGTTCCAGATGTCGCGCGGAAGGTGCGTGTCGCGGTCGGTGAGTGTTGCTGTGAGAGCGGTCATGATCGAACCTCTGTGTTCTCGAGTGAGGGAGTCGCGGAATCGGGGGACCCGGGGCCGGTCGCGCTGTCATCTCGGAGGCTTCGACCGGTGAGTGCGAGGAAGACGTCATCGAGCGTTGGCTGGCGGAGTGCCGCCGTGCGCACGGCAATGCCCGCGGCGTCGAGGTCGCGCAGAAGACGCGGAAGCACTTCGTCACCGCGCTCGAGGGTGATGTCGAGCACTCGCTCATCGTGCGCTGCCCGGTTGAACCGGGCGTTCGGGAGCGACGCCGAGACGAGCTCGGTTGTTCGAGCGGCATCGGCGGGAGAACGGAGCCCGACGCTGAGAACGTCGCCCGCCAACCGTGATTTGAGTGCCGGAGCCGTGTCGTCGGCGATCATTCGGCCCGAGTCCATCACCATGACCCGTTCGGCGAACTGGTCCGCTTCCTCGAGATAGTGGGTGGTCACGAAGATCGTGGTGCCGTGCTGGCGCCGCAGGGTCAGAATGTGCTGCCAGAGATTGGCGCGACTCTGCGGATCCAGTCCGGTCGACGGCTCGTCAAGGAACAGCAACTCGGGGGAGTGCACGAGTCCGAGGGCGATGTCGAGTCGGCGCTTTTGTCCGCCAGACAAGCCGAGCACCGGTCTCTTCTCCAGGCCGACGAGTCCGAGTGACTCGATGAGCTCGTCGGCCCGCTTCGCCGTTGCCGCTCTCGGCATGCCGTAGAAGGATCCCTGGTTGAGCAGTTCGTCCCGCACCCGGTGGTTGTGGCCGGCGCTGTTGCCCTGACCGATGTATCCGATGCGTGACCGCACCCGGGAACTTTGGGTAGAGATGTCGAAGCCGGCAACGGTTGCTGTTCCCCTCGTCGGTGGCAGCAGGGTCGTCAGCATCCTGAGGCTCGTCGACTTGCCCGCGCCGTTCGGCCCGAGGAATGCGACGAGTTCACCGCGTTCGACGTCGATCGTGAGGTCGGTCACCGCGGCGGTGAGGGTCTTCTTCACGGTGAACTCCTTGCTGAGCCCCCGTGCGCTAATCATGATGTCTCGTGTCATGAGACCGACATTAGAAACGAATGCGGCCACTTTCCGTCCTGATGAACCACGAGAATGAGAATATGTCAGCTACCACGTCTCGGGCTCTCGAACTTCTCGCCCTGCTGCAGACTCACCGGCATTGGCCAAGCTCCGACCTCATCCAGCGCCTCGGGGTGACGGCGCGCACCCTCCGCCGTGATATCGACAGGCTGCGAACCCTCGGTTATCGGGTGACGGCAACGCGGGGGTCGATCGGCGGCTATCAGCTCGAGGCCGGTCAGGAACTCCCGCCGCTGTCGCTCACCGAGGAGGAAGCCGTCGCGATGGCGATCGGGCTGCGGGCGTATGCAACCGAGGGCATCGCCGACGGCGAAGTCACGGCGCTGACCGCGCTCGCTAAACTCGAGCACCTGCTCCCGGCCGAACTCCGCAGGCGGGTGAACGCGCTGTCGGCGCACGTGCAGCCGCTCCGCAGGGACACGCCGCAGGTATCCGCCGAGCTCCTCGGCCAGCTCGCCCTTGTGTGCCGTGATCGGGATCGTATCCGGTTTCACTATGAGGCGCGTGACGGGTGCCAGACCGACCGGCTCGTCGAGCCGCACTCATTGGTGTCGTCGTCCCGTCACTGGTTTCTCGTGGCCTGGGACGTCACCCGGGCCGACTGGCGCACCTTCCGCGTCGACAGGATGACCAGGTTCTTCGACACCCGTGTGCGGTTCGACGCTCGTGACCTGCCCGCCGAAGACGCCGCGGAGTTCATTCAGGTCGCGGTCTCGCAGCTGGCCGAACCTCGACTGCTCGCCGACGTGGTGATGGCCATTCCCCTGGAGCAGATGCGGGCCCGGTTCGGACCGTGGTCGGACGGAGCCGAAGCGGTTGACGACGGCCACACCCGCTGGCCTCTTGGCGGTGGGTCGTTCGAAGAGCTGATCAGCGCGCTCGCCTGGGTCGAGCAGGGCGTCGAGTACCGGATCGAGGGAAACGACGAGTTTGCTGAGTTTGTCCGGGAAGCGGCGACGCGGATGCTGCGGGCAGTTTGAAACCAATACCCCCTAGGGGTACCGTGGAGGAGTGAAGACCGCGACGCTCGAAATTTCGGGGATGACCTGTGCCAGTTGCGTTGCGCGCGTGGAAAAACGCCTGTCCCGGCTGGACGGTGTGACCGCCGAGGTCAATCTGGCCACGGAGCGGGCCAGCGTCCAGTTTCCTGGCACTGTGTCGGCCGAGCAGCTGGTGACGGCGGTTGAGTCCGCCGGCTATGGGGCAACGCTGGTGCCAGAACGGTCGCTCGCCGAGCCCGCTCCCCGCGCTGAGCCGGCATCACTTCGCATCAGGCTTCTCGTGAGCGCTGTCCTCACGCTTCCGGTCGTCGTTCTGGCGATGGTTCCGGCCTGGCAGTTCGTGAACTGGCAGTGGGTGTCGCTCGCGCTCGCCGCTCCGGTTGTGATCTGGGGCGGATACCCCTTCCACCGGGCGACCTGGCTGAATCTCCGCCACGGCACGCTCACCATGGACACCCTCATCACGCTCGGCACGGGAGCGGCATTCCTCTGGTCGCTCTGGGCGCTGTTCTTCGGTATGGCTGGAATGCCGGGAGTGACGCATGAGTTCAGCCTGTTCACCCCGGACGCCGACCCGTCGGAGACCATTTATCTCGAGGTGGCCGCCGGGGTCACCGTCTTCCTTCTCCTCGGTCGCTACATCGAGCAGCGCTCTCGTCGTGCAGCGGGGGAGGCGCTCCGGTCGCTGCTCGAACTGGGAGCGAAGGATGTGACGGTGCTGCGATCCGGACCGTCGGGCCCGCAGGAAACGACGATCCCGGTTGGCGAGCTCACGACCGGCGATCGGTTTGTCGTCCGACCCGGTGAGACGATCGCCACCGACGGCGTCGTCGAGTCCGGCTCAGCCGCCGTCGATGTCAGCATGCTCACGGGGGAGTCGGTCCCCGTCGAGGTGGCGCCCGGCGATGCCGTCATCGGTGGAACGATTGCCGGCGGTGGGCGGCTCATCGTCCGGGCGTCCCGGGTCGGAAGCGAGACACGACTCGCCCAGATGGCCCGCCTGGTCGAAGCCGCCCAGCTGGGAAAGGGGCAGGCCCAGCGGTTGGCCGACCGGATCTCGGCGGTCTTCGTACCCATCGTCATCGCCCTCGCCGTTGTTGTGTTCGCCGCGTGGGTGCTCACCGGTAACCCGCTCTCGTCAGGGTTCACCGCGGCGGTTGCCGTGCTCATCATCGCGTGCCCCTGCGCTCTCGGGCTTGCCACCCCTGTCGCACTTCTCGTCGGGACCAGTCGCGGGGCGCAATCGGGCATCCTCATCACCGGTCCTGAAGCGCTCGAGCGGGCGCGCCGGATCGACACGGTCGTGCTCGACAAGACGGGCACGGTCACGACGGGAACGATGACGCTGACCCGCGTGACGGCGACCGACGAAACCGCGCTCGGGCGTGCGGCGTCGCTCGAAGCCGCGTCGGAGCATCCGATCGCCCGGGCGATCGTTGCCGGGGCAGCGGATCGTGTGGGTGCCGATGGGAATCTCGCGGTGACGCACTCAGTGTCCGACTTCAGGAGCGCAGCGGGACTCGGCGTGACGGGAACCGTGAACGGGTCCGCTGTCGTCGTTGGTCGGCCCGCCTTCGCCGCCGAACACGGTTGCACCGTGCCCGATGAGCTTGCGGATGCCGTCACCGCGGCTGAATCCGCGGGATCGACAGCGGTGGTGGTCGGTTGGGATGGCGAAGTTCGAGGCGTGCTTGAGGTGGCCGACACGGTCAAGCCCGAAGCGCACGCCGCCGTCGAACGCCTGCGCAGGCTCGGACTCGACGTCGTCCTGCTGACCGGTGACAATGAACGCGCCGCCCGCGTCGTCGCCGGTGAGGTCGGGATCGACAGGGTCATCGCCGGCGTGCTCCCCGAACAGAAAGTCGACGAGGTCCGGCGCATCCAGGGCGATGGCCACAGCGTTGCGATGGTCGGTGACGGGGTGAACGACGCGGCAGCGCTTGCAACGGCAGACCTCGGCATCGCGATGGGTTCCGGAACTGATGCCGCGATCTCGGCGTCAGACATCACACTCGTCCGTTCCGACCTCGGTAGCGTTGCCGACGCCGTCGAGTTGTCGCGAAAGACGCTCGCCATTATCCGCGGCAACCTGTTCTGGGCGTTCGCCTACAACGTCGCTGCGCTCCCGCTCGCCGCTTTCGGACTGCTCAACCCGATCATCGCCGGCGCCGCTATGGCGTTCTCCAGCGTGTTCGTGGTGCTCAACAGTCTCAGACTGCGCTCATTCACACCACGCTGACCTCTTCCATGGCGTAGAATGAGCGAGCGCCCGCCGTGTGGGGTGTGCCGATCCGCAATGAACATCTTCGCGTCGATTGGTCACGTAATCGGCGCCCGCTGTCTCGGCCACCGGCATCCGCCTGGCCATTCGACTGCTCAGGAGGAGCATGCCGCACACCGGTACACGCCGCAGTTCTGGCCGACAGGCCACCCGCGGATCTTCATCGCGCGCATCATCGTCGCGCGGTTCATCGTCACGACACGATGACGAATCCCCGATCATTCCCATCCTCGCCCGCAAGGTGCGCGAGGTAGAAGCGAAGGCGCAGAAGGGCAAGGTCGGGCCAACGAACCGGACCAAGTTCCAGGTCATCGCGTTCCTGGTGCGTGAGGAACGGGCAAAGGTCAAAGCCGACACCACCCTCAGCGACAGCACGCGAGCCGAACTGCTGAAGCGGCTCGACGGTGTTGCAACCATTCTTGCGAAGACCGCCGCGCGCGACACGTCGCTCATCACGCTGCTCGAAGCGGATGCCGCCACAACGCCGGTTGCGCAGAAGTTGCGTCGCGACTGGCTGCTCGAGTCCGGCGCTGAACTGAGCCCCGACGAGCTGATCATCACCACAACGAAGCCGGTGCTTGAGCCTGTTGTCCCGGCCGAACTCGCGGAGAAGCAGGTCATCCCGCAGTCCGTGAAGTCGCGTCTCCTCGCCAATCCGTTCCTGGCGCCGGCCCTCGACCAGCCCGAGCCGAAGGCGCCCGTCCGCGGACGCCTCTCCAACTGGGAACTGATGGGCCCGCTGTACAAGGCGTTCGAACAGGGCTCAGGCGGCCGCGCCGCGAGCATGGAACTCCCCGAGGCGCCGAAGATCGACAGGCTCTCACCCAAGGGCCGCGAGATCATGCGCCACCAGGCTCGCTTCGTTGAAGCGGTCCGAGAGGGCCACCGCACCTTCCTGCTCGCCGACGAGCCCGGGCTTGGCAAGACCGCTGAGTCGATCCTCGCCGCCAGTGTGGCCGACGCGTGGCCGCTGCTCGCCGTCGTCCCCAACGTCGTGAAGATGAACTGGGCACGAGAGGTCGAGCGCTGGGCGCCGAACCGCCGCGCAACGGTTATCCACGGTGATGGCCGGGACCTCGATGCGTTCGCCGATGTCGTCATCGTCAACTACGAAGTGCTCGACCGCCACCTCGCCTGGCTGGGAACCCTCGGGTTCAAGGGCATGGTGGTCGACGAGGCACACTTCATCAAGAACCTGCACTCGCAGCGCTCACAGCACGTGTTGTCGCTCGCCTCGCGCATCCGAAAGTTGACACCGGGCGGTAACCCGCTGATGCTCGCGCTCACCGGTACGCCGCTCATCAACGACGTCGAGGACTTCAATGCCATCTGGCAGTTCCTCGGCTGGGTCGAGGGCGACAAGCCCGCGCCCGAACTCATGGCGAAGCTCGAGGAGACCGGACTCACCCCGGCCGACCGGGACTTCTATCCTGAGGCTCGCAGCGCCGTCATCGACATGGGCATCGTCCGTCGTCGCAAGATCGACGTCGCCAAGGACCTGCCGTCGAAGATGATCGCCGACCTCCCCGTCGAACTCGACGACGACCTCGGGCGTTCCATCCGCGACGCCGAGCGCGAACTCGGCGCACGGCTGCTCGCGAAGTACCGTCGCATCATCGAAGCACGCGGGGAACGCGCATCGTTGGCCGGAGAGCCGGACACCGACATCATGCGGCTCGTCGCACAGGGCGAACTCGACGAGTCCAAGGCGTCTGGGGGAGCGGAGAACGTCTTCACCATGGTGCGCAAGATCGGCCAGGCGAAAGCAGTGCTCGCGGCCGATTACACGGCGCAGCTGGCTCACTCGGTGGGCAAGGTCGTCTTCTTCGCCAAGCACATCGACGTTATGGACACGGCAGAGCAGGTCTTCGCCGGCCGCGGCATCCGCACGGTGTCGATCCGTGGAGACCAGTCGACGCCCGCCCGCCAGGCAGCGATCGATGCCTTCAACAACGACCCGGACGTGGCCGTTGCTGTCTGTTCGCTCACCGCTGCCGGAGTGGGACTCAACCTGCAGGCCGCATCAAACGTCGTTCTTGCCGAACTCAGCTGGACCGCCGCCGAGCAGACGCAGGCGATCGACCGGGTTCACCGTATCGGCCAGGAGGAGCCGGTGACCGCGTGGCGGATCATCGCAGCTCACACCATCGACGCCAAGATCGCCGAACTCATCGACAGCAAGCAGGGCCTCGCGGCTCGCGCACTCGACGGAAGCGACCAGGAGATCACGACGAGCGATTCCGTCCAGCTCAACGCACTCGTCGCGCTTCTGCGCGACGCGCTGGCGGCGTAATCGTGGCGAAATCACCGGCACGGTCTGCTGAACCGACATTCTCCAGGCCGGCCCTCGCCCCCGGCATCCTCGCTGCCATCGTCCTGATGGCGGGTGTTGCGTTCATCGAGGACTCGTGGTTCATCGCGGTGCACTTTGCTGTGACCATCCTCGCGGTGATCATCGGCTGGTTCGCGATCCAGGGCAGGCAGTACTGGTGGCTGATCGTCCTCGTGCCCATCATCGTGCTGTGGAACCCCGTGTTCCCGTTGCCGCTCTCGGGCGACGGCTGGTTCGCTGCACAGCTGATCGCGGCGATCCCGTTCGTCGCGGCCGGTGTGATGATCAAGGTCGACACCCCGGCGGACGTACACGCAGAAGACCGCCGCAAGCGCTGAGGCCAACGGCGGTCGGGGTTCCGGGCAGCCTGTGTTACGGGCAGCCCGGGTTCTGCTGAGGCAGGCTTCGTCAGGCGCCTGGCTCTGGAGTGAGTTCCTCGGCTTCGGCCGGGGTCGCGGCGTCGACGGCCGGGTTCTCGGCGATACGGTCGGCCTTGTCATTGGGCTCGTCGGTGACGGCGTCGTCGCCAGCGGCGTTGTTCTCGACCGAACCGGAACCTGAGTCGTGTGACTCCGGGTCACCAGCGGCATCGTCAGCGACGATGTCGGCGTCCTGCGGAATCGAGAAGTCGGTCAGCGGGTCGTTCGAGGTCGCCGTGTTCGCGGTGCCCTCGGTGTTTTCGGTGTTCGGCCCGGTCTTTGGGGTGTTCTGTGCGTCGGTCATGGCTCGAGGCTACGGCGACGACGACGGGCGAGGCTACCCCTTGCGCTCGCGAAGCGGATGCTGTTCACCGCTCGCGAGCACACCGAATCTGCGTCTCTCAGACGCCGAGCGCAGCCTTGACGGCGATGAGGGACGGGTTGGTGGCCGAGGTGCCGTCGGGGTAGATCACCGTCGGGACCGTCTGGTTGCCGCCGTTGAGGCTCGCGACCAACTCGGCCGTTCCAGGCACCTCTTCGATGTTGACCTCGGTGTAACCGATACCGGCCTTGTCGAGCTGGCTCTTCAGCCGTGAACAGTAACCGCACCATCCCGTCGAGAACATGGTGATGGTGCCGTCTTCGGGAATGTAGCTGGTCGTTGTGCTCATAGATTCGTGGGGCTTTCTTGGTACTGTTCTCGGGTTATCGCGAGTCGCGGTGGCCGGTGGTCAAACCCCGGCGCGCGCTTCACGCTATCCTCATTGCAGCAAGGACGCTGCTCTTTTCATTCCCCCATCTACCGTATGAGGAACGTAACCCTATGAGAATTGGTGTACTCACCAGCGGCGGCGACTGCCCCGGACTGAACGCCGTCATCCGTGGAGCCGTGCTCAAGGGCACCAAGATCCACAACCAGGAGTTCATCGGAATTCGTGATGGGTGGAAGGGCGTCGTCGAGGGACTGACCATGCCGCTCGACCGCCACAGCGTGCGCGGCCTTGGCAAGCAGGGTGGCACCATCCTCGGCACCAGTCGCACGAATCCGTTCGAGGGCCCGCACGGCGGCCCCGAGAACGTCCAGGCAACTCTCGACAGGCTCGGGATCGACGCACTCATCGCGATCGGCGGAGAGGGCACTCTCGCAGCGGCGAAGCGGTTGACGGATGCCGGACTCCAGATCGTCGGAGTGCCGAAGACCATCGACAACGACCTCGACGCCACCGATTACTCGTTTGGCTTCGATACCGCCGTCGAAATCGCCACCGAGGCGATCGACCGACTGCGCACCACTGGTGAGTCGCACAAGCGCTGCATGGTCGTCGAAGTGATGGGTCGCCACGTCGGCTGGATCGCACTGCACTCCGGCATGGCAGCAGGCGCCCACGCGATCCTCATCCCGGAGCAGCCACAGTCGATCGATCAGATCTGCGAGTGGGCGAAGAGCGTCGGAGACCGCGGCCGCGCCCCGGTCATCGTGGTCTCAGAGGGATTCACACTCGACACCATGGAGAGTGCTCACTCCGAGAAGGGGCTCGACGCGTTCAACCGTCCCCGCCTCGGCGGTATCGCTGACGTGCTCGCACCCATCATCGAGGAGCGCACCGGCATCGAGTCCCGCGCCACGGTGCTCGGGCACCTCCAGCGCGGCGGTGTTCCGAGTGCATACGATCGCGTTCTCGCCACCCGCCTCGGCATGGCGGCGATCGACTCCGTCATGAACAAGGAGTGGGGCACCATGGTCGCGCTGCGCGGCACCGACATCGTCAACGTTCCGTTCGAGGATGCCCTCGGCGGGCTGAAGACGGTGCCTCAGGAGCGCTACGACGAGGCCGCAATACTCTTCGGTTAAGCCATCGAGCGCTGCACTTCCATGCCCGCGCTGCAGAAACTTCTGCAGCTTTGAGCATGGATGTGCAGCGTTCGGCGTTTAGTCGGCCAGCCCCAGCACCTTGAGCAGCCATGCCAGCTCGTACGCACGCTCGTGCCAGGCCTTGTACCGGCCGCTGACTCCGCCGTGACCAGCGCTCATCTCGATCTTGAGCAGCGCCGGCGCGCCAACGTCGCGCAACCGCGCCACCCACTTCGCTGGTTCGACGTAGAGCACCCGTGTGTCGTTGAGGCTCGTGACCGCGAGGATCTGCGGGTACGTGACTCCTTCCCGCACGTTCTCGTACGGCGAGTACGACTTCATGTACTCGTAGACCTCGGCGTTGGCCAGAGGGTTTCCCCATTCGTCCCACTCGATGACGGTGAGCGGGAGATCAGGATCGAGGATGCTGGTGAGCGGGTCGACAAAGGGGACAGCGGCAAGGATGCCGGCGAAGAGTTCAGGGGCAAGGTTGGCGACCGCGCCCATGAGCAGGCCGCCAGCGCTTCCACCCTCCGCGACCATCCGCTCTGGTGTCGTGTAGCCCTCAGCAATCAGATGACGGGCGCACGCGACGAAGTCGGTGAACGTGTTCTTCTTGGTGAGTGTCTTGCCGTTCTCGTACCACGAGCGGCCCAGCTCGCCACCGCCGCGGACGTGCGCGATGGCAAAGGTGACGCCCCGGTCCAGGAGGCTCAGCCGGGCCACAGAGAACGACGGGTCCATGCTCGCCTCGTACGAGCCGTACCCGTAGAGCTCGAGCGGCCCCGGGTGTGCAGTGCCCTTTTTCCAGACCAGTGAAATGGGGACCCGCGTCCCGTCGTCGGCGACGGCCCACTCCCGTTTCTGTTCGTAGTCCAGCGGGTCGTAGCCGCCGAGCACCGGCTGCTGTTTGAGCAGCGCGAGCTCGCCGGTGCGAACGTCAAGGTCGAACACCGTCGCGGGTGTCACCAGCGAACCGAAGCCGAACCGGACCGTCGGCTGCGTCCACTCGGGGTTCCTCGACGAGCCGACGGTGTACAGCGGTTCGGCAAACGGCACCTCGTCCACGGCGACAGCAGCGGGGGAGTCGATCCCGTCCAGGGTCGCGATACCGAGCTGGCTGAGCCCCGCCCGCCGGTAACCGAACACGAGGTGGCCGGCGAACGCCTCGACGTCCTCGAGCCTGACCTCATCACTGTGTTTCCGAACGACGATGCCGTCCGCAGGACCGGTGCCGACGGCATCCGGTCGCACAGCGACCAGCTCGAAGTTCGGTGCACCGTCATTGTGCAGGATGAGGAACCAGTCCTCGCCCCCGATCACGGCGTGCTCGAGGGAGTATTCAACGTCGTCGCGGCGTTCCCAGATAACCCGCGGCTCGGCGGTCGGGTCGTCTGCATCGAGGATGAGCCACTCGCTCGTGACGCTCGAGGAGACAACGATCACGATGTACTTCGCGCTGCGGGTGCCCCCTGCGCCAACCCAGAACCGTTCGTCCGGCTCGGTGAGAACGACGACATCGGCGCTCGCAGCCGTGCCCACCTCGTGTCGCCAGAGGGTGTCAGGTCGCCAGGACTCGTCAACCGTCGTGTAGAACACGTGGGCACCGTCGGGGGAGAACGTCGCCCCGTGTGACGTGTTGGGAATCTGATCGGGCAGGTCGGCGCCCGTGGCCAGGTCACGGATGCGGAGGGTGTAGCGCTCGTCACCCTCGGTGTCGACGGCCCAGGCCAGCAGCCGGCCGTCGAGCGAGACGTCGAACGATCCGAGCGAGAAGAACTCGTGCCCCTTGGCCTCGACGTTGCCGTCGAGCAGCACCTGTTCACCGGGGACGTCGACGCCGGGGGTGAGCGTCGGCGGTGTCCAGTCGAGCGGGTCGGTGATGGGCGCCCGACAGTGCAGGGCGTACTCCTGGCCCTCGATGCTCCTCGAGTAGTACCACCAGTCACCCTCGCGCACAGGAACGCTGAGGTCGGTCTCGAGCGTTCGTCCCTTGATCTCCTCGAAGATGCTTTGCCTGAGTGGCGCGAGTGACGCCGTCTGCGCATCGGTCCAGGCGTTCTCGGCTTCGAGGTGGGCGATCACCTCGGGGTTTGCCTTGTCGCGCAGCCACTCGTAGTCGTCGACGACAGTATCGCCGTGGTGAGTCCGTTCGGAGGGGCGCTTCTCGGCGCGCGGTTCGGCACGAGGTGCAGAAATATCAGGCATGATTCCACGCTACCGGGCATCACCCGGGCATAGGGTCGACACATGACTTCTCTCCGCTCGCTCTCGCTCAATGACGGCAACCAGCTTCCCGGAATCGGATTCGGGACCTACCCGCTGAAGGGTCAGGAGGCGACGGATGCCGTGGCATCCGCCCTCGAGATCGGCTACCGGCTGATCGACACCGCGGTGAACTACGGCAACGAGGATGCTGTCGGCCGCGCGATCGCGGAGAGCTCTGTGCCTCGATCGGAGATCACGCTCACGACGAAGCTCCCCGGCCGCGACCACGGCTACGACGAGACCCTCCGGTCGTTCGATGCGTCTGCCGACGCTCTCGGTGTCGACACCATCGACCTCTATCTCATCCACTGGCCGAACCCGTCGGTTGGCAGGTTTGCCGAGAGCTGGAAGGCGATGGTGCAACTGCAGAGGGACCACAGGGTTCGAAGCATCGGCGTATCGAACTTCACCCGGGAGTTCATCGAACGGCTTGGCGCCGAGACCGGTGTGCTCCCCGCGGTGAACCAGATCGAGGTGCACCCGTACTTCCCGCAGGAGGCCCTCATCCAATTCCACGCCGAGCGCGGCATCGTCACCGAGGCGTGGAGCCCGCTGGGTAAGGGCGCAGCGCCATACAACGACAAGGTCGTCGTCGATATCGCTCGCGAACACGGGATCACCCCTGTCCAGGTCATCCTGCGCTGGCACACGCAGCGCGGCACTGTCCCACTGCCAAAGTCAGGGAACCCTGAGCGGCAGCGGGAGAACTTCTCACTGCCCGGTGGCGACCTGTCCGCCGAGGAGATCGCCGCGATCACCGCGCTCGGGCGCGAGAACGGGCGGCTGTTCGGCGGCGATCCCAACACTCACGAAGAGATGTAGGGCACCAGGCCCGCGACGCCGTAGCGGAACCTGCGCATGAACGGTGTGCGCTCTTCTAGGCTGGTGCCATGACGCTCCACCCGACATCGTCGTCCCGACAGTCCGTCCGTTCCAGGTTCGCCCGCCGCGCGGCACTCTTCATCGCCGTCACGGGGACGTTGGTGATGTCAGTGGGGGTCCCTGCGACCGCCGCCGTGCCGCAGCAGGCGACTGCAGGCATCCGCTCTGATGTCGAAGACTTCACCTTCAGCTCGTTCGACGGGGAGTACACGCTCGGCAGGGACGACAACGGCAACTCAACGCTCACCGCCGTCGAGACCTTCGTCGCCGAATTTCCTGAGTTCGATCAAAACAAGGGCATCATCCGGGCGATTCCCGAGGGGTATCTCGGCGTCAATCTGCACACCGAGATCCAGTCGGTGACGGATGCCGATGGCAACCCTGTCGAATTCGACGATTCAGACACCGAAGACGGCTTTATCCTCCTCGCGCTCGGTACAGACGATTATGTCCGTGGCACCCAGACCTATGTAATCGAGTACACCCAGCGGGATGCCGTCCGCGCCTTTGCAGACACTGACGCTGACGAGTTCTACTGGGATGCCCCGGGAACCGGGTGGGACCAGCCCTTCACCGAGGCGCAGATGCGCGTCGTCGTGCCCGAGGAACTGGCGAGCGAGCTGACGGGCGCCGCGGCCTGCTACACGGGTCCTGAGGGCTCGACCGACAGATGTGAACTTGAAGAGACGGCGATGGGCGGTGACGTCGAGTTTGCCTCGCCCGTCACTGGACTCGCGCCACACGAAACCTTCACCGTGGCCATCGGTTTTGAGCCAGGTACCTTCGTCACCCCGGAGATCCCATCGACCTGGCCCATCTTCACCGTTGTTCCCGCCGGGATCGCCGGGGTCGGACTGATCGGGTTCATCGCGGCCGTCTTCACGAGGCGACGGAACGTCCAGGATGCGCCGGGACGGGGAACCATACTGCCGCAGTACACCGTGCCAGCCGGCGTCGACATCGTGGTGGCTGCCGACCTGATCGGCAAGATCACGAAAGCCATCCCCGCCCTGTTCCTGAGCCTCGCGGTGCGAAGGAACATCCGCATTCTCGATGACGGTGAGGCGTCGAAGCTTGGCGCGAAGAAACGCAACTACCGCATCCAGTTCCTCACCGACGCGGGCGCCTCAGGCGCTGATCTCAAGGCACTCGATGCGCTGTTCGGCGCCACGAGGCGCCCGAACATGATCATGCCGCTCAGCGCAACGAACACCGAGCTCAGCAAGAAGCTTCAGGCCATGACGATCAAGGCGACGGATGCCTCGGTCGCTGCGGGCTACCGTGTGAAACGCAAAGTCCCGCGTGCTGGCTGGTTCTCCCTGTTCTCCCTCGCGGTTTTCGCTGTGATGTTCGTGCTCTTCTGCGTTGGCGTTGCGTCATATGCGGCGAACGCGTGGCTCATATTTGGGCTGATCATCGCGCTGGCGTCTCTGATCGGCACGGTGGTGGCGGTCTCGTCGAAGAAAGCTCTCACGCCCCAGGGCGCCGAGGTGAAGGATTACCTTCTTGGTCTCAGGGAGTACCTGGCGCTCGCCGAAAAGGACCGCATCGCCATGCTCCAAAGTCCGGAGGGCGCAGAACGGGTGACCGTCGAGGACGCGGTGAACCCCGGCGACACCGTCGAGGTGATCAAGTTCTACGAGAAGCTGCTTCCCTTCGCTGTCCTGTGGGGCATCGAGAAGGAGTGGGCGGAAGAACTGGGCAGGTACTACGAGACCACCGGCACCGATCCTGACTGGTACTCGAGTCGATCGGGCTTCTCGCCATACGGTTTCACCGCGGGATTGAGTACCTTCGCGACCTCGTCCGGCGCGTCAACACCGTGGTCCGCCAGCGCGACAGCGAGCTCGAGCGGTGGTTCGAGCGGTGGTGGGTTCTCCGGCGGCGGTGGAGGCGGCGGAGGCGGCGGGGGACGCTGAGCGTTTGCCCAAACGGGGGTGTCAAGTTGACGGCTGGATCGAGGGGTGTAATCATCGTTTACGGCCCCTCAACTGGCAACCTCGATCACATGAACCCCTCCTGAACTTTTGGGGGATTCCTGTGCGCGGGCGAGTCCCTACTCAGAGAACTATGCCGGTGGATATCACCCTCATTATCGTGCTTGTTATAGCACTTGCCCTTTTCTTCGACTTCACCAACGGATTCCACGACACAGCGAACGCTATGGCGACTCCGATTGCCACGGGGGCGCTCAAGCCCAAGATGGCTGTCACGCTCGCGGCGATTCTTAACCTGATCGGTGCGTTTCTGTCGACTGAGGTCGCCAAAACGATCTCGGGTGGAATCATCCGTGAGGGTGAAGGTGGAGTCCTGATCTCGCCGGAGCTCATCTTCGCCGGCCTGATCGGCGCGATCGTCTGGAACATGCTGACCTGGCTGCTCGGATTGCCATCCAGCTCCTCTCACGCGTTGTTCGGCGGTCTGATCGGTGCAGCCCTCGTGGGGGCAGGTGTCGGTGCCATCGATTTCGGCGTGCTCACCTCGAAGGTGCTGCTGCCGGCGCTCCTCGCCCCTCTCACGGCCATGCTCATTGCCTTCGTCGCCACCAAGCTGGCATACGGCGTCACCCGCCGTTACGACGGCAAGCCGGACGGACGTTCGGGCTTCCGCTACGGCCAGATCTTCTCCTCCTCGCTCGTCGCCCTCGCACACGGCACCAACGATGCGCAGAAGACGATGGGTGTCATCACCCTCGCCCTGATCTCGGTCAACCTCCAGGCACCGGGTGACGGCGTGCAGTTCTGGGTGGTGGTCGTCTGTGCATTCGCTATCGCGCTTGGCACCTACGTCGGCGGCTGGCGCATCATCAAGACCCTCGGCACCGGCCTCACCGACGTGAAGCCGGCGCAGGGCTTCGCCGCCGAGACCAGCACCGCCGCAACGATCCTCGCGTCGAGCCACCTCGGTTTCGCGCTGTCGACAACGCAGGTTGCGTCCGGTTCCGTCATTGGCTCTGGGCTCGGCCGCCGCGGTTCGACAGTTCGCTGGAAAACCGCGGGCAGGATCGGCCTCGGCTGGCTGATGACGCTTCCCGCTGCTGGCATCGTCGGTGCCCTCGCCGCCCTCGTCGCACACCTCGGGACCTGGGGTGTGATCGTTGACGCCGTCGTCGGCATCGGCACGATCGCCTTCATCTTCCTGTGGTCACGCCGCGACCAGGTCGGCCATCACAACGTCGTCAGCGAGGTCGCAGCGTCAGGTGAAGCCGTGTCGATTGCTCCAGAGCCCGAAATCAAGAAGGTGAACAAGTGATCGACTGGATGGGGTTCGTCGTCGTCCTGCTGGCGGCGCTCACCGGCACCGTCATCGTTGTCGGCCTGTACTCTCTCGGGCTCAAGTTGCTCGTGCGGGCGGGCCGCGTGCCCGTGGTCTCGCCGGCCACCTTCACCGACGCGATCACCGTGTTCACGGAGGCCGAGATCAAGTCGGCCGCGAAGAAGGCCGCCAAGGCTGTCAGGAAGAACCCGCTGTCGCCGATGCAGAAGCGGATCGCTCTTGTTGCCGCATACACCTGCTTCGCGCTCTGTGGCGCGGCAGTGCTGTTCGGCATCTACCTCATCGTGCCCGCCCTGCACGGATAGCAGAACGAGAAAGCCCCCGGCCGCGACGCTTGATGCGTCGCGGCCGGGGCTTTGTGCGTGGCGCTTTGTTGGCGCGCAGCGCGACTGGCCTTAGTCGGTCCCGCGGAGCCGACCGAGAGAGTTCATCACGTGATAGACGATGATCGCGGCGAGGGTTCCGAGCGCTATCCCGTTGAAGATCACATCCCCGAACTGAAGGGTGTAGTTGGCGATGCCGAGAATGAGGGCGATCGCCGCGGTGAACTGGTTCTTCGGCAGCGAGAAGTCGACCCGGTTGTCGATCCAGATCTTCACGCCGATGATTCCGATCAGGCCGTACAGTGCCGTCGTCACCCCGCCGAGGACCCCCGCAGGGATGGTGTTGATCACCGCTCCGACCTTGGGGGAGAGCCCGAGGAGGATGGCAAAGATGCCTGCGACCCAGTACGCGGCGGTTGAATAGACCCGCGTTGCGGCCATGACACCGATGTTCTCACCGTACGTTGTGGTTGCCGAACCGCCGCCCATTCCCGCAACAACCGTTGCGAGGCCATCGGCGAAGAGGCCCCGTCCGGTGAGTTTGTTGATTGTGGGGTCGTCGGTCATTTGTGCAACGCCCCGAATGTGGCCGACGTTCTCGGCGACGAGCACGAGCACAACCGGCAGGAACGCTGGCAGCACCGCCCAGAGTGCTGAGTCGGTGAACGGGTTGCCGGGGCTGCTGAACTGGGGCAGACCCACCCAGGCCGCCTCGCCAACACTGGAGAAGTCGATCTCACCGGCAACCACCGCAGCGATGTACCCGACGATCACGCCGATGAGGATGGACATCCGGCCGAGGATGCCTCTGAAGAGGACGGATGCCAGGATCACCGCCGTGAGCGTGATGGTCGCGGTGAGCGGCGCTTGCTGGAAGTTGTTCCAGGCTGCAGGGCCGAGGTTGAACCCGATCAGGGCCACAATGGCACCGGCGACGACCGGCGGCATGAGCGCGTTGATCCAGCCGATACCGGTGAACTGGACGAGAAGCCCTACGAGTGCGAGCAGAAGGCCGACGATGACGATGCCGAAGAGCGCGCTTCCCATTCCCTGCGCTGTTGTCGCAACGGTGATCGGAGCGATGAAGGCGAACGACGAGCCGAGGTAACTTGGCAGGCGGTTCTTCGTGATGATGAGGAACAGCAGTGTGCCGATTCCTGAAAACAGCAGTGTGGTCGACGGTGGGAAGTCGGTGAGGATGGGGACCAGGAACGTGGCGCCAAACATGGCGACGACGTGCTGGGCGCCGAGACCTATCGTGCGTGGCCAGGTCAGTCGCTCCTGTGGCGCGACGACTTCGCGCGCACCGACATCCTTACCGTCACCGTGCAGCGTCCAGGGTAAATTCATTCGATCTCGTCTCATTTTCGGGCGTGGTCCTTGCGATACCGTACCCGCAAATAACCGGCGTGCGCGGACGAGCACAAGGCTGGCAATAAACTGGCAGTCTGCGCGTTACACGTGCACGTGTCGTACATTTCCGGCTCGTGTGTCTGGCGCCAGTCGGTTTCATCCCATTCTCCTGTTCGGAAAGGCCCCTGAGTGGCATCCTCAACTGCGCCAAGCGTCAAAGACCGCGTCGACAGATTCTTCGAGATCACGAAGCGAGGCTCCACCTTCGGCGGTGAGATCCGCGGCGGCCTCGTCACCTTCGTGGCGATGGCCTACATCGTCATCCTCAACCCCATCATCCTGAGTGGGGGAGTGGACGTCGACGGCAACTCTCTCGACTTCGCCCAGCTCTCCGCGGTCACGGCGCTCACCGCCGGTGTGATGACCATCCTCTTCGGCCTCGTTGCCCGACTGCCGTTCGCATTCGCGGCTGGGCTCGGCATCAACTCGTTCCTCGCGTTCAGTGTTGTCGGCCAGGTCACCTGGGCCGAAGCGATGGGGCTCGTTGTCATCAACGGCCTGTTCATCGTGCTCCTCGCGGCAACCGGGCTTCGACGGCTGATCTTTGAGGCTGTGCCCATCCAGCTGAAGATCGGCATCACCGTCGGTATCGGTCTCTTCATCGCGTTCATCGGGCTTGTCAACGCAGGCTTCGCAACGTCAACCGGCCAGGCCTCGCCGCCGGTCGGGCTCGGCGTCGACGGCTCGGTCGCGACGATCCCCACCCTCATCTTCGTGATCACGCTCCTCCTCGGCGGCGTCCTCGTCGCCCGCAGGGTGAAGGGCGCGCTCCTGATCGCCATCCTGGTCGGCACCGTTCTCGCGGTGATCACCGAACTCATCTGGCCGGTCGGCGCGTCGAACGGTGGAGAGAACCCGGGCGGCTGGAGCCTCACGGTTCCCGCGCTTCCGACCCAGGTCTTCAGCGCTCCGGACCTCGGCCTCATCGGCGCGTTCAACTTCGGCGCCTTCGAGCGCATCGGTGTACTCGCCGCACTCATGCTCGTCTTCACCCTGGTCTTCACGAACTTCTTCGATGCGATGGGAACAATGACCGGCCTCAGCAAGGAGGCGCGGGTCGCCGATGAGAACGGCAACTTCCCGCGCATCAAGTCCGCGCTCATCGTCGAGGGCGTCGGTGCTGTTGCCGGTGGAGCGACGTCATCGTCCTCCGCAACCGTCTTCGTCGAGTCCGGTGCCGGAATCGGTGAGGGCGCCCGCACGGGCCTCGCCAACATCGTCACCGGTGTGCTGTTCATCCTGGCGATGTTCCTTACCCCGCTCACGAGCATCGTTCCGAGCGAGGTTGCTTCTGCCGCCCTCGTTCTCGTCGGTGCCATGATGATGCTGCAAATCAAGGACATCGCGTGGTCTGACTTCTCCGTGATCTTCCCGGTCTTCCTGACCATCGCGATCATGCCGTTCACGTTCTCCATTGCGAACGGCATCGGAGCTGGCTTCATTGCGTGGGTTGTCCTCCGTGCACTCAGCGGCAAGGCACGCGAGATCAGCCCGCTGCTCTGGATCGTTGCGCTCGGCTTCGTGGTCTACTTCGCACGTGGACCGATCGAGATGCTGTTCGCCTGACCCTGACCTGATGGGCCAGAGGGCCCGCCGTCTGCGAGAGCGGGCCGACTGTTACAGTCGGCCCGCTCTCGTGTTTCATCCGGTGACATCTTCGGTGTTGTGTCCGTGGCCCGAACTAGGCTGGGCGCATGGTTCAGCTCGGTCAGTACCCGAAGGCACAGCAGGTGCTCGTTCATCTCAGCGATACGCACTTCCTGAGCGGCGGGGCATTGCTCCACGGAGATCTTCCGGCCGAGTCCACTCTCGAGCGCGCACTCGAGCAGGTCGAGTCAATGGGTATCAGCCCGTCGGCGCTCGTTTTCACCGGCGACCTTACCGACGAGGGAGAGACGGATGCCTATGCTCGCCTCCGCGAGCGAGTGGAGCCCGTCGCCCGGAGGCTCGGGGCCGAGGTCATCTGGCTCATGGGCAATCACGATGAGCGCGGCGCGATGCGTTCAGCGCTTCTCGACGAGGAGGCGTCCGACGCGCCGGTCGACCGGGTCTGGGACCTGGGCGGACTTCGGTTCATCGGTCTGGACTCGAGCGTCCCTGGTTTCCACCACGGCGAGCTGACCGACGCGCAGCTCGACTGGCTCGACGCCGTGCTCGATGTTCCCGCGCGCCTCGGAACTGTGATCGGTATGCACCATCCGCCCGTCCCTGCTCCGCAGCCGTTGTTCGACCTGCTCGAGCTCAGGCACCAGCGCCCGTTCGCCGAGGTGCTCGCCGGTCGCGACGTCAGGGCCATCCTCGCGGGGCACCTCCACTACTCACTCAGCTCGACATTCGCCGATGTGCCTGTGTCCGTTGCCGCTGCGACCTGTTACACGATGAATCTCTCGCGGCCGCCGCGAGAGGCCAATGGTATGAACGGCGGACAGTCTTTCAACCTGGTGCACGTCTATGACCAGCAGATCACGCACTCGGTGGTCCCCATCGGCGACTTCGAGACAGCCGACACCTTCAGCGCTGAGTTCATTGCCGAGATGGAGGCGCTCTCGCCCGACGAACGCGTCGAAGCCTTCTCGCGCAAGCGATAGGCGGCTCGCGGCCCGCCCGGACGACGCGTGCACGCGCCCTGCCATTCCGGCGCGCTCGGCGGCATCCGGATGCCGGTTCGGCCAGCATCCGGGCAGCCAGAAGCGGGTACAGTCGAAACTGTCCGGCCACAAGCACACGACACAGGCGATGGAGCCACAGTGAGAATCAGCAATACCGCCACCCGCGGAATGACGATCGACGACGAGAGCACAGAGGGGTTCACGGTGAATTCATCAGGAGAGACGCGAATCGAGACCGATTCACTCGGATCACTGGAGATTCCCGCCGATGCATACTGGGGCATCCACACCGCACGAGCGCTGGAGAACTTCCCGATATCGAAGCGACCCATCTCGGTCTATCCCGACCTCGTCGAGGCCCTCGCGAGTGTCAAGCAGGCGGCGGCCCGCACGAATGTCGAGCTCGGCGCGCTGAGTGCCGAGAAGGGCGCCCTGATCGACCAGGCATGCCAGCGCATCATCGACGGCGAGTTCCACGACCAGTTTGTGGTCGGGGTCATCCAGGGCGGCGCAGGAACGTCGACCAACATGAACGCCAACGAGGTCATCACCAACGTCGCCCTCGAGATCGCCGGCAAGCCCAAGGGTGAGTACAGCTACCTCTCGCCGATCGACCACACGAACCGCAGCCAGTCGACCAACGACGTTTACCCGACCGCGATCAAGATCGCCCTCTCTTTTTCGCTCCAGACCCTGCTTGATGAGCTCGAATATCTCAAGGAGTCGTTTACCCGGAAGTCCGCGGAATTCCGTCACGTCCTCAAGGTCGGGCGCACACAACTGCAGGACGCCGTTCCAATGACCCTCGGCCAGGAGTTCCACGGATTCGCGACAACCCTCGGCGAAGACCACGCGCGGCTGAACGAGACTCGGTGGCTGCTCGCCGAGATCAACCTCGGGGCCACGGCAATCGGCACAGGAATCACCGCGGATCCCCGGTACGCGGCCGCTGCCGTCAAGCACCTGAACCGGATCACCGGACTCAGCCTCGAGACCGCACCGGACCTCATCGAGGCGACGAGCGACGCCGGCGGGTTCATGTCGTTCAGCGGAACCCTCAAGCGTTCGGCCATCAAGCTGTCGAAGATCTGCAACGACCTCAGGCTTCTCTCGAGCGGCCCTCAGGCAGGGTTCGGCGAGATCAACCTCCCACCGGTCCAGGCCGGATCGAGCATCATGCCGGGCAAGGTCAACCCGGTGATTCCCGAGGTCGTCAACCAGGTCGCGTTCTCTGTGGTTGGTGCGGACATGACCGTGACCATGGCTGCCGAAGCCGGGCAGCTCCAGCTCAACGCGTTCGAACCGGTGATCGCGCACTCGTTGCTGCAGAGCATCACCTGGATGACCCAGGCGTGCCACACGCTCCGCGTCAACTGCATCGACGGCATCACGGCCAATCTCGAGCGGCTGGAGACGATGGTCGGCTCGTCGGTCGGCGTCATCACCGCCCTCACCCCCTACATCGGCTACTCAGCGGCAGCGGCCCTCGCGAAGACAGCGCTCCTGACCCGGAGAAATATCGCCGATCTCGTGGTCGAGTCGGCGCTGATGACGCGCGAAGAAGTGACCAGGCAACTCTCGCCCGCGCGACTCTCCGGACTTGAGGTGGTCACAACGGCGATTCCGATCATCGACGGATCAGCTCACTCGCACCCGCGCCCGGTCGGAGAAGAGGTCGCCACGGCGGTCGAGGGCACCGATCGGGTCTGACCCGGCTGGCTGACCTTGTGACCGCGTCCGTCAGTGGCTCGCAGCCTGCTCTTCGGCCACCCAGTCGAAGGCGAGGGGGAGGAGGTCCGCGATGGCGACGTTCCGCACCCCCGCTGGTGTCGGGACAATAACCCGGATGCCGGGGTGATAGTCGGCGAGCACCTGCCGGTCGCGCCCGCACGGCGCCTTCACTCCACGCCCACCGTCGCCCACCGCCACGATCGTCACCAGTTCACGGGCGCTGGCACTGCGGGCTGCCCCGAGGGCAACGAGTTCAGCGCAGGGTCCGCCGGTGAAGTGATAGAGGTTGACCCCCAGGTGCACGCGGCCTGTGGCATCTCTGACAGCCGCACCGACCGTGTGTATCCCGGACTCGGCATCAGCGTTGGCGTCGATGACCGCCGTCGCCTCGGCGATGAGGTCGATGTCGTCGTGGGTGAGCTCGCGCATGTCCATGTCGTCGAGCCTATTGCCGGTCGGTGCTGGTGCTGGCCAGACTGCGGGTCAGCGGGTCAGCGGGATCAGCGGGATCAGCCGATCAGGTCATCCGGCAGTGCGTGGTGAGGGCTCCGACGCCCTCGACGGCAACCGTGACCGTCGACCAGTCGCGAAGGAAGACCTGCGGCTCCCGGGAGTATCCGGCGCCGCCGGGGCTGCCCGTGGAGATCAGGGTGCCCGGCAGCAGTGTTGCCGAGCGCGACAGGTGGGCGATGAGCTTCGCCACACTGCGGACCATCAGCCCCGTTGTCGAATCCTGCATCAGGTGCCCGTCGAGCATGGTCGTGACGTGGAGGTCCTGCGGATCGGCGATCTCGTCGCGGGTAACGACGGTCGGGCCCGTCGGCGTGAAGCCGTCGAAGGACTTGCAGCGGCTCCACTGGGTCTCGGCAAACTGGATGTCGCGGGCTGTGATGTCGTTGACGACCGTGTAGCCGAAAACGTAGTCGAGGGCATCCGCCTCTGAAACGTCTTTGGCGTGCTTGCCGATGATGACGCCGAGCTCCGCCTCGTAATCGATCGACTCGCTCAGTGCCCGCGGCCAGCTCGTCGTTGCTCCGTGTCCGGAGAGAGAGTTGGGCCAGAGGGAGAAGACAGTGGGGGCGGCGTCGGCTTTGACGTTGAGCTCACTGGAGTGGGCCGAGTAATTGAGGCCGATGGCGATGATCTGCGGCGGGCGGAGTACCGCCGACGCGTGGGTGAGCTCAGACACAGGGGTGAGTCCGACTCCCTGGGCGAGTGCAGCGTCTGAGTGGGACTTCACCCGCGCCAGCTCGGCGTCGCCCCGCTCAAGAAGGTGCTGCAGATCGACGGGAGCGTCATCGAGGATTTCGTCGAGGAAGAGAGCACCGTCTCCGGAGATCACAGCGAGTCGAGCGGCGGGCGTGCCGGGGGCACTGGGATGGGCGTCATCGATCAGGTGTGCAAATCTCACATCCTCAGGGTAGTGGACCTCGCTGCGGTTCATTTCGTGAGCGCGGGAACCAGTAACCTGATCCAATGGCGAACGAGTTTCCTGGCGGTTACCGGCACACTCCAGACAATCGAGCGCGCGGCCGGGATGCAGCGAGTCATCAGCCGCTGCAGATCTACACCGGCTCCGCATACTCCACGCCGGGCGGATTCGGCCAGCCGACCTACGCCCAGCCGGTCGCTCCGGAGTCCTGGGTGCAGCCGGTGTGGACGCAGCCCGTATCGCGTACGCCGGCCGTAGCCATCGTGGGCGTTATCGCCGTTGCGGTCCTGGCCCTCCTGCTCTTCTCTGTGCTCGGCTACTTCGTGATCTTCCTCGGGCCCGCCGCGACGCTCGTCGGCTTTCTGATCGCCCTCGTTCCGCTCGCTGTCGTGCTCTGGGCGATCCGCTGGGTCGACAGGTGGGAACCGGAACCCCGACTCGCGCTGTTGTTCGGCTTCCTGTGGGGGGCCGCTGCGTCGGTCGCAATCGCCCTCATCGTCGGTCTCACCATCGAAATTGCCGCGATGGCCACGACAGGACAGGGGACCCCGACGTTCCTCCAGGCCGCCCTGCAGGCACCGGTGGTCGAAGAGACGGCCAAGGGCATCGGCGTTCTCATTCTGTTCTTCGCGACGCGCAAGCATTTCACCGGTCCCGTCGACGGGCTGGTGTACGCAGCGATCGTCGCCGCCGGGTTCGCGTTCACCGAGAACATCCAGTACTTCGCCGTCGCCCTCGTCGAGGGAGGCCTCGGCGAACTCGGTGCCACATTCTTCATGCGCGCGATCCTCGCGCCATTCGCCCACGTCACCTTCACCGCTCTCACGGGACTTGCGATCGGCATGGCGGCATTGCGCGGTGGCCGGATGCTGATCGGCTGGTTCATTCTGGGACTCGCTGGTGCGATCGCCCTGCACGCGCTGTGGAACGGGTCGCTCTTCGTGGTCAGTTCGCTGGAGTCGTATGCCATGTACTACGTACTCATCCAGGTGCCGATTTTCGTGATTCTCATTGTGATCACCATCCTGATGCGCCGGCACGAGGCCCGGATCACCGCGGCGAGACTCAGCGAATATGCTGCCGCCGGGTGGTTCGTTCCAGCGGAAGTGCAGATGCTCGCGTCAGCGACAGGGCGCAGGCAGGCCATGTCGTGGGCTCGCACGCTGCCGGGAAACAAGGCGGGCGTCATGAAGCAGTTCATCAACGACGCCACCCGGCTCGCATTCACCAGGCAGCGGATCATCACGGGGCGGAACGACCTCGTTCACCGCAAAACGGAGCAGGAACTCCTTGTCGCTGTTGCCGGTGACCGCCAGGTGCTGCTCGGGCCGTAAGCTCCCGCCGACTGGCACGAAAAAAACCCACCACCCCGTGCTGCGGCACTGCCGGCGAGTCGACGGGGCGATGAGTTTCTTGACTTCAGGATGCACCCGCCCGGGCCGCAAAGCAAGCACTATTTCCGCACTAGCGCCCGATAGCTCGAGCTTCAATGCCCCCCACCCGCTTTGACGCACGCACTCCGACGCGGTTGTATTGTTCTATGACCGAATCGCAGAACACCAAGCCCGAAATTGACGCACCGGAGGGCCCAGCTCCCTCCGAACTCGAGATCGTCGACATCACCGTCGGCGAAGGAGACGAAGCCAAGAGCTCGTCGACAGTCAACGTGCACTACCTCGGCGTCAGCTATGACACCGGTGAAGAGTTCGACTCATCATGGAGCCGTGGCGAACCCATCAACTTCCCGCTGTCTAACCTCATCCGTGGCTGGCAGGAAGGCATCCCCGGCATGAAGGTCGGCGGTCGTCGCAAGCTCACCGTTCCGCCCGCCCTGGCGTACGGCGCCGCAGGAAGCGGACACCCGCTCTCCGGCCAGACCCTCGTCTTCGTCATCGACCTGCTTGGCGTGAAGTAAAGTTTGAGCGTTTCAGACCTCGTTCTCGAGCTGAGCGACACGATCCCCGACTTTCCGAAGCCGGGGATCGTGTTTCGTGACCTCACTCCCGTCTTCGCCAACGCGGATGCCTTCACCGCGATCATCGATGACCTCGCCGCGCGATTCGCGGGGAAGTACGATGCGGTGGCCGGCCTCGAGGCCAGGGGCTTCCTGCTCGCCGCTGCATTGGCGTACGCCGGACACGTGCCGCTGGTCGCGATCCGCAAGGAAGGCAAACTTCCCGGTGAGGTGCTGTCGGAGACCTACGACCTCGAGTACGGGACGGCGACCTTCGAGATCCACCCGGGACAGATCGTGAGCGGGAGCCGGGTGCTCATTGTCGATGACGTCCTCGCGACCGGTGGAAGTGCCGTCGCTGCGACCCGGCTGGTCGAGCGCGCGGGCTACGTCGTCGGCGGAATCGGAGTGGTACTCGAGCTCGATGGACTCGGCGGCCGGGACCGGCTCGCGGAGTACGAGCTGTACTCGATAGTTACCGAAGCGGCTGAGTAACCGTTCGGATCAGCGTTCCGTCACCCAGCTGGTGATGTAAAGCACGACCGTGATGAGCGGGAAGATGCCCTGGATGACCGCGGCGGGCAGTCGACCCTTCCCGCTCGTCACGAGCACGACTGCGGCGGCGAGCATGCTCGCGACGCAGAAGATGCCCAGTGCGAAACCGGCGTCTGCCCGGCCGATGCCGTACATGATCGAGCCGATGAGCGCACCGATGCCGAGGAAGAGGTTGTAGAAGCCCTGGTTGTACGCGAACGCTTTGGTGGTCTGTGCATCCTCAGCGCTTCTGATTCCGAACCGCTTCCACACGGCGGGGCGCGTCCACGCGATTGATTCCCAATAGAAGATGAGGAAGTGGACCGCGGCGGAGAGGGTCGCGGCGATCGTGATGAGGATGACCATGGGCTGAGCCTATTGCGGCAGCTTCGCCTGAACCAGTGTCGCTGGAAATCAGCGCCGCGCGCAGCACACCGGGAGCGCGGCCAGGGCGCCATAGGGGGTCACTGACCCGCCATCTAGGATGAGACAACCGGCAAATCGTCGCAGATGATGCACGCACCATGAGGGATCGCCCGATGGAATCGAAGAAACCCCCACTCGACAGCACCGATCGTGCACTTCTGCGCGCACTGTCGAGCAACGCCCGTGCGTCGGGTTCGCAGCTGGCCGCTGACCTCGGTCTTGCCGAGTCGACAGTGTCGCTCCGCTTGCGGCGACTGCACCAGTCCGGTCACATCGTCGGGTACCACGCCGATATCGACCTTGCGGTGCTCGGTGCACCGCTCCAGGCGCTCATCGCCGTTCAGCTTGCCCAGCACAACAGGGCGGACATCCAGAAGTTCCGCCGCGAGGCGCCGACCTGGCCCGGGGTGCTCTCGATGTTCCATATGGGCGGACGAGACGACTATCTGATGCACGTCGCGGCGCGCAGCACCGCGGACCTCAGGGAGTTCGTCGTCCAGTACCTCACCGGCCACCCCGCCGTCGCGCACACCGAGACGAACCTCGTCTTCGAGCACGCCGCGGGAACCGGCTGGCAGCAGCTTCTCGCCTGATTTGGGAATGTCGGCGGGTCCGCCGTGCTTGGACTTGTCGAAAGGTTGTGTTTGTGAAACTCTCTGTTCTTGATCTTGTCCCCGTCCGTTCGCGGCAGTCGTCGTCCGACGCATTGGCCGCATCCATCGATCTGGCGAAAGCCGCGGATGCCCTTGGCTACACCCGTTATTGGGTTGCGGAACACCACAACATGCCGTCGGTCGCATCGACGAACCCGGCGGTCATCATCGGAATCCTGGCCGCGCACACCGACAGGATCCGCGTCGGCTCCGGCGGCGTAATGCTGCCCAACCACGCGCCCCTGGTTGTCGCCGAACAGTTCGCGCTGCTCGAAGCAAGCGCCCCCGGCCGGATCGACCTCGGACTCGGGCGTGCACCGGGAAGCGACCCGGTCGTCACCGCGGTCCTCAACCGCTCAGGCGCCACGAGTGACGTCAACCAGTTCCCGAACTATGTCTCAGACATCGTCTCCCTGCTTGGCCCGGATGGCGCAACGGTCCGGCTCACGAGCGGCACCGAGTACCAGCTCAAGTCGACGCCGGCCGCCACGAGCGTTCCGGACATGTGGTTGCTCGGCTCGAGCGACTACTCGGCGACTCTCGCCGCGTCGCTTGGCCTGCCATACGTCTTTGCCCACCACTTCGCGGGCCACGGTGCCGAACGCGCGCTCGAGATCTACCGCGGCCAGTTCCAGCCGTCGGAGCTTCTCGACGCGCCCCGCACCTTCGTGACGGCGAACATTGTCGTCGCGCCGACGGCATCCGAGGCCTATGCTCTTGCCCTGCCGAACCTGCAGCACATGGCGCGGCTCCGAAGCAATGAACCGCTCGGCAGGCTCGCGACGGTCGAGGAGGCCGCGAACACCACGATGAGCCCGATGCAGGACGAGTTCATCAGTGCTTCGCTCGGGTCCTGGATCATCGACGAACCGGTCGCGGCGGCACAGCGCGTCCGGGAGCTGGCGAAACGATTCGACGTCGACGAGGTGATGGTGTCTCCCGGAGCTTCGGCGTACGACGCCGAGAGCCTGACCGAGACGCCGGGCCGGGTTCAGACGCTCGAGTTGCTCGCGCAGCAACTGCTCGCAGACTGACCACACAGGGGTGGTGCGCGTTGCCGCGCTGACCCGCCAGAATAGGCAGATGACGTTACCTCCGAGCTCGCGGTTGGCGAGGCTTGACGCACTTCCGTTCACCAAACAGCACAGGAAGCTCCTGGTTGGATCCGGCGTTGGCTGGGCGCTTGATGCCATGGACGTCGGGTTGATCTCCTTCGTTCTCGCCCAGCTCGCCGTGACGTGGCAGCTCGAAAGCACAGAGCTGAGCTGGATTGCCTCGGCCGGGTTCATCGGCATGGCCGTCGGGGCAAGCCTCGGCGGCCTGCTCGCTGACCGGTTCGGTCGCAGGCAGGTCTTCGCGATCACGCTGCTGGTCTTCGGAATCGCCACAGGGGCGGCGGCGCTGTCCTGGTCGCTCGGCGTGCTCATCGTCCTCCGGTTCATCGTCGGCCTCGGTCTCGGCGCCGAGCTGCCTGTGGCGTCCACCTACATGTCCGAGTTCGCACCGCCACGCATCCGCGGACGCGTCATCGTGCTGCTCGAAGCGTTCTGGGCCATCGGCTGGACCATCGCGGCACTCATCGGCTACTTCATCGTGCCGCTGAGCGACAACGGCTGGCGCTGGGCACTCTTCATCGGAGCAATACCGGCGATCTACGCCGTTGTCGTGCGGTTCGCGATGCCGGAGTCCGTGCGCTTTCTCGAGTCGCGCGGTCGTACGGCCGAGGCCGAAGCGACGGTACGCCGGTTCGAGATCTCGGCTGGACAGGCGACGGATGCCGTCAGCGACGCGGCCGGCGAACGTGAGGCGGCGGCGGAGCGCGCTGGCGCTGCAACCCCGCACGTGAAGCCACGGCTCACCGCGCGGGCGCAGGTCGCGACGCTCTGGGCGCTGCCGCACCGCATCCAGACCCTCGCGCTGTGGGTCGTCTGGTTCTGCGTGAACTTCTCCTACTACGGAGCCTTCGTCTGGTTGCCGTCGATCCTCGTGGCATCCGGGTTCTCGCTCGTGAAGTCGTTCGAGTACACGCTCATCATCACGCTCGCCCAGTTGCCCGGCTATCTCGTCGCCGCCTACCTCGTCGAGAAGTGGGGCAGGAGCAAGACGCTCGCCGTCTTCCTGACCGGTTCGGCCGTTTCGGCCGTGCTCTTCGGCCTGGCTGGGCTCGAGTGGCAGGTGATCGGTGCTGGCATGCTGCTGTCGTTCTTCAACCTCGGGGCGTGGGGTGCGCTCTACGCTGTGACGCCGGAGCTGTACCCGACCGAACTGCGTGCAACAGGTTCGGGCTGGGCGGCAGGGGTCGGCCGGATCGCGTCGATCATCGCCCCGC
The DNA here is from genome assembly GCF_003065425.1 of Mycetocola zhujimingii. Taxonomy (NCBI): domain Bacteria; kingdom Bacillati; phylum Actinomycetota; class Actinomycetes; order Micrococcales; family Microbacteriaceae; genus Mycetocola; species Mycetocola zhujimingii. The sequence goes on from NZ_CP026949.1 coordinate 1,011,859, forward strand.
TGCTTGTCCCGATCCTCACCGGGGTCGGCGGCAGTGTGCTGCTGTTCAGTGTGTTTGCGGCGTTCTTCCTGATCGCGGCGGCCGCAGCGCTTGCCCTCGCAGACAAGCGAGGCAAGGCGCTCGAGGAATTCGTGCCCGCCGTCGCCGAACGGGTGTGAGCTAGAAGCGGTTCGGTGTGCCGCCGGTACGATCCGTGCGCCTCGGCTGCTCCGGCGTCGGATCGAACGCGCGAACCCTGTCGACGAGTTCACGCCAGCCGCCGGTGAGGGACTGCTCGGGGATGACCGCCTCTTTGGGCTCAGGGCGGGCCTCAGGTACCGGTTCCAGCCGGATCCGGTAGATGTAGCGGTCGGGCTGTGGCGGTTGGGGGCGCTGGTTGTCCCATGGCAGATTTCGGAGCAGGATGAGCCACGAATCTGCGTCCGGCTGCTCGTCGACGCGCACTTCCCACCGCGTGCTCAGCCCGGCGAAGCCGCCGCTCCGGATAACCGTCACCTTCATGCCGGGAATGCTACTCCGGTTATGCGGTGACACCTACCGTCTGCCAGGCGGTGCGAACGGCGGATGTTTCGCGGGAGTCGTCTCCGAAGAGGCGGGATGCGACGGCAACCGTTGCCTCGGCAAACTCCCGAAAATCGGCGTTGGCTTTGACCTCGGTGGTCAGGGTTTCGTACCAGATCTGACCCGGGGCCTCCCACGCGTTGCCGCCGATGGCGGTCGCGGCGAGGTAAAACGCTCGATTGGGGATTCCGGAGTTCAGGTGGACTCCGCCGTAATCGTCTTCGGTTTCGATGTACCCGCTCATGTCCGCCGGTTGCGGATCCTTGCCGAGGACATCGTCGTCGTACGCGGTGCCCGGCGCCTTCATTGAACGAAGTGCCTGGCCCTCGACCTCGGCGGAGAAGATCCCCTCGCCGATGAGCCAGCTGGCCTCGTCGGCACTCTGGCCGCGAGAGTGCTGCTCGACGAGCGCGCCGAACACGTCGGACACTGACTCATTGAGAGCTCCGGACTGCCCGGAGTAGACCAGGTTTGCCGTGTACTGGGTGACGCCGTGTGTGAGCTCGTGCCCGATCACACTGAGCGAACTGGTGAACCCGACGAACACCTGGCCGTCGCCGTCGCCGAAGACCATCTGGGTTCCGTCCCAGAACGCGTTGTCGTACGCCTCGCCGAAGTGCACGGTTGCGGCGAGCGGGATGCCCTCGCCGTCGATGGAGTTCCGGGAGAATGCCTCCCAGAACAGGGAGTAAGTTTCGCCGAGTCCGTCGTATGCCTCGTTGACGCTCTCGTCGGGTGTCGGCGGCTCACCCTCCGAACGGACGAGGCGACCGGGCAGCTCTTCTGTGCCCTCGGCATCCGAGATGTATCGCTCAGGCCGACCGGGAGCTGATGCCTGCCGCCGCACGGCGTCTGTACCCCGCATCGACTGCCGCGGGGGAGCCGGTTCACCCCTCCGCACCGCACGGATCTGCGACGCGGCTGCGAGCGCACGCTGCGCCGCACTCGCCGCGTGGGCGAGCCGTGGGTCTTCGAGCTGCGCCAGGTGGGTGAGGAGATACGGCGGCACTATGAAGCAGCGAGGGGAGTCGGTGTGAGTGCTCATGGCGACAGTGTCGCACTCGCCGCAGACATCCGGACACGTCCGTGTGGCGTTTTCTCAGGGGGTTGGCGTGCCACGTGGAGGGTCCGTGGGGGGTCTTCTAGACTGCGGGGATGCGTTGTGGAATCATCATTCTTCCCCAGGACCCGTGGCACGAAGCGAAGCGCAAGTGGCAGGGCGCTGAGGAGTTCGGCTTTGATTCGGCGTGGACCTATGACCACCTCTCCTGGCGGAGTCTCGCCGATGAGCCGTGGCATGCCACGATCCCGACACTCACCGCCGCATCCGTCGTGACCAGCCGCATCCGTCTCGGGACGATCGTGGCGTCGCCGAACTATCGGCACCCTGTTCCGTTCGCGAAGGACCTGGCGACCCTTGATGAGATCTCGGGCGGGCGATTCGTGCTCGGTGTCGGCGCGGGTGGAACCGGGTTCGATGCGTTCGTGCTCGGTGATCGTGAACTCACCCCGCGGGAGCGCCACGAGCGATTCGCCGAGTTTGTCTCTGACCTCGACGCGCTGTTGCGGTTCGAACTTCCGGACAGCGGTGGAGTGAGTTTCGTGGGCGACTGGTACACCGCGGTGAACGCCCGGATGGTGGGAGCGCCAGCGCAGAGTCCGCGGATGCCGTTCGTGGTCGCGGCAAACGGTCCCAAGGGAATGCGCGTCGCTGCCGAGTACGGCTCAGGCTGGGTCACGACCGGACCCGACGGGGAGGTCGGCGAGGACTGGTGGGCGGCTGTCGCAACGCTCGGCAGGCGATTCGAGGATGCCGCGTTGTCTGTCGGCACCGACCCGCTGTCGGTCGAGAAGTACCTCATGATCGACTCGGGCGGCTCGTACGCGCTCGACAGCGCGGCCCGGTTCGAGGACAGCGTTGGGCGAGCAGCCGAGCTGGGATTCTCCGAGGTCCTGACGCACTGGCCACGGGCGAACGGGATCTACGCCGGGAACGAATCCGTGCTCGATGACGTCGCGGGACTGTTGCCTAAGCTGAGGGGATGAATATTCTCGACGCACCCGAATCTGACGGCCTCACCGGCCTCGAGCAATTGAAGGCCATGCTGGCAGCGGGGCAGCGGCCGTCCATTTGCGAGACGCTCGGATTCGATCTCGTCGAGGTCGGTCGGGGCTCCGCGGTCTTCGAGGGCACGCCGGGAGCGCACGTGCTCAATCCGATCGGCACCGTCCACGGCGGATTCGCCGCCGCGTTGCTTGACTCCGCCTGTGGCACCGCGGTGCACACCCGCCTGTCACCGACGCAGGGGTACACCACGCTCGAACTCAAGACCTCGTATCACCGACCGATGACCGTCGACACAGGTGTGGTGCGCGCGGAAGCGAACCTCATTTCGTTCGGACGGCGGGCAGCGTTCGCGTCTGCAGCGCTGACGGATGCCGACGGCAGGGTGCTCGCGACGGCGACATCGACGCTGCTCGTGTTCGAGCGCGAGGCGTAGAGCGCAGTCGGGTCGGAGAGAGAAAGTCGTGATGCACTTCGAGCGCGATCTCGGCGACGGGTATCGGCTGAGCCTTCGCACGAGAGCGACCGATGAGGGGATGCTCCGCCTGATCGAGAAGAACCTCTCGCGGTTGAGAGCGTGGGAACCGTGGGCGCTCACGGATCAGACACGCGAGACTCTCGGGGCCTTCACGCAACATCAGCTCGAGGGCTTCTCCCGGGGAACCATCGTGCCGACCGTCGTTTTCAGGGGCGATGAGATGGTCGGTGCAGCTTCTGTGGCGCTGGACCGCGCGACGCGGAAGGCAGAACTTGGCTACTGGCTCGATTATGAGGTCGAAGGGAAGGGCATTGCGTTCCTGGCCTGCTCCGCGCTTATGGAACACCTCGCCGAGCAGGGCATGCGACGGGTCGAAATTCGCACGGCAGCCTCGAATGAGCGCAGTTGCCGACTTGCAGAGCGCCTGGGTTTTGAGCGCGAGGGTGTTGTGGAGCGGGCGCTCGTGCTCGGGGAGAAACGGCTCGACCTTGCGATCTACAGCCTCGCCATCGACAGTCTCACCAGCGACAGCGCGTGAGTCGGCGCTCACGCGCCGACGCGGTGCCGCTAGCCGGTCTTCCTGCGGAAGTCGCGTTGGTGCGTCGCTGGCCCGTGCGCACCGTGGATGGCTGAATCGCCGTCGAGGTGATCGGTGCCCTTGCCCTGCGACTGCGCCTTCTTGCGTTCGAGTGCCTCGCGGAACTTGCGCTTCGTTTCCTCGGCGCGTTCTGCGGTCTCATCGGCATCCGGTGTCGGATTCTCAGAACTCATTATGGTCCTCACGCTGGATTTCAACTGTTTCAGTTTAGGCACTGACGGCATCTGTTGACAGGGTGGATTTGGGCGGAGGGGTTCATTCGCCGAGGAGGACGGCGCCCGTCTCATCGATGCTCCAGGCCGGGTTGTGCGCGATCTCCCACACCACTCCGTTCGGATCGGTGATATGGCCGTGATAGCCGCCGAATGCCGCGAACTGCGGCCTTTTCAGCAGCGTTCCGCCCGCGCGGAGAAGCGCTTCGATGGTTTCGTCGACAAGGGTTGGGCTGTCGACATTGTGCGACAGCGTGAAGCCGGATGGCTCGGCGGTGCCGGGCAGCAGGAGATCCCGGTTGAACGCGCGGGAGGCGTAGAGACCGAGCACGAGACCGGGGCCGACCTGGAAGAAGATGATCTCGCCGGGAACGTCGACGAGCGGTTCCCAGTTGAGCCCATCGACGTAGAAGCGGCGGGCGGCGTTGAGATCGGCGGCAGCGACGGTGAGGAAGTGGAGGCGAGGATCCATGGCGTCAGGATGCCAGTGCGGCGGTCGAGGGGGAAGACCCGACTGGCCTAGGCAATCGTCCTGAGGGTGCCGTTCGCGTCCCGCCCGAGCCACGCCATGAGGATGAGCACGAGTGCCGCTCCGGAGAGCAGGCCGTCGGCGAGACCGGCCGGCAGGAGGAACACCATGAGGGTGAGCGTGATGACGCAGTTGACGAGGGAGAGCGCGAGGCCCCAGAGCCGATTGCGGAGGAGCCCGACCGCTCCGGTCACGCGGAGCGCGGCAAAGATTCCGCTCATCGCCATCATCAGGTAGAGGTTGTCCTGAAGGTAGGGCAGGGCGAAAATGTGCGCGTTTTCCGTGATGATCGTCTGGCTGACTCCGGTGCCCAGCAGAACCACAAGGCCGATGACGACGAGGCCTTCCATCAGGACGCCCTGAATGAGGAGCAGAACGCCCGCGATCGTCAATTGTCGTCGGGCAGGTCCTGGCGCACGGGTCATGGGTCTCAACCTAGTGGCTGCGGTGGTGGCTGATCCGATTGCGAATACAAATTCGATAAGCAGGATTGTTCGCAGTCCGGTTAATCGAACGGATGTCAGTAGGTGGGTGTCTACTTAAGGCATGGAATTCGACGAAGAGTTATCCACTTCGATGCTGCAAGACCAGCCGCAGTCCGAGTGGCGGGTGCCAGACCGGCTGTTGCTGAATCGAGTGCCGCCCCACTGGCTGCTGCCCCGTGAGTTGCCGCCGGACGATGGCCCACGTGCCGAGGAACTGCGGGGCGACGAGTTGTGGGGCGAGCAGGTCTTCGCCAGTGACGCGATTGAGGGGCAGGCGCGCCGGGAGTTCTTTCTCCGTTTGTCGGGCGGTCGGGCGCTGCCACCCGGCTGCGGGCAGTTGTATGGCCTGGTCGTTGGCGAGGTGTCCGTCGACAACGTGTTGATCGGTGATGCCCTGGTTGACGCTGAGTTCAGAGACGCCCTGTTCGCTGATGACTTACTCCTTGCGAAGTTCCCGGTCGACGACATGCCGCCTGGCTGCGGTACCTATGACGAAGCACCCGACTCTCCGCCGACGCCATACGCGATCGACGCCGACGCGCTGTCCACGCTGGTCGACGACATCGTCGCTGTGAACGAACAGATCGCCAAGGCTCACGCGACGAGAGCACGACTCATCGACCGGGCCCGGGAGTGGAGCGAGGTGACGGCGAGATCGGTCGTCGTCCTCGGCCCGCCGCGCACAGAGTCCGAAGTGCAGGAACTGGCGAGACGCTCGTTCATCTGGGAACTGGCCAGCGCGCTGCGCGTTCCCGAGAGCACGGCGTCGAGTCTCATCGCAGACAGCGAGATGCTCGCCCATGAGTTGCCGGCGACGCTGGAGGCGCTCGCCGATGGTGGGATCTCGTACCGACACGCTCAGCTGATGGTCGACCAGGCGACGACTCTGCCGCCGGATGCCCGTGCCGATTTCGAGAAACAGGTCCTTCCGGCGGCCAGGTCGCTGACCGCCGCGAAGTTCAGTTCACGGGCTCGCAAGCTGCGCGAACGAACCCATCCCGAGTCCATCACGACCCGCAAGCGGTCGGCGTTCGACCGGCGGCGCATGGAATTCCACGCCGACCTCGACGGGATGGCATGGGTCAACCTCTACCAGCCGGCGGCGACAGCAATGGCGTTCTACAACGCGATTCGCGCTGAGGCGATGACGCTGCAGCGGGACGATGAGCCCCGGACGTTGACGCAGCTCAGTCTCGATGTCGCGGTCGATCGCCTGCTCGACAGCGTGCAACGGGAGCTGCCGTTCGGTGCCACAGTGCGCCTCCCGTGCGGTTGCCCCGATGTGGCTGCTGCCAGTGACACACATGCCGAAGGGGAACCCGAAGCCGAGAGCGGAGACAAGGCGGAATCCGAAGACGGTACCGAAGCCGAGAACGCTCCCGAAGCAGCCCGCGTTGGAGAGAAGCGGCGAACGAACGAGCGGACGGATAGGCGTTCCGGTCGGCGGTCGAGTCACCGACCGAAGGCGCGGCGGCGGAACGGCATCCTGCGCGGGATTCGACCGACGGTGATTGTCACGGTGCCGGTGATGACGCTCATGGGGAAGAGTGGCGAGCCGGCCGAGCTCGAGGGATACGGGCCTATTGATCCCGAGACCGCTCGGGAGCTTGCGGGGGAGGCGACGTCGTGGATGCGATTGCTGGTGCATCCCGAAACCGGAGTCCCGCTCTCACTCGGGCGAAAGAAGTACAAGATTCCTCGGGATCTGCGTCTCGCGCTGGAGATCCGGGACGGCACGTGTCGCGGACCGGGATGCAATCGGCGAGCCACGGAATGCGACATGGATCACACCGTCGACTGGCAGTTCGCAGGACGGTCCGATTACGCGAATCTGGCGAGCATGTGTCGACCGCACCATCGGCTCAAGCACCAGACGACCTGGTCGGTTGAGCAGGTGGGCGACGGGTTCCTCGAGTGGACGTCGCCCCTCGGGCACACATACACAACCGGGCCCGAGGTGGTTCTGCCGGTGCCACCACCGCCGCGTAGTGGCGTCGGGAGAAGCGGTGACACAGCACAAGCGGACGACACAGGAAGCGACGACACAGGAACCGACGACACGGGCGAGCGCGGAATCCGGGGCGCCGACCCCGCACCGTTCTGAGGACGTTGTGACCCGACCTGACCTAACCGACTACGGCCAGAGCAGCCCGCGCTCCCACGAGCGCCCGTGCAGGCGGTACTTGAGCCGGAGGTGTCCGCGGTCACTTGACGCCTGCCAGAACTCAACCTCGTCGGCGATCACAGCCCACGTGCTCCAGTTGCGGTCGACACGAGACGGGTCCTGGGTCACAAGAGAAACGGCATCCTCGAGCGCGTCGCGGTAGGTCTCGGGGGAGTCCAGCGGCTCGCTCTGGTGCCCGACAAAGGCAGCGGCACGCGAGGTCTCCGGTCGCGCCAGGAAGTCCTCCTCGCTGTCGGCCCGCGTCCCCTTCCGTGCAGCACCGGTGACCCGCACCTGCCTGCCGAGCTGCGGCCAGAAGAAGGTGAGCGCTGCGAACGGGTTCGCGCCGAGGTCCCGCGCCTTCGGGCTGTCGTCGCGCGACGCAAACACCCAGCCGTGCTCGTCGATGTCCTTGAGCACGAGAGTTCGCGCCGTAACCCGGCCATCGGGCTCGCTCGTCGACAGGGTCATGGCGTGCGGCGCGGGTACACCGGCATCCACAGCCTCGGTCAGCCACTCGTCGAAGAGGTCGGCCGGCTGCTCCGGCGCCCGTTCCCAGTCAAACACCGGAAGATCGGCGGGGAACGACGGAATCGAACGCAGTGTTTCCCGAAGGTGGCTCATGGCATCCCTTTCGCTGCAGGTGTGGACCAGGGCCGGGTTGCCCCGGTCGCCCCCGATCACTCGTGCCGATCCGATTCACACTAGCGCCGACCGGAGGAGCGAAACCTGCTAAACTCTTGAGGTTGCCGTCAAACGGCCGCGGATAAAGAGAGCCCACACATTCTGTGACGGGCACCGCGCAACGAGAGAAAAGGGGATCAACCTATGGCACTTGAAGGCGAAGCCAAGAAGGCGATCATCGAAGAGTACGCAACCCACCCGGGTGACACGGGATCCCCCGAGGTCCAGGTCGCAGTGATGACCCAGCGGATCAAGGATCTCACCGAACACCTCAAAGAGCACAAGCACGACCACCACTCACGTCGTGGCCTGCTTCTGCTGGTTGGTCAGCGTCGCCGCCTGCTCGGTTACCTCGCTGATGTCGACATCAACCGTTACCGCTCGCTCATCGAGCGTCTCGGCCTCCGTCGCTAATTTCAGCCGGAAACCGCGTCGGTCCCTGATTTGATCAGGACGATGACAACGCGATCTTCTTAAAAACGGGCCGTTCACCTTCGGGTGAACGGCCCGTTTTTGTGCACCCGCGGGTGCCGGGTCAGAGCCGGTACAGCCGCGCCTCCCACGGACGCAGCGGCATGTCACCGTCAACCGGGTAGTTGCCAAGCACCAGTTCGGCTGAAGCGACATCGAGGGGGAGTGCCCCGTTGAATGGCGCGTCAGACACATTGGCGACGACGAGCAGACGTTCCGAAGCGGATGTCCTCATAAACGCGTACAGCGTCGGATGCGACGGCTCCAGCAGTTCGAAGTCGCCGAGCGCGACGGTGTCGTTCGTGTGCCGCAGCTCGATCAACCGCTGGTAGAACGCGAACACGCTCGTGCCGCTTGCCCGGTCGGCCTCCGCGTTGATCTCCGGATAGTTCGGGTTGACCGAAATCCACGGCGTACCCGTCGTGAAACCGGCTTGCTCACTCGCATCCCACTGCATGGGAGTCCGTGCGTTGTCTCGCCCCATCGCGTGCACGGCGCTCAACACGCTCGACGGTGCCACGTCGAATTCTTCGACGGCCTCGCGGTAGTGGTTGAGCGACTCGATGTCCCGATAGTGCTCGATCGACTCGAACCGCACATTGGTCATGCCGATCTCTTCGCCCTGGTAGATGTAGGGCGTTCCACGGTGCAGGTGCAGCACAAGGGCCCAGAGCGTCGCCGACTCGTAGCGGTACTCGGTGTCGTTGCCGAAGCGCGACACCAGCCGGGGCTGGTCGTGGTTGTTGAGATACAGGCTGTTCCAGCCGGTCTCGGCGAGACCCACCTGCCAGCGGGCGAGGTTGGTCTTGAGGGCAACGAGGTCGAGGGGGATCGGATCGAACTTGTGCTCACCCTGGTCGAGCGAGACGTGCTCGAACTGGAACACCATGTCGACCTCGCCCTGCGTCGGGTCGGTGAACAGCGCAGCATCGTCGATACTCACGCCGGGCATCTCGCCGACGGTGAGGTAGGTCTCGTCGCGCCCGGCGAAGACCTCGCGGTGCATCTCCTTCAGGTACTCGTGAATCTGCGGTCCCATCGCAAAGCCACTGCCCGTGCCGCGGTCCGGCCCGTCGATCAGTTCGCGCCGTTTCGCAATCAGGTTGATGACGTCCATCCGGAACCCATCGACACCGCGGTCAAGCCACCGCCGCATCATCGCGTAGACGGCCTGCCGCACGTCGGGGTTCTCCCAGTTGAGATCCGGCTGCTGCTTCGCGAAGAGGTGCAGGTAGTACTCACCGGTCTTCTCGTCGAGAGTCCACGCCGGCCCTGAGAACGCGCTCGTCCAGCCGTTGGGCGCGCTGCCGTCATCCTGCGGTTTACGCCACCAGTACCAGTCCCTCTTCGGGTTATCGAGCGACGACCGCGACTCGCGGAACCAGGCGTGCTCATCGCTGGTGTGGTTCACCACGAGGTCCATGACGATGCGGATGCCGCGCTCGTGCGCTTCGGCGACCAGCGCATCGAAGTCGGACAGAGAGCCGAACACCGGCTCGATGTCTTCGTAGTCGCTGATGTCGTAGCCGTTGTCGTGCTGTGGAGACGGGTAGACCGGTGAGAGCCACACAACATCGACTCCGAGCTCAGCCAGGTAGTCAAGCTTCGAACGGATGCCGTTGAGGTCGCCGACCCCGTCACCATCGGAGTCTGCGAAGCTCCGCGGGTAGACCTGGTAAACCACGGCGCGGGTCCACCATGGTGCGGCGCTCGCTGCCTCGGTCTCGGTCTGGGTTGCGGTTGCGGTCCCCGCCTCGGCAGCGGTCTCGGTCTCGGCAGAATCGTTGGAAATGTGGGTCTCTGTCATGGACTCGATCCTCTCATCTCGACGCGGCATCCGATGTCTGGCATTCTCGGTAGGTGCCCCCTTCGGGTCACACAAACGGGGAGAGCAACAATGAGCCTTTGGCGGACCAAAAGCATCGAGGAGTCGCTGGCAGACTCTCACCTCGAACACCGGAGCCTGAAACGCACACTCGGCACCTGGGATCTCATGGTCATGGGCGTCGCCGTCGCTGTGGGAGCCGGAATCTTCTCGGTCGGAGCCCGTGCTGCTGGCCAGTATGCAGGGCCATCGGTCAGCCTCTCGTTCCTGCTCGCCGCCCTCACCTGTGCCCTGGCGATCATGTGTTACGCCGAGTTCGCATCGACCGTGCCCGTCGCCGGCTCTGCCTACACGTTCACCTACGCGACCCTCGGCGAACTCGTCGCCTGGATCATCGGCTGGGATCTGATCCTCGAGATGCTCACGGCAGCAGCGGTCATCGCCAAATACTGGGGCATCTACCTTTCCCTTGTCTTCGACCTGTGGGGGTGGAGTGTTCCTGACACCCTGAACCTCGCGGGACTCCAGGTCAGCTGGGGTCCGTTCATCATCGTCGCGATCTTCACCACACTCCTCGTCCTCGGCACCCAGCTCTCGGCGCGGGTCGGCGCTGTCTTCACCGTCATCAAAGTCGCCATCGTTCTCTTCGTCATCGTGGTCGGCGCGTTCTTCATCCGCCCGGAGAACTACGTGCCGTTCATCCCGGAGTCGGTTCCGACCGAGGGCGGATCGAGTGACGTCTGGAGCCAGTCGCTCTTCGCGTTCCTCACCGGAGCGGCTCCCGCACAGTACGGGGTGTTCGGCCTCCTCGCCGGTGCGAGCCTGGTGTTCTTTGCCTTCATCGGATTCGACGTGGTGGCAACGAGCGCAGAGGAGGTGCGTGACCCGCAGAAGAACCTGCCTCGCGGCATCCTCGGTGGCCTCGCCATCGTCAGTGTGCTGTACATCGGGGTAAGCCTCGTGCTCACCGGCATGGTGCCGTACACGACGCTCGCCGAGGCGGAAGACCCGTCGCTCGCCACCGCCTTCGTCGCGGTCGGAGCCGACTGGGCGGCCCAGGTGATCTCCGTCGGGATCCTCGCGGGTCTCACGACGGTCATCATGGTCCTCCTGCTCGGTCTCGCCAGGATCCTGTTTGCAATGAGCCGCGACGGGCTGCTGCCGCGGTCGCTGAGCGTCACGAGTGAGAAGCGCAGGACCCCGGTACGGGTCCAGATCATTTCGGGCGTCCTCGTCGCGCTGCTCGCCGGCCTGACGGATGTTGGTGTTCTCGAGGAGATGATCAACATCGGAACCCTGAGCGCCTTTGTGCTGGTCAGCATCGCCGTCATTGTCCTCCGCAAGAAGCGGCCAGACCTGCCGAGGGCCTTCCGCGTGCCGCTGTCGCCGTTCCTCCCGATCCTCTCGGCAGTGCTTTGTCTGTGGCTCATGTTCAACCTCACGACCCTCACCTGGGTCCGGTTCCTCATCTGGCTCGCGGCCGGCCTGGTCATCTACTTCGCCTACGGACGGCGCCACTCGGTTCTCGGCAAGCAGAACGCCGAACGCCAACTCGCACAGGACTGACGTGCAGGGCGCTCCCGGGCTATTCTCCGGAAGTGCCCTGCTCGCGTTCATCCTGGCCACAGAGAACTAGGACAGACTGAGCGGATGCTGCACCGTCACCCGATCCTCGGCCTGTTCACCGGCGCATACCTGGTCTTTGTCGGCTGGGTCACGCTCGGACCCCAGCCGTTCGACGACAGCAACAACGGACTCATTTTCCGCGCGCTCGGCGTGCTCGATCGCTACGAGGCGACCTCCTGGATCACCTACAACGTCCTTGAGTTCGCGGCCAACATCGCCATGTTCTTCCCGATCGGGCTGTTCCTCGTGCTGCTTTTCGGCCGACGACTGTGGTGGCTCGCGGTTTCCATCGGCTGTGGCATCACCGTCGTCATCGAGACCGCCCAGCTCTTTATCCCCGGACGGGTGTCTGACCCGCGGGACCTGGTAGCGAACAGTGCCGGTGCGATCCTCGGTGTGCTCGTCGGCCTGCTCCTCACGGCCAGGAAAGCGCGACGGCTTCGGCAGGAGCGGACGACGCGCCCGACATCACCCCGGCAGCGGTCGGTCGCCGGTTCGGTCCGGTAGCGGAGCAACAGGCGCAGCACCGACGGTCTGCGCACCGGGTCGCGTCAGGCGCCCTCGCGAGGAGTGCTCGGCGGGCGCTTCGCCTCCGGGGCAGGGTCCCGCTGGGCGCCCGTCGGGTCGCGCCGCGACGGTCCGGGTGGGGCATCCCGGTGATCCGCGAAAATCCACCGTGGCTTCGGCTCGATCACAGGGCGGAAGAATCGCCGCACCGGCGCGCTGGCCAGCACCACCGAGATGACGACGGCAAAGATGATCATGGCGACGAGCCAGACATCCGGCAGCAATTCGTGCCGGAGCACCCCGCTCTCCCGAAGCGGATAGAGCACGAAGCTGTGCAGCAGATAGACGTACATCGTGTACCTGCCGAACTGTGTCATCCAGGTTTCCCGTCGCGGCAGCAGGACGAAAAAAGCCGCGCTGAGCAGTGTGGCAAGGACGATGAGGCCGAGTCGGACAGCGCCACCCCACCACTGGGCTTCACCCAGACCCGCGTATGAATCGTCGTAGAAAAACCAGAAACGAAGGTCGATCTTCCGCCACAGGTCGATGAAGCTCACGAGCACGGCGATCCACGCGGCGAACAGCACGATCGCCGCGCCCCGGATCAGCCACGTCTGGCGATCCACGACGCGCCAGCGCTCAACGAGCTTCCACCTGTGCAGTTGCCAGCCGAGTACGAAGAACGGGAGGATGCCGAGCGTCCGCGCGAGCGAGAACGTGCTGTCGACGTTGTCGAGGTAGCCGACGCCGACCGAGATGATCAGTGCCCAGGCGAGCGGCCAGCGCAGCAGCGCGAGGTAGGGGAGGACCAGCCGGAAGATGCCAAGCGCCAGCAGGAACCAGAGCGTCCACGACGGCTGCGTCGGATTCAGCTCCTGCTTGCCCTCGACGAGGAACTGGACCAGGGTCCACACGGTCTCGAAAATCACGTAAGGAACAAGGATGTCCGTGATCAACCGTTTCATCTCGCGCGCGCCGGGCGGGCTGCTCTTCGTGAAGTACCCGCTGACGATGGCGAATGCGGGCATGTGGAAGGCGTAGATCAACAGGTAAACGGTAAGTGCGGCATCCGAATCGTAAATGAGCCGCTGGATGCCGTGCCCCATCACGACGAGGACGATGCAGGCGAAGCGGGCGTTGTCCCAGAACGGAACCCGGGGTTTGGGGATGCTGCCGGTCGCTGCTTTCACGCATCCACCCTATGCGCCAGAACGGGTGACCCCAGAGGCACGCCGGGAATGAAGTCGAGCTTGATCCGGTTACACTCGATATCCATTCATACGAATAGATAACTTCTCTGGTTGGAAAAGACAATGGCGGAAAGCACAATGCAGTTCGGAATCTTCAGCGTCGGCGACATCACCACCGACCCGACAACAGGTCACACCCCCACAGACGCCTCGCGCCTCAACGATGTCCTGACCATCGCTCAGCACGCTGAAGCGGTCGGACTGGATGTGTTTGCCATGGGCGAGCACCACAACCCGCCGTTCTTCCCGTCGAGTCCCGTCGCGATCAACAGCTATCTCGCGGCCAAAACCTCGACCATCATCCTGTCGACCGCGACGACGCTCATCACCACGAACGACCCGGTGCGCATCGCCGAGGAATACGCGATGCTCCAGCACCTCTCCGGTGGACGCATGGACCTCACCCTCGGCCGTGGAAACACCGGCCCCGTGTACCCGTGGTTCGGCGAAGACATCCGCCAGGGCATCCCGCTTGCCCTCGAGAAGTACGCCCTGCTCCGGAAGCTCTGGCGTGAAGACGTCGTCGACTGGGAGGGCCAGTTCCGCACTCCGCTTCAGGGATTCACCTCCACTCCGCGTCCGCTCGACGGTGTGCCTCCGTTCATCTGGCACGGTTCCATCCGCTCTCCTGAGATCGCCGAGCAGGCCGCGTTCTACGGGGATGGCTTCTTCTCGAACCACATCTTCTGGCCCGCGTCGCACACCCAGAAGATGGTTGCGTTCTACCGCCAGCGGTTCGAGCACTACGGTCACGGTCGTGCCGACCAGGCGATCGTCGGGCTCGGTGGACAGGTCTTCATGCGCAAGAACTCGCAGGATGCCGTCCGCGAATTCCGCCCGTACTTCGACAACGCCCCGGTGTACGGTCACGGCCCCAGCCTCGAGGACTTCACCTCCCAGACCCCGCTCACGGTCGGCAGCCCGCAGGAAGTCATCGACAAGACGCTCGGCTTCAGGGACTACGTCGGCGACTACCAGCGCCAGCTGTTCCTGATGGACCACGCCGGCCTGCCGCTCAAGACGGTGCTTGAACAGCTCGACCTGCTCGGCGAGGAAGTGGTGCCAGTGCTCCGCAGGGAGTTCGCGAAGAACCGTCCGGCCGACGTGCCGGACGCTCCGACTCACTCGTCGCTCCAGGCAGCTGGCGCATCGGCTGACAACGCCGCTCTCGCCGATTCAGAGGTGAAGTAATGACCACGAGGAAACTCGCCGTCGTTTCGGCGGGGCTCAGCCAGCCGTCATCCACGAGAATGCTCGCCGACCGTCTGACGGACGCAACCGTGGCGCGACTGAAGGAACAGGGTGTGGAGGTCGAGGTTACGACGGTGGAGCTGCGCGACGTCGCCACCGACGTTATGAACAACATGCTGACCGGCTTCGCCAGCCCCAAGCTCGAGGCGGTCATCGATGCCGTGACCGGTGCAGACGGCCTGATCGCCGTCACGCCGATCTTCACGACGAGTTACAGCGGCCTGTTCAAGTCATTCTTCGATGTGCTCGACAACCGCTCACTCACCGATATGCCCGTGCTCATCGGAGCCACGGCCGGCACCGCACGGCATTCCCTCGCCCTGGACTACGCGCTTCGTCCCATGTTCACCTACCTGCATGCCGTCGTCGTCCCGACGAGCGTGTTTGCGGCATCGGAGGCCTGGGGGAGCGGCGCAGACACGGTGAAGACCCTGCCCGACCGGATCGACCGGGCAGCGAGCGAGCTCGTGCCACTCGTCGCGGCATCCGATCGCTCAGGACAGGTCCGCGACCCCTTCGGATTCGACGCATCGCTGAGTCCGGTTGGCGGGTTCCAGCCGAGCTGAGCCGCGCGGGCCGAGTCAGCAGGACTGGTTCGCTGTCACCGTCGATCATGTGGTCAACTTGAGCCATGAAGACCAGCACAAAGAACCTCCTGATCGGCATCGTCGTCGTCATTCTCGCTGTCGTCGTCGCATCGTGGATCGTCAACATCGCGCTTGCCTTCCTCGCCGCCGCGATCAAGTTCGCCCTGATCGCCCTCGTCGCCGTCGTGCTGCTCATCGTGGTCGGCGTGTGGTGGGCCCGCACCCGCGACTAATCGCGCAGGGCATCCGGGATGACGGCAGCTTGCCATGCGTCGCTCGTGCCCTCGGGGATCTCCGGCAGCCACCACACGAGCTGACCCCAGACGAAGACCATCACGACAACCGTGACAGCGATGTTGAGCGACGTCGACTCAGTGCCGGGCACCAGCATCGACACCACGACGACCGTCGCGGCTGCCGCACCCGCGACCACTGACACGGTCCCTGTGTTGAGCAGCCAGGTGCGGGGGAGCTGCGCCCTTACGGGCAGCCACCCGACCGTCAGGAGCAGGGCGGCACTGAAGCCGGCCAGTGCGACCCCGGCAACAACCACCAGGTCGGATGTCTGGAGTCCGAAAAGGCCACCGGTTCCGTTGCCGCCGGCGGTCAGGTCGGCGACAACTCCGGGCAGCGCGAGCACGAGAGCGATCCACGCGGCGTAACCGACGGCGCAGGCGCAGAAGGTGAGGGCGGGCGTGCCCCGGTCACTCGGTGACCGTGCCAGGTACAGTGCCAGCGCGGCAAGAAGGACCGCGGCGTGAGCCAGGACCCAGAACGACGCGTCGAGCCCATCGCCGACCAGAGCCAACGCCGCGACCCCCAGGGTCGCGCACGACCCCACCGCGCACGTTACTGCCTGCCAACGAGCAGTCGTGCGAAGCGCGAGTGCTGACGACAGCGCACGGGCCGGCCAGCCGTCGGGCGCGTGTTCTCTGGCAGCCGCGCTCGGTGTCGAATCCTCTAGCTGTGCAGCATCCGCGTTCTCTATGGCGCCGATGAGGCGTCGCCAGCGGTGGACGGCGACGCCGAGCCCGACCACTAGTCCAACGAAAACTGCCGCGAGGATGACCGCTCCTACGAGAACCGTCCCGGCACCGGGCGGCGCTGCGACCGGGGATGACGCTGACAGCACGATGGTTGCGTTGAGAACCAGCACGGCGATTCCTGCCCGGACCGGTGTGGCAAGGAGCGGGACAAAAACGAAGAGTGGGCGAAGGAGTGCGAGGATCAGGCGCCAGGGCGTCGATGTCGAGCCCGAGATTGCCCGGGACGTCACGCGGATGCTGCGCGACAGCACGGAGAGAAGGTACGCCGGCGAAAGATCCCCGAGCGTGTTTCCGCCACGGGTGAATGAGGAACGGAGCTGTCGGGATGGCGCTGTTTCGCCCGGGTCCGCTGAAAAAGGTCGGTCAGGACTCGCTGCCGCATCCGCCAGCACGCTGGACTGCACGGCATCGATCAGAGAGGGGTCGGTTTTCCTTCTGCCCGCCGGTTGGATCGGCGGATAGGAGTCGACGAAGCGGGTCATGCCTGCAGCGGCATCCAGTCGTCCCCACCACCAGTCGTTGGCGCGCCATCCTCTCGCGAGGAACCCGCCGAAGTTGACAGCGGTTGTGCCGGCGAGCTTGTCTCGCGAGGTGAGGGGTGTGCCGAACAGGCGGCCAAGAACGTCCCGGTCGATGTCACCGGCCGGGAGTGAGAGCGCTGCGCGTGTTGCCCTTCGCGTCTTGCGCTCGAGCAAGGCTGTGTAGTCGCCAGGCCTCGCGGCTGGTTCATCACCGGTGATCCGCCAGAACGCCAGCGCGGAGATGGGTTCGGGAATCCCCATCGCCGCGAGAAACGGGGCAAGGTCGACTGCCTCGAAGTCCTGTCGGCGCATCGGGATTCCGCTCCATGGCACGTGTTCCCACGCTCGGGCGGTGTTCGTATTCGTGTCGGAATCGGCGTTGGTGTCCCGCGCGGCCTTACCGTTGCCGGGCGAGGCGGCGCGGAGTGCGTCGAGGCACTCATCGAGAACGGCCCAATGGCGCGCAGCGGCGTCGACGGCGGCCGAATTCTCCCGAATCCACGTCGCAAGAACGGTGTCGGCCAGTCGGGCGGGCGACGATGCCGCGTCGAGCCGTTCGGCGTCGTCGAGTACGGCTCGAAGGCACAGGTCTCGCGCGTCGGTTGCCCGCGCGAGGACCTCGTAGACCCTCAGCCGGATGTCGGCGACCGAGATGTCGGTCGCCATGACGCTTTCGAGCGCACGCACCCAGTTGAGCAGCGACAGCGACGCATCGAGCAGCGCCTGTGGTCCGTCGACGACAGCGCGGAAGAACTCACCGGTCTCAGAATCGCCCGACAGGTCGGTGAAGACGCGGTCGAAGAGGTGATCCAGACCATGGCGTTCCTCGGCCGATCGCGCACGCCAGTCGGATCGCGTCGGCAGGTTGGTACCGAGCTGCCACCGCGAGGGATCGGCGAGCACAAGCGTGATCAGCTGCAGATCCGCCGCCGACCGGTACCGGATGTAGGCGCGTTGCGCCTCCACCCTGTCGTAGTCGTCGACGGCCGCCGTCGAGAAGACGGCGAAGGACTCGCTTCGTCCCTCCGACTGTTTCAGGGCGAGGCGAAACCGCTCGACCTCGTCTTCCTCGTCCGGCCCTGACTCCCTCATCACCTGCCGCCTCAACGCAGCGACAATGACGGGGAGAAACTCGGACTGCCGGTCGGAAAGTCGCTTGCGCACACGGTGGGGCCCGGCCGACGACGAGCCGGCATCCGCCCTCCCGTAGTGGGTCGGACGCACGGAGGCGAGCGACTCGGCCGGGGGACTCGGGTCGAGGTAGAGCAGCGCCCGGGTGGCGTTGACCGTCGAGGCCATTCCGCGAACCGCCCGGAAGGCCCGATCAATCGGAATGTTGTCGAGCACACCACCGTCGACGACGTGAAACGGATGTGACCAGTCGTTCCGGTGGGCGTGGAACGCGAAGGTCATATCGACGCTCTCCGCATCCGGGAGCCAGGGGCCGTTGAGGGGTACGCGCGTCGACTTCGAGAAGATGAGGGCAGGCTCGAATGCGCCCGGAAACGATGACGTCGTGCGCGCGGCGTACGCAAGTCGAGCCAGGTCGGCCGCCGGAACCGGCCCGTCGCCGGAGGGAATCGCGCGGCCGTACTCGGACGCCGAACCGTCATCACTGCCGACGAAGTGGAAATGACCGTTGCCGTCCTCAGCGTGCCGGTCGGTGGCATCCGCGGTGTCGATGAGCGTTGCCGAGAGATCAACGGCGATGCGGGAGGCGCGGTGGAACGGATGGTTTCCGGGGCCGGCATAGAGACGCCGGAGGACGTCCTTCAGCTCGGGCCAGAAGTATCCGTCACCGCGCAGGATGGAATCGACGCGCTCAAACCCGGGCGGACGCAGGAGCCGCCACACACTTCCGATGTCGCGCCAGACCGGCAGTAGCGCATCGACGTCGGCACCGGCGCGCTGCGCTGTGGCGTACATCACCGCGTTGAGGCCGCCGGCACTCGCACCGGCCAGGACGTCGAACTCGACAGCGTCGAACCCGCGAGAGTCCAGGAGTCGTGCGTACGTCACCGCGCGGTCGAGCCACACGGCGTCCGGCGCGACGCCGGACGGCGACCCCGCTCCGGATAGCGACGCGATCCCGGACAGTGACGGTGGCACGATCACTGCGTGTGTCGATCCGCCGGCATCAGTGCGAATGCGGATGCGACGCCACAGGTCCATTTCGGCTGTCGCGCCGCCGATCCAGACCGCGAGGCTCACGCCGCCGCGCATGGCCAGGGCGGCGCGGAGGATTCGGGAGTGACGGGGCTGGAGCGACTCGAACTCACTGACGCCGATCGGGCGGGGAGTCGGGCGCTCGCCGGGTTCGAGCGCGACGGCGATGAGCGTCGCCGGTTCCGCGCTGGTGCCCATCTGCCGTCCTCGTTGCGAGAGTGATGCGGGTCACCGCACCGTACTCCGGCGTCGCTGCAGTTCGGTAGTGGCTGGAGGGATGGCTCATCGCGCGTGGGGAGGCATCCGTCGTGCCGCAGCGTCGTGCGGCGTTCACCCAATGGACACGCGGCATGAGCAACTTCCCAGCGCAGAAATGGGGGCCTCTGCTAGGCTGAACACGGCTCGATAGCAATATCGGGTCCACATCAACGGAGCAGGCCGGCAGGAAGCTGGTCCTCGGTGGTGAATTTCTCTCGCGTCGGTCATCCCGACGCTCCTCCCTTCGGTGTATCGGCGGTAGAGCGAGAGCGGTTTTCTACTGGAGATCAGCCAGACCACACGGTCTGAGAATTTACTGCCTGTTCCTGCTCCTCGCAGAGCGTGCGCCCACACGGGGCAGCGCTAAACGTAAGGAGAGACCTATGGAAGGTCCAGAAATCAAGTTCGCCGAGGCAGTCCTCGACAACGGCAAGTTCGGAAAGCGCACAGTCCGCTTCGAAGCAGGACGCCTTGCACAGCAGGCACAGGGTGCCATCGCTGCATACCTCGATGAAGAAACCATGCTTCTCTCGGCCACCAGCGCCGGAAAGCACCCCAAAGACCAGTTCGACTTCTTCCCCCTCACGGTGGACGTTGAAGAGCGCAGCTACGCTGCAGGCAAGATCCCCGGTTCGTTCTTCCGCCGCGAAGGCCGTCCGTCCACCGAGGCCATCCTCGTTTGCCGCCTGATCGACCGTCCGCTCCGTCCGTCATTCGTGACCGGCCTGCGCAACGAAGTCCAGATCGTCATCACCGTCCTGAGCATCGCTCCCGACGAGTTCTACGACGCACTGGCGATCAACGCAGCATCGATGTCAACGCAGATCTCGGGACTTCCGTTCTCGGGCCCGATCGCCGGCATCCGTCTCGCCCTCATCAACGGCCAGTGGGTCGCATTCCCGAAGGCATCGCAGCTCGCTGACGCCGTCTTCGACCTCACTGTCGCCGGCCGCCTCGTCACAGACGAGAACGGCAACGAAGACATCGCCATCATGATGGTTGAAGCAGAAGCCACCGAAGGTGCATGGGGCCTCATCCAGGCCGGCGCCCGCAAGCCGAACGAAGAGGTCGTCGCAGAGGGCCTCGACGCCGCGAAGCCGTTCCTCCTCCAGCTGGTCAAGGCTCAGTCCGAGCTCGCCGCACAGGCTGCCAAGGAAGTTCGCGAATACCCGGTCTTCCTCCCGTACACCGACGAGACCCTCGCCGCTGTCTCCGAACTGGCCAGGACCGAGCTCGCCTCGATCTACCAGATCGCCGACAAGCAGGAGCGTCAGAACGCTGACGACGAGCTCAAGGACCGCGTCAAGGCTGCCATCGCCGCCAAGGTCGAAGCTGGCGAGCTGCCCGCAGACGCCAACAACCAGGTGTCGGCCGCGTACAAGTCCGTCACCAAGGACATCGTCCGCAGCCGCATCCTCACCGAGGGCGTCCGTATGGACGGCCGTGGTCTTGCAGACATCCGTCCGCTCGACGCCGAGGTTCAGGTCATTCCTCGCGTTCACGGTTCGGCGATCTTCCAGCGCGGAGAGACCCAGATCCTGGGTGTCACCACGCTGAACATGCTCAAGATGGAGCAGCAGATCGACTCACTGAGCCCGATCACGAAGAAGCGCTACCTGCACCACTACAACTTCCCGCCGTACTCCACCGGTGAGACCGGCCGCGTCGGTTCCCCGAAGCGTCGCGAGATCGGGCACGGCTTCCTCGCCGAGCGCGCACTCGTTCCGGTTCTGCCGAGCCGCGAGGAATTCCCCTACGCCATCCGTCAGGTGTCTGAGGCTCTCAGCTCCAACGGTTCGACGTCGATGGGTTCCGTTTGCGCCTCGACCCTGTCGCTGCTCAACGCCGGTGTGCCGCTGCGCGCCCCGGTTGCTGGCATCGCCATGGGCCTCGTCTCCGACGAGGTTGACGGCCAGACCCGCTACGCGGCTCTCACCGACATCCTCGGTGCAGAAGACGCACTCGGCGACATGGACTTCAAGGTTGCCGGTACTTCTGAGTTCGTCACGGCGATCCAGCTCGACACCAAGCTCGACGGCATCCCCGCCTCCGTGCTCAAGGCCGCGCTGACCCAGGCCAAGGAGGCTCGCACCACGATCCTCTCCGTCCTGAACGCCGCGATCGACGCTCCGGATGAAATGGCACCGACCGCGCCTCGCGTGATCAGCGTCAACATCCCCGTCGACAAGATCGGTGAGCTGATCGGCCCCAAGGGCAAGACGATCAACGCCATCCAGGACGAGACCGGCGCAGACATCTCGATCGAAGAAGACGGCACCGTGTACATCGGCGCTGTCGACGGACCGTCGGCTGAGGCAGCTCGTGCCCAGGTCAACGCCATCGCAAACCCGACCAACCCTGAGGTTGGCGAGCAGTTCCTCGGAACCGTCGTGAAGATCGCCACATTCGGCGCCTTCGTCTCGCTGCTCCCGGGCAAGGACGGCCTGCTGCACATCTCTGAGGTGCGCAAGCTCGCCGGTGGCAAGCGTGTTGAGAACGTCGAAGACGTCCTCGGCGTCGGCCAGAAGATCCTCGTTCAGATCACGAAGATCGACGACCGCGGCAAGCTCTCGCTTGAGCCGGTTGTCGCTGAAGAGTCTGAGCGTGTTCACTCCGAAGAGCCCGCCGAAGGTGGAGACACCACGCAGGCTCCTCGCGTTCACGCCGAGCAGCCCGCTGAAGGCTAAGCCGCTCTCTTCTGAATAACGGATGCCCCGCCTCGAGAAATCGAGGCGGGGCATCCGTTCGTTAACGTGGCATTGCTCGGCCACAAAAGGCCGTTCCGTCGCCGTGCTCGGCCACAAACGGCTGTTCGCCGCGGTGCTCGGCCAGAAAGGGTTGTGTTTGGGGCTCGGGAGCAGCCGAATGTGTCCGAGCAGCGATCGGACGGGCTGCGATCGGCAGCGACTGGGCGACGCGGCCGCCCGCGGTGACGTCTTAGCCGCGCAGTGTGCGCTCGAGCAGGGGAGCGGCCCGGAACGGGATCAGCTCGCCCATCGCAAGCGAGGTCTCGGCGCGATCGACCCCGTCGCACGCGAGGATGAGGCTCGACACCCGGAACAGGTCGTCGGCATCGGTGGCAACAACCCGCACGAGGAGGTCACTTGACCCACTCAGCCCGTGCGCCTGGATGATCTCCGGGATCTTCGAGAGCTGCTCGACGATCGGGCCAAGCTTCTGCTGCTGCAGATGGACCGAGATGAAGGCAGACAACGGGTAACCCAGCGCGGCCGGGTTGATCCGTCGCTCGAATGAACCGAGCACATCGGTTGAGTCGATGGCGCTCAACCGCGCCTGCACCGTGTTGCGCGACAACCCGAGTTTCTCGGCGAGGGCAACGATCGACGATCGCGGATCTTCAGCGAGCGCCAGGAGAAGGCGGGTGTCTGTGCGATCGAGCTTGTGCATAGTGCCAGAGACTAGCAGCCCCTGTTCCGATCCCACCGGGCAGAATGCGCAATCGGAACGATGACGGTTGTGCCCATTGACGGCCGGGCGTACCGTCGCACCTACATCTGGCAACGGCGCCGGATGCTGAATTGCTGCGATCCAGCGGTTCAGTACACGAAAGAAAGCGGCGTGTAACTGTGTCCACCACCCATGAAGGCACACGAATTCACAAGGCGCACGACGAGTACGGTGTGCACCTCGGTTCCCTCGAAGATGTTGTCCAGCTCGTTCGGTCCGACGGCACCCGCGTCAATAATCCCGGTTTCGATCCGTGGGTCGACGACGTCTCCACAGAACAGCTCATCGGCCTGTACGAAGACATGGTCGTCGTCCGGCGCATCGACACCGAAGCCACTGCCCTGCAGCGGCAGGGTGAGATCGGGCTCTGGCCACCGTTGCTCGGGCAGGAAGCCGCTCAAATTGGCTCGGCCCGTGCGCTGCGACGCGACGACTTCGTGTTCTCGAGCTATCGCGAGAACGGCGTCGCCTACTGCCGGGGCATCGACTTCACCGACCTGATGCGCGTCTGGCGCGGCAGCGCGGCATCCGGTTGGAATCCGTACGAGGTCGGCATGGCCACACCGGCCGTCATCATCGGCGCGCAGACCCTCCACGCCACCGGGTACGCGCTCGGCTGCAAACACGACGGCGTCGACTCGGCCACGATCGCCTACTTCGGCGACGGCGCGACGAGCCAGGGTGACGTCAACGAGGCTCTCGTCTTCGCGGCAAGTTTCTCGGCACCCGTCGTTTTCTTCTGTCAGAACAACCAGTGGGCGATCTCCGAACCCGTTGGGCTGCAGTCGCAGCGCCACATCTCGGACCGGGCACCGGGCTTCGGCATCCCGAGCATGCGTATTGACGGCAACGACGTGCTCGCGGTGATGGCAGCGACGCGCATCGCTCTCGACCGGGCGCGCTCCGGCGGGGGGCCGACCTTCATCGAGGCGGTCACCTACCGGATGGGTCCGCACACGACGAGCGACGACCCCACCCGCTACCGCCCTGCGGGCGAACTCGACGAGTGGCGCGCAAAAGATCCGATCGCCCGCATCGCCTCCCTGCTCGACGCGCGCGGAGCGTTCACAGAAGAGCTGCGGTCGAGAGTTGATGAGAAAGCGGATGCCGTGGCCAGCGAACTGCGGGCGGCGTGCCTCTCGATCCCCAAACCAGACCCGCTCACCGTTTTCGATCACGTCTTCGCGGAGCCGCACTCCGGGCTCGAGCGGCAGAAGAGCCAGTACGCCGCGTACCTCGCGTCGTTCGGAGATAACGACGCCGACGGGACCGCGGACAGCGACGCCGACAGCGACACTGACGGGAGTGAGTCATGAGCCAGATGACGATGGCCGGTGCGCTCAACGACGGACTCCGTCGCTCACTCGCCCGCGACGACAAGGTTGTGCTGATGGGGGAAGACATCGGCAAGCTCGGCGGAGTCTTCCGCATCACAGACAAGCTCCAGGCCGAGTTCGGTCCTCGTCGCGTGATCGACACTCCGCTCGCCGAGGCCGGCATCATCGGTACGGCGGTCGGCCTCGCCATCCGCGGGTATCGCCCGGTCTGTGAGATCCAGTTCGACGGCTTCATCTACCCAGGCTTCGACCAGATCGTCGCCCAGGTTGCCAAGCTGCACTACCGAACCAGGGGCAACGTGAGAATGCCCATCACGATCCGTGTGCCGTTCGGTGGCGGCATCGGCGCTGTCGAACACCACTCGGAGTCTCCCGAGGCGTACTTCGCCCACACAGCGGGGCTCCGGGTGGTGTCATGCTCCAACCCGCAGGACGCCCACACGATGATCCAGCAGGCCATCGCGAGCGACGACCCCGTGCTGTTCTTCGAACCCAAACGCCGGTACTGGCAGAAGGGCGACGTCGACACCGAACTCGGAGCAGAGGCAGCGCCGCTGGGCCAGGCCCGCGTCGTCCAGCCGGGCACCGACGTCACGGTGGTGGCCTATGGCCCGCTCGTCCGGACGGCGCTGGATGTCGCTGCTGCGGCGGCAGACGACGGTGTGGCTGTTGAAGTCATCGATCTTCGCTCGCTCTCGCCGGTGGACTTCGCGACGGTTGAGGCATCCGTTCGCAAAACCGGCCGGCTGGTGATCACGCACGAGGCCGCCCAGTCGGGCGGGATGGGCGCGGAGATCGCTGCGTCGATCACCGAGCGCTGCTTTGACTGGCTCGAGGCTGCGCCGGCGAGGGTCACCGGTTTCGATACGCCGTACCCGCCGGCCTCGCTCGAGGAGGCGTTTCTGCCCGACCTCGACCGGATCCTCGACGCCGTTGACCGTGTCCTGGGCCGTCGAAATTCCCTGACGGGCTGGAAGGCAACAGCATGAGCATCGTGAACTTCGCCCTGCCCGATCTGGGTGAGGGACTCACCGAGAGTGAGATCGTCTCGTGGCGGGTTGCCGTCGGTGACACGGTGACGCTCAACCAGGTCATCGCTGAGGTCGAGACAGCCAAGGCTCTCGTCGAGTTGCCGTCTCCCTTCGCGGGCACGGTGTCGCAACTGTTCGCTGACGAGGGCACGACGGTCAACGTCGGTGAGCCGATCGTGGCGTTCGAGGTCACGGTTGTTCTGGGGGCCGACGCGCCAACGGATGTGCCCACTGACGGAGCACCGAATGACATCGACGCCGAGACGGGAGCGCGCGAACCGGATGCCGGCAGCCAGCGGGTGCGGACGCCCGTTGGCGCTGTAACTGCCGGGAGTGCCGCACCTGCGGAAAGCTCGCGGGGGAGCGGAGAGCGGGAACCGGTGCTGGTCGGGTACGGGCCGCGGGTCGACCGGGGTGACCGCCCGCGGCGGCGTTCACGCGCGTGGGCAGCGGACGACGGCGGTGCCGGTGGAAGCGCCGTCGCCGACGACGTGGGCAGCGCGCTGGCGCCTGAGGAGGTAACAAATGCGGGGGCCAGGCGTCCCCGCTCGACACCGCCCGTGCGGAAGCTCGCTCGAGACCTCGGCATCGACCTCCGGGCGGTCACGGGCACGGGGGAGACTGGGCTCATCACGCGGGAGGACATTGAGCGGGCCGCCGGCCACGTGACGGCATCCGTTACGGCGCCGCACGAAAACACCCGCGAGGACGTCGCAGAGGGCGCTGACGTCGACGGCGGGGATCTCGCGCTGAGCGCGGCGCGTGGGCGTCGAGCGGATGTCAGGGTTCCGATTCGAGGCGTTCGAAAGGCGACGGCCCAGGCGATGGTGCGGTCCGCGTTTACGGCGCCGCACGTCACGGAGTTCCTCACGATCGACGTGACCGCCGGTATGGACCTCGTGCGGTCGCTCGCGGACACCCCGGAGTTTAGGGGCAAGCGCCTGTCGATCCTCACCCTCGCGGCAAAGGCGGTCATTCTGGCGGCAGCTCGGACTCCCGAAGTGAATTCGCGGTGGGACGAGAATGCGCAGGAGATCGTGCAGCTCGGCGCTGTGCATCTCGGTATCGCTGCCGCGACCGGGCGCGGGCTCATCGTGCCGAACATCAAGGACGCGGACACCCTGAGTCTCGCCGGGCTGCGTGACGCGCTCGACGCGCTCATCGAGAACGCTCGGGCCGGGTCGACCAGCCCGCAGAGCCTCGCCGGCGGAACCATCACCATCACCAATGTCGGCGTGTTCGGTGTCGACGCCGGCACGCCGATCCTCAACCCGGGTGAGGCGGCGATCCTCGCCATCGGGGCGGTGCGACGGATGCCATGGGAACACCGGGGCGAGATTGCGCTGCGCGAGGTCATGACGTTGAGCCTGTCGTTCGACCATCGCCTTGTGGATGGGGAGCAGGGGTCGAGGTTCCTCGTCGATGTCGGCAACATCCTCAGCAACCCGGGGCTGGTTCTGACGATGGTGTGAGGCGCCGTGAGAAACGCCTCAACCGCTATGCTCGGCGACGTGACCGATGCTGACGACGACCGTGACGAACTCGATCTCTGGACACCGGAGGCGCGCGAGCAGGTGCGGCGCACCGGTGAAGCGCTGCTGGATGCTGTTCGGGAGCAACTCGCCGCGCTCGACGCCATAGGTCCTGAATCTGATCTGGAGGAGCTTCACCGGATGGGCAACCGGGTTGATGACGCTGCGGTTGCGTTCTGTGATTCCCAGTACGCGCTGAGCGGGGAGTACTTTTCGTTCGCCGAGGTCACCGAATCGCACGACGAAGACGACGAGGACGTCGAGGATGATGACGAGGACGAGGGCGAACCGGAGGAGATCCCGGTGATCAGCGTCCTGCAGCGTGCAGAGTACAACGTCGTGGACTCCGCGGCCGTCCTCGCGGCGGGCCGCGAGGCGTACCTGCGGATGTGGCCATCCGACAGCGACGAGGAAGCCCGGTCACGGGTGGACTGGTTGGGAGCCGCACTCTACGAAATCGCGCACGCCGACGGCTGGCAGCACCTGGGGAAAACGCCCGGGCTGCAGCCCACCGGCGTCATCACCGACGTCATCGCTCCGACGGAGCTGATCGACCTTCATGCGGACGTCGAGGACGGTCCGGATCCAGCGTTTTCGGTGCAGGGGAACGTGCTGCACAGGACCGTCGACCAGTGGGGCCCGCCGCCGAAGTCGATCAGTTAGGCAGCAGGCCGGCTAGATGTACAAAGGCGATGACGCCAGCGCCGGTGCACAGCAGTCCGACCACGCCTACGATCGGTGCCCACCATGCCCGGGCCGAAAGAGCGTAGATACTCGTTGAGAGACCCGCGAGTACGACGGTCGGACAGCCAATGAGCCGCGCGACCCCCGCTGGGTCACCGAGCTCGGCCGTGACCAACACCGTCACTGCAATCGATCCGATGAGGAATGCGATTGTCGACACTGACCAGCCAATTGCGGCAATGCCGAAGAGCGTCTCGCGCCACCGGCCAGACGATGGCTCCATGTACTTTTTCACCGGGCCGGCCAGAAGGTCATGCAGGTCGGGGAACGTATGGGGCCCCGAAGGAAGGTTGAGGAACTTCACCAGATCATCCTCGCCTCGGTAAGCGATGTCCTTGACGAGTTCCTCTTTTTCCTTCGCTGTTGTCCAGCCATCGAGAACGATGCCCCACCGACCTGCCTGATCGGGGTAGCCCATCTCTCGGTACATCTCGGCCAGCGCACGACGAACGCGGAGGTCTCCCGGGTCCGCCCAGGCAGCGTTCTTCAGAACGTTGAGGGCAAGCCGTACGTTGCCATCTCGTCGGAGTTGCTGCGACAGGGTCAGTGGGTCGAGCATGCCGACTACCCCCCAGCCATGGCGTCGAAGCCCACGATGGTGCCGACCGTCACGAGGAGACCACAGAGGCAGAGCGACGCGGTCCGTCTCGTCCATCGGCGTTGAGCGACAGCCGCTGCCGTAAGCATCAGCGACGCGAACCCGGCCAGGGCAACACTCGCGAGCAGGACATAGCGGGCAATTTGTGGCGAGCCGGTGAATCCGAGAGCAGCCGCGACGAAGACGGCAAGGATGCCCAACAGCAAAGTCCCAATTGCTAAACCGAATCCGACGGACGCGGCGGTCGTGAACCCAGCGCCGCGGTTGTCCGTCGAAGCACTCACATCGCGATCGAACCGCTCAAGGTAGCGAGCAGCGAACCGCTCACGGTAACGAGCGGCCGGACCGTCGAGGAGCGCGACGATATCGGGTCGTGCCGCCACCATCCCGGGCGGCAGCACCAGAAACTCCTCGATGTCCTGAGCGGTGACGCCCGACGATGCGAGCAAACGCGCCAGCCGGTCCCGCTCGATCGATGTGGTCCAGCCCTCGACGGCAATTCCCCACCGGCCAGCCTGGTCGGAGTGCCCCATGCCTCGGTACAGCTCGGCGAGAGCTATCCGGAGTTCCATCGACTTCGGATTTTTGCGCACTTCAGTTTTGAGCAGCTGGAGCGATCCGCGCCGGTTCCCGGCAGTATGCAGCTGGCGCGAGCGGTTGATGCGGCGCGCGACGTAAAGTGCATGGGGCCCGGGCATTGTCTTATCAAATCAGCCGGGGAACTGTTTTGTCGCTACCCCATTCGGGCCGCGTTTCGTGCGCGGGCGGGCGGGCGGGTCTCGAGCTGAGTAATAACGTGAACTAGCCGGGGAACAAGTCCGCGACACGGGCGATGGCTGAGCCCGTGATGAGTAGCGAGACAACGCCGAGCGTCGCGGCCCACCGCAGTTCTCGCTGGGCCGCAGCTGCCGCAGCATGCATGAGGACTGCGAATCCGAGAAGCACTCCACCGGAGTTGGCGAGCATTCGTGTAAGACCGAGCAGTTCGTCGCGCCCCGGAAACCACTCGATTGCGGAGGTGATCAGGTGGATGCCGATGGCCACGAACGCGGCCACCCAGACGACTTTGGCGACGACGGTGAAGAAACGGCTTGGCGGGTTCGGCCGCTTGACGATCTTGTCGTCATAGCGTGGGCGGTAGCGGGCGACCGGGCCATCGAGCAAAGCCTCGATAGTGGCGTACTCACCGAGATTGCGGCTGGGAAGCGCGAGAAAAACGGGCACATCCTGTCGCGCAACGCCGGATGATGCGAGCAAGCGCGCGAGCCGGTCCTGCTCACGCGGTGTTGTCCAGCCATCGACAAGGATGCCCCAGCGGCCGGCCTGGTCTGGGCAGTCGATGTCCCGATACAGCTCGGCGAGGAGGATGCGGAGTGGACGGGAGTCCGGCTGTGCGCGGACCGCGGCCTTCAGCGCCTGTCGAGCCGCAGCCGACTTTCCGACGCGGATGAGCTGACGAGCGCGATTGATCTCATTCGCCTCCTCCTGCTGTTGCGATACGGGCATGTGATCATCGAACCGGTTAGTGCGCTCCGCGGCGAGACCCCAGATCGGGCATGCGCGACTGATTCCGCATCGCTTGCCATCCAAGCGATCCCGTGCGAAGATTTCTACTTCTGTTCCCTCACGATAGGTATTTGCTGTGGACATCTTCGGTTCCGCGCCGCTTCCCGCGCGCTGACGACCGTCGATTCGCCACATCAGGCTCCGGTATTCAGCGCGACCGCTGACTACCCCGGAGTCCCATGTTTTCGCACAGCAACGCAACAGTTACACTCACCGATCTCGGCTTTTCCTGGCCCAACGGTGACATCGCTCTCGCCCACATCTCAGGCACCTTCGGATCGGGACGCACCGGTCTCGTCGGCGCCAATGGATCGGGCAAATCCACACTCCTCCGCCTCGTGGCTGGAGAACTCACCCCGACCTCCGGCCGCATCGCCGTCGCCGGTGAGGTGGGCTACCTCCCCCAAAACCTGACCCTCCGCGTCGATGCGACGATTGCCGATCTCCTGGGCATCAGCGGAAAGCTCGCTGCACTCACAGCGATCGAGTCCGGTGACGTGTCGGCGCACCACTTCGACGTGCTCGGTGACGACTGGGACATCGAAGCGCGGGCACACGAAGCGCTCGCCGAAATTGGCCTGGCAGGCGCCGGCCTCGGCCGGAGGGTGGATCGGATCTCCGGCGGTGAGGCAATGCTCGTCGCGACCACGGGACTCAGACTTCGCCGGACCGCGATCACGCTGCTCGACGAGCCGACGAACAACCTCGATCGGGATGCCCGCAAACGCCTGGCCGGCCTGGTCGCGTCATGGCCCGGCGCCCTCATCGTCGTGAGTCACGATGTGTCGCTCCTCGAGGGCATGGACGAGACCGCCGAACTCTATGGCGGAAAGCTCTCGGTGTTCGGCGGGCCATACAGCGAGTGGCGCGCACATCGCGAACAGGAACAGTCCGCCGCCGTCCAGGCGGTGCGCTCAGCGGGACAGGCGGTGAAGGTCGAGAAGAAACAGCGCATCGAAGCCGAAACGAAGCTCGCGCGACGCGCGCAGATGGGCCAGAAGGCGTTCGAGAACAAGCGGATGCCGAAAATTGTCATGCACGGGCTGCGGTCTCAGGCCCAGGTTTCCGCCGCAAAGCTCCGTGCGGGAATGGACCGGGACATCAGGTCTGCACAGTCGGCGTTGGATGCCGCGGAGGCGCGTGTCCGCGAGGACGAACCCATCCTGCTCGACCTCCCGGATCCGGATGTGCCGGCGGCCCGGAAGATCGCCGAACTGCGCGCCGCGAACCGCACGGTCATCATCCAGGGTCCCGAGAGAATAGCGATTACCGGTCCGAACGGCGTGGGGAAGACCACGCTGCTCGACAGCCTGGTTTTCGGCAGTGTCGGCGCGGATGAACGGGAGGTGACCGGCGCGATCAGCGCGCGTCGACTCACCGACCGGGTGGGATACCTGCCGCAGCGACTCGATGGGCTCGACGAGAACGCCAGCATGCTCGACAACGTGCAGGCTGCCGCACCCGCTGTTGCCCCCGGCATCCTGCGCAATCGGCTCGCCCGGTTCCTGCTCCGGGGCGACAGTGTGCACCGCGAGGTGCGCACGCTCTCGGGTGGTGAACGGTTCCGGGTCTCACTCGCGCGACTGTTGTTTGCGGATCCGCCCGCGCAGCTCCTCGTGCTCGACGAGCCGACCAACAACCTGGACCTGCAGAGCATCGATCAGCTCGTCGACGCGCTGAGGACGTACCGCGGTGCGGTAGTCGTTGTGAGCCACGATGAGGCGTTCCTCGAAAGGCTCGACCTCGACGCGACCTGGGAACTCGGCGCCGATGGATCACTCACGGCGGGGGACTGATCGTCAGTGTTCGTCTGTGATCGTGGTGGTCGTGGAGCTTGTCGGGTTCGCCGGCCTGCCTCGTCTCGCCCGTCGAGCCCGCTGTTCATCCCGGCGAATGAGCACGAGGCCGACAACCCCGACCACGAGAGCCGCGACGAATGCGCCCACGAGCACGGTGTCCGGATTTGCAAAGACCAGGTCCCCGAAGATCACGAGCATGGTCGCCAGTGCTGCAATAGCAAGCAGCATTCCGAGAGCGATGTTCACTCGCCGCCGGCTGATCGACCCGCGTCGAAAAGTGGCAGACGAGACCCTGTTCAGGTTGGGCAGCAGGACCTGAATGGCCGGATAGACCGGTTCTGGCGACGGCGGGTTCGCCGGGAGTGCCGTCGGTGGGGGCTCATCGTCGTTGCTGGCCATGGGCCCATGGTAGGTCAGGTTGTCGTAAAGGTGGCTACTGCGAGCGTTGCGGCGATAATCCCGACGATCGTCAGGACGCCGGCACCCAGCCAGCGCTTCTCGACCGCACAAACCCCGGCCGATACCCAGGAGGAAACCGCCGCTGCAGCCAGGAAGCATCCGCCGCCGATGCGTGCGGCGGTGCGGGCATCCGCCAGATCGAAGAAGGCGACGATGAAGACGGCCATCACCGCGAGGATCCCGCCAACCACGGTGGTGACCCAGCAGATCACGGCGAGGGTGAAGAGCCGCTCGCCCCAGGGCGACTCGTCGGTTGCGGCGGCCGCTTTGCGTTGCGCCACGTGTGCGGCGAGCGGCCCGTCCACCACCTCCTCGAGATCCGGGTAACTCTCGACGGGCCCAGTGAGCGCGAGGAAGTCGACCAGGTCGTCGCGGGGGGTGCCGACCGGTGCCAGCATCCGCGCCAGCCGATCGCGTTCGACCGGGGTCGTCCATCCCTCGATGACGATGCCCCATCGGCCAGCCTGATCCGGGGAGTTCATCTCGCGGTAAAACTCCGCGAGTGCGAGGCGCAGCGGGAGGTCGTCAGGGTGCGCCCGAACCGCGGCCTTCAGCAGGGCGAGGGCGTCACGTCGTTTGCCGACGCTCCAGAGTCGACTGGCGTGGTCGAGGGTCTTCCGGTCGCCAGCGTGACTTGTGTGTGCGGGCTGCGCGTCGGGGGCAGACGTCTCGCGGAGGTTCGGTGCGCCGCCGAAGTAGAGGTGCGGGTTCCGAGAGGCGGGAACGGAGGCGTCGGGTCTCTCGGGCATGGCCCCATCAAAACAGAGAGGAGCGCGCGCGGTCGCTACCCCGTTCGGGATGCTGCTGGGTGTGGGCGAGCGCGTGGGTGTGGGTTGTGGCCGCGACCTGCTTCGGTGCGGGGACAGAAACGGCTGCGAATTTCGAGGAAGTGCGGCCGTTTCTGGCCGAGCAGCGGATGCGAACAGCCGTTTCTGGCCGAGCAAGCGGTGCCGAGCAGCCGACTCTGGCCGGGCAGCGGTGCCGAGCAGCCGGTTCTGCCGAGCAAGCGCGCACTCGGCATCACACGAGTGTCGGTGCGCGGCGACGGCTCAGCAGAGCGCGGCGAACGCCATCCGCTCGAGGATGTCACGGAGATCGTTCTGGGGGAGCTGGTCACCGCTGTACGGGGTCGAGTTCATCAGCCCGAACGCGGCGTGCGCCCTGATCCTCAGGGCCGCCGCGTTTGTCGTGGGCTGCATCCGCTGCAGGATTGCCACCCACAGCTCGACGTACCGGCGCTGGAGGGTTCTCACCGCGCGGCGGTCCTCCTCGGAGAGGCTGTCGAGATCGCGATCCTGGACCCGGATGACATCAGGATTGGAGAGCGCAAATCGCACGTGGAACTCCACGAGAGCGCGAAGCGCCAGTTCTCCGTCCGGGGCCCTCGCCACAACATCCGTACCACCGGACAGCAGCTCACGGCTCACATCGATGAGGAGCGCGGCGAGAAGAGCCTGCTTACTCTCGAAGTGCCGGTAGACCGCCGGGCCGCTCATGCCGACAGCGGCGCCCAGGTCTTCGATCGAGACCCCGTTGAAGCCGCGTTCGGCGAATCGTGAGGCAGCCGCGGCGAGCAGGGCCTGGCGTCGTTGTGCCTTTGCCGCGGTGCGGCCCAGCCTGATGGATCCAGACTCCGTCGTGACTGGATCATCACCGATGATGATGTCGTCGGCCATTGCGCCCTCCGTTGGAAGCGATGCTGGACATTTGAGTTAATCCATACTAACGTCGGGGTCAGTTAACGGGGACTAACCGAATAGCGGCGTCCTCTCCGGTACACATTCACTCCGGTACAAGGGAACTGTCAATGCAGACACTGATTTCCGCGGTTTCACCGTCGAGCGACTCCTTCCTCCGGAACGACGCCGAGCAGCGAACCTTGGTTTCCGACCTGAGGCAGAGGCTCGCCACCGCCGCTCTCGGAGGCACCGAAAAGTCCCGCGCACGACACGTCGGCCGGGGCAAACTGTTGCCGCGCGAACGCATCGACGAACTGCTTGACGACGGCAGTCCGTTCCTCGAGATCGCACCGCTCGCCGCAACCGGGATGTACGACGACCAGAGCCCGGGGGCCGGTGTCATCGCCGGCATCGGTCTGGTTCAGGGCCGCCACGTGCTGGTCATCTCCAACGACGCCACCGTGAAGGGTGGCACCTACTATCCGATGACCGTGAAGAAGCACCTCCGGGCGCAGGAGATCGCGCTCGAGAACCGGCTGCCCTGCGTCTACCTCGTCGACTCGGGCGGCGCGTTCCTGCCGATGCAGGACGAGGTCTTCCCCGACCGCGATCACTTCGGACGGATCTTTTACAACCAGGCCAGGCTATCCGCGTCGAAGATCGCGCAGATTTCCGCCGTACTCGGATCGTGCACCGCCGGTGGCGCCTATGTGCCAGCCATGAGCGACGAGACGGTCATCGTCCGGAACCAAGGGACCATCTTCCTCGGCGGTCCACCCCTCGTGAAGGCTGCCATCGGTGAGATCGTCACCGCCGAAGAACTCGGCGGGGGAGACCTCCACGCGAAAACCTCCGGCGTTGTCGACCACCTCGCCGAGGACGATTCCCACGCCCTCGAGATCGTGCGGGGTATCGTCTCAACGCTGCCGACGGCATCCGTGTCGCCCTCAGGGCCTCCGACGATAGAAAGCCGCGACCCGCTCTACCCGGTCGAGGAGTTGTACGGAGTCGTTCCCGCCGACGTCCAGGCGCCCTATGACGTGCGGGAGGTCATCGCCCGGCTGGTCGATGCCAGTGAATTCGCGGAGTTCAAGAAGGAGTTCGGCACGACGCTCGTCACCGGGTTCGCGCGACTGCACGGGCACTCGGTGGGCATCATCGCCAATAACGGTGTGCTGTTCTCGGAGAGCGCGCAGAAGGGTGCCCACTTCATCGAGCTGTGTGATCAGCGCGGCATCCCGCTGATCTTCCTGCAGAACATCTCAGGGTTCATGGTCGGCCGCGATTACGAGGCGGGTGGCATCGCCAAGCACGGCGCCAAGATGGTGACGGCCGTCGCGACCACGAGGGTGCCCAAACTCACGGTGATCATCGGCGGCTCATTCGGGGCCGGCAATTACTCGATGTGCGGCCGCGCGTACTCGCCGCGCTTCCTCTGGACCTGGCCGGCGAGCCGGATCTCGGTGATGGGCGGTGCCCAGGCCGCCGGTGTGCTCGCAACGGTCAAGCGCGACCAGCACGACGCGGCGGGCACCGAGTGGTCTGCCGATGACGAAGAGCTGTTCAAAGCCCCCATTCGTTCCCAGTTCGAGGAGCAGGGCAACCCCTATTACTCCACGGCCCGCCTGTGGGACGACGGGGTCATCGACCCCGCCGACACCCGCAGGGTTCTCGGCCTCGCGCTCGACGTGTGCGCCCTCGCACCGTTGCCAGACTCCGCCTTCGGGCTGTTCCGGATGTGACGCCGTGACCGCACTGTTCGACACAGTCCTCGTCGCCAACCGCGGCGAAATCGCCTGCCGCGTGATCCGCTCGCTCCGGCGCCTCGGCATCCGTTCTGTCGCCGTCTACAGTGACGCCGACCGGAGTGCGAAGCACGTGACGGATGCCGACACCGCCGTGCGCATCGGCCCGGCCCCGGCGAGGGAGAGCTACCTCAACATCGAGGCGGTGATCGCCGCGGCGATCGAGACGGGTGCGAATGCAATCCACCCGGGCTACGGCTTCCTCTCCGAGAACGCCGATTTCGCGAGGGCATGCGAGGAGGCTGGCATTGTCTTCATCGGACCGGGTATCGACGCCCTCGAGGTGATGGGCGACAAGATCCGGTCCAAGAACCATGTGGTCGCGAGCGGAGTGCCCGTGATCCCCGGTGATTCCCGTCCAGGGCTCAGCGACGCGGACCTCAGCGAGTCCGCCGAGGTCGTCGGCTATCCGTTGCTGATCAAGCCGAGCGCCGGCGGTGGCGGCAAAGGAATGGAGATCGTCACGGCGCCGAGCGAGCTTCGGGGCGCGCTTGCCACGGCTCGCCGTATCGCGGCCGCTGCCTTCGGTGACGACACGCTCTTTCTCGAGCGGCTCATCCCCGAGCCGCGACACATCGAGGTGCAGTTGCTCGCCGACACGCACGGCTCAACGATTCACCTCGGCGAGCGCGAGTGTTCGCTGCAGCGCCGCCACCAGAAGGTCATCGAGGAGGCGCCGTCTCCCTTGCTCGACGCTGACACCCGACGACGCATCGGCGAGGCCGCCTGCCGGGTGGCGGAGAGCGTCGGCTATGTCGGGGCCGGAACTGTGGAGTTCCTCGTCTCGGCCGAAGCTCCTGACGAGTTCTACTTCATGGAGATGAACACCCGCCTGCAGGTGGAGCACCCGGTCACCGAGGAAGTCACCGGCGTCGACCTCGTTGCCGAGCAGATCCGGATCGCGGCGGGTCACCGGCTGTCGCTTCGCCAGGATGATGCGACGCTCACGGGCCACGCCATCGAGGCCCGGGTTTACGCCGAGAACCCTGAGCGCGGATTCCTCCCCGCGACGGGACGGGTCATCGAACTTGGCGAACCGGTCGGCGAAGGCGTTCGCGTGGATTCGGGCATCGCCGTCGGCAGTGAGATCGGCTCCTTCTACGACCCCATGCTCGCCAAGGTGATCGCTCGCGGTTCCAACCGCGCCGAAGCGCTCGCCAGACTCGACCGAGCGCTCGCCGAAACGGCAATTCTCGGCGTGCGCACCAACATCGAGTACCTGCGGCTGCTCCTCGCCGAGCCGGAGGTGCAACGCGGCGACCTCGACACCTCGCTCATCGACCGCAGGCTGCCCTCGCTGAGCTTCGCCCGTCCCGATGCCGAACTTCTGGTTGCGGCAGCCCTTATGGTTCACGCCGAGCGCTCAGCGCCTTCCGCGGGCGCGGTGTGGGGCGCGCTCGACGGATGGCGGATGACCGGGGCCCGGCCGATCGAGTACACCTTCGCCGTTGAGGAAGGCGAGACGGTGACGGTGAGTGTCCTCGCTGCTGGTGACGCAGCATCCGTTCGCATCAACGGGGGCGAACCGCACACCGCGACCCTGCGACAGCTCGGAGACGGCAGGAGCGCGTTGAGTCTGGACTCAGGAGTGCGGATGCTGTCACTTGCGCGCACAGCGACCGGGGTGTGGGTCGGGCGCGACGGGTTCAGCTGGGAGCTGCCCCTTCTCTCGCGTGGGCAGCGGCTTGCGTTGCGACTCGCTGCGATTGCGCGGCCCGATGCGGCACGCGCTCCCGAGGTGCGTTCGCCGATGCCTGGCACGGTGATCAGTGTTCCCGTCGCGCACGGCTCAGCGGTCGACGCCGGGGCCACTGTCGTCGTCGTCGAGGCCATGAAGATGGAGCACAAGCTCACGGCGGCCGTCGCCGGGACCGTTTCGATCGCCGTGCAGCCCGGTGACCTCGTGAAGCTCGACCAGGTTGTCGCGACGCTGACTCCGCTGGTGCCCGACGCTGTGCCATCCGACGCTGAACCGAACCATCCGATTGTCGAAGGGGACACCGCATGAACACCGAACTCACTGAGGAGCACCAGCGAATCGTCGACGAGGTGCGCGATTTCGCGACCACCGTCGTCGCTCCGGCCGCGTACGAGTACGACACCGAGCGCCGGCTGCCTATGGAGATCATCGCGCAGATGGGGGAGATGGGGCTGTTCGGGCTGCCGTTTCCCACCGAGTACGGGGGTTCCGGCCGGGATTACCTCTCGCTCTGTCTTGCCGTTGAGCAGCTCGCGCGGGTGGACCAGTCCATCGCCGTCACGCTCGAGGCCGGGGTCGGGCTCGGCGCGATGCCGGTGTACCGGTTCGGTACCCAGGCGCAGAAAGACGAGTTCCTGCCGATGCTGGCGAAGGGGGAGGCGCTCGCCGGATTCGGCCTCACGGAAGCGGAGGCGGGGTCGGATGCCGGCGCAACACTCACGAACGCCCACATCGAGAGCGGGGAGTGGGTGATCAACGGCTCGAAACAGTTCATCACCAACTCGGGTACTCCAATCACCCGGCTCGTCACCATCACGGCGGTCACGGGCGAGAGCACCCGCGCTGATGGCAGCATCAAGAAGGAGCTGTCGACCATCCTGGTACCGACACCGATCGACGGGTTCACTGTTGAGCCCGCGTACGACAAGGTCGGCTGGCACACGTCAGACACCCACCCGCTCACCCTCGAGAACGTTCGTGTGCCGGAGGCAAACCTCCTCGGTGAACGCGGTCGCGGGTACGCCAACTTCCTCACCATCCTCGACGAGGGGCGCGTCGCGTTCGCCGCGCTCTGCACCGGTGCGGCACAGGGCTGCGTCGACGAGGCCGTCGCGTACGCGAAGAGCCGCAACGTCTTCGGGCGCAGCATCGGCTCGAACCAGTACATCGCGTTCAAGATCGCGCGGATGGAGGCACGGGCGATGAGCGCACGGATGGCGTACTACGCAGCGGCATCGAAACTCCTCGCGGGCAAGCCGTTCAAGAAGGAAGCATCGATCGCGAAACTCCTCGGCAGCGAAGCGGCAATGGAGAACGCGAGGGACGCCACCCAGATCTGGGGCGGCTACGGGTTCCTCAACCAGAATGCCGTCGCCAGGCACTACCGCGACTCGAAAATCCTCGAGGTAGGTGAGGGCACCAGCGAGGTGCAGCTCATGATCATCGCCCGCGAGCTCGGCTTTGAAGCGTAGGGAACCCGATGAACGAGAATGCGCACGAGAGCGAGCGAACACCCGTGGAGCAGCGCGGGCTGTACTTCGAGGAGTTCGACCCGTCGGCCAGGTACCTCCACCGGCCCGGCCGCACGGTCACCGAGGCTGACAACGTGTTCTTCACCACGATGACGATGAACACCCAGGCGCTCCACCTCGACAGTGCGTGGTCAGAGACGCAGGAGTTCGGGCAGCGGCTCGTCAATTCAATGTTCACCCTCGCGACAATGGTGGGCAGCTCCGTCGCGCAGCTGACCCAGGGCACGCTCGTCGCCAACCTCGGGTTCGATTCCGTCGTCTTCCCGCACCCGCTCTATCACGGCGACACGCTGTACTCCGAGACCGTCGTCACACAGAAGCGGCTGTCGAAGTCGCGACAGGGCCAGGGCATCGTCGCCCTCGAGCACACCGGCCGCAACCAGAATGGCGTGATCGTCGCGACGGCCGTGCGCAACGTGCTCGTGCGCTGCCGGGAGGGCGCCGCGTGACCGGCTTCGAGCTCGGACCGGCCCTGCTGTTTTGCCCGGCAGACCGGCCAGACCGGTTCGAGAAGGCGAGTGAGCGGGCGGATGCCGTGATCCTCGACCTTGAGGACGCCGTTGCACCCACGGGCAAACCGGGCGCGCGCGAGGCGATCGCGCAGCATCCGCTCGATCCGAACCGCACGATAGTCCGGGTGAACCCTGCCTCGACCGCGGAACTGGCGGCGGATCTCTCCGCGCTCGCCGACACCGATTACCGCTGGCTGATGCTGCCGAAGGCCGAGAGTCTCGCCGACGTTGCGATGCTTGGCGACCGATACCGGGTGATTGCGTTGTGCGAGACCGCCGCAGGTGTGCTCGCGGCGCCCGAGATCGCACGGCACGATTCGGTCGAGGCGCTCATGTGGGGAGCGGAGGACCTCGTCGCCTCCCTCGGCGGAACATCCAGCAGGCGGACCGACGGTTCTTATCGCGACGTCGCCGCGCATGCCCGGTCGCGGGTCCTGCTCGCCGCAGGAGCAGTCGGAAAGGCTGCGATCGACACGGTGCACCTCGACATCGCCGACCTCGATGGCCTGCTCGATGAGGCGACGGATGCCGCTGCGAGCGGCTTCAGCGCGACCGCCTGTATCCATCCGGGCCAGGTCGGCACGATCCGCGCCGGATACCGCCCGGGGAATGACGCACTGGAAGCCGCTCTGGCGCTTCTGGAGGCCGCGGAAAACGAGGCGGGCGTGTTCATATTCCGGGGTCAGATGGTGGACGAACCGGCGCTTCGGCATGCCAGAAAGACCGTCGGTTTAGCCCGTAAAAATCGCTGATTTTGACCGTTGTCAGATCGTTATGAAGTATTCATGCAAATGACCGTGGAATGGTCGGTTTGCGTCGGTGGGCTGACATAGTCTCGGAGGCAGGGATGAGGGCTGGGGAGCTCCATTTTTTCCCTGCTTAAACCGAAGGAATGGGGTGGCGAGATGGCTCGGATGACGCCTCGCCTGCTGACCGCAGAACCGGGTACAGACCCGGTCGATGACCTGACCACTGACACGACCCGGATTTCGGGTTCGGCGGGCCGGCCATGGGCCGCTGCCGACGAGTCAGCAGCGTCGAATCCCGCGGTCGTTGCCCCGCTCGAGGTGCACCCATCCGCCCCGATTCAGATCCTCGGGTCGAGCGGCAGTATCGGCGCTTCGATGCGTCGTGCCCTCGGCGAGACCGACCTCGAGGTGTTCCCGGTCGCCCTCGGAACAAGCGTGTTCGGGTGGACCGCGCAGTCCGACGCCAGCACGGGCATCCTCAACCGCTACGCCGACTGCGGCGGAAACTTCATCGACACGGCAGACAGCTACTCCGCCGGCCGGAGCGAGCACATCATCGGCACGTGGATGGCGCGCCGGGGCAACCGCGACGACATGGTCGTCGCGACCAAGGTGGGCAACCACCCCGACAACCCCGGCCTCGGTCCGGTGAGCATGGTGCGCGCGGTCGAAGCGTCGCTCCAGCGACTGCAGACCGACCACATCGACCTGCTCTACTTCCACCTCGACGACCGCTCGGTTCCCCTCGAAGACAGCCTGGGCACCGCGCAGTGGCTCATCGAGTCCGGCAAGGTGCGGTACCTCGGTGCGTCGAACTTCACGGCCGAGCGCCTCGTCGAGGCGAGAATCCTCAGTGCCGCCGGTTACCCGCGATTCGAAGCGCTCGAGACGCACTACAGCCTCCTGCACCGCGGCCCGTTTGAAGGCGACCTCGGGCTCGTCAGTCGTGGCCAGGGCCTTGGCGTCATGCCGTACTTCGGTCTCGAGAACGGGTTCCTCACCGGCAAGTACCGCAGCCGAGCAGATCTCGATGATTCGGCCCGCAGTGCACGGGTCAGCCGTCACCTCAACCGGAACGGCCTGCGGGTGCTGCACGCGCTCGATCTCGTCGCGAAGGAGCAAGACGCTCCGATCGCGTCGATCGCCCTCGCCTGGCTTCTCAACCGCCCGGGTGTTGTGGCGCCGGTTGCGAGCGCGTCGCGGCCAGAGCAGGTCGACGCGCTCGTGCAGGCAGCGGCCATCAGGCTCACCCGCACGCAGATGGTCGAGCTCGAGCGGGCAACCAGAGTCTGAGTCCCGCCAGAGCCTGAGTCATCCAGAGCCTGAGCCTCACCAGAGTCGGAGTCATCCAGAGTCTGAGCCTCACCAGAGTCGGAGTCCCATCAGAGTCTGAGTACCTCCCGGCTCGCGCGTTGTCCTCAGCGTGTCCTGCCGTAGTGTTGAGGGTGATGAACGGGTCGATTGAACTTCCGCTCGATGTTGCCGAGCTGTCCTTTGCGGCTTCCGGTGATTCGCTCGTTCGGCGCACCATCCTGCCGAGCGGGGTGCGCATCCTCTCGGAGAATGTGCTCGGCTCACGCAGCGCGACCCTGGGCTACTGGGTGGCCGTTGGTTCCCGTGACGAACTTCCCGGCGACGATGGGGATGGCGACGTCCCCGCTCGTGAGTCCGGGTTCGGTTCCACGCACTTCCTGGAGCACCTCCTGTTCAAGGGAACAGCGAAACGCACAGCTTTCGATATCGCCATAGCGTTCGACTCGGTCGGCGGGGAGAGCAACGCGCTCACCGCCAAGGAATACACCTGCTATTACGCCAGGGTGCGTGACATCGACCTCGACATGGCCGTCGAAACGCTCACCGACATGCTCACATCGTCGCTGCTCGACCCGACCGAGTTCGAAAACGAACGCGGAGTGATCCTCGAAGAACTCGCCATGGCCGAGGACGACCCGGCGGATGTGGCGACCGAGAATCTGTTCGCCGCCGTGTTCGGCGACCACGCCCTCGGCCGGCCGATCGGCGGAACCCCGCAGGCCATCCGTGAGGCGACCCGCGATGCGGTGCTCAGGCACTACCGCGCCAACTACCGGCCGCAGGACCTCGTCGTCACCGCCGCCGGTGCTGTCGACCACGACGAACTCGTTGCAGGGGTCACCCGTGCCCTCGTCGACGCGGGCTGGGACCTCTCCACGCCGGCCCGGCCGGTCGAGCGTCGCATGCTTCCCGCGGCTTCGGTCACGCGGCAGACCGCGCTCGTCGTTGCGTCACGCCCGATCGAACAGGTGCACCTGCTGGTCGGAATGCCGGGGCTGATGGCATCCGACGATCGCCGGATGACGATGAGCGTCCTCAACTCGATCCTGGGGGGCGGGATGTCGTCGCGCCTGTTCCAGGAGATCCGGGAGCGCAGGGGGCTTGCCTACTCCGTGTACTCGTTCGCGGCGTCATACTCGGATGCCGGAGTGTTCGGCATGTACGGCGCCTGCTCACCGGCGAAAGCCCGGCAGGTCGCCGACCTCATGCTCGATGAACTTCGATCCATTGCGGCCGATGGCGTCACCGAAGACGAGTTGCGACGCGCGCACGGTCAGCTGTCCGGAGCGAGCGCCCTCGCCCTCGAGGAGTCCGAGACCCGCATGTCTCGGCTCGGCCGGGCGGAAATCACCCTCGGCGAATTCACCGATCTCGACGAGAGCCTGCGCCGTCTCTACCTGGTCACCGCCGCCGACGTCCAGGATCTCGCGCGTGAACTTTTGAACCAACCGCTGTCCCTCTCCGCCGTCGGAGCCGTCGATGATGACGTGTTCGCTGGCTTCGGAGAGTCCGTGAAGGAGCTGTCATGACCCAGTACATTTACCTCGTCCGCCACGGCGAGCAGCAGGATGCCCAGCACGGCATGCCCGACGGGCCGCTGTCGGCGCGGGGTCGCAGGCAGGCGGAGCACCTCGCTGAGCGGATCGGCGGGCTGCCGATCACGGCGACACTGCACTCGCCGCTGCAGCGCGCTGCCGAGACCGCCCGCATCATCCACGAGCGGCTCCCGGCCATCGATCCCGAGCCGAGCGCACTGCTCTTTGACTGCGTACCGACCGGCAAGCTGCCCGAGATGCCCAACGCGTACGAGCCGTTCTTCGGTGCGGTGACCGAGGCGGAGATCGAAGCTGGTGCTGCGCAGATGTCGGATGCCGTCGCCGAATTCCTGGCGCCGCGCAAAGGCGACCGTCATGACGTGTTGATCACGCACAATTTTGTCATTGCCTGGTTCGTGCGCGAGGTGCTTGGCGCTCCTGACTGGCGCTGGATGACACTCGACCAGGCGCACTGCGGGCTCACGATCATCCAGCGGAAGCCGGGCCGACCGTGGACGCTGCTGACGCACAACGACCTCGGGCATCTGCCCGTCGAGTTGCGCACCGGCCTGCCGGAACCGCTCCCGGTCTGACCGGACGGCCGGGGTCCCCGTCTCGCCGCTATGGCGGAGGCAGGGGAGTGGCCCGCTAGGAGGCGAGCGCCTTGAAGTACCAGTCGGTCGCGTTCGGGTTGTCGTTGTACGGCTCGATCGACGCGTACCCCGACCGGCGGTACAGGCCGCCGGCTGCCTCGAGAGACGCATTGGTGTCGAGCACGACCTCGGTCGCACCGAGCGCGGCGGCACGACTCTCGAGCTCTGCGAGGAGTTGCTTGCCCCACCCACGACCGCGGGACTCCGGCCGCAGGTAGAGGTGCTTGACCTCGAAGCGTGACGGTGTCAGCGAACGGACGCCGCCGCATCCGACCGCGCGTCCGTCCTCGAAGGCAATAACGAAATCGCCCACGGGGGGCACGAAGCGCTCCGGGCTCGGAAAGTTGACGACGTAGTCGCCGCCGACGAAGCCCATTTCACGGGCTGTGAAGTACTCCGTGAGAAGTTCGGTGGCGAGGGGATCGGTCACGGGGACGCTGTCAAACGTAAGCACAGCACCAGTTTAGGGACGGATTCGCCTCGTGAGGCGCGGCCGCTCGTGCCGGTTCCCCGCGGCGACCTTGTAGATTGGCAGCATGGTAACGAGAGTGGCTGTCGTCGGAGCAAGCGGCACAATGGGTCAGCTTTTCACCCGGCTCATCGATGAATCCGAGGACTTCGCCGTCTACGCGAAGCTCGGTTCTGCCAGTTCTCTCAACGAGATGAACGGTGCCGACCTCGTGGTGGATGTCACGACCCCCGCGGTCAGTACGACCGTCGTTACCCACGCCATCCGTGAGGGCATCAACGTTCTCGTCGGCACGTCCGGGTGGTCCTCCGATCGCCTCGCGGCGCTTGGCACCCAGCTGGCCGACACCGAGACGGGTGTTGTGGTCA
This sequence comes from Mycetocola zhujimingii, assembly GCF_003065425.1. Taxonomy (NCBI): domain Bacteria; kingdom Bacillati; phylum Actinomycetota; class Actinomycetes; order Micrococcales; family Microbacteriaceae; genus Mycetocola; species Mycetocola zhujimingii. The sequence goes on from NZ_CP026949.1 coordinate 1,055,992, forward strand.
TTCCGAACTTCTCGCTCGGTTCCGTGCTCGGAACGACTCTCGCGACGATCGCCAGCCGATTCTTCGACTCGATCGAGATCGTCGAGGCGCACCGTGCCACCAAGGTCGACTCACCGAGCGGCACGGCCGTGCGTACCGCCGAGCTCATCGGCGAGGCGCGCACCGGTCTCGGGCCGGTCGTTGCCCCGCACGTCGATCAGCGTGCGCGCGGCCAGCAGGTATCGAGCATCCCGATCCACAGCCTCCGGCTCAACGGCCTTATCGCCCGCCAGGAGGTCATTTTCGGCGGGGCGGGGGAGACTCTCACAATCTCGCACAGCACCATCGACCCCAGCTCGTACGAGCAGGGAATCCTCCTCGCGCTCGGCGCTGCCCGAACGGCGACGGGACTCACCGTCGGACTCGAGCGCATCATGGACCTCGGGATCACCCGCTCGTGACCACCCGAATCGGCGTCGTCGTCATGGCAGCGCTGCTCGCGCTGTATCTCGTGCTCGTTGGCCAGCGTGCCGTGCTCTTTATCGCGACAGGGGAACCCGTTGCGATCGCGATCGGCGTTGCACTGTTCGTGCTCCCGGTGGTCGGGGTGTGGGCATTGACCCGCGAGATTTTGTTCGGGGTGCGTGCCGAGCGACTCGGCCGTCTACTGGAGTCGAACGGCGAACTGCCGGATGACGAACTGCCCGTGCGTCCAAGCGGGCGGGTCGAGCGCGACGCCGCCGACGAGGTGTTCCCTCGCTACCAGGCCGCGGTTGAGGCCGCACCGACCGACTGGAAGGCGCGGTACCGGCTGGGACTGGCGTACGACGGGGCTGGCGACCGGCGTCGGGCGCGGTCCGCGATCCGCGAGGCGATTCACCTCTACTCGCGCTGAGCGGTCGGGCGTTCGGACGATAACGGTTGCTTACACCCGTGCTCGGACGAAAAGGGTTGCTCACGCCCTCGCTCGGACGGAAAGGGTTGCTGAATCTCTCGGGGAGCAGCCGTTTCTGGCCGAGCAGGGCACTAACGACCGTTTGTGGCCGAGCAAAGGGCGTGCGGGCGGATGCCTGCGCGTGACGCGTCCCTGCGGCGACCGTTGCTCGCGCGGACGAAAAGGGTTGCTCACTCTCTTGCTCGGTCGAAAAGGGTCGCTCACGCCCGTGCTCGGGCGAAAAGGGTTGCTGAATCTCTCGGGGAGCAGCCGTTTCTGGCCGAGCAGCGCACGAACGACCGTTTGTGACCGAGCGGGGCCGTGTGGGGCGGATGCCTGCGCCTGGCGCGTCCCGGCGGCGACCGGTTGCTCGCGCGGTCGAAGAGGGTTGCGCACTCCCTTGCTCGGACGGAAAGGGTTGCTCACGCCTCGCCCGGGCGAAAAGGGTTACTCCCACCCTTGCGCGGACGGAAAGGGTCGCTGAATCTCTCGGGGAGCAGCCGTTTCTGGCCGAGCAGCGCACGAACGACCGTTTGTGACCGAGCGGGGCAGCCCGCGTGGGCGGATGCTTGGGACCGGCGGCGCAGGACGGCGATTCAACCGACCAGCTTTGGAGGCATGGCTTTCTGACAGACTGCTTCGATGAGCGACCGCGTGCTTCCCTCGGCTGACCCCGAGATCGAATCGACGATTGACGACTTTGAGCGATTCTTCTCGGAACTCATCGGGGACGTCGCCGATATCGCGCGAAGTGCACCCAACGACATCGTCAGGACCCTGACGGTTGCGCCTCACAACACACTCGCATGTCGAGTGGGAGTCACCGCCGAGCAGTTCCTCCATATTTCAATGGACGACAACGGCTGGGAACTGGACGGTTACGCAGCAGACGATGTAGCGCTGGCCAAACGGATTCTCACAGCCGCGATCGACGGAAGGGTCAGCAAGCGGACGTCGCCCGCTCGATCTGAGATGACAGTCCGCTTCACCGACGGAACGACCATGTCAACGTCGAGTGTCGACGGGTGTGCCGCGCTTCTTATCCCTCAGCCGGGCTGGCGCCGATGGGGCAGCCTCACGACGTACGAGCCGTACCGAAGCGCGTAATCCAGGAAAAGCCGGGGCCGCGGGGTGCGGGGAGCGCCCGCAGCTCAGCGGCCGCGCTCCAGCGCCGCATCCACGGCCTGCTCCATGATGCCGTGCCGGAAGACGAACCCGTCGTTGAACAGTCGCTCCGGCTTCGTCCGCTGGTCGACCAGCAGCAGATCTTTGGCCGCATCCCCGAGCAGTAACCGAACTGCAAAGGCGGGAACGGGCAGCCAGAACGGTCGTCGCATCCGCTTCGCCAGATATTGCATGAGGGCCGTCGCGGTCGCGGGGGTCGGGCCCGTGATGTTTACCGGGCCCGCGAGGTCCGAGTCGAGCAGGTGCACGATAGCGGCGACCTCGTCGTCGAGGCTCACCCACGGCCAGTGCTGCGCGCCGCCGCCGAGGGGGCCGGACACACCGAGCCGGGTGAGGCGCAACAGCGGCTTGAGCACACCGTCGACGGCGAGGACGATGCCACTGCGCAGCGTCACAACACGGGTGATGTCGCTCACGCGCAGTGCGGCGGTCTCCCATTGCTCGGCAACATCACTGAGGAATCCCGTTCCGCGCGGGCTGTCCTCGGTGAGAACCTCGCCGGGTCGCGAACCGTAGTAGCCCGCAGCCGAGGCGCTGAGGAACACCTTGGGCGTCACATCCGCGCCGCGGATCGCGGTGACGAGCGTGGACGTCGCGTCGATGCGCGACGACATAATCGTGCGTTTGTATTGCCGGGTCCAGGGCAACCGACCGATGGATGCACCGGACAGGTTGATGACGGCATCCGCCCCACTGATCACCCCGGGGTCAAGGCGCCGTGATGCGGGATCCCAGGTCACTTCCTCGGATGAGCGCGACGGACGACGGACGAGACGCACGACCTGGTGGCCGCGCGTGCTCAGTTCGGCTGTCAGGGCCTGCCCGACCAGGCCAGAGGCCCCCGCAATAACGATGCGCATGTCGCGGGGATCAGGCGAGGCTTGCTTCGATGGTCAGCGGGATGCCGGCGAGCGCCTGAGAGACAGGGCACGTCGCCTTCGCCTCGTTGGCGATGCGCTCGAAGTCATCCTCCGAGATACCGGGCACAGTGGCGCTGACGAGAAGGTGGCTGCCCGTAATGCCCGTCCCGGGCTGGAACGTCACAGCGGCCGTGGTCTGGATGCTCTCCGGCGGTGACCCTGCCTCCGTGAGCATGTTGGAGAACTGCATGGTGAAGCAGGAGGCGTGCGCCGCGCCGAGGAGTTCCTCGGGTGTCGTCACGCTGTCGGATCCCTCCGAGCGCGCCTTCCAGTTGACGGGCAGGCTTGCTGCCGTCGAGGTGTCGAGTGACACGGTTCCCGAGCCTTCGAAAAGCGTTCCGTTCCACACAGTCGTTGCTTCGCTGGTCACAGTCATGGTGTCCTCCAGGAGTCGGTGCGACGCAGGTCGCCGCTGCCCCGAGCCTAACTGTTTGCCCAATTTGGGTCACCCCCGTTGCGTCACCCCTCTGCCTCGATGTACCGCGTCCGTCCGGCGAGAATCTGTGCACGCCCCGCGGCTGGTGTACGGGCTTTCGACGGCCAGCGTGCATTAGCGTTGAATCATGGCAGCGACTCTCCCCACCCCGTACGAGGACCTCCTCCGCGACACTCTCGAGAACGGCACACGCAAGGGCGATCGAACGGGCACAGGTACCAGGAGTATGTTCGGGCGCCAGTTGCGTTTCGACCTCTCCGAGGGCTTCCCGCTCATCACGACCAAGCGCGTGCACTTCAAATCGATCGCGTACGAACTGCTCTGGTTCCTTCGCGGAGAGAGCAACGTCAGCTGGCTGCGCGAGAACGGTGTCACGATCTGGGATGAGTGGGCGGATGCCGACGGCGAGCTCGGTCCTGTCTACGGCGTGCAGTGGCGATCGTGGCCTACCCCCGGTGGTGAAACCATCGACCAGATCTCCGAGGTCATCGAGGCGATCCGCACCAACCCCGATTCTCGGCGGCTGATCGTGTCCGCGTGGAATCCCGCAGACATCCCCAATATGGCACTTGCCCCGTGCCACGCCCTGTTCCAGTTCTATGTCGCAGACGGCAAACTGTCCTGCCAGCTCTACCAGCGAAGCGCCGACCTGTTCCTCGGTGTGCCGTTCAACATCGCAAGCTACGCACTCCTGACGCACCTGGTCGCTGCACAGACCGGCCTCGAAGTGGGCGACTTCGTCTGGACCGGCGGAGACTGCCACATCTACGAGAACCACATCGACCAGGTCACCGAGCAGCTCACCCGCGACCCGTTCCCCCTGCCGACCCTCAGGATCACCGCGGACCGCGACAGCATCTTCGATTACGAGTACGAGGACCTCGCCATCGAGAACTACTCACACCACCCCGCGATCCGGGGAGCTGTCGCCGTATGACCCGCGCACGCATCGGGCTGATCTGGGCGCAGGCGCAGAACGGCGTCATCGGCCGCGACGGCGTCATGCCCTGGCACATCCCCGAAGACCTCGCGCACTTCAAGGCCACCACACTCGGCAGCGCCGTGGTCATGGGCAGGAAGACCTGGGACTCGCTTCCCGAGCAGTTCCGCCCGCTCGAGGGGCGTCGCAACATCGTCGTGACCCGCCAGGCCGACTGGCACGCCGACGGTGTTGAGGTCGCGCACTCGCTCGAGGAGGCGCTCGAACTCGCTGACGCGGCCGCGGGTGCCGACGACGCAGCCGAGGCCGCCGAGACAGCCGACGCCGATGGTGCCGAACCGCACTGGATCTGGGTGATCGGCGGCGCAGAAATTTACAACGCCGCCCTCGCGATGGCCGAGCGGATCGAGGTGACCGAGATTCGCACAGAGATTCCTGGGGACGCCTTCGCCCCGGCCATTCCGGAATCCTGGCGGGTTGCCGACCGCGACCCGCTTGAAGGCTGGCGTACGTCACGCACGGGCGTCGTCTACCGGTTCATCCGGTACACGCCCGCGCCGTAGCATCAGCCCGCATCCCGGCAGCCGTGCTGGCACCGGCGTGCCGGCATCCGCGTGACCACAGAGCCCGAGCCATCCCGCGCCGGGATCGGTGGGACCGCTCAGGGCTTTGACCCGGTAGCCTTGAACCTGTGTCTAACGTCGTGAACCCCTTCGGTCAGGTCCTCGTAGCGCTCATCACCCCGTTCACCGCCGATGGCGAGGTGGACTGGCCCGGCGTCGAGAAGCACATCGACGATGTCATCACCGCCGGGGCAGACGGCGTCGTCGTCACCGGAACAACGGGGGAGACCTCCACGCTCACCGACCCGGAGAAGCTCCGGCTCGTCGAGGTCGGCAAGAATGTCTCCGCCGGCCGCGCGAAGATCATCACCGGCGGCGGCTCGAACGAGACGGCGCACGCCATCGACCTTTACCGCAAGAGCGAGAAGGCCGGCGCAGACGGTGTCATGATCGTCACGCCGTACTACAACAAGCCAACGCAGGCCGGCATCCTCACCCACTTCCGGATGATTGCGGATGCCACGGACCTCCCGGTCATCCTGTACGACATCCCCGGCCGCACCGGCGTCCCGATCAAGTACGAGACGATCCTCCGGGCAGCAAAGCACCCGAACATCCTCGCGGTGAAAGACGCCAAGGGCGACTTCTCCGAGGTCAGCCGGGTGCTCAACCAGACCGACCTGCTCTACTTCTCCGGCGACGACGCCAACGCTCTGCCGCACCTCTCCATCGGTGCCGCCGGCCTCATCGGGGTCACGGCGAACATCGCCGCGACGCCGTACCGCCAGATGATCGACGCCGTCAACGCGGGCGACCTGGCGACGGCGACCGCAGCCCACATGCAGCTCGAGCCGCTCGTCCGCGCCGTCATGACCCACGTTCCCGGCACCGTCGCCGCGAAGTACATCCTCCACGGCCTCGGCCGTATCGGGAGCCCCCGCGTCCGCCTGCCCCTCGTCGGGCCGGAGGAGTGGGAAGCAGCACAGATCGAGGACGAAATCGACCTCGTCACCAACATTCCGGGAGTGGACTTCTCCAACTTCCGACCAGACCGCAACGCGGCAGCCGGTGGCGCACTGCCACAGGTGCACGGCACCACGCGCTGACGCAAATATCGCAAGGAGGGCATATGCCCACAACTATTTACGATCCGCCTGCCCTCGACAAGGGAACCCTCCGGATCATTCCCATCGGAGGACTCGGCGAAATCGGTCGCAACATGACCTATTTCGAGATCAACGGCAAGATCCTCATCGTCGACTGCGGCGTCCTCTTCCCTGAAGAGCACCAGCCGGGCGTCGACCTGATCCTGCCCGACTTCATCCCGATCAAGGACCGCCTCGATGACGTCGTCGGCGTGATGCTCACGCACGGTCACGAGGACCACATCGGCGGAGTGCCGTACCTCCTTCGCCTGCGTAACGACATCCCGCTGATCGGTTCAGGCCTGACCCTCGCGCTCGTCGAGGCGAAGCTCAAGGAACACCGGATCAAGCCGTACAGCCTCACCGTCTCGGAGGGTCAGAAAGAACAGCTCGGCCCATTCGACCTCGAGTTCGTGGCCGTCAACCACTCGATCCCCGACGCGCTTGCCGTCGCCATCAAGACCGAGGCGGGAACTGTCCTCGCCACCGGTGACTTCAAGATGGACCAGCTCCCTCTCGACGGCCGCCTGACCGACCTCCGCGAGTTCGCCAGGCTCGGTGAAGAGGGTGTCGACCTCTTCCTCGTCGACTCCACCAACGCCGACGTCCCCGGATTCACCGCTCTCGAGCGCTCAATTGGCCCGGTCCTCGACCAGGTCATCGGCCGTGCATCGCGCCGCGTAATCGTCGCGAGCTTCTCCAGCCACGTTCACCGCGTGCAGCAGGTGCTCGACGCTGCGCACGCGAATGGTCGTCGCGTCGCGTTCCTCGGCCGCTCGATGGTGCGCAACATGACCATCGCCGCCGACCTCGGCTACCTCAAGGTGCCGGAGGGTGTGCTCGTCGAGTACAAGAAGGCCAAGGACATCCCCGACAACAAGATCGTCTACATGTCGACGGGGTCGCAGGGTGAGCCGATGGCCGTCCTCAGCCGCATGGCCAACATGGACCACGCGATCGAGGTCGGTGAGGGCGACACCGTCATCCTCGCGTCGAGCCAGATCCCCGGCAACGAGAACGCGATTTATCGCGTCATCGACGGCCTCACCAAGCTTGGTGCCAACGTCGTGCACAAGGGCAACGCCAAGGTGCACGTCTCCGGCCACGCCGCCGCCGGTGAATTGCTGTACTGCTACAACATCATCCAGCCGAAGAACGTGCTCCCCGTGCACGGCGAATACCGTCACCTCGTCGCCAACGCGAAGCTCGCCATCGACACCGGCATCCCGGAGGAGAACACCTTCCTCGCCGAAGACGGAACCGTCATGGACATGCGCGATGGCAACGTCGAGGTCGTCGGTCAGCTCGACCTCGGCTTCGTCTACGTCGACGGTTCGAGTGTCGGCGAGATCACGGATGCCGACCTCAAGGACCGCAGGATCCTCGGCGAAGAAGGCTTCATCTCGATCATCGTCGTTGTCGAGGCCCAGACCGGAAAGGTCATCGTCGGCCCGGAGATCCACGCCAAGGGCTTCGCCGAAGACGACAGGGTCTTCGATGGCGTCAAGCCGAAGATCGAGCAGGCACTCGCGGATGCCGCACGCAACGGCGTGCGCGACACCCACGCGCTCTCGCAGATCGTTCGTCGCACCGTCGGCCGCTGGGTGAACACCTCGTACCGCCGTCGCCCGATGATCGTCCCGCTCGTCATCGAGGCGTAAGTACCCTCGTGAACTGCCCGGTTCGGGCCTGTCCTGATGTTTCAGGCGGGCCAGGGCCGGGCTTTTCGCATGTTCGGGCGGTAGACGTGGGATACCGTTGATCAGGATATGACGAATACTGACATCCCCATCGACTCACCCCTCGGCGAACGCATCGACCTGGCGGTCGCCCGCTACGGCGAAGACGCCTTCGTGACCAAGGTCCTTGGCCTCCTCGACGGGCGTAACGAAGGCGATGACGTTCTTCTCTACGTCGGTGGCCGCCACGCCCAGGGGGTTCTCGACGGAGCTCCGGCGCTGTACTGGCCCGAACTTTGGGGCGCCCGTGCCCTCCTGCACGTCTGGAACGACGCTGCCGCTCCCGCCGTTCTGGGCGGAACGACCAACAGGGCCTGGCGTGTGCGCGAAATGTGCCTCAAGGTCTGCGCAGAGCGCCGGATCGGCACCGAGACGCAGCTCGCGAAACTCACCACAGACGAGAACCCGCGGGTGCGCGCCGCAGCCGCCAGGGCACTTGCCGTGGTCGGCGGCCCGGCGAGTGAAGAGATCATCGGCCGGCTCCTCCGGGATTCCCAGAAGGATGTTCGTCGCGCAGCCGGGGAGTCCCTTGGCGTGCTCAAGGAGCGCGTTTCCCCTCAGTCCGACTGAGCCGCAGACCTCATCCCGGAGGATGACGCGCCGGAAGTAACCCCATCCCTAGACTCGAGCCATTCGAGACGATCGGGGATTTCATGGGTGTCTGGCGCAAGTGGATCTTTCCGATCCTCCGAATAACGATCTTCGCGGTGATCGCCATCGCGCTCGTGAAGGTGGCGTTCTTTCCGGATGCCTCGGCCGAAGCCGACCCGGCGATGGCCACCGGTTCGATCACCGAGCCGGTCACAACGGTCGCGCTTGGCTCCATTGTGACGACCGTTGTGGTCGACGGCTCGGTGAGCGCTGACCCGGCGTCGCCCGGCAAGGCGACGCTCGCCGGCGAAGTGAGTGCCATTCCCGTCAGCCAGGGCCAGGCCGTCACCGCAGGCGACTCGCTCGCCACGATCCGGCAGGAGATCGTTCAGGATCCTGTCGCTACGACGGATGCCGACGGCAACGTCACGATGACGCAGCCGAAACCCCGCTACAAGACCGCGACGGTGACGGCTCCCGTCACCGGGGTCGTGTCCAACGTCCCGGTGCTTGTCGGCCAGATCGTCGCGGTCGGTGACGTCATCGCCAGTGTGGCACCGCCCACCTTCAGCGTGACCGGGCCGATGCTGCCCGAGGACCAGTTCAAACTCGTGACCCAGCCGGCAGACGCGCAGGTGGAGGTGATCGGAGGACCCGGTGCATTCACCTGCACGGGACTGACGATCACCAGCCCACTCGCCGGAGCGGAAGCATCCGTCCCTGACGACACCGGGTCAGCATCGGCACCATCGACGGGAGCGACGGTGCGTTGCGCCGTGCCGCCGGAAGTGCGGGTTTTTGCGGGCCTCACGGCCAAGCTGACGATCGCAGGCGGGAGCGTCGATGACGCAATGACGCTTCCGGTGACGGCGGTCAAGGGCAACGCTGCGAGTGGAACGGTCTGGGTCCTCGGCGACGACGGCACCTCAGAGGAACGCCAGGTGACCCTCGGCCTCAACGACGGCACCGTCGTGCAGATCGTCGATGGTCTCGCAGAGGGTGACGAGGTGCTCGAGTTCGTTCCCGTCGTTGACGCCACAGACCCGGAGGTCAATGGCTGCATCGAACAGCCGGACGGATCAGTGTTCTGCGACGAGGGTGTCGTCAGTTGAGCCTCATCGAACTGACGGATGCCACGCGAACCGTCCTCATTCCCGACGCGGAGCCGCTCACGATTCTCGACGGCGTGAACCTCAGGGTCGAGCCGGGGGAGCGGGTCAGCATCGTCGGACGATCCGGATCCGGAAAATCGACACTGCTCAACCTGTTGGGGATGCTCGACCTCCCGACCACGGGGGAGCTCACTTTCGAGGGCGAATCGGTGACCGCCATGAAATCCGGGCGCCGTGACCGGGTCCGAGGAAGCAACGTCGGCTTCGTTTTCCAGCAGTTCAACCTGCTCGACGGGCGGACCGCCCTCGAGAATGTCACGATGCCCCTGCTCTATGCGCGGGGTCCGCGGTTTTGGGCGAGGGAGCGACTTGCGGCGGACATGCTCGACCGGGTCGGGCTCGGACACCGGCTCTCCGCGTTGCCCGCGAGCCTCTCCGGAGGGGAGCAGCAGCGCGTGGCCATCGCACGGGCACTCGTCCGCCAGCCGAAGCTCATCCTCGCCGATGAGCCGACGGGCGCGCTCGACGTTGAAACCGGCCAGAGCGTGATGACGCTCATCGACGACATCGTGCGCGAGGAGAACGCCGCACTCGTCACCATCACCCACGACCCGGCGATCGCCGCGCGAAGCGATACCCACTTCCGCCTCGACCGCGGCGTACTCTCGGTCACCGACGCACGCGCCGGCGTGGGCGGGGGTGCCAGCGCCGAAGGCACAACCGCGGTGGTTCTCTGATGGGTGGCTTTCTCTCCGGCATCGTTGGCGCGTGCGCTGAAGCGTGGCAGGAGGTCCGCATCCATAAGGGACGCGTGCTGCTCTCGCTCGTCGGTGTCGCCGTCGCGGTGTGTGCGCTCAGCGGTGCCATGGCGCTCTCAGCCATCGCGCAGCAGGCGACCATCGAACAAGCGGACAGTTCGGGCGGGCGTGCGGCGACGTTGACGATGACGATGGAAACCACGGGAGCGACCGCAGGGACCGAAGCCGGCACTCAAGCATGGTTCGACGTGATGGAGCGCTACGAGATCTCGTACGCAACGCGGGTGTTGTGGAGCCAGGCACGCGTCCAGTTCCCCGAAAGCACCCAGGATGTCAGCATGCAGGTCGTTGACCAGCCGTACGGCGAGATGCATCGAACCCGGATCACCGACGGCAACTGGTTCCAGGTCGGCGACAGTTCGCGGCTTGCACCGGTCATCGTCGTGAACACCCCGTTCTGGGAGATGCTGGGTTCGCCGGATCTTGCAAGCCATCCTGTCGTATCGATCGACAGTCTCGGCGGAATGCGGGCCATCATCGTCGGTGTCTACGGCACGAGTGCGTGGGACACGTGGCCGTCGATGTACATGCTGACGAGCCACTTCAACGCTGCCGGGCAACCGGCCAGTGAGGGCGGCGTGCTGCCCGCGTACGAGATGTGGGTGCCGACCGACCTGTCGAGGGATCTCGCGAATCGGATCGAGGCGGAAATGAATGCGGCTCTCGGCGATGGCGGGTCAGTAATTGTCGACCGCACCGACTGGGGCACGCAAATGGATGACCCGACAGTGATTCTTAGGATCATAACCATGGCCATCGGTGGGATCATCCTGCTGCTCGGAGCGCTCAGCCTGCTCAACATCGCCCTCGTGACAGTGCGGCAACGGATCCGCGAGATCGGTATCAGGCGCAGTTTTGGAGCGACGAGCGGGAGGGTCTTCTTCGCGGTGATGATGGAGAGCGTCGTTGCGACCTTCGTCGCCGGCATTGTCGGCGTGATCATGGCGATCCTGCTGGTCCAGAGTCCGATCGTGTCAGGCCTGGTGAGCTTTGGCGGCGTCAGCGACGTCCCCCCGTTCCCCGCGTCAGCCGCGATCTTCGGCCTCGTCGTCGCTACAGCGGTCGGCGCACTCGCCGGTCTCATCCCCGCGATCATCGCCGTGCGGGTCAAGGTGATCGATGCCATTCGCTACTGATCGGTGCGGAGCCGCGCAGGAGCTGCCGGATCCATGCCCGGACCCGGGCGGATTGAGGAACCGTCATCTTTTCGAAACATGGATGCCATAGCATCCGTACATGGCCAATTTCCGGCTCCGCAAAGCGACTCGGAGTGACGCGCGGTTTCTCGGCGACATGCTCGTCGAGGCGCGCAACTGGGCGCCATCGCGCTCTGTGGTCAGGGTGGACGCGATAGCGGATCCCGAGGTCGCCCGTTACATCGAAGGGTGGAAACGGCCGGGGGATGCCGGGACCGTCGCCGTCGACGGCGCGGGGAGCCCGATCGGTGCGTGCTGGTACCGGATCTTTCCCGAGCACAGCCCTGGTTCTGGATTCCTGGAGCGTGGAGTGCCCGAGCTGACGCTCGGTGTGGTGAGTGTCTGGCGAGCGCAGGGCGTCGGGCGCCAGTTACTCCACGCTGTGCTCGTTCAGGCCCGCCAGCAGGGTCATAACCGGCTGAGTCTTCACGTCGACAGGGCCAACTTCGCGTCGAGGCTGTACCTCGCTGAGGGCTTCGTCCCCGTGATCCGGCGCGAAACCTCGCTGGTCATGGTCCGCACGCTTCGCTGATCGAGCGCGAAACCGGGAACTCCCGCGTCAATACCGGGCAACGTCGGTGCGGCCAAGTACCGTTGAGTCCATGGCTACGACGAGTAAATCCTCCAGCGGCGGCCGGAGTACGTCGGCGCGCTCAGGAACAACAGGCACCTCCAAGACCCCGGCGAAGACACCGGCCAAAGCGCCGGCGAAGAATTCGCGCACCAAGGCGGTGCCGACAACGACCGCCAAAACCGTTGCATACCCCGCCGCGGCATCCGACGGCGACAACGCACTCGTCAGGATGTGGATGGGTCTTGCACACCTGGTCGGAGGGGCCGCGAGGGCCTTCGGGGCCGAACGGTTTGAGAAAGACCAGCGCAGGGACGGTGTCCCGTTTCTCATCTTCCTGCTCGCCATCGTCGGCATGGTGGTCGAGTGGTTCGGCGTTAACGACGCCGTGGCCCAGAACCTCACGGCGTTCACGTTTGGTGGGATCTTCGGACGCCTCGCCTTCGCGCTGCCCGTCATCATGGTGCTGCTCGCGATCTGGCTCTTCCGGCATCCGTCGAGCGTCGACGATAACGGACGTATCGGAATCGGTCTCATCATCGCCCTCGTCGCGGTCTCCGGGCTCTGCCATGCCTTCGGAGGACAGCCGAACCCGAGCCAGGGAATGCCGGCACTCGCGCAGGCCGGAGGGCTCGTCGGCTGGATCGTGGGCGCGCCCCTCGTCGCACTGATCACGCCGATCGGGGCCGGCATTGTTCTTGGCCTGCTCGCTCTCCTCAGCATCTTCATCATCACGAAGACCCCGCCGAACAAGATCGGTGAGCGCTTCAGGCAGCTGTACGCGTGGACCTTCGGCACCGAAGTTGTGACCCCCGAAGAGCGCGAGCTGGCGAAGACAGAGAAGACCAGGCAGGTCGAACTCGAGGGTATCGACGGCGTTGAAGACGGCACAGACGATGACTCCCTCCCGTGGTGGCGCCGCAACAAGAGCCAGCGTGAGGTCGATCCGGCCTTCGACTCAGAGTCGGCGGACGTCACCGAGCTGCTCGGGCTCAAGCCGAAGCGCGGCAGGGGCGAATTCGATTCGGCCATCGAAAGCCCGCCGCCCGTTGTCGAGAACGTCGACATGTTCGGCAACCCGCTCGACGCCGATGATTCCATGACAGAGGTCATCGGCGACCTTTCGCGCGCCGAGGCGGCACTCGCCGGAGCGGGTCCGGCGAAGCCATCGTTGTCTGGTCTCCACGACGACGGCCCAGACAACCAGACCGAGGTGCTTCCCGGCATGGAAGGCCTCGGGCTTCTGGACGGCACTACGGATGCCACGCAGATGGCGCGCCCGGTTCAGCCGACCGCTCCGTACCGGCTTCCTGCGGCATCCACCCTCGGTGCCGGCGATCCCGCGAAGACACGATCGGCCGCGAACGACGAGGTTGTCGCTGCCGTGACGAGTGTGCTCGACCAGTTCAAGGTCGACGCGAAAGTGACCGGTTTCTCCCGTGGCCCGACAGTCACCCAGTACGAGATCGAGGTCGGCCCCGGCGTCAAGGTCGAGCGCATCACAGCCCTGACCAATAACATCGCGTACGCCGTCGCATCCAACGAGGTCCGCATCCTCGCCCCGATCCCCGGCAAGAGCGCCATCGGCGTCGAGATCCCCAACACCGACCGTGAGATCGTCACCCTCGGTGACGTCCTTCGTTCCGCCAACGCCACCAAGAGCGTTCACCCGATGACCATCGGCGTCGGCAAGGATGTCGGAGGCGGGTTCGTTGTGGCGAACCTCGCCAAGATGCCCCACCTCCTCGTCGCGGGTTCGACCGGTTCGGGTAAGTCGAGCTTCATCAACTCGATGATCACGAGCCTCCTGATGCGCGCAAAGCCGAGTGACGTGCGCATGGTGCTCATCGACCCGAAGCGCGTCGAACTCACCTCGTACGCGGGAGTTCCCCACCTCATCACGCCCATCATCACCAACCCCAAGAAGGCAGCCGAGGCGCTGCAGTGGGTGGTGAAGGAGATGGACATGCGGTACGACGACCTCGCGAGCTTCGGCTTCAGGCACATCGACGACTTCAACAAGGCCGTCGTGAACGAGGAGATCGTGCTCCCCGTCGGAAGCGAGCGGGTGCTCAAGCCGTACCCGTACCTGCTGGTCGTCGTCGACGAGCTCGCCGACCTCATGATGGTCGCCCCGCGTGACGTCGAAGACTCGATCGTGCGGATCACGCAGCTGGCACGAGCATCCGGAATCCACCTCGTTCTCGCGACCCAGCGTCCGTCCGTCGACGTCGTCACCGGCCTCATCAAGGCCAACGTGCCGTCGAGGCTCGCGTTCGCCGTGACGAGCGTCACCGACTCCCGGGTCATTCTCGACCAGCCGGGAGCAGACAAGCTCATCGGCCAGGGAGACGGGCTGTTCCTGCCGATGGGCACGAACAAGGCAATCCGTGTCCAGGGTGCCTGGGTGTCGGAAGACGAGATCGAGAAGGTCGTCAAGCACGTCACCCAGCAGGCACGACCCGAGTACCGCAAGGACGTCGCCGCCGTCGTCGAGAAGAAAGAGGTCGACGCAGACATCGGTGACGACCTCGATCTCCTCCTCGCCGCGGCGGAACTCGTCGTCGGCACACAGTTTGGGTCGACGTCGATGCTTCAGCGCAAACTCCGCGTTGGCTTCGCCAAGGCAGGCCGCCTGATGGACCTGATGGAATCGCGGGAGATCGTCGGGCCATCCGAGGGTTCCAAGGCACGAGACGTCCTCGTCACCGCCGAGCAACTGCCTGGTCTTCTGGCCAAACTCCGTGGGGAGGACGCCCCGATGCCGGCACCGTCGCCGGCGCCTGCCGACAGCGACCAGTACCAGGGCGACCCGGTCGAGAAGCAGTTCGATGGGTACGATGTGGTTGACGGCGATTCCGACGAAGACGCCTGGGGACTCACAGGCAAGGAGTAGTACATGGCCATTCCGGCCACACCACCGAACGGATCAGCGAGGCCGACCCGATCGGCGAATCTCAACGTTCCGAACGCGATCACCATCGTCCGAATCCTGGCCGCTCCGGTCTTCATCTGGATGCTGCTCGCCGACAACGGCGAAGACGGCGGCCTGCGCTGGGCGGCTGCGATCCTGTTCATCGTTGCGATCGCGACCGACTGGGTCGATGGCGCCATCGCACGAAAGCACGGTCTGATCACCGACCTTGGTAAGCTCCTCGACCCGATCGCCGACAAGGTCCTCACGGGCGGCGCGCTCGTCGCTCTCTCCATCCTCGGTGAACTGCCCTGGTGGGTCACCATCCTCGTGCTCGTCCGTGAAATCGGCATCACCGTGCACCGGATGATCGTGGCGACAGACCACGTCGTCGCTGCGGCGTGGATGGGAAAGCTCAAGACCGTCGCGCAGTCCATCGCGATTTCGTTTGCCCTGGTTCCGCTCAACACGATCTTCGGTGACTGGATCTTCTGGGTGAACGGGGTCCTCATGACCATCGCCGTGCTGCTCACTGTCGCGAGTGGCATCGACTATGTGATCACCGAGCTCAAGGCGCGGCGGGCGCGATGACGTCCGAAGCTCCGGCGACCGCTGACGCGACCGCGGCGCTCATCGCCCGGCTCGCTGAGCGCGGCCTCACGGTGGCTGTTGCCGAGTCGCTGACCGGCGGACTTCTCGTCGCCGAACTCATCAGGCCGCCCGGTGCGTCCGCCGTCGTGTTCGGCGGAGTTGTCGCATACGCCACGGAGCTGAAACGCACCGTTCTCGGGGTGGACGGCGAGATGCTCGCCCAGTTCGGGCCGGTGGATCCGGAGGTAGCCCGCCAGATGGCATCCGGTGTGCGAACCGCGCTCGCGGTCGACGGACGAGTCGCCGACATCGGAATTTCCACCACGGGCGTAGCCGGGCCTGACCCTCAGGGCGGGAAGGCACCTGGAACGGTTTACGTCGGCCTGTCGACGAAGGACGGCGCGCGGGCGCTCGAACTGCAGCTCGACGGTGACAGGACCACGATCCGGAATGCGACGGTTGCTGCCGCAATCGCACTGATCGGAGACGCAGAGAAGAGTACAACGTCACCTGTCGCGGACCTGTGAGATAGTCGCGCGTCATCGCCCGGGTTTCCGCGGGAATACGTGGTGTTACAACCCAGTTACACACTAGGTATTCACAAGAAAAAATCAGTGAGCGACAGTAAGGTTTTTCACACGGATGGGTGTAGTAATGTTATCCAACCACGGGCTTACCAGTGGTCAGGCTGATCGGCAGAGAAGGAGGGGTCCCATGATTCTCGTACGTCAGGAAATCGGTGACGTGTTGCGCGACTTTCGGCTGCAAAAGGGGCGGACTCTTCGCCAGGTTGCAAGCAAGGCAAGCGTTGCACTCGGTTACCTCAGTGAGGTGGAGCGCGGCCAGAAGGAAGCATCGAGCGAGATCCTCGCTTCGGTCGCAGACGCACTGGACACTCCGATCTCAGTCATCATGCGCGAAGTCGGTGACCGGCTCGCCGTCATCGAGGGGATCGCGCCGATCCCAGACACGGTTCCCGACGAGTTCGTTGCAGAACTCGACGCGGATCTGGTTGCCCGCTGACGCTGGCACACATAATTTCCGGATGCCCCGGCCCGCGACAGCGAGCCGGGGCATTCCTCGTCCGCTCGCGACCGCGAGCCCTCTACCTACAGTGAGCCCAAACAAGTGAAACTCAGCGAGTTCAGACTGGCCGTCACCACCGAATTCGGCGGCGCATACGGGCGTGTCCTCACCAGTGACCTGGTGCTGCGCGAACTCGGCGGACGTACAGCGGATGAAGCGCTGGCCGCGGGGGAGTCGCCGCGCGCCGTCTGGATGGCGCTCTGCAAGGAATCGGATGTTCCCCGCGACCGCTGGCACGGCGTCGGGGTTCGACCGCCTGTGCAGTAGCGGCGCAGTCGCACCCGGATCTTCATTCGACACGCCGAAGAATATTTCTCGAACACTCGTTCGGTCTGCGATAGGCTCCTACACAAGGGCCCATCTGGGGCAGTACGTCCACTGTTTTCCTCCCTCTGACTCAATGTCAGAGGTGCCTCATACAGTCGACACTGTTCACGAAAACGCTCCCAGCCTTGTTGAAGCCGAGTTACGGCCCGACAGCCTATAGGCGCACCGCTATCGCACAGGAAGAGGCAGACATGCCATCAGTAGCAGACCGCGAGAAGTCCCTTGAAACGGCACTCGCCCAGATCGACCGTCAGTTCGGCAAGGGTTCAGTCATGCGCCTCGGCAGCGATGAGCGGGCTCCAGTAGCTATCATCCCCACCGGCTCCATCGCACTTGACGTCGCGCTCGGCATAGGCGGGCTCCCGCGCGGTCGCATCGTCGAGATCTACGGACCTGAGTCGTCGGGTAAGACCACCCTCACGCTCCACGCGATCGCGAACGCACAGAAGGCCGGCGGTATCGCAGCCTTCATCGACGCCGAGCACGCACTCGACCCCGAATACGCGAAGAAGCTCGGCGTCGACATCGACGCGCTGCTCGTCTCGCAGCCAGACACCGGTGAGCAGGCGCTCGAAATCGCCGACATGCTCGTGCGCTCTGGTTCTATCGACCTGATCGTGATCGACTCCGTTGCGGCACTGGTGCCGCGCGCCGAGATCGAGGGCGAGATGGGTGACTCCCACGTGGGCCTCCAGGCCCGACTGATGTCACAGGCGCTCCGGAAGCTCACCGGTGGGCTCAGCCAGACCAACACCACAATGATCTTCATCAACCAGCTGCGCGAGAAGATCGGTGTGTTCTTCGGAAGCCCCGAGACCACCGCCGGTGGTAAGGCGCTCAAGTTCTACGCCTCGGTGCGTCTCGATATCCGTCGCATTGAGACCCTCAAAGACGGAACGGATGCCGTCGGAAACCGCACGCGCGTGAAGGTTGTCAAGAACAAGATGGCGCCGCCGTTTAAGCAGGCTGAGTTCGACATTCTCTACGGCATCGGAATCTCTCGCGAGGGCAGTTTGATTGACTTTGGGGTCGAGCACCTGATCGTCAAAAAGTCGGGTTCCTGGTACACCTACGACGGTGAACAGCTGGGTCAGGGTAAGGAAAACTCGCGTAACTTCCTGATCACCAATCCCGACATCGCCAACGAGATCGAGTCGAAGATCAAGGCCAAGCTCGGAGTCGGTGTTGCCAAGGCCGAGGCAGAGGCACCAGCCGCCGCCACAGGTGCCAAGGTCAAGACCACGGCCGACCAGCTCGCTGCCAAGCGCGGCGCCTAGGACTCCGTCATGGTTTCGTTTCGCGACCCGGGTCGGCCGGATACCCCGGCCGCCCCGGCGGGCGAGAACCCCGCGGTCGAACCCGGCGAGAAGATCGCGCCGGTGACCTACCTGCGCGGCGCCGGACACACGCCCGAGCCCGCGCGCACAGGTGCCAGGTCAGGCGCCGATTCCTGGTTCGGGTCTGACCCGGAGCCGGCTGCCGAATCAACGACCTCCGGGTCGAATTCGGAGTCCGAACGTGCTCCCGGAGCGCGGTCCGCGCCGCGCAAGCGGGCGGCCGGGCATCTCCGAGCTGTCGGTCGCGACGGCGCTGTGAAGGGCGCCACCGCCGGGATCAATCACGTCGAGCAGGATGACGACGAACCCGCCGAGCAGATTGCCGACCCTGAAGCGGTCGAGTCCCTTCTCGTTCGAAAGCTGGCGCGGCGGTCGCTCAGTGAGGCTGAGGTCCTCGCGTTTGCCGTGCAGGAAGGCCTGACGGCCGCACAGGCGAATACGATCCTCGACCGGCTTCGCGACCTGGGCTATGTCGACGACCGCGCCCTCGCCGAGCAGCTCAAGCACTCGCTGTCTGAGCGCAAAGGACAGAGCAAGGCTGTTGTCGCGCGCGCCATGTCCGGTCGCTCGATCGACCGCGACATCATCACCGAGGTGCTCGATGACATCGAGCAGGATGATGAGCTCGGCGTAGCAACCGAACTCGCCCGCAAGCGTGCCTCGCAGATGTCGGGACTCGACAAGCAGACACTGGAGCGCAGGCTCACCGGTTTCCTCGCCCGACGCGGCTACCCGGGCAACATCGTGCGAGAGGCCATCGCGCCGGTGCTTACCGGCCGCTCGTCATCGCCGAGCTCAACGGTGCGGTTCCGCTAGGTCGTTCGCTGTCAGTCGGCGCCCGTCCACATCGGGCGGGTGCGACTCGCGCTCCTGCGGCACCGCGCTTTCTTCGGGTTGGCTCCACGCCGCGATGCGTTGCCGCCGGTCTGGCTCCACGCCACAAGGTGCGGGCACGGGGCTGCCACCACGTGCCCGCGTGCGAACGTAGACTGGGACAACCATGAGTAGCCTGCTTGAAACGCCCACAGTCATCACGCCGTCGACAGCGGCAGTAGACGCGACCGGGCGTGCTCGCACGTATGAAGTGCGCACCTACGGCTGCCAGATGAACGTGCACGACTCCGAGCGGTTGAGTGGCTCGCTCGACGCCGCCGGCTACGTGCCCGCAGAGAGCGGGGCCGAGGCAGATGTGGTGGTCATCAACACCTGCGCCGTCCGTGAGAACGCCGACAACAAGCTCTACGGCAACCTTGGCTACCTCGCGAGCGTCAAGCGCCGCCACGAGGGCATGCAGATCGCCGTTGGCGGCTGTCTCGCACAAAAAGACAAGAACGTCATCCTCGAGAAGGCACCGTGGGTGGACGTCGTCTTCGGAACGCACAACATGGGCGCCCTCCCGAACCTCCTCGAACGCGCGCGTCACAACGAAGAGGCGCAGATCGAGATCCTCGAAGCGCTCGAGACCTTCCCATCGACTCTCCCGACCAAGCGGGAATCCAGCTACAGCGGCTGGGTGTCCATCTCCGTCGGATGCAACAACACCTGCACCTTCTGCATTGTGCCGTCCCTGCGCGGAAAAGAAAAAGACCGGCGACCGGGCGAGATCCTCGCCGAGATCCAGGCGCTGGTCGATGATGGTGCGATTGAGGTGACGCTGCTCGGTCAGAACGTGAACTCCTACGGCGTGGAGTTCGGCGACCGCCAGGCGTTCAGCAAGCTGCTGCGCGCCGCCGGCGCCATCGACGGGCTCGAGAGGATTCGGTTCACCAGCCCGCACCCCGCTGCGTTCACTGACGACGTCATCGACGCGATGGCCGAGACACCGAGCGTCATGCCGCAGCTGCATATGCCACTGCAGTCCGGATCCGACCGGATCCTCAAGGCGATGCGCCGGTCTTACCGCAGCGAGAAGTTCCTCGGCATTCTCGACCGGGTCCGCGCCCGCATGCCGCACGCGGCGATCTCGACGGACATCATCGTTGGCTTCCCCGGCGAAACCGAGGAGGACTTCCTCGAAACCCTCCGGGTGGTTGAAGCGGCGAGGTTCGCTACGGCGTTCACCTTCCAGTACTCAATCCGCGAGGGAACGCCGGCCGCAACCATGCCGGACCAGGTTCCCAAGGAGATCGTCCAGGAGCGCTTCGAGCGGTTGACCGCGCTTCAGGACCGCATCTGCCTCGAGGAGAACCAGAAGGTCGTCGGCCGCGAGATCGAGATCCTCGTCGCGGTCGGTGAAGGCCGCAAGGATTCCGCCAGCCACCGGCTGTCCGGCAGGGCCGAGGACTCCCGCCTCGTGCACTTCGAGGTTCCTGAGGGCTCCGCGATCCCGCGTCCGGGAGACATCGTCACCGCCACGGTGACCCAGGCCGCGCCCTTCTACCTCATCGCTGACGCTCCCGCCGGAGGCGAACTCGTGGTGCGACGGACCTCCGCCGGAGACGCATGGGACCGCGCACAGGCAGAGTCGTGCGGCGTTCCCGCCCCCGGCGCTTCACCGAGCACCCCCGGGCGCGTGTCACTGGGGCTGCCTACCCTGCGTGTCGGGCCGCCCGCTCGCGTCCACGAGGCGCCAGCCGAAGTCCAGGGCGGAATGACACCGATTTACGATGCACTGGACGGCGAACGCTGAACCCGCACAGCATCCCGCAGCTCATCGCGGTAGTTGGCCCGACCGGGACCGGAAAGAGCGAGCTCTCGCTCAATATTGCAGAGGGCCTCGCGCGCGCGGACGGTGGCGCTGAGATCGTCAACGCGGATGCCATGCAGCTGTACCGCGGCATGGACATCGGCACCGCCAAGCTGCCCGAACGGGAGCGCAGGGGCATCCCGCACCACATGCTCGACATCCTCAATGTCGACGAAGAAGCCACTGTCGCCAGATATCAGCCCCTCGCCAGGGCCGCTGTCACCGACATCCTCTCGCGGGGGAAGTCTGCGATCCTCGTCGGTGGGTCCGGCCTGTATGTCTCGAGCGTCCTTTACGACTTCCAGTTCCCCGGCTCTGACCCCGAGATTCGTGCTCGGCTCGAGCAGGAAGCCACCACGCTTGGACCCGGCATCCTGTACCAGCGACTGGCTGCGCTTGACGCCGACGTTGCGTCGCGGATCGGGCCGCACAACGCGCGGCGCATCGTGCGAGCACTCGAGGTGGCCGAGATCACCGGTTCGCCCGTGGCAGGGATGCTGCCGGACGAGCCCGTGTACTGGCGCCAGGCGCACATCATCGGGCTGGCAGCGCCGAGGCCTGAACTGACCGCACGGCTCGACCAGCGGGTGCACGGGATGTGGGCTGCCGGGCTGCTGGACGAGGTGGCGGCGTTGAGAAACGCGGGGCTCGAGCGCGGTGTCACCGCGTCGCGGGCGATCGGATATGCGCAGGCGCTCAAGCAACTCGAGGGCGCGGCGACCGAGGCCGAAGCCATTGAAGAAACACAGCAGCTGACCCGGCGGTATGCCAGGCGGCAGATGAGCTGGTTCAAGCGCTATGCGGACATCGTCTGGCTGGATTACGACGCGCCTGACCTCGTCGAGAGGGCCATGGCATCCGTCACCGAACCGACGTCCCAGGCTCCGCGCTGACCCTAGACTTGGGCGCATGGGATTCACTCTGCAGTTCACCAAGGGCCACGGCACAGGCAACGATTTCGTGCTCTACACGGACCCTGAGGGCGACCACCCACTGACCACCGCGCAGATCGTCGCGGTGTGCGACCGCCACTTCGGTGTCGGCGCCGACGGCGTCATCCGCGCGGTCAGGTCACGCAATATCGACGAGGGCGCGGCAGCCCTCGCCGAAGACGACGGTGCCGAGTGGTTCATGGACTACCACAACGCCGACGGATCCATCGCGGAGATGTGCGGCAACGGCATCCGTGTCTACGCGCGATACCTCATCGAGCAGGGTCTCGTTCAGCTGGAGTCCGGTGACACTCTCCCGATCGGAACCCGCGCCGGCGTCCGTGACGTCCAGCGTGCCACGAACGGTTTCCAGGTCGATCTCGGACGCTGGAAGCTCGAGGGCGGAGAGCCGCTCGTGCGGGCGAAAGAACTCAAGGTGGCTCGGCCGGGGCTCGGCATCAACGTCGGAAACCCGCACGTCGTCGTGGCTCTCGCTGATGAGGCAGAGCTCGAGTCGGCTGACCTGCACTACATTCCACTGATCGAACCGGAGCCCATGGATGGCGCCAACGTGGAGTTCGTCGTGCCTTATGACCCGCTCATCAAGGACGGGGTTGCCCGCATCTCGATGAGAGTTCACGAGCGGGGCAGCGGTGAGACCCTCTCGTGCGGCACCGGCGTCGCAGCCGCGGCTCTCGCGACGCGGCACTGGGCCGGGTCAGCCGCGCCAAACGCGTGGCGCGTCGACGTTCCAGGAGGAACGCTCGGGGTGCGGATGTTTGCGACGCAGGACGGCGAGCACGTCGGGCTGTCCGGCCCGGCAGACCTCGTCTACACCGGCACTCTCGAGCTCGGCTAGCGTCCGTCCGTCCGTCAGTTCATCCGTCAGTTCGTTTCGGCGCGGAGTGCCCGCAGCACGCGGTACCCCTTGCTGATCGTCTCTTTGGTGAACTCGAAATCGTCGCCCATGGTCTCCTGCAGCCACCGGTGCAGGCTGTCTGAGCCGAGGTTGCGCTGCACGACGAGCCAGGCATCCGAACCCGGTTCCAGGCGCGGCAGCCAGCGCTCGAGCATGGCGTGAAGCTCGGTCTTGCCGACGCGGATCGGCGGGTTCGACCAGATGGTCTGGAACCGGACGTCGTCGGGAACCTGATCGGGCTGCGCTGCGGTGATATTGGTGAGGCCGAGCTTCTCCGTGTTCATTCGCAACAGATCAAGCGCGCGCTCGTTGACATCGACCGCCCAGACATGAGCGTCTGGCGCCTCGAGGGCGAGTGTCAGGGAGATCGGTCCCCAGCCGCAGCCCAGATCGAGAAGGTTGCCGGTTTGGGGAGGAGTCGGGGCGTTCGCTAAGAGCACCTGCGTGCCCGGGTCGATCCGGTCCGGGCTGAAAATCCCGTTCGAGGTGGTGAGTTCGTAGTCCTGGCCTGAGAGCCGAACGGAAACCGTGCGGAGCTTGAGTTCGGTTCCGGGTACGCCCGTAAAATAATGATCGCTGGCCATAGGGGAACGTTACCGCAAAGCAACTAGGCTTAACTGATGAGCAAGTCCACCGAATCAACCCCAGAGAACACCGAAACACCCATCGACGACGATGCAGTATCGCGGGTGTTGCGCAACGCTGAGTCCCGCGCGGGCGGCTATTCGCTCTTCGGTTCGAGTCAGGCCGATGCTCTGCAGGACAGGTCGACAACCGGTGAGTCCGGGCACGATGGATTTGACGGAGAGCAGCAGGACCGAGAGGACCGACAGGCGCTCCGCCGCGTCGCCAACCTGTCGACAGAGCTCGAGGACGTCACCGAGGTCGAGTACCGACAGCTGCGCATCGAGAACGTCGTCCTCATCGGCGTGTACCCGCAGGGCGCGCAGGAGGACGCGGAGAACTCGATCCGCGAGCTCGCCGCCCTCGCTGAAACCGCTGGCGCCGTCGTCCTCGACGGCATGCTGCAGCGCCGCCCGAATCCCGACCCCAGCACCTACCTCGGCAAGGGAAAGGCCGAGGAACTGCGCGGCATCGTTGCAGCGCTCGGCGCAGACACCGTGATCGCCGATACCGAACTCGCGCCAAGCCAGCGGCGTGCGCTCGAGGATGTCGTGAAGGTCAAGGTCATCGACCGCACCGCGGTCATCCTCGACATCTTCAGCCAGCACGCCAAGAGCCGCGAGGGCAAGGCCCAGGTCGAGCTCGCCCAGCTTGAGTACCTGCTGCCGCGACTCCGCGGTTGGGGCGACTCGATGTCCCGCCAGGCCGGTGGCCAGGTGGGTGGCGCCGGCGCAGGTATGGGTTCACGTGGCCCGGGTGAAACCAAGATCGAACTCGACCGACGCCGCATCCACACCCGGATGGCGAAGCTGCGCAAGCAGATCAAGGGCTTCGGGCCGGCCCGCGAGGCCAAGCGCGCGAACCGCAACCGCTTCGAAGTGCCGTCCGTTGCGATCGCCGGCTACACCAACGCCGGCAAGTCGAGCCTGCTCAACCGCATCACTAAGGCGGGGGTTCTCGTCGAGAACTCCCTTTTTGCCACTCTCGACGCAACGGTTCGAAAGACCCAGACCGAAGACGGCCGGCTCTACACGCTCTCTGACACGGTTGGGTTTGTCCGCAACCTGCCGCACCAGCTGGTTGAGGCCTTCCGGTCGACGCTCGAAGAGGTCGCCGAGTCGGATGTCATCGTGCACGTCGTCGACGCCTCGCACCCTGACCCTGCATCCCAGATCAGCACGGTGCGCGACGTCATCGGTGATGTCGGTGCCCGCGACATTCCGGAGATCGTGGTCTTCAACAAGAGTGACCTCGTCAGCGAGGACGACCGGCTCGTGCTCCGCGGACTGGAACCCAAGGGAATCTTCGCATCGGCGCGGACCGGCGAGGGAATCGATGAGATCCTCGCCCGCATCGCCGAACTGCTGCCGAGCCCGACGGTTCCGCTTCACCTTCTCGTCCCGTACGACAGGGGAGACATCATTTCGATGCTCCACCGCCGCGGAAAGGTCGAGAAGCTGGACTACGAGGAAGACGGCACCGAGGTGCGCGCACTCGCGTCGGAGGAACTCGCCGCACAGGTGGCCGAGTTCGCGATCGCCGAATAGCGGCGTCTTCACGCGTTTGGTCGCTTAACGAACGGATGCCCCGGGTCTGTACCCGGGGCATCCGTTCGTTAAGCGGGCGTCAGGCGCCACACCTTGGGTAGCTACACCGCGCGGAGCACCGCGACGATCTTGCCGAGCACGTCGGCTTCGTCGCCGAGGATCGGTTCGAAGTTCGTGTTGCGGGGGAGCAGCCAGGTGTGGCCATCGCGCTGACGGAACACCTTGACCGTGGCTTCACCATCGAGCATGGCGGCGACGATATCGCCGTTCTCAGCGGTCGGCTGCTGGCGGACGACGACCCAGTCGCCGTCGCAGATCGCCGCGTCGATCATCGACTCACCCGAGACCTTGAGCATGAACAGCTCTCCCTTGCCCACGAGCTGACGGGGGAGGGGGAACACTTCTTCAACCTGCTGGTCAGCCGTGATCGGCACTCCGGCTGCGATGCGTCCGACGAGGGGCACCATTGCCGCGTCGCCGACCGGTGTCGAGCTTTCGAAGTCGGCAACGTTTGAGGGGGAGGGCAGGTCGATCAGGATCTCGAGCGCACGGGGCCGATTGGGGTCCCTGCGCAGGTAGCCGCTCAGCTCAAGCTGGTTGAGCTGGTGCGTAACGCTGGAGAGCGATGCCAGCCCGACCGCGTCACCGATTTCGCGCATGCTCGGCGGGTAACCGCGGCTCTGCACTGAGCGCTGAATCACGTCGAGGATTGCCAGCTGCTTCTCGCTCAGGCTCTTGCGGCGGCGCGTGGTCGGCTTCTCTGCCGGCACCCGCTTGGCCTTCCGTGGCGATGGAGCAGCAGATGAAACAGCGGCATCCGGCCCGTTCTCAGCCGTGATATTCGCGTTGTCGAGCGTCATGTCACTCCCGTCTGGCGGGCAGCCCCGGCCAATGTCAGTGGTCACTGGTTGAGTCTCAACCATCAATCGAAACTCTATCCGTCCCAAGGGGCCGCAGCAAAGATTTGTTCGAGTGTGTCGGGCAAATTTCGCAAAAAAGTCCGAAGAAGGACTTGAATGTTCGAACAATCGAATATAGATTCGGAATACAGGTTCGTATTCGGCCCTCCCGGCCGAGGGCCGGATACGAATTCTTCGAATCGCCACACAACAGTTC
The DNA here is from genome assembly GCF_003065425.1 of Mycetocola zhujimingii. Lineage (NCBI taxonomy): Bacteria > Bacillati > Actinomycetota > Actinomycetes > Micrococcales > Microbacteriaceae > Mycetocola > Mycetocola zhujimingii. Next base: position 1,082,200 of record NZ_CP026949.1, read on the forward strand.
ACAGCACGAACCGGAGGCGCACCATGAGCACCGCAGTCATCACCCCCATTCACTCTCTCTCACGTCCAACCGCACGGCGGCCCGAGGCGCCGCGCCCATCGAACCCGGGCGCACAGGCCATCGTGGGCGACGTGTCAGCGACGATTGCACGCCCCACCGGGCGCATCCGACTCACCCGGCGTGGTCGCGTCGTCCTGACCTCGCTCGCCGCCGCCCCGCTCATCGCTCTCGCGGCCTGGCTCGGACTCAACGCCGGCGCCGCAACAGCGTCGTCGACTCCCAGCTCAGCGTCGTTCGAGTACGTCACTGTCGAACACGGTGACTCCCTGTGGTCGCTCGCGGGCACGCTGGCTCCTGAAGCCGACCCGCGCGACGTGATCGCCGATGTCATGGCCCTCAACCAGCTCGAAACATCGACTGTCGTTCCCGGGCAGAACATCGCCATTCCCGAGCGATACACAACTCCGTAACGCACACCGGAGCGCAAGGCGCGGCGGGTAAACTTCCGGGGTGAGTTCTCTCGATGCCCTGCCCATCCGCGATGATCTTCGTGGCAAGTCCCCGTACGGCGCACCCCAGAAGGTCGTGCCCGTCGCCCTGAACGTCAACGAGAACACGCATCCGATTCCCGAAGACGTGGCCCGCGACATCGTGACCGCCCTCGCCCGCGCTGTTCTCGGGGTGAATCGATACCCCGACCGTGAGTTCACCGAACTACGGATCAGTCTCGCCGGGTATCTCGGGCACGGACTCAGTGCCGATCACATCTGGGCCGCGAACGGTTCGAACGAGGTTCTGCAGCAGGTCCTCCAGGCCTTCGGTGGACCTGGCCGCTCGGTCCTCGGGTTCAGCCCGACTTACTCCATGTACCCGCTGCTGGCCGCAGGCACCGGAACCCGGTGGATTTCCGCCGAGCGAGACGCCGACTATGAAATCTCACCAGAGACCGCCAGCGCCGCCGTTCGCCGCGAAAACCCCGACGTCGTGATTCTCTGTTCGCCGAACAACCCCACGGGAACCCCACTTGGGCTCGACACCATCGAGGCCGTGTATGACGCGACCGATGGCATCGTCGTCGTGGACGAGGCGTACTTCGAGTTCGCCCCGGAAGGAACCCCCAGCGCGCTGTCCCTTCTCGAAGGCCGCGACCGGTTGCTCGTGTCACGAACCATGAGCAAAGCCTTCGCGTTCGCAGGCGCCCGGGTGGGCTACCTCGCTGCAGCCCCGGCCGTCACTGACGCGCTTCGGCTGGTGCGTCTCCCGTACCACCTCTCTGCACTTACCCAGGCCGCGGCGATAGCCGCGCTTGCCCACAGCGGCGAGATGCTCGCCATGGTCGATGACATCAAGCACCAGCGCGACCGCATCAGCACAGGCCTCGCCGACCTGGGCTTCCGCCCGTACCGGAGCCACAGCAACTTCGTGCTGTTCGGTGGCGTCGACGACCCGGCGGCCCTGTTCGATGCGCTGCTCGAGCGAGGCGTGCTCATCCGGGATATCGGCCTCCCCAACCAGATGCGGGTTTCGGCCGGTACCGAGGCAGAGACGACAGCGTTTCTCGATGCCATCGCGGCGGTAAGCTCGAACTCATGAGCCAGCCGCAGCGCATCGCCCGGATCCAGCGTGAGACGAGCGAATCCACCATCGATCTCACCATCAATCTCGATGGAACCGGTGTCAGCGACATCCACACCACTGTGCCTTTCTATGACCACCTCCTGACCGCGTTCGCCAAGCACGCCCTGGTCGACCTCACGGTTCGGGCCACGGGCGATATCGAGATCGATGTGCACCACACGGTGGAAGACATCGGCATCGCACTCGGACAGGCGATCAAGCAGGCACTCGGCACCAAGGAGGGCATCTCGCGCTTTGGAGACGCTCTCGTTCCCCTCGACGAGGCGCTCGTGCAGGCCGTCGTCGACATTTCGGGTCGGCCGTACCTCGTGCACTCCGGCGAGCCCGCCGGGTTCGAGTTCCACCTCATCGGCGGTCACTTCACCGGCTCGATGGTGAGGCACGTGTTCGAAGCCATCGCGTTCAACGCCGCACTCACCGTTCACGTCACCGTGATCGGCGGGCGCGACCCGCACCACATCGCCGAGGCTGAGTTCAAGGCGTTCGCGCGCGCGTTCCGGCAGGCGAAGGCTCTCGATCCTCTCGTGACCGGCATCCCATCGACGAAGGGCGCACTGTGACGGGATCGTCACGGCCAAGCGTTGTTGTCCTTGACTACGGGAGCGGCAACGTCCACTCCGCGGTCAAGGCACTTGAAGCCGCGGGCGCCGACGTCGAGCTGACCGGTGACCGACGCAAGGCACTCGAGGCCGACGGTCTTCTCGTGCCCGGCGTCGGAGCGTTCAGCGCCGTCATGGAACAGCTCTCCACCTCGCGCGGTGGTGAAGTGATCGACCGCCGGCTGGCCGGCGGTCGCAAGGTCATGGGCATCTGTGTCGGGATGCAGATTTTGTTCGAGCGCGGTGTCGAACGCGGCGTCGACACAGAAGGCCTCGGGGAGTGGCCCGGCGTGGTGACGGAACTCGATGCGCCCGTCCTCCCGCACATCGGCTGGAACACCGTCGACGCGCCCGAAGACTCCGTCCTCTTCCGCGGCATCCGCAACGAACGCTTCTATTTCGTGCACTCCTACGCCGCGCAGGACTGGGAGCTCGAGGTGATGCCGCCGTTCCACGAGCCGGCTCTGACCTGGGCTGAACACGGAACACGGTTCCTGGCCGCTGTCGAAAACGGTCCGCTGAGCGCGACGCAGTTCCACCCGGAGAAGTCCGGCGACGCCGGCATCCGCCTGCTGGCCAACTGGGTCGGCTCTCTCACGTCGGACTGACCCTCCGCATTCTTTCGAATGGCACACTCGTGCCGCACCAACAACCAAGGACAATTCATGAGTGAGTTCAACACGACCCCGAAGCTTGTGCTGCTTCCGGCTGTCGACGTCGCCGGCGGCAAGGCCGTCCGCCTGACCCAGGGCGAGGCAGGCACGGAGACCAGCTACGGCGATCCGGTCGACGCCGCCGCTGACTGGGCGCGCCAGGGCGCCGAGTGGATCCACCTGGTCGACCTCGACGCCGCATTCGGCCGCGGGAACAACGCGGGCGTTATCCGCAAGGTGATCAAGCAGGTCCGAGGTGTGAACGTCGAACTCTCCGGTGGCATCCGCGACGACGCGTCGCTCAAGGCGGCTCTCGCGACCGGAGCCAAGCGAATCAACCTCGGTACAGCGGCGCTGGAGAACCCCGAGTGGGCCGCAAACGTCATCGGCCAGTACGGCGAAGCCGTCGCGGTCGGCCTGGATGTCCGCGGAACCACACTCGCGGCTCGCGGCTGGACCCGCGAGGGCGGCGACCTGTGGGCGGTCATCGATCGGCTCGAGCGGGCCGGCTGCGCCCGCTATGTCGTCACCGACGTGACGAAGGATGGCACCCTCCAGGGCCCCAACGTCGACCTGCTTCGCCAGGTAATGGAGCGGACCAACCGACCGGTCATTGCGTCCGGTGGCGTTTCGAGCCTCGACGACCTCGTGGCCCTGCGCGAACTCGTGCCGCTCGGTCTCGAGGGTGCGATCGTCGGCAAGGCGCTCTACGCGGGTGCATTCACACTGGCTGAGGCGCTGGATGTCGCATCCGACTAATCCCGCAGACTCGGCCGGGCAGCCCTGGGAGGGCCGCCAGTTCGGCGAGAACGCTTTTGCCGGCGACGATGGGTCGGCGCCCCCTCAGCTGATCGACGCGCTCACGCGCTTCGCCGACGGGCGCGCGGGGGAGGATGCCGTCGTCGACGCGTTCCGCTCGTCGCGGTTGCTCATCCCACTCGTGACCCACGCCGGCGATGTCGGCGTGAACGCGCAGGGCCAGAAAGTCGACAAGACGCAGGAGTTGTCGATCGTGACCGTTGCCGGCCCAGACGGCCGTAACGTGTTGCCCGTTTTCTCGTCGGTGGCCGCCATGCAGTCCTGGAACACGATCGCGCGACCGGTGCCGGCCGACGGCATCCGTGTTGCACTCGCAGCGGCGAGTGAGAACACAGACCTCGTCGTGCTCGACCCCACGAGCGCGACCGAGTTCGCCATTCGGCGACCGGCGCTGTGGGCTATCGCGCAGTCGCTGCCGTGGCAGCCCGCGTACACGAACCCCGATGTGCTCGACGCTTTTCTCACGAGTGCGCGCTCCGAGCTGGCCGTGCTCGACGTGCGGCTCGAGTCGGGAGACCCGCGCGCACGGCTGGCCGGCCCTGAACTCATCGCGCACCTCGAGCTCATCGACGGACTCACCCGCAGTGAACTCGACACTGTGCTGTCGAGGCTTGCCCAGCGCTGGGCGGCGAGCGATGTGATCGCGACGATGGTCGACTCGCTCGCGGTACGGCTCGAAGCCTCGTCCTGATCGTCTCCCGCTCCCGCGGTGACCGCGGAAGGGGAGCGTTGGGCGGCGTTCAACTGTCGCTAATGCATCGTTCCGGCGCGTTTGCCGTGCATCTGTGACAGACGAACGCTGCGGGCGCGAGGCGTAGCGCCCGCAGGTGGAGCAGAAGGGCCTAGTTGACCGGGCCCGTCCACTTCTCGCCGGGGCCCTTGCCCACGGGATCAGGAATGACGGATGCCTCACGGAACGCCAGCTGCAGCGACCGAAGCCCATCGCGGAGACTCCGCGCGTGCATGTCGCTGATCTCGGGTGCTCCCGCGGTGATCAGGCCGGCCAGCGCGTTGATGAGCTTGCGTGCCTCATCGAGGTCCTGCTGCGACTCAGGGTCGTCGGCGAGGCCACATTTGACCGCCGCAGCGCTCATGAGGTGGACGGCTGTCGTCGTGATGACTTCGACGGCGCCGACGTCTGCGATGTCGCGGGTTGCGTCGGACGCAGCGTCTTCAACGTTGTCGTATGGGGATTCGTTAGTGCTCAATGCCAACCTCTGCTAGACTCTAAGACGGCTCCGGGACTAAAGTTCCGGTACGAAAGAGGAAAATTCCCACCCGCGCTTGACCGCTTCACTAAGGTTACCGGGTTGTTGTACTCCGCCAGACGCATGGTTTCCATGCTGAGGTAGATAGGGTACGAGCCACTGTGATGGATTTATTGCCGTCATGGTTGTGGTGTGTGACTTCTCCTCTCTCGCTTGATTCAGGCATCCGTCTGTATTGAAAGTCAGAGATTGAGTTAGAGGAGTAACGCATTAGCGATCCCCGTACAAACGACCGTATCCGAGTCCCCGAGGTCCGCCTCGTGGGTCCCGCCGGAGAACAGGTCGGCGTTGTCAAGATTGAGGTAGCACTGCGCCTGGCGCAGGAAGCTGAGCTCGATCTCGTCGAGGTCGCCCCGAACTCCAAGCCTCCGGTCGCGAAGATCATGGATTACGGCAAGTTCAAGTACGAGGCTGCGCAGAAGGCCAAGGAGGCCAGGCGTAACCAGGCGAACACGATCCTCAAAGAGGTGCGGTTCCGTCTCAAGATCGACAAGCACGACTACGAAACCAAGCGCAAGCGCGCTGAGGGCTTCCTCAAGGCTGGTGACAAGGTCAAAGCAATGATCCTGTTCCGCGGTCGTGAGCAGTCACGACCCGACCAGGGTGTTCGCTTGCTCCAAAAATTTGCCGAAGATGTTTCGGAACTGGGCACTGTTGAGTCCACTCCGACCATCGATGGTCGAAACATGGTCATGGTGATCGGCCCTCTGAAAAACAAGTCAGAGGCCAAGGCCGAAGCCAACGCACAACGTGCTGCCAACAAAGCAGCGAAGCAGGAGGAAGACAATGCCTAAGCAGAAGACCCATTCCGGTGCCAAGAAGCGATTCAAGCTCACCGGTTCCGGCAAGATCAAGAAGCAGCAGTCGGGCATGCGCCACAACCTCGAGGTGAAGTCCGGACAGCGTAAGCGTCGCTTGAACACCGACCAGCTCGTCTCGAAGGCTGACACCAAGAACATCAAGAAGCTTCTCGGTCACTAAGACCTGAACCCGTTAGGAATATAGACAAATGGCAAGAGTAAAAAGGGCGGTAAACGCTCACAAGAAGCGTCGGAAGATCCTCGAGCGGGCTGAGGGTTACCGCGGTCAGCGTTCGCGCCTGTACCGGAAGGCCAAGGAGCAGGTCACCCACTCCATGGTTTACGCGTACCGTGACCGCCGCCAGAAGAAGGGTGACTTCCGTCGCCTCTGGATCCAGCGGATCAACGCGGCATCGCGTGCCAACGGCCTCACGTACAACCGCCTCATCCAGGGCCTCGGCCTTGCTGGTATCGAGGTTGACCGTCGCATCCTCGCTGAGCTCGCTGTCAACGAGCCCGCCACGTTCGCGGCCCTCGTCGAGAGCGCGAAGAAGGCCCTCCCGGCCGACACTTCGGCTCCGAAGGTTGACGCAGCAGCGTAAGCAGCTTTCTTCTTTCAACGGGCATCCCGCTTCGGCGGGGTGCCCGTTGTTTCGTTGTGCGCGAGCCTCCCCACCCTCGACGTGCCTGTCCCTAGACTGGGGGAGTGCTTGATAACCCACGTTCCCCGCGCGTCAGAGCGGTAGCAAAACTTGCCAAACGACCGGCCCGTCTCGAGACCGGCCTCTTCCTTCTCGAGGGCCCGCAGGCGGTCTCAGAGGCGCTGACCTTCCGCCCCGGGCTGATCGTCGAGCTCTACGCAACACCCACAGCTCTTGAGCGGTACCCCGACATCGCAGCCATGGCTGACGAGCAGACCGATTTCGACGTCGAGTTCGTCTCCGAGGAAGTCCTCGGTGTGATGAGCGACACAGTGACTCCGCAGGGCTTCATCGCCGTCGCGCACCAGTTCCCGACCTCGATGAAGGACATCTTCAATGGCGAGCCCAAGCTCATTGCCATCCTCGAAGAGGTCCGCGACCCCGGCAACCTGGGAACCATCATCCGTGCCGCTGACTCTGCAGGTGCGGATGCCGTCATCCTCACCGGACGCAGCGTCGATCTGTACAACCCCAAGGTCGTCCGCTCGACGACCGGGTCTCTGTTCCACGTGCCGATCGCCGTCGGCGCCGAGCTCCCGAACGTCATCGAGCGGGCGCACAAGGCTGGCCTCCGTGTACTCGCCGCCGATGTCAAGGGAACGAGCCTGCTCGACGCCCGCGTCTCCGGTGAACTGGTGCAGCCGACCGCGTGGCTGTTCGGAAACGAAGCGCACGGTCTGACCGACGAACAGCTTCCGCTCGCGGATGCCGCGATCACGGTTCCTATTTACGGCCACGCCGAGTCGATGAACCTCGCAACCGCCGCGTCAGTGTGCCTCTACGAGTCCGCGTTCGCGCAGCGAAGCGCCGTCTGACCCACCCCACCAGAGGCATCCGATTCTGTTCGTAATCTTGGTTACGAATCAGTAACGGATGCCTCTCGTCATACGGGCGAAACACCGGGTCCCTTAGTTTGGACGAATGGAACCAACGCTGATACCGAACACGACGAGCATGCCCATCGCGAAACTTGGTGAGCCCCTGGTGGTCGTCGACTCGGTCAACAAACACTACGGCGACCTCCATGTGCTCAAGGACATCAACACCACGGTGACCCGCGGCGAGGTCGTCGTTGTTATCGGGCCAAGCGGTTCGGGCAAGTCCACACTGTGCCGGGCGATCAACCGACTCGAGACCATCGACTCAGGCACCATCACCATCGACGGCAAGAAGCTCCCGGAAGAAGGAGCAGATCTCGCCCGTCTCCGTGCCGATGTCGGCATGGTCTTCCAGTCCTTCAACCTGTTCGCGCACAAGACAGTGCTCGAGAACATCACGCTCGCACCGATCAAGGTGAAGAAGATGTCGAAGAAGGATGCCACTGACCGCGCGATGACGCTGCTTGAGCGCGTCGGGGTGGCCAACCAGGCGCACAAGATGCCTGCACAGCTCTCCGGTGGTCAGCAGCAGCGTGTTGCGATTGCCCGCTCACTGGCGATGAGCCCCAAGCTCATCCTCATGGACGAGCCGACGAGTGCGCTCGACCCCGAAATGATCAATGAAGTTCTCGACGTTATGGTCGGCCTCGCCAAAGAGGGAATGACCATGATCGTCGTTACCCACGAGATGGGATTCGCCCGCAAGGCCGCCGACAGGGTGCTCTTTATGGCGGAAGGCGAGATCGTCGAGGAGGCCACTCCCGAAATGTTCTTCAGCCACCCGAAGTCTGAACGGGCACAGGACTTCCTGTCCAAGATTCTCGACCACTGACCGCCTCGCGCCCCTGAGCGCGCGGCTCTTCCTCCTTGGCCGCTTCGGCAGCCGGGAAAACACAGCACATCACAAGGAATGAGAACGAGATGAAGCGCAAAAAGCTATCACTGATCGCCCTCGGCGGAGCGGCGTTGCTCACGCTTTCCGCCTGCGCGGGAGGCGGCGGAGACACCGCAGCCCCCGAGCCGGAAGCGGCCCCGACATTTGAAGCGGGCACGACGATGGCCGAGCTCGCCGAAGACGGCAAGATCACCATCGGCACGAAGTTCGACCAGCCGCTGTTCGGCCTCGTCGGCCCGAGCGGCGAGCCTGTCGGATTCGACGTCGAGGTCGGCAAGATCATCGCCGCGAAGCTCGGCATCGCCGAAGACGACATCGAGTGGAAGGAAACGGTCTCCGCGAACCGCGAGCCGTACATCCAGAACGGTGAAGTCGACCTCGTCATCGCCACGTACACGATCAACGACAAGCGCAAGGAAGTCATCGACTTCGCCGGACCGTACTACATGGCCGGGCAGTCGATCCTGACGCTGGCCGACAACAAGGACATCAAGAGCGAAGAGGACCTCGTCGGTCAGCCGGTCTGCTCGGTGACCGGTTCGACGCCGGCGGCGAAGCTCGCTGAAATCGGCGCAACCCCGGTTCTCACCGACACGTACTCCAACTGCCTCGAGCCGCTGCGCTCGGGCCAGGTCGTCGCCGTGTCGACTGACAACGTGATCCTCGCCGGTCTCGCTGCTCAGAACGAGGGCGAGTTCAAGGTCGTCGGAAAGCCGTTCACCGACGAGCCTTACGGCATCGGTCTTGCCAAGGACGACATTGAGTTCCGCGACTGGATCAACGATGTCCTCGAGGAAGCCTACGAAGACGGTTCGTACGAGGAAGCCTGGGACAGCACCGCTGGAACGGTCCTCGAGTACGTCGAGCCTCCTGCGGTAGACCGCTACTAGAAGTTCCACACACGAACGGGGCGGGGCAGGTCCCCGCCCCGTTCGTGAGCGCCACACAACAGAAACGGAAGAGGCCACATGGACGTCATCATCGACAACCTGCCTCGGTACCTCTCAGGCTTCGGCATGACGCTGCAACTCCTCGTTGTCGCTGCGATCGCCGCCCTGATCCTCGGGACCATCATCGCGACCATGCGGATCTCACCGGTCCCCTCACTACGGGGCTTCGGCGCCGTGTACACCGAGTTGATCCGGAACACTCCGCTCACACTCGTCCTCTTCTTTTGCGCGTTCATCCTGCCGTACCTCGGTGTCCGGCTTGATTACGCGACCTTCGCCATGATCGGCTTGAGCGTCTATACCTCGCCCTTCGTGGCCGAAGCCCTGCGCTCCGGAATCAACGGCGTTCCGATCGGCCAGGCAGAAGCGGCTCGGAGCCTGGGCCTCGGGTTCAGCCAGACCGTCGGCTACGTCGTCTTTCCGCAGGCGTTCCGGATGGTCATCCCGCCGCTGATCAACGTCATCATCGCGCTGACCAAGAACACCTCGGTCGCCGGCGGCTTTTTCGTGGCCGAGCTCTTCACCATCGGTAAGGAGCTCGCGAACGACAACGGAAACGCCGTCATCGCGGTTCTCCTCGGCGTCGCTACGTTCTACCTGCTCATAACCATTCCGCTGGGGATCTTTGCCGGGCGGCTCGAGAAGAAGTGGGTGGTTGCGCGATGAGCGGTTCCGTTCTGTTCGACGCTCCCGGTCCGAAGGCCAGGCGTCTCTCGCTGATCGTCTCCATCGTCGTCGGCATCCTCATTCTCGCCGGCCTGTACTGGATCTATTCGATTCTCGCGGCCCCTCGCCCCAGCTCCGGCGGAGTCGTGCTTCCGGGGATGTTTGATCCGAGCCGCTGGGACATCTTCAGCGATCCCGAGGTCTGGACGTTCATCGGTACCGGCGTGCTCAACACGCTGCGCGCCGCGGGAGCAGCAGCGGTCCTCGCGCTCGTTCTCGGCGTGATCTTTGCTCTGCTCCGCACGGCAAAGACGGCCTGGATCCGGGTTCCCACCACTGTTGTCCTCGAGTTCGTTCGAGGCATGCCCGTTCTGTTGATGATGCTCTTCATCCTGCTCGGCTTCTCCAGCGGGGCCTACCTCGCTGTTGTGCTCGCTCTCGGCCTCTACAACGGTGCCATCATCGGTGAGGCGCTTCGGGCCGGGCTCGCCTCTCTTCCGCGTGGCCAGCGTGAGGCCGGGTTGAGCCTGGGGATGCGCGAGCTTCAGACCCGGATGCTCATCGAGTTCCCGCAGGCATTCCGCCAGATGCTGCCGGTGATCGTCGCCCAGCTGGTTGTGCTGCTGAAGGACACGTCGCTCGGGTTCATCGTCGGCTATCCGGAACTTCTCCGAGCGACGATGAACAACCTCGCGAGCTTCTACGGCAACCGCTACCTGTTCTCCCTCTTCGCCGTGACATTCGTGATCTACCTGATCATGAACCTCTCACTCTCGTGGGTCGCCCGCTGGCTCTCGAAGCACACTGACTCGGCGAGCCGTGGGGGCCGGGGACGCAAGGGCGGAAAGCCCGTCGATGTGGATCCGGCAATCGTGATCGCCCGGGCGTCGGCTTCGGCGCGGCAGCAAGGTGAGGGCGGCGGCGTGTAGTTCCGGCACTCGGTAGACTTGTGGACCGTGTCCGACTCGCAAGTAATAACCGAATCCGCCGTGAACGCGGCAGTCGAATCAGCCCTCGCCGCAATTGCCGCCGCAGCCGATTCCGCAGCCCTCAAGCACGTACGTACCGAGCACACCGGAGAGTCCTCGCCACTGGCGAAGCTCAACGGCGAGCTGCGCAACGTGGCTCCCGACCAGAAGGCCCCGCTCGGCAAGCTCGTCGGTCAGGCCCGCGGTCGCGTGAACGCGGCGTTTGCCGCTCGCGAGCAGGAGATCGTCGAAGCCGAGAACGCGGCTCAGCTGGCCGCAGAGGCCGTTGACGTCACGGCGCTGGCCAGCCGCTACACCGCTGGCGCACGGCATCCGCTCACCCTCCTCCAGGACCGCGTGAGCGAGATCTTCACCGGCATGGGCTGGGAGATCGCCGAAGGCCCGGAGGTCGAGAGCGAGTGGTTCAACTTCGACGCGCTCAACTTCGACGCCGACCACCCCGCGCGCGCGATGCAGGACACCTTCTTCATCGACCCGCCCGAGTCGCACCTCGTGCTGCGTACGCACACCTCACCGGTCCAGGTGCGGTCGCTGCTCAGCCGCGAGCTGCCCGTCTACGTGCTCGCGCCCGGTCGCGTCTACCGCACCGACGAGTTCGATGCCACCCACCTGCCCGTGTTCATGCAGTTCGAGGGCCTCGCCGTCGACAAGGGCCTGACCATGGCGCACCTCAAGGGCACGCTCGACCACTTCGTGAAGTCGATCTTCGGCGATGAGGCGAAGATCCGCCTGCGCCCGAGCTACTTCCCGTTCACCGAGCCGAGCGCCGAACTCGACTTCTGGCACCCGACGTTCAAGCACGGCCCGCGCTGGATCGAGTGGGGTGGCTGCGGCATGATCAACCCGAACGTGCTCCGCGCGGCCGGCATCGACCCGGACGAGTATTCAGGTTTCGCCTTCGGCATGGGAGTCGAGCGTGGCCTGATGCTGCGCAACGACGTCCAGGACATGCGGGAGATGGTTGAGGGCGATATTCGCTTCTCACAGCAGTTTGGAATGGTGGTTTAGCATGCGGGTGCCCCTCAGTTGGCTCGCTGAATACGTCGATCTCGCACCGGGATCAACGACCGAAGACGTCCACGCTGCACTCGTGAAGGTCGGCCTCGAAGAGGAAGACGTTCACACATTCGACGTGACCGGACCCGTCGTCGTCGGCGAGGTCCTCGAGTTCGTCGAGGAGCCGCAGAAAAACGGCAAGATCATTCGCTGGTGCCAGGTGCGCGTTGCCCCAGAGGGCCAGCTCGCCGCCGACGGCGGACCGGACGTGCACGGCATCGTCTGCGGCGCAGGGAACTTCTTCGTCGGTGACAAGGTCGTCGTGACCCTGCCCGGTGCGGTTCTCCCCGGCCCGTTCCCGATCACGCCCCGCAAGACCTATGGCCACGTCTCCGACGGCATGATCGCCTCGACGCGTGAGCTCGGTCTCGGCGACGAGCACGACGGCATCCTGCGCCTGTCGACGCTCGGCGTTGACGCTGAGCCAGGGACGGATGCCATCGCGCTGCTCGGTCTGGACGACGCAGCAGTCGAGATCAACGTCACACCCGACCGCGGCTACGCATTCTCGATTCGCGGCGTTGCCCGCGAATACGCCCACGCCACCGGTGCCGCATTCCGTGACCCCGCGCTGCGCGAGGACTTCCAGCCGACCGGAACCGACGGCTTCCCCGTCACGATCGCCGACGACGCTCCGATTCACGGCAAGCCCGGTGTGCGCGTCTTCGCGACCCGCATTGTCCGGAACGTGGATGCCTCACGTCCGACGCCGCCGTGGATGGTCTCGCGACTGCGGCTTGCGGGCATCCGTTCGATTTCGCTCCTCGTCGACATCACCAACTACGTGATGCTCGAGCTCGGCCAGCCGATTCACGGTTACGACCTCGACGCGCTCACCGACGGCATCACCGTGCGGCGCGCGCAGCCGGGGGAGAAGCTCGTGACCCTCGACGGCCAGGAGCGCACGCTCAACCCCGAGGACCTCCTCATCACCGACGGTTCGGGGCCGATCGGCCTCGCCGGCGTCATGGGTGGCGCGACCACCGAGATGGGTGAGAGCACCCGCAATGTACTCATCGAGGCCGCGAACTTCGACCCGGTGTCGATCGCGCGCACGGCACGTCGGCACAAGCTGCCGAGCGAAGCGTCCAAGCGCTTCGAGCGCGGTGTGGACCCCGCGATCGCTGTTGCGGCGGCGTCGCGCGTTTCTGAACTGATGGTCGAACTGGCCGGGGGAGAGGCCGACGCGACAGGTTCGATCGTCGGTGAAGCGGCATCCGCAACACCGATCCTGCTGCCTGACGGTTACATCTCGGGCCTCATCGGCATTGAGTACACCGCCGACGAGATCCGCGACTCGCTCGTCGAAATCGGAGCGACTGTCGAAGACGCCGACGGCGGCCTTCGAGTGACAGCGCCGACCTGGCGCCCTGACATCACCGACAAGAGCGACCTCGCCGAAGAAGTGGCGCGCATCGTCGGTTACGACCGGATTCCCTCGGTGTTGCCCGTTGCTCCTCCCGGCCGCGGTCTCACCCGTTCGCAGCGTGTTCGACGCAACGTCGCCGACGTGCTCGCGGCCGCCGGTTCGACGGAGATCCTCGCGTTCCCGTTCCTCAGCGCCGCTGACAACGACAAGTTCGGTTCGCCCGTCGAGGGCACGGTTCCGGCGATCAAGGTCGCGAACGCACTCGATGCGAGCGCTCCGTACCTGCGTACGAGCCTGCTGCCTGGCCTGATCTCGGCGGCGAAGCGCAACCTGTCGCGTGGGCTGACCGACGTGTCGATCTTCGAACTCGGACTGGTCTTCACCCCTGAGCCCGGTGTGCAGTACGGCCAGGCCGAACTGCCGTCAGGTGTCGCACGTCCCACGGACGAGCAGCTCGCCGAGCTCAACGCCGGTATCCCGCCGCAGCCGCGCCACGTCGCTGTGCTCATCGTCGGAAACGTCGTCGCCAAGCAGCCGGGACTCGCCGCAGTTCCGTCCGGAATCGCGGATGCCCTCGCCGCCGTTGCGCAGATCGGTCTCGCGACCGGTGCGGCGATCGACGTCGTTCAGGGCAGCCACAAGTCGCTTCACCCGGGCCGCACCGCTGAACTTCGTGTTGGTGACCGCGTTGTCGGGTACGCGGGGGAGTTGCTTCCGCAGCTCGCCCTCGACTCCGACCTGCCGCGGGTTGTCGCCGTCGCCGAGCTGGATCTCGACGCGATCCTCGAATCGACGGATGCCGACATCGCCGCTGGTGTGATTGGCACGCTTCCCGCAGCGACCCAGGACCTCTCACTCGTTGTGCCACGCTCGGTGCCCGCTGGCGACGTGCTCGCCGCGGTTCGTGAGGGCGCAGGCGAACTGCTGGAAGACATCCGCCTTGTTGACGACTACCGCGGACAGGGTGTCGCCGACGATGCGAAGAGCCTCACCTTCGCGCTGCGGTTCCGGGCCCCGGACCGCACGCTGACCGCTGCTGAGGCGTCGGAGGCCAAGCTTGCCGGTTCGGCGCTGGCCACCGAGCGTTTCGGAGCCGTGCTGCGCGAGTAAATAGTCCGAGCTTCACCGAGAACACCCGTTTCACCGAGAACACCCGTTCCGGTCGACATCACCCGGCATGCCGGATGTTCTCGACCGGAACGGGTGTTTTCGCGTGCGGGGCGAAGCGCTATCTGACTTTCTTTATCGGGAATATCACGAGAGCGCCAATGATCGCGGCGACAGCACAGACGGTGAACCACAACCCGTAGTTGCTGCCGGTTGGATCACCGACGTAGACGAGGATGCCGCCAATCAGCGGGGCAATCGTCTGGGGAAGCGCGTTGGCGATGTTGAACACACCGAGGTCCTTCCCTGAGTCATCAGGGTTGGGCAGGACGTCAACAACCAGTGCGAGGTCGACGCCAACGTACATGCCGTACGCGACTCCCAGAATGGCCTCGAGAATGAAGAACGTACCCACGTCATCGACGAAAATCAGGGCGAACGTGCCGATGGCGAAGAGCGCGGTAGAACTCCAGACGAACACCTTGCGTCTGCCGATTTTGTCGGAGAGCCAGCCGGCGAAATAGCTCACAGCGACGAGCGCGACGGTGTAGATGAGCACACTGGTCGAGATCACGGCGGGGACATCTTCTTCCTCAACCCCGATGTGGTTGAGCAGGTAGAAGAACCGGAAGGTGGTGAAGCCGAAGCTCGCGAAGGTGATGAGGAATCGTGACCACCACGCCAGGCCGTAGTCGGGATACTTCGCCGGGCTGACCCAGAACGTCTCCGCCCAGTCGCGCAACGACGCGCGCGGTGGGTGAACCGGAAGCACCTTGTCTGGCAGGACGAAAGCGAAGATGACCATCACGATGATCGCCAGAACGGACGGGCCCACAAACATGATGACCAGCTGGTCGGCGAACCACTCGGCGACGTAGGTGCCACCCAGGATGCCGACGTTTTGGGCGATGCCGATCGCGGCCGCGATCTTGCCTCGCTGGAACTTCGGCACCTGGTCGGCAATTGTCGCGATGAACGGCGCGAGCGTCATGTTGGCGCCCAGCTGGGCGATCGACCAGCCCACAGTCGCGATGAGCAGGCTCGGCGCCAGTGCCATGATGACGAAGGCGAGGGTCATGATGACGGTGCCGGTGACGACCCAGATGCGGCGGCGCCCCAGCTTGCTCGTTGTGCGGTCCGACAGGCGCCCGAAGATCACGTTGGCCACCGTGGCAAAGAGTGCGCCGAAGCCGCCGAGTACGGCTGCCGCTCCGGTTGCACCGTTCTCGGGGATCGCGCCCGCCGCCACGAGCGACTGGATTTTGATTCCGATTCCGACGATCGCCGGGCCGAGAAGTGCGATGAAGAAAAACAGCTGCGCGAGGAGCAGCCAGACTACGTAACTTTTCTTGGCTGGCTCCGTCGGTTCAGGGATCCAGTGGTGCTCCCGTACGACCGTCGTTGCCGTCGTCATGCCCGATGGCATCCCCGCTGCGGACCCGCTCGATGTTGACATACCTGCCCCCTTTGGCCGGTTGGGTGAGGACCGGTCGCTGGAGGACTCGGATCCTTGTCTGTGGAAATGTAGACCTATAGAGTTGCGACTCGCAAGCACGATCTCCGTGCCGATCCGAACCGGCAGCGTTGCCGGTTCGGCCGACGGAAGGGCTCTTTCATGGACGACCTCTCTGACCTCACCCTCGAGGAGAAGGCATCGCTCACCAGCGGAGCAGACTTCTGGAGAACAAAGGCAGTTGATCGAGCTGGCGTCCCTTCGGTCATGCTCACCGACGGCCCGCACGGTCTCCGCAAACAGGCCGGTGACACCGATCACCTGGGTTTGGCCGCGAGCGTACCGGCGACCTGCTTTCCGCCGGCGGTGGGGTTGGGCGCATCCTGGGACGTCGACGCGGCCGAGCGCGTCGGGGAGGCTCTCGGTGTGGAGTCGGCCATTGAGGACGTCGCGGTTCTTCTCGGCCCCGGCATCAACATCAAACGCTCCCCGTTGTGCGGCCGCAACTTTGAGTATTTTTCGGAAGATCCGATAGTTTCCGGCGTGATGGCATCCGCTCTCGTTCGTGGAATCCAGTCGCAGGGTGTCGGTGCTTCGCTCAAACACTTCGCCGCGAATAACCAGGAGACGGATCGGCTTCGTGTGTCGAGTGACGTCGACCCTCGCCCGTTGCGCGAGATTTACCTGCGTGGTTTCGAGCGGGTGGTGCGCGAGGCGCAGCCGTGGACAGTCATGTGCTCGTACAACAGGATCAACGGCGTCTACACCTCGGAAGATCCCTGGCTGCTGACGACTGTGTTGCGTGACGAATGGGGCTTCGAGGGGCTCGTTGTGTCTGACTGGGGCGCCGTGAACAACAGGGTCGCGGGCGTCGCGGCGGGTCTGGACCTCGAAATGCCGTCGAGTGGCGGTCGAACCGACGCGCAGGTGGTCGATGCGGTGCGGAACGGCTCGCTCACCGAGGATGCACTCGATCGGGTTGCCCGTCGGGTCGTGAATCTGGTGCGCAAGGCGCAGGCGCGTCCGGTCGCGTCCGGTCCGCTGGACGTCGACGCCCACCACGCCCTCGCTCGTGAGGTTGCTGGCAGGTGCCTGGTGCTGCTGAAGAATGACGATGAGCTGCTGCCGCTGGCGCGCGACGCCAGGATCGCGGTGATCGGTGAGTTCGCGCGGACGCCCCGGTATCAGGGCGCAGGATCATCGCAGATCAACCCGACCCGTCTCGACAACGCGCTGGATGCGATCCGCGCCGAAGCGTCCGCCGACGTGGCGTTCGCTCCCGGTTTCACGCTCGACGGCAGTGGGGACACCGACTCGCTTCGAACGGATGCCGTTGCGGCGGCATCCGTTTGCGACGTCGCCGTCGTCTTCCTCGGGGTTCCGGCCGACGAAGAGTCAGAAGGGTTCGACCGCAAGCACATGGACCTCCCCGCCGATCAGCTGCGCCTCATCGACGCTGTCGCGGCGGCTAACCGAAACACCGTCGTCGTGCTGTCCAACGGCGGAGCGGTCACGCTGCCGTTCGCCGGTTCAGTGGCCGCGATTCTGGAGGGATGGCTGCTGGGCCAGGCCGGTGGATCTGCGACGGCCGACGTCTTATTCGGCACCGTCAATCCCTCCGGCAAACTCACCGAGACGATCCCGCTGCGGCTGGAAGACACCCCCTCCTTCGGTAACTTTCCCGGTGAGCACGGACACGTACGCTACGGCGAGGGCATCCTCGTGGGGTATCGCTGGTACGACGAGGCACGAGCAGATGTGGCGTTCCCCTTCGGTCACGGTCTGTCGTACACGCGCTTCGAGTACGGCGACGTGTCCGCGACCGTGGGCGCCGACGGCAACATCGTGGTCGCTGTGCCGGTGACGAACACCGGGTCGGTGGCCGGTCGTGAGGTCGTTCAGGTCTACACCTCGCTGCCCTCGTCGACGGTCCAGCGGCCGCCCCGCGAGCTGAAGGGCTTTGCTGTGGTGTCCGTTGAGCCGGGGGAGACGGCCGAGGCCGTTGTCGTGGTTCGTCGCGACGAGCTGGCCTACTGGGACGTCCGAATCGACCGCTGGGTTGTCGAGCGCGGTTCGTACAGTATCGAGGTCGGCGCCTCGAGCCGCGATATCCGCACAACTACCGCGCTCGAGCTCGACGGCGACGACGTCGTACTCCCGCTCTCGCTCGAGTCGTCGTTCGAGGAGGTCCTGGCACACTCCGTGGCTGGCCCCATGCTGACGGAAGCGCTTGAGTCTCGTCCGGGAGGGGTCCCGCCCGAGCTGGTCCAGCTGCTGGGGAATTTCCCCGTTGGACGACTCGACGGTTTTCCGCTGCCTCGCCGGGACATGGAGGTCATCATCGACGACGCGTCGTCACGAAAACGGCACCGCGGTTAAGAGTCTGTTTCGGTCTGATTTCCTGGCCAGTTTCGGCCGATTCGCGCCGATAGGTTTGCAGCGCTCCTTGTTGGACTGAAGTTATACGTCGAGTGAACGAAGCGGCGAGGAGGCATCCCCGTCCCATTCACACAGGAGCAGCTTGCCCAGATCAGCGCGCCCGTGGAGAAGTGTGGCAATAGCCACAGCTCTCTGCCTTGCAGCAACCCCCGTACTCAGTTCCCCACCCGCCTCCGCCGTCACAGCGACATCTCCGGTCATCGCCCACGGCGATGACTGGTCCGTAACTACGGTTCCCGGTGGCTATCGAGTCGATAAAACTCTGTCAGTACCCCTCGAGATCCGGGCGGATGCCGCCACCCTGTGGGCTGACGGAATCGAACTCGGCATCGCGACCGAGTCGCTCGACGGCCTTACGCTCACCGTCACGACGTCGGACCCGATGGTGACCACCGCCTCTGATATCAGCCAGGGCTGGAGCGGGGCTGGCGACCCGACCGTCGACATCCCCGAGAAGCGCTCACGGCTGCGCGCGGTGGAACCGCCGGCCCGCGACGTTGCTGTCCTCGCTGATGACCCCGCGGCCGTCGGCCCGTATGCCGTCGCACGCTACGACTACGACCTCGGCGACGAGGCGGTCGAGATCCGGGACTTTGGCCGGAAGGGCGAGATGCGTGCGGCTGTGTTCATGCCGACCGGTGCAACGGGCGAGCGCCCGGTTGTTGTGTTCCTCCACGGGCGCCACACCTCCTGTGCAGGCGGTGCCCGCAACCCCCTCGCGTGGCCGTGTAACCCCGATCAGGTCGATGTTGAAAGCTATCTGGGATACAACGACGCGGCAACCATCCTCGCCAGCCAGGGTTACGCAGTTATCTCGATTTCGGCGAACGCCATCAACGCCCTCGACGGCTCCCTCGCGGATGACACCGGTGCGGCAGCCCGCGGACAGCTGGTTCTCGACCACCTCTCACTCCTGCGCCAAGCGAATGCCGGCACAGCCGTGGGTCTCAATGGGGCGCTTACCGGTCAGCTCGACCTCGACAATGTTGGCCTGATGGGCCACTCCCGCGGCGGTGAGGGCGTGATGCGGGCAGCTGTGCTCAACGCAGAACTCGAGCAGCCGTTCGGCATCACCGGTGTGCTGCCCCTCGCCCCAACCGACTACACCCGGATTACCGTTCCTGGCATCCCGACCGCCACGATCCTCCCTTACTGTGACGGCGACGTCGAAGACCAGATGGGCCAGAAATACATCGACGATTCCCGCCATGCATATGGCGATGACGTGCTCCGTTCGTCTGTTCTCGTGATGGGAACGAATCACAACTACTTCAACACGGCATGGACCCCGGGTAAGTACCCCGTCGCGACGAGCGACGACTGGGCGATCATGGACAGGAACCAAACCGACCCGACCTGTGGCGCGAGCGCTCCGACCCGGTTGAACGCCGACGAGCAGTACGCATTCGGCAACTCGTACATCGCCGCGTTCTTTCGCCTGACCGGCGGCGGCGACGAGCAGTTCCTCCCGATGTTCGACGGTAGCGACGCGAAGCCGCTGTCGGCCGGCCGTGCCGATGTTCGGGTGAGCGCAACGCTTCCCTCGTCGTCGCGTTTCGACATCAACAACTTCACTGCTCCCGACACAACTGTGCGGGTGACGGGTGCGGGCACATATGCCGTCTGCGAGAGCCTCAGCCCGGTGGATGTTCCTGGCGTGCTTCCGTACTGCATCACCAGGCTTGAGTTCGCGCAGGCGCCGGACTGGAGTACCACCGGTTCGAACGGCAAGGCCAACTCGGTTCCATCCACGACGGCGATGCACTTCTCGTACACAGAACCGGTTCGAGGGTCGGATGCCGCTGGCGAGCTTCGCGTGCGGGTGCCCGGTGGCTCCGTTGATGCTTCCGCATACGAAAACCTGTCGTTCCGGGTGAGTCCGGATGACACGGTGAGTGGTTCAACGGATGTGACAGTCACTCTTCTCGATGGTTCGGGCGGTGCCGCGTCGGTGACGGCATCCGAATACGGAGACGCACTTACCGTGCTTCCCGGTTCGGCAAATCCTCTCCGCAAGGCACTTCTGCAGCAAATCGCGGTTCCGGTCACGGCATTCGACGGGGTCGATCTCTCTGATGTTCGGGAAGTTCGCTTCACCGGTGCGCGGGCCGACGGGGGAGTTCTGCTCTCTGACCTCGCCTTCCTGACCGCGTCCGATGTAGGCAACGTTGAACTCTCGACCCGTCCGGTCGCATCAGTGCCTGAGGTGACCGTCGATGAAGGAAACGGCATCGGATCGGTGAGCGTGCCGGTCGTGTTGTCGAAGCCTGCCGAGACCGCGTCGACGATGTACTTCACGGCACTGGGCTCGGGCGTCGGGCGCGTGGGTACAGCGATGCAGAAAGTGGAGTTTTCGCCCGGCGAGATCTGTAAGGCTGTCACGATCACCATCGAGGGCGACAGCGCGGCGAGCACCGCAGCCAGCGCGTCGTACGTCACCAACGTGTCGAATACGCAGGGCGGTGCGACAATCGGCGATGCTTTCGGAGCCATTGTCCTGCGTGAAGACGACGGAGTCACTGATCGCAGCGGGGCTCCCGCGGCGTCTCTGCCAGAGGTGGGTGCGCAGGGTGATGCCTGTGAAGAGGCTCTCGCTGAGCTCGGGACTCTCGAGGTTTCGCCCGCTGCTGCTCTCGCTGGCAGCACAGTCACGGTAACCGGAGACGGCTTCCGTGCGGGGGAGACAGTGGACCTGGTGTTCCACTCGGAGCCAGTGACAGTCGGCTCGGTCGTGAGCCCTGACGGTTCAGTGTCGTTCGAGGTAGCGATTCCAGCGGATGCAGAGGTCGGCGCCCACGAGTTCGTAGCCACCGGATTCGGCTCGGGTTATTCGCAGGCGGCTGCCTTCGCAGTTCTCGATCCTGCCGCGGCAATTCCGCCGAGCGGGGAAGAGCCAGCAGCCGGCGAACCTGGCGCGGCGATTCCTGTCGTGGACGCTCCCGCGGTCGCACAACCGACCGACGAGCCGGGAACCTCTGCAGGCACCGACGAGGACCTGGCGCACACCGGCGTGTCGGTTCTGGGCTGGGTGGCTGTCGCCGTTGTGCTCCTCGGCCTCGGCGCAGCCCTGATGGTTCGCCGCCGCAGGCTCGCCGAATAGCGGCACGATGAACGCCGGTGCGCCCCAGTGGTGCGCACCGGCGTTCTTTCGTGCTCGGTGCGAAACCGGAACACTTCAACCCCTGCATCCGATGGACGAATTCAGCGAGGATGAAGGCATGACCGATCGCAGCACCGCGAAGCGCATCAGCACGTACACAAGGGGTGACCTCACCTTTGACGTGGCCGACAGCGGGCCGCTGGACGGGCCGACCGTCGTGCTGTTGCACGGGTTCCCGGCCAACCGCCACTCTTTTGACGGCGTCGTGCCGATCCTGAACGCGGCTGGCCTCCGCACGCTGGCCCCGGACCAACGCGGTTATTCGGACCGCGCTCGGCCGCGCCGACGGCGGGATTACCGCGCCGCGGAGCTCCAGCGCGATGTGCTCGCGCTGCTGGACGCCGCTGGAGTCGAGCGGGTCCATCTGGTTGGGCACGACTGGGGTGGTGCACTCGCGTGGCAGCTCGGAGCGGCGGCGCCGGAGCGACTCACCGGCCTCACTGTTCTGTCCACACCACATCCGGCCGCGCTGGTTCGTTCGCTTGTGACATCCGCCCAGTTGTTGCGGTCCTTCTACATTCTCGTGTTCCAACTGCCCGTTCTGCCCGAGACCCTGCTGCGCGGACGCCTCGCCGCGCTGCTGCGACGGATGGGGCTGAAGCCCTCCGCTGCGGATGACTATGGAAAGTTCATGTCCAAGCGGGGGCGGCTCACCGGCGGGCTCAACTGGTACCGGGGGATGTGGCTGCCGGATCGGGGCGCACCCCGCGCCCGGACAGTGACGGTGCCGACCACGTATGTCTGGGGCAACGGTGATCAGGCCCTGGGGCGTCGCGCTGCCGAACTCAGCCAGTCGTTCGTGCGGGCGAGGTACCAGTTCCTGGAGATAGAGGAGAATCACTGGCTGCCCGAGAATGCGCCAGGGGTCGTTGCACGCCAGATCATCGCAGACGTGGTGCCATGACCTGATGCGCCCCTCGACTTTGGTCGAGAAGCCCAACGCACCCCTAGCCTCCGGCGTGGTTCGTTCTTACGATGAAATCGTTGCCGAGGAGGTTTCCTGATGCGCACTGTCACCTATTCGATGGGGATGTCGCTCGATGGCTATGTCGTGGACCCGCACGGGGACCTCGACTGGGGCGCTCCCGATGACGACGTCTTCAGCTTCGTCACGGATGAGATCCGCGGGGTCGACGTTCATCTCCTGGGGCGAAGGCTCTACGAGACCATGGCGTACTGGGAGACCGCAGACCAGGACCCCTCGCTCGACGACGCAAACCGCACGTGGGCGGCACTATGGAAGGCCCTGCCCAAGGTGGTGTTCTCCACCACCTTGACGGAGGTGCAGGGCAATAGCCGGCTGGCCTCAAGCGGTCTGGCCGAGGAGATCGAGCAGCTGCGCGCCGAGGGCGATGGCGAGATCGCGATCGGCGGCCCGACTCTCGCCGCTGCTGCGGCTGAACTCGGGCTGATCGATGAGTATCGCGTCAGGATCTCTCCGGTGTTGCTGGGCGGCGGCATCCCGTTCTTCCCGCACAAGGAGAGGCGCGCGGATCTCGAACTCGTCGAGACGCGGACGTTCTCATCCGGAGTTATCTACGCCCGGTATCGCGTGACACGATAACCGCGGAGTAGGTCAACTCAGCGTCGCGGGAATTCGATGGCCCCGAGCTCGGCATATGGCACCGAGTGGGGCCTACGAGCATATTCGACCGGATGTGTGCTGCGCTTGCCCCATGCTGCAGTGGGCTGGCCGCGATATAACCCGTTCAGCGCCAGTCAGGAGATCTCGCCCCGGCGGATCGAACACAAATGTGTTGCTAAACCAGGGGACAGGTGTTTCACTCAACCGCATGGATGCTATTCCGACCGAACCGCGAGACGCTGCGAGCGCTCGCGAGGTGCTCGACACGATCAGCCTCGATCGACGGCGACTGGGTGCGCGCTTTACGGCTGAGACCTGGTGGACTGCTCCCGCTCAGGCACTCGCGGTCGCGGCGGTTGTTGGCGCGCCGGCTGCGGGAATGGGCGGCCCGATGAGCGTCGTGGCCGGGCTTGCCACTATGGCCCTCGTCGGTATCGAACATCAGTTTCGGAAACGGACCGGGATTTCGACCAACCGCCCGGCCGGGGCGGCGAGCCTCTCCGTGCTGGTCGTACTGTGCACTGGTTTCGTCGTTGCCGCCGCAGCATCCTTCGTGCTGGCGATGAACGGCGAGACCTCCTCGGTCATCTCAGTGGCATCGGCAACGTTCGTGGGCATGCTCCTCGGCGTGGTGATCTACGACAGGGCCTATGCTCGGGACCTGCTGCGGGTCGGTTGACCCACGCTTCGCTGGATCGCTCGTTGACGCGGATTGAGGCCCTGTGCGGTGCGCCGGCACCGAAGGTCCGACAGCGGGTCACTCGAGGGTTAGCGTGCTGGTCTCGTCCGAATCCTCGTAGCTGACATCAATGGTGACTGTCGTGCGTGTTACTTCGTCTGGCAGCTCGAACTCGTGAGTGGTCGGTGCCATATCCGCGGTGCAGACCTCGTTCGGTGACGGCGCAAACGTTACGGCGATCCGGTCCGAGCCTTCAGCGGTAAGGGCGGATGCCGCGGGCGGACAACTCGAACTGCCCCAGGTAACGATGGCAAACGTCTCACCGCGTTCGAGCCAGGTCGCGGCGATGGTGGTGTCCGTCGGGTCGACGTCGAGTCCATTCGGAAGGCCCGGTCGCACGTCCTGGGCGACGCCATTCCCTCCGCAGGCGGTCAACAGGCCGACGGCGAGGAGGGCTCCAAGGCTGACCCAGCCACCGCGCGAATTGACCACAACCCCATTATCGGCGGGGCAGGGGCACCGCATACCGATCGTTACGTCATCGAGGCCGGGCTTGGCGAGCGTGAGCAGCGCCGGCAGTGAGCGACGGAACGCTAGCGTCCTCCCGCTACGTCCAGAATGCTCCCCGTGGTGTAGCTGGCATCGTCACTGAGCAGCCAAACGATTGCAGCTGCGACTTCCGCGGCATCGCCGGGTCGCTGCATCGGAATGGTGTGCGCCAGATCCCTTGCCCGATCGGGACGACCGTTCCGACCGTGCAACTCCGTGTCGATGACCCCAGGCCGAACGACGTTCACCCGGATGCCTTCAGCGGCAACTTCACGTGCCAGGCCAACGCCGAGAGTATCGACCGCACCCTTGGATGCGGCGTAGTCCACGTACTCGCCCGGCCCTCCAAGTCGACTCGCCGCTGAAGAGACCAGAACGATGCCTCCGCCCGCGCCCCCGCGGAGGGTGGACATCCGTCGCACCGCATGTCCGCAAGCGAGCAGCGGGCCCGCGACGTTGACCGCGAGTATCTCTGCGACACGTGAAGCGGTGAGCTCATCCACTCTCGACTGAGTGGCGGCGATTCCGGCGTTGGCGACGAACGCCGTAACGGTGCCGAGCTCGTCTGCGGCGTCAAAGATCGCCGCTATGTCGTTCTCGTCCGCCATGTCTGCGCGGATGGAGGATGCGAGCCCGCCCGCGGTTTGAATCGTCTCGACGACTTTGCCGGCAGCGTGCTCATCACTCTGATAGGTGATGAGCACTGACCACCCGGCGCGTGCCGCAGCAATCGCGGTCGCGGATCCGATTCCGCGGCTTCCGCCGGTTATTACTGCGACGCCGCGTGCCCCTGGTTCTGTGTGCATCCCGCAAGTATGCACCGACGCGGAAGGTCAGCCGCCGAGAAACGCTTTGCGCACGTCTCCTTCACCGGACAGGACCTCACCGCGCAACGCTGAGGGCCGACCGCGCGAAGTGGCAGCGTCAGAGCTTGCCGTAGAAGCGTCCCTGATCGATGTCGCGTTGAGCGTCCAGGAGCGCTTGAGCGATTTCGGGATCGCTTCCTTGCAGGTCGCGCACCTTGCGGTCGATCGAAGCACGACGTGACAATGCGCCCGTTGCTAATCCGACTATGGCAAGGCCAACGATTGCGACCCAGATCATGATGTCCCCAAATTTCAGTCGTGCTCGGTTAGCGCAGCCTAACGTTGTATGTGATCTGGCGACAAGCATTCTTGCGTATCGCCCCACTCGGTCGGCCTTCGACAAATAGAGGCCCCGGCATCCGCTGGACTGCTGCCGTTCAGGGGTGGCTTGAGAAGCGAAGATCGATGTACGGGAGATGGTCGCGGGGGAGGACGGCGGTGAGGGTGCCGCCACTCGGGAGTTTCGCCCCAACGGCGTACACGAACGGGTCAGTATCGATCTCGGCGCCCACAACCTCAGCACCATCGAGCGTCAGCGCGACACCGCGCCGAGTTGCGGAGGCAGAGGTGAGAGCCGGCGACTCCCAGTCGTCGATCTGGATTCCGAGCTCCTCGTGGAACTGGTTCATCAAGACATAATTCACGTGGTTGGCAAGGCACTCCTCGAGTGTCGAGTACTCAGATTCTTCGCGACGCCATGTCGTCTGCACGGCCTCCCACAGCAGCGGGTAACGCATGCGCTCCACTTGCTCAATCAGCCATGCTGGACGTGGCCATGGAGGAACTTCGTCGATTGCGCGGCGCATCGGCTCATCCAAATCAGCCAAGTTGACCGGATCCGATTTGTCGTCAGGGTTCCTCCACAGAGTCGCGTTCACGCTAGCGGTGAGCTCGCTGTACCCGAGGTGGTCAGAGCCACTCATGACGCTGATGTCGGTGACTTCCACATTTGCCTGGCCGACAAGCTGGATCACCGGGATCGGCATCCGTTTCAGCATCTCCGCGCGCGCGAGTCGCGGGTCGGGTGCGTCCGGTGGTAACACTCCTGCAAACTCCATCACCACATCATGGTGGCCGTGTTTCGCTGGCCACAAGACTTGGCGTGAGGTCCACTGACATACGGTTTTGGCGAACGTTCTGTCGCGACTGGTCGAGCGCGGCGTCGGAGGTACTCGCGGCGTTCCCGAGGCCCTCAACGCTTTGGCAAGTGCGCGAGTTCTTCCCGCCAGACCGCAGCCGCTCTGGCGGCATCCGAAAGAGGGATCTCCAGTTCGACCGACATCGTGTGCTCTGTGCGGTGATTTGCTGCCGGGCCGCGTTGGTCCGAAGGTAGTGCCTCCAGAGAGAAGTGAACTCGAACGACCACTATGTCTTCGCCGTAGCTTTGGACGCTGAAGGCAAGGTTCGGCTCGGTGAATGCGAGGGACGGGTCAACGCTGCCGGTCCCTCGAAATGCCGCGGGCGCCTCAAGCCGGTTCGACACCCGCTCAAGCCACTCGGCGATCTCAATTGCTTCATCGACAACCAAAGAGGGGTGTCGAAAGGACCACGTCTGTTCATCGGAGGCAACTTCGCCGGCGATGACGAGCCAGTTGTCATCCCACGCGTCTCCCGTTGCCGCCCCGAACTCGTAGCCCACGGGATGAAGCACGACACGTGGTACGCCGGAGAGGTCTTTGAGTTCCATTTCACGATCATCCCATCGCGCCCGGCCCGAGTTGGTCAGTCTGCCGTAACGGTGAAGCAGCTCTCGCCGAGTTCCGGAATCCTCTTCCCTATACCGCCGTCCCGAAGTCCCTCCCGGACGGACGACGCCGAGTGAGTAGCGGAGAGGCTGAGCGCTTCGTCAACGCAGACGACCAGCATCGGCGGAGAGACTTCGAATTCGGACGGCATCCAGCTCTTCGCAGTGATTGTTGCGCCGCTGATCGGACCGACGGCGGGCGGAGGGACATTCGGCTCGGAAACAGTCGCTGCGAGATCGATCATGTCTTGGAACACCGCCTCGTCCCTGACCGCTGCCCCGGCTAGGGATGCATAAGAGAAAGGAAAAATCGCGCCGAGGAGACAAAAGAGAACGCAGCACAAGGTGCTGAATACGCGAAGACCCTCCGGGGGACGTCTTCGGTAGGACCAGATCAGCTGAACGCCGTAGAACACGATAATGACAACGAATGTGCCAGCACTCGTGAATGCCAGCAACAGTTTTGTCGCGAGGTCCGGTTGCGGCGCCGCCCGCAGGGCTTCACCAACAGGGCCTGTGCTGACGGGGTCCGATCCCAGCGTCTCCAACAGAGCCACGGCCATAGTGAGAAAGACCGTCGCCCCAACCACGCCGATGAAGGTGCCGCGGCTTGTCCAATCGGGTTCGTCAGGTCGCGGGCGTCTGAAAGCGACAGCAACGGTGAACCCGATCGCTATCAGTACAACCGTGAGGTGGGCGAAAACGGGAATGAGCGTGAACGAGGTTCCGGGATGCCACGAGGTCGCCGGTACGATGAACGCTTGGCGGACGGTCAGTGTGCTCCACACGGAGCTCATACCGAGTGTGACCGCAGAAACGAACAACAGTACGTTGCCGATGCCGCGGGCCATTTGCTTTTCAGCCGTCTCGATCGCTGCTTTCACTGCTGGGACCATGTTTGTTCCCATCGCATCCCCTCTCTGCAGCGGGCGCTGCGCCGATCACCGGTCAGAAAAGCGCGAGCACAGGCTCACTTCGCTAGCTCACCGGCGGAAACAGAGCATCCCTGGCAGCGTCTCTGCCGGATCGACAGTGAGCGCGGTCGACGTCTGAGCGGTGGAGTATTGCGATGAGCCTCCGTCTACCGCGAGGAGTTCTCCGTCGAATGAGTCCACGGTGA
Organism: Mycetocola zhujimingii; assembly: GCF_003065425.1. NCBI lineage: Bacteria > Bacillati > Actinomycetota > Actinomycetes > Micrococcales > Microbacteriaceae > Mycetocola > Mycetocola zhujimingii. The sequence continues at coordinate 1,110,183 of NZ_CP026949.1, forward strand.
TGTCGGTGTCGGTGGCCCAAATCGCCAGGAGGTCGTCCCCGGAACTGCCCGGACGGACTATCTCTCCGATCACGAACCAAAACCCGGAAGCTTCGTCGAAGCTTCCGCCCAACATTGGCACTTCTGTTCCCTCGCCGACCAAGATCGAGTTCACTGCCGCGAGCGTTCCTGTCGACACGGTGAGGCACTCGGGGTCGCTGTCGTTCGCGGTCTCCGCTGGTGAGGGCACGATTGATGGCTCGTTCCGAGCGGTCCCTTCGGCTCCGTCAGAGATTGCGCATCCGGACAGCAGCGCCGCTAAGAACGCTGTCGCCGCGATTGCGCCCGCCGGACGGCGAATCAATCCGGACCTCAACATAGCTACTTCTTTCTTCGGGCAGTGAGCAAGGACGTGTCTGGATGCACTTACTGCTCGACGTCGACCGCCCAAAGGGCGAGTGAGCTTCTCCGTAAGATAGCGGAAAGATCCTCGAGCGATCGGCATTTGCCGTTACGAGCAGCCGCAGTCAGCAAATTGTCTGGTTTGTGCATCCAACCAGGCTTGACCCATCCGTCGAGCGATCGGTCTGAGGCTACGAGTCTCCGTCCTGGGGATCCCACGCTTCCAGGACCACTCGGTCCGCTGCCCTGCTCGCGGCGAAAGCGCCTGCAGCAATGAGAAGCAGCATGATTCCCATCGAAACACCAACAGTGATGCCTTTGGCAGTGTCAGAAAGCGGCATCACAATAACCAGGATGCCAGCCAGGAAAAGGACACCAGCGCCTATGTTTATCGGAACCCGCGCAGCTCGGTGCCCTGCTTCCCACGCGTCGTCCGACGACATCAGAGAGCCGAAGCGTAGGCCCATCATCCCGTTCATGCCAAGGTGACCGCGTGCAGCGGACTCGCTCACGAACACGATGAGAACAGCGCAAAACGCTAGGACCATTCCAGCCATAAACATGGTTGCACCCTACCGCCTCCCACTTCCGCGGCACATGAGCCGACCATTCAGCGCAAAGGCCGGAGTTGATCCTCGGTGACGGGGAATGACACCGCGTAGTAGATCTGGGTTGCGTTCATATCGCCCCAATCGTCCTTCTTTACGCGGATCTCGGCAGATGACACCTCGGCGATCCGGACTCGTAGCCAGGAGCCATCGTCCAGCCGAAGCTCATGCGGGTCGGCGAGGTAGCCCAGTCCGAGCTCGTCGAGAGTCTCCTCTGCGCGTATCCAGTCCACTGCGCCCGTCCGTCGGCGACCCAACAGATCGATCGCGACGAATCCCTCACCGACGGGCTCCATCCAGCCCACTCGTTCTCCGTCGTCTGAGCGTCGATGTTCGATCCAGTCCGCTTCCATGTGGCTAGAGTATCGATCCGAACATCGCTGCTGCTCGTGGAATCGGTGCGGCCCGACCGCGGTATTGAACCGGAAGGCGCTTCAGTGGCGGCCCTTAGTGCGCTGGCGGCATGACCTCGCCGCAGGCAACTAAGAACGCCGCTCCCTCCCGCGGCGCGAGCGTCGGGTTCCGGGCAGTGGCCGCTCTCGGCGTTCCGGCTGCCGCAAGCGCCTGGACCTGGTACGGATTCGCGCAGTTCGAGGCACAAACTGAGCAGAGCAAGGCGCTTGCGAGCGGAACAACCATGGCCGGTCTAGGGGAAGCGTTGGGCCGGGGCCCTCTTGCATGTGCTCACCTGGTCGGGCTTGCAACGCTCGTGGTCCTCGGATGGAACGGATATCGAAAGCGCGGAATCGGGCCGGCGCCCAGCTGGTCTGGGCGGGGGAGCTGTTTCAACTCGGCATTAACAACAGCACCTACGTTTCGTGATGCGGTCCAGCTGGGGTTAGCGATCGAGGGGTGTGAGTCGGCGATTTATTGGTCGCCTTCTATCCTTGGGTCGCGCAGCAGATTGTGGACGCGGGACGGGCCTGTCATCCCTCCGTCCCGCCGTTTGCGGCGATACAAAACGAGCATCGCCGTCAACGCCAGCGCGAGCAACGCGGTGACGCCCCACGCAACCGGGCCCAGGTCGACAATAAGTATCAGCGCGCTGGGTGCGATAACCCCGACGACGACCAGTGCAACAAGCACGAGGAGCAGGAGAAGCAGGGTTCGAGCGCGACTCGGGATCGCACCGAACACGGCGAAACCGGCGAAGAGGGCCACGGTATACCAGCTAGGACCTTGCCACCCAAACCATGCCCCCAGAACCCCGATTGCAACAGCCGACTGGGCGCTGGCCAGCGCGACGAAACGCGTTGTGCGGCCCAGCGGAGTGACGGAGAAGGCGAAAGCGACGGTCATGAGGGCAGCGGTTATGACCAGGGGGTTCGAAAACTCCCAAACAGCACCGGGCGCGTTGGTACTCGGCGCCCATGTGACGTAACGGAGATACATCGCGGAGAATGCGGTACCCAAACCGAGGACGAGAATGGTCCGAACGCTACGCTCACTCGGTTGACGCAGTTGTTCCCGCAAGCCACCGGCGAGAAGTCCGGCACGTTCAGCGGGGGAGGGTCGACCCATTCCTCGCGCTTCAGCATGATCAAGTAAGAGACCGAGCAATGCCTCTCCGTTTTGGTCAAGCCACGCGGAGGGATACCAGCTCATCAGACGTCGGTATGTCGTGCCAAGCGGGCCGGATTCCGTGTAGTCACCACGAGTGCTGCCAGGGCGGGTGCCAATCGGTTGGCCGGAAGGGTCTGAGGCAACGTCCGACGGATGGAGGTCGCCACCGTTGGTTGGAATCGGATTAGTCAGCGGAGGATCAACGTCATCCGGATTCATGCGATGACCCCTCTCGCGGTGCCGGGACGGAGCCGGAGACGCTCCCGTGCCTGCTGTGCATTCGATTCCATGCGTGCAGCTTCCTGCTGGAGTCGTTGAGCACCGATGTCCGTCAAACGAAAGTAGCGGCGTAGACGCCCGGCGACTCGCTCGTCACCGTCGGCGATCACAAGACCCTGTTTTTCCAGCCGTTCTAAGGCTGCGTAGAGGGTGGTCGCCTTGAGGTTCACTCGCCCTTGAGACAGCGAACTCGTCTCGCTGATCAGCGCGTAGCCGTGTCGTCGTCCCGACGCCAGCGCGGTCAAAACCCAGAAGGTGGGCTCTCTCATGTCTATTTCCGGCATACGCGCACCATAGTGCAGTCGATGGACTATGCCTAGGGTTTGTTTTAGCCCGTCTCGAATCCCCAGTGATCTAAGACGTCTTACCCGCCTGAGTAGAGAGCGAGCGCGGCGAGTGTGCCGCCATCAACGACATTTCCGCTCCTGACCAGCGCCCAGAGTTCGGCCAGAGTCACCAGCGACGGAGCCCAGTCCTCGACGATTGATCCCCACCGGTTGGACCTGTGAAAAGATTCAGCGTGCACTAGTGGAAGAACAGCTCTCGGAGGGGTGGGCACCGGCCATGGCAGTAGTCCTTGGGGACGCACCTGATCCGCCGATCAGTTTGTCGTGGGGGGATCTCAGTAAGAAGCGCGAATTCTTGGGTAGGACGTACGATTCCCTGACTGATGTTGGCATCGATCTCCAGTTCCTGCGCGAGGGTGAGTGGGAAGCCTGGGAGCCCACGCCGGTCTTCACAGATCGGTTAGGTCGGAGGTTTCGAATCCTGGTCATGTCGCTCGAAGTCGTGTTGTGCGTGGAGGTGCCCGCTGACTATGAGCCGACACAGTTGAAGTTGCGGCGAGTCTGGGTTTCAGGCGAAGAGATCATCGTCGAGTCACTGCATTCCGTGGACCAACGCGCGCTTTTGAGCGAGACGCGAACGGCAACCCCCGTGGAGACGATCAAACTTGCCGACGGAACAAACACTGCATCAGAGGACACAGACGAGGAAGCACCGTCTGCGCTTTCGTGGCACGTCTTCGACGAAGAGTGGATGAACAGTGTTGACCCGGCGTCGCCCTTCATCATCACTTTGGGCTCATTGGGAACGTGGCTGTCCCAGATTCTGCGGAACCATTTTCGGCGCTCGTCACCCCCGGGGAGTCAGGAATGACAGCTCGAGCAGCATCTCGCGAGTGAGACGTCTCGACTCCTCTGAGTGAGCGCTTCGCCGATTCTTCTACTCCGAGGACTTGGCAGCATTGCGACCGTCGCCGCTATCCCAGATTCCAGTGAGTGTAGCTATCGAGTCCTCGAGGCTAGTGCCATGTCGGACAGCCGCATCGTGCAGTGCGCGCGCCGCTTTCAGCACTTCTGGTGAAAGGCTTTGGGATGAACTTAGAACGGTGGTGCCGCCCCGTGCGCGGGTCTGAACAGAAGATTCGAGCTCCAATTGCTTGTACGCGCGCGCGACCGTACCGGGGGCAACTCCCAGGTCGCGAGCAAGTTGCCGTACTGTCGGCAACCGCTCACCCGCGGCGATTCGGCCGGAGAGGATAAGGCCGCGTAGTTGCTGGTAGATCTGCTCCGACGGTGGTGCTGCGCCATTGAGATCGATGGCAACCATCAGGCCATCGTTCTTTGCGCCGCGTCGAGAGTGCGCTCTGTTGACCGGGTGTTGCCGGCTGTTTTGGCGCTCCTCTGGAACACGGGAAGAGCGACCAGAGCGACGCCGAGACCTTGCAGGAGCAGTCCCGAAACTGTGAGCGGTATTTGGAGGGCTGCGAAGGATGTCCCGAGTTCGACTCGAACGCCGTCAGATCCGAGCACTGAGGCACTGAGCGTTGCCGCGCGACTGATGAAGATCAGTGCAGCCCCGAATGTGAAGGCAATAGCGCCAACCGAGAGAGCGAGGACCGTCCTAACCTGGTTCCGGCGGATTGCGACTTCGAGGCTTCGTTCCACCGGATCTGCTGGCACTGCCGGACGAGCAATCCGTGACAACGCGAAACAGTCGACTACCGAGAGGACTGCTAGAAAAAGCAACACCGGCACACCGAAGGCCCACCCAAAGAACGTTGTGCCAGCTTGTGAGCTCCCAACATCGAGCACAATCATCGTGTGGCCGCCTTCCCCGTCCGTGCTCGACGCCAGTCCGGCGAGAACAACCGTGGCACTCAGGAGTCCGACGAAAGTGACCCAACCAGCGAACCACCACCGAGAACCGAACGACCACATAGTCCGGGGCGCCAGGTCAATCTCTCGACTCGGAACAACCGGCCGCGGGCGAACGCCGATCGTCGCATACAGAATGACCGCGAGCGACGCTGCGGCTAGGGGGATGCTGTTCCGCCAAGTTGCCAATGGCAGTTCGGTGAAGAACCACGAACGCGTTAGCGAGAACACCACGATCCCAGCAAAGACGATCAGTGCGGCTGGCCGGCCAATAACGGACTGTCCGCCCCGGACGTCATTGGACTTCGTGACGAGGTGCAGAGCGACTCCGAGGCAGACAAGCCCAATGATGAGCACGATGATCTCTTCTGTCCAAACCAGATAGAACGGCATCGCCGCCTCCTCATCGCTACGTCAATGTATCAATCAGACGATACATTGATTGGCGATGCGCAGGAAGACCTACAGCGAAGCTTCCCAAGCCAAAGCTGATGGAGTCAGCCACGGATCTTTTGGTCGCCACTACAAATTGCACCCTTGGCGTTGGTGGGCGTAATACAACGCTCCGCGTTTGCTGTTGGCCATCACTATCTACGTTGGCGTTGAAGAAGGAAGCGCATTTTTTCGCCGAGCGCGTTTGCTCGCGAACTAAGTCCCGAGCGCGGGCAAGTTAGCGACTAAGTCCTTCGGAAGGGCGCATTTTGTGCTAGCTGTCTGCTACAAGTTGTGTTAGACATGTGACACAACTCTGAAAGGGTCGCCGTGCCTCGCTTTCCCATCCCGCTCTACAGCCCGCTGGAATACGTGGCTGCTGCCTTCTCTCTCCCGCTGTTCTCGTTGATTGTCGCGATGCTCGTCTTCGCACTTGCGCCTTCCGCACGACGTTTCCTCGGTCGAGGTCCTCGATCGCGTATTGACAAGAGGACCCCAGCGGCCGCTGCGCGGTATTCATCCGAGCGTGGCGCGCTCGGCGGGGGCGCTATTGCGGTCATCATCGTGTTCGCGGCCGAGAACGTAGTGCGTGGATATCTGCTGAACCTTTCCGACGTAGTTGCGTGGTGGGAGTACGCAACTCCTGTGTTCACCGCGTTCCTCAGTCTCTCTGTGGTGCTTTGGCTTATCGTTTTTCGGGGCACGATCCCACCGGAACAGCCCGTCCTTTCTGTCAGTCCCCGAACCTGGATCAGCTTTGGCCCTCGAATCGGTATCACCGTGGCCATCGCTGCGGCGTGCGCTCTGTTCGTGACAACTGTTGCGGCGGGATTAGCTTCCTCGGCAGATAGCCGCGGCCGGTACATTCACCTAGAGATTCCGGTACCTAACGAAGCGATCGACGCGCTCCGTCCTTGGTTCTACGGGTGGGCGTATGGAGTACCTGTGATCATTTGCCTTGCGGCACTGGCGGTTACGTGCGGGGTGACGCTTCAGCGCAACGCGGCCAGGCCGTTCATGCGACCAGATACGGTCGGAGCAGAGCGCGCTGCCCGTGTCGAGATAGCGTCCAGCGCCGTGCTCATTACGACTGCCGCGTCACTGCTTGCACTCGGCGGAGCGTTTCGCCTGATCGCCAGCTCGGGGTCAATCTCTGCGCTAGTGGTCCAGAACGGGGGTGAGAGTGACTCGTACGAAGCGATGTGGCGGTATGCGGAGTTCGCGATAGCGGCAGGTTGGCTCGCTCCGCTTCTTGAGATAACAGCGTTCTTATCGCTGTTAGCTGTCGCAGGCAGGCTGTTTCGAACTCGGGCGAAGGGACGAGCTCGCGAAGAAAACGAACTGGCCACCCGCTCCGAGGCGGTGAAATGACCACGCCGCCTACTCTGTCGCCGACCGATGATGCGAGTCCAGCGCTAGACATCTATCGGCAGCTGCGGGGTCTGATCGTCTCCGGCCAGCTCGGTGCAGGTGAACGACTACCCACGGTGCGGCAGACGGCGCAAGATTTGAACGTGGCGCCCGGAACAGCGGCGAAAGCCTACAAACTGCTTGAACGAGACGGCCTCGTCGTTACTCGCACAGCCGCTGGCACTCGCGTTGCAGACGCGGCAGCTGTACTCCCAGGACCCGTTGTACGCCGCATCCGGGAGCTGGTGAACGAAGCAGAGGCAGTCGGCGCAAATGCCGACGATGTCATCGACGTGCTTCGAGTTATCTGGCAAACACGGTCCAATCTGACCACGACGCAAGAAGGCACGAACGTGTCATGAAGGCCTATGCAATTGATCCCACTGCCACCGCCCCTCCACCCACCGTCTCGCTGGAAATCCACATCGACCAGTTCAGTTTGATCGAAAAAACACCGGCTGCCTCGGAGATTTGAGAGGATTACGCACAGATCTGATCGTGTCGCGTTTATCGGCAGATGCCGAATAGGGAGAACAATGCTCGGTAATCTCACCGGATTGCACCTCGTCATCATCGCCGGAGTGCCGTTGGTACTCGTTGCAGTCGTCGTGGCTGCCGTGGTCATCGGCATCCGTCTTTCACGCAAGAACGCTCCCCGATTGGCAACGTCGCCGAGCAACCCGACCGAACAAATTCAGCGGCTAGCTCAGCTTCGCGACGAAGGAATCTTGACCCATGCAGAGTACGAAGCGAAGCGCGCAGAGGTCTTGAACCGAAACTAGCCCTCTGGAGCGGCGGTCCTTGGCATGACCGCTAACGCACTTGGCGCTCTTGGGGGGTGCCCTCCTCGCGGGCTAGAACATTGTCAGGCCTTCGCGCGGAGGTGCGTCTGGCATGTCGGTACGGAACACCTCCGTCTGGCTTCGGTCATCGAATCACGAGGCCTATTTAGAGGCGAGGCGTTGAGCGACAAGTTGCTCGAGTGCATGCGGGTCGTCTCGAAGGTACGAGAATTCGGGGTCGTGGTGCGTCTGGATCTTCAGCTGTTGGAGATAGGCAATGATGCCCGGTAGGTACCGTTCATCGCCCTCGCGAAGGCGTCTCGCTGTGCCGGGATGGGCTTCGAAAACCAGGTCGATGAGAGCCGTTGCCCGTTCGGGCGCTGGCACACCGCTGAGAGTCGGAACGATTGTCTCGGCCAAGGCGCCGTAGACCCAATATTGGGCCCAGGGTGACTCGTTCTTGAGCACGACTGCTGGCGAGGCGGGCTGTGGCCAGAACTGGATCAGGTAGAGCTCAGACGGTGGCGCCTGTGGGTCGTCACGGAACTGTCGTGACCCAGTTTCACCGTCGATAACGACGAAGCGCACTCGGTACGTAATGCCGGGCGTCATGGGGATGGAGAATCCGGTTGCACCCGGATCCCACGGTTCGAGGCCGAGGCCGAGGCCCCTGCCGTGATGGAGAACTCCACGACGTCGCTCCAGGTGGGATCGAAAATTGGCATGCTCGCAAAGGCTTGCGCCTCGACGGGAACAGTCCCGAACTGCCGAACAGTGGTCAACATCACCTGGCCGATATCGTTCGCGCGCACTAGGCCCAACGGCGACCCCCAGGGGACGAAGACCTTACCGTCCTCTCCCACGCGCAAATAGATTTGTGAGAATTCGGCGGCGACCTCACCTCGAACGCTGCCATCCATCGTTCCCCCGTCGAGATAGCGATTGAGACTTCCCAGAATGACTGCTCCTGCGGGTGGTCGTCGACTGATTGGTTGACGAAGCCACTAGTCGTCAGGCGTGCAATCGTCCCACAACAGGAGCATCTTGTCGCCCCCGGCCACCGCTGTCCAATATGTAAGCCTGGGGTTCGCCAGCCTCGCAACCTGTTCGGCGAACCATCTGTTGAGCGACTTGAGAGCAGTTGAACCCTGGAACGCAGGGACGGCGACCCATACGATCGCGTCGGGCGTTCCCCACTCCTTGAGTAGTCCCAGCCTCGCTCCATGTTTGAGTGCTCGGGCAGCGTCCCGCTTGTCAACGAAACCCCCTTCAAAGAAGTACTCGTTTCCGGCATCATCCCAAGCCTCCCGACGTTGAGCGTAGTTGGTTGGCACTTTTCACATCCTTCGGATCGTTGGGGCGGCTGGATGGGGCTTACCCTACCGGGCCACGCGACCGCCTTCGTCGGACGCTCCGGTTGTGGACCTTCAAGGGATTTTCCCCTGCGTTTCGCTCTCCACGATGGAGTTGCCGGGCCGAAAAGTCGCGCAAGCTCCGCCCATGGGTGCGAGACAGCGAGGTTATGCGACAGCCCAATCGCGAACAAGAACCGCGACGCGTTGGCTCTCGAGCGGATCTCGTCCCCCCGAAGAAGGGCACGCGATCTGGGGTGTCGACCAGTAGGCTCTCGCTCCACGACTACGCCCCCATGGCGACCGAGCAATGAGTCACCTTCCCTTACGATCTGTATCTCCCACCACAGGTAGGCCTGGACATGACAATCGAACCGCATAGGACTCTCCCGCCGCCGAGACCCGCACGAGGTCACATCCGCCGCAAGCTCGGTATCCCACTCGCCATGGCGGTCACGGTCGTGGCACTGTTCTCGGCGTGTGTGTCAGCACCGGAGCCCGGCGTCGATCCCACCGCCAACACGAAAAGCACCGTCGAGGCGCCCCAGAGCACATGGCCTGCGGACCCGGACTTCGCTGAACCGGATGCCCTCGCACCCGATGTCGCCATGACCTGCGCAGGACTTTCCGTCATCAGCACCACTCTTAACGATGCGTGGGATCGCCATCAGTCAGGTGAAATCACAGCCGAACAACAAGCTGCGATCGTGAACTCAACAATCGTGAGTTTCGAATCCCTGGCCAACTTCACTTTCGGTCAACGAGGGCTCAGGACCGAGATCCACGAACTGCTGGGCTTCGTCCGTGCGCAAGCGCCACTCCCATCCGGAGCACTTTTCGACCCATGGAGCAGCCAACCGGGATTCGACTTGGTATGGAACCCGCTTTACGACGCGTGCCGCAATAACGGCTCCGAAATAATCACCATGGACGCGCCCTGAGATCGCTGCCGTTCAGTTCGTATCGAGCCCACCGGGTGGCGACCAATACGATGCACGTATGACGCAACGCAAGAAGACCCTCGTCACAGTGCTTGGTGGCGGCATCGCACTTGTCGCTGCGATCGTGACCATCGTCTACTTCTTTCAGCCCTGGCGCACTTGTCCGTATGACGATTCCTCGGCGGCCTGTGTGATGCTTCCGGCAGACGCAGCCGTGATGGCCACAGCGATGCTCGGCGTGCTGGTGGGGCTAGTCATCTTGGGCACGGGGCTTTTCACCAAGGGAGTCGAGTCCCCTCGGTAGAAGATTTCTCAGTCTCGTACTCTTTGACGCATGGACGCTATGGCTGCCGCACTCCCGTGGGTCTGTATGGCGTTCTTTGTTCTGGTCGCCATCTCGGTTTTCGTCCGATCGCGGAAGCCAGTTTGGATCCGCGACACGTGGCTTACCTCTCGGCGCGGCTCAGCTACTCGCTCGTGAGGTAATTGCCGACGAGAGGGGGCGAACGGCACTGTTGACGTTCCCATGGCAAGAAAGGATTTCTCAATCGGATTCGATGCGCACATCCGTATGTCAACGATCCACCTGGACCGCGGCAACACAAGGAAATGGAGCCAGACCATGAGCACATCCCAGGCTGACGACAATCTGATCCCTCAGTTCGCCCGACCGGGCGAAGCCACACTTGCAGCCCGACACGTCATCCCGCAGCAGGAATCTCTGCCTGGAACAGCGAAACAAATCATCGACGACGAAACGATGCTCGACGGAAACTCCCGACTGAACCTCGCCACATTCGTCAGCACCTGGATGGACGACGATGCGAAGCAGGTCTACGAAGCATCCTTCGATAAGAACATGATCGACAAGGACGAGTACCCGCAGACGGCGGCCATCGAGGACAACTGCTGGCACATGATCGCCAACCTGTGGAATGCGCCTGACGCGTCCCAGAGTATTGGCACCTCCACCATCGGATCGTCAGAGGCGTGCATGCTCGGGGGTCTCGCCTTCAAGCGACGCTGGCAGCAGGCACGGCGCGCAGCAGGTAAAGACACTTCGAAGCCGAATCTCGTCATGTCGTCCGCGGTACAGGTCTGTTGGGAAAAGTTCTGCAACTACTTCGACGTCGAACCCCGTTTTGTGCCCATCACCGAGGAGCACAAGACACTCGACGGGTATGACCTTGAAAAATACATTGACGAGAACACCATCGGAGTCGTCGCCATCATGGGTGTCACCTACACCGGTATGTACGAGCCGGTCGCCGAGATCGCCAAGGCGCTCGACGACATTCAGGCCAAAACCGGGCTTGACGTCCCGATCCACGTCGACGGCGCTTCCGGAGGGATGATTGCACCGTTCCTTCAGCCGGATCTTGTCTGGGACTTCCGACTCGAGCGGGTGCACTCGATCAGCACGTCAGGCCACAAATACGGGCTGGTCTTCCCTGGTCTGGGCTGGGCGGTCTGGCGTGAATCAAAGTGGCTCCCAGAAGACCTCATCTTCCAGGTGAGCTACCTGGGCGGCGAGATGCCAACGTTTGCGCTCAACTTCTCGCGTCCCGGCGCCCAGGTTCTCCTGCAGTACTACATGTTCCTCCGGCTCGGGTTCGAAGGATACCGCGCCGTTCAGCAGACATCGCAGGACGTCGCGAAGTTCCTCTCGGCGGGTATCGCGAAGCTTGACGCTTTTGAACTCTGGAACGACGGCAGCGACATCCCGGTCTTTGCGTGGCGGCTGAAGGAAGGACACACCTCGAACTGGAACCTTTACCACCTTCAGGACAGGCTGCGCATGAAGGGCTGGCTGGTTCCCGCCTACCCAATGCCGGACGACCTGACCGACCTCACCGTTCAGCGCATTGTGGTGCGCACCGGACTCAGCATGGATCTGGCCGAAGAGTTGCTTGAAGGCATCGAAACCGAGACCGCTTACCTCGACGCACTCGAGTCGCCGATGCCCGTTGAGGCCCAGCGTCCCGCGTTCCACCACTAGGAGCCGAACATGTCAACCGACGCGTCTGCACAAACGCCGGATGCCGCGGCTCACGCCGTATTCTCAAGTCCGCAAGAGGAACTTCAACCGAAACGGCTATCGATGCAACCCGTCAGTCAGGTCGAAGTTCATTTGAACACGTCGGCCGTACCCAAGTCCTTGCTGTTGCTCGGCTATGAGCAGGTCTCGAAGAAAATCAGAATCGGGATCCCGCTCGACAAATCCACAGCTCAAGTAGAAGGGCGCGTTCCATGGAACGTCCGCGAACGTTCGCAGGGTGACCCGTTCGTATCCGCGCAGTCGTGATTCGCTCTTGACCGCTTCGACGAGCGCCCGCCCATGTCCGCGGCGCGCCGCTGACGGCCTGACCGATAGCTGTTCGAGATGACCGCCGCCAGGGACTTCGAGGACGTGGGCAAACCCGAGCGCATCCGACCCTAGAGTGTCGCTGGCCACGAGGATGAAGCCATTCTCCTGTGATGGCTTCGTATAAGAAGGAGCAGGCCGCCAGCCAGCTGTCGAGAACAAGGACGCGAACAGAGCATCAGCTTCATTCTCGATCGCTTCGAGAATTTCCAGATCGTCGGCCCTCGCTTGTCGAACAAAAGTCTTCAACATGACTCCGAGAGTAGTGTGAAGGGCGTTGCGAGGGTGACGCCCTCGGGCAGGTCCCGGGCTCGCTGTCCTGCTGGTTTCACTGGTTGTCTTTGGGGTCATCAAACCCAGCGCACTGATACTTATCTGTCGACCTGGGCCCGGTCGCGTGGGGCATCACCACGTTGCTCGGGTTGGCGGTGCGAGGGACGCTCGTTGTGTATCGCCGCAAACGGCGGACGGAAGGATAACAATCGACAAAGAGACCACCCGTTCGAGATTTTTTCTTCTGGATGGAACCATTTGATGCCGACCGGACATTACAGAGTATGAGCGCTGACGCCGCCGACGCGGAAGACTGGGAGCGATCCGTCGCTGGCGACGGTGAAGCCTTCGGCAGGATCTTCGATCGCCATCGCGACCGCATAGCGCGCCACAGCCACCGCCTCGTGCCAAATGCACATGAGGTTGACGACGTCGTCGCAGTGACATTTCTCGAGGCGTGGAGACGACGACAGCAGGTTCGGCTCGTCGACCAGTCAGTACTTCCATGGCTACTAGTCACAGCTACGAACACCGCACAAAACCTCAGACGAAGTGCGCGACGACACCGAGCGTTCCTCGAACGCTTACCCGAACCGCCAGACGTTTCGGATAGCACCGAATCGATTGAAGGCGGCGTGGCAATGGATGCGCTCCGCAATCTCGGGTTGTCCGATCGCCAAGTGGTCGTGCTCTGCGTACTGGAGGGGTTCAGTACGAACGAGGCTGCGACCGCTCTTGGTGTGCCACCAGGCACGATCAAGTCACGTCTCTCACGCGCCAAACGGCGGCTCGCACATCAAGTGCGCCCCCTCGCCCAGCTAACCACAACGCCAGAGGAAGCATGATGAGCAGTTCAACCGAACCGGAACCCGAATCCAGTCGAACAGAGAGGCTCAGGGCAGAGCTCGTCGCAACTGTCAACGCTGAGCCCTACGCCAAACGCAGCAAACGCCCCCGGACGATCATTGCAGCGATCGCCGCGTTCGCACTGGCAGGAGCGGCCACGGGAGGAACTATCACGTCAACAGCGCTTGCTGCCCCCGATGAACCCGTTACCGTCAATGTCCGGGACATCGTGGCAGACTTCACTCTGCGCCACATCAACCTCATCGACACCCCTTTCGTTGTGTCAAGCCACGGCCGCACCATAATTGAGCTCGGAAAGGCGCCAGAAGGGGCAACGTCAATTGCTCTGAACCTCGACTGCATTGAACCAGGAGTTTTTACGGTCGGATTCAACTCCAGAAACGTAACCGCAATGGAGTGTGATATCGGGGGTGCCGGGAATAACAGCTATCTCCTCGAGGTCGATAGTCCTAATGACCAAACACTCACCGTCGACACCAAACCGTCGACGCAATACACAGTTTGGGCATCGTGGGCAAACGAAGATGCGATCCCTGAGAAATCTTCCGCGCAGGCTGCAGAGCTCGCTGATGGCCGGGTGACACAGGACGAATACAACGCTGCCTTCGACCGTTACGACTCGTGCATGGCTAAGACCGGTATGGCTCTTATCGGGATAGACCGCTCAGGAACGGTGATCAAATACAGCACTGTCAGCGAAGCGGTCTACTCCGCCGCCAGGCAATGTTATGAGGGCGAATTCAAAGACGTCGACGTCGAGTGGCAAGTTTCAAACCAAGACTCGCCGTAGGCAACAGAACGCACGCGTGAATGCCTCACGGCAGCCGGCCGTCCTCACCCGGGGTTAAGCGGTGGATTCGGGACTAGTGAGGGAGAAGCGCAAGGCTCAGCACAGGGGGCAGATTGATGGACGGCATACTTCCAGCGTCAAACGGCACGATCACGAATCTTCAAATAGTCGAGCGCGAGCTCCAACGCCAGATCGCGCAGGAAAGGAGTGAGCAGCGCAAGCTACGCACCCTGTCGGAGATCGGGTTGGCAGCCGCGGGTGATCGGGCGACTGACCAGGTTCTCCAGCGACTTGTCGACTCTTCGTTGGATCTTTTTGGTGCGCGTTACGCTGTTCTCGGTCTGATTCAGCTCGACGGACAAATCGAGCGTGTGGTGCAGAGCGGGCTACCCGCCGATGCGGGTTCGTCCCCTGGGCAACTGCCGCATCCGAATCAGCTGCTCAGGGCTGTGTTGGAAAGCGGCGGGCCCGTCCGGGTTGGTCACCGGGCTGATGCCCCGAAGGCTTCAGGATCTAACGCGCGTCCCTCGGGGATGCAGAGCGATCTCGGGGTGCCCATCAGGTTGCGTGGTGAGGAACGGGCAGCTCTTTGTGTCGCCCGCAGTCCGGGCGACCCATTCAGCCGTTTTGACGAGGATCTTGCCTCGCAGTTCGCTGCCCTCGCTGGAGCCGCGATTGATAACGCACGACGCTTCGAAGAAGCCGAGCGGGGACAGCGGCTGGGCGCTGTGATATCCGACATGCGTGTTCGTTTCTTAGCGTTCGATGAGAACGAGGTCCTCAGGACAGTGATATTGGGACTCCCCTCATTGTTCCCCGCTGCGATAGTCGCTGTCGCTGCGCCCGTGCCGAGTGAGAAAAAAATGAGAATCGAAGTTGCCTTGGGCAGACACGCCCAAGCAGTTGAGGGCGAGCGTTATCACAACTCGATTGCAGCCCAGGCCGCAGAGGAGAATGCGGTCACTGCATCCGTTGAACCTCGCACGGTACTACGACCGGAAGGACCATGGCACAGTGTTGGACCGCACATCGCTGCGCCACTGGTCGTGGCTGGGGGTGCACGCTACGCACTCTGCGCCGCGCGTGAACCGGGCGATGTGAGCTTTACTCGCTCAGAAAGAGGGACCCTCGCGGACTTCGCCTTCGAAGCAGGGGAAGCGATCGCAACAGTAACAGCGGCAGTTGCCCGCCGCCGCAAAGACATCACAGAAGACCACGACCGAATTGCCCGCGACCTGCATGACAACGTCATACAGCGGCTCTACGCCACCGGGCTCGGACTACAAATGCTCGGTGCCGAGAACCCGCAGCACACGGCACACATAGACGGCCACACGGCTGAAATAGACATTGCCATTTCCCGCATCAGAGACGCACTTGTTGCAAAGGGCCACGCCGTGTGAGGTGAGACGAGCGTTCGGGTTTACGACGAGCGCGCCGGCGTAGTGGAAATCATTTATCTGGCCGTGGATCCTCAAGCTTGGGGGCAGGGTGTCGCCGGACAGCTGCTCGACTTCATCCGGCGGCGAAGCGAGACAGCAGGGACACCACTCGAACTCTGGGTTATCGCTGACAACGATCGAGCCGTCAGCTCCTACGAGCGGGCGGGGTGGACCAGGACGGCGAACGTGGAGGTGCGCAATTCGTCGGGACGACCCGAGCGGCGCTACACCCTGCGTCACTAGCCGGACCGAGACATTTCCCCCGCGCGGCGGATGCGGATGCGCATCTCGATCCATAAGCTCTACCGCATGACAGTGAAAATCCTCGATGGTGCCACCTACACGATCATCAGACGCGCTTCCGTACCCGGTCAGCGAGACTACGTATGGGTCGGAGACAACGGCCAAGAGATCGAACTCACCGAGGAAGAGGCTGCCGACTTTCTGTAGGTCATTGACTCGAGCACTCAGTCCTTCCGGAGGTTAGAGCCGCGTGTGCTCATTACGGTCTGGAGTTCCGTCCGCGACCGCGTTGACCGGCATCCGCGTCCCAATAGACGGATCTCCACCCATACGCGCCAGAACCGGTACAGACATTTTCACAATAGGGACGCTTGCTGGGTCACTGGTTCTGTTGAAATGGACGCCCAGGGCGCGAATCGGCGCAGCTACTCATTCCGGACTCGCCGGGCGTGACGAGCGCCGAAAACGATTCCTCAGAAACTGGGACAGCCAAGCCCCCAAATAGGTGGGCGGCGCTGGGTCAACACTGTTCATCCACTCTTCGTCGAAGACGTGCCACGAAAGCGCAGACGATCCTTCCTCGTCTGTGTCCTCTGATGCAGTGCTTGTTCCGTCGGCAAGTTTGATCGTCTCTATAGGGATTGCTGTTCGCGTCTCGCTGGAAAGCGCGCGGTGGTCCGCGGAGTGCAGAGACTCGACGATTATCTCTTCGCCTGATAACCAGACTCGCCGCAACGTCAACTGTGCAGGTTCATAGTCAGCGGGTACCTCCACGCACAACACGACCTCGAGCGACATGACCAGGATTCGAAACCTCCGACCTAACCGATCGGTGAAGACCGGCGTGGGCTCCCACGCTTCCCACTCGCCCTCGCGCAGGAACTGGAGATCGATGCCAACATCAGTCAGGGAATCGTACGTCCTACTCAGGGACTCGCGCTTCTTACTGAGATCCCCCCACGACAAACTGATCGGCGGAGCAGGTGGGACCCCAAGGACTACTGCCATGGCCGGTGCCTTCCTCTCTGAGAGCTGTTCTTGTACGTCTCGCAACTATAGGGATCCGAGACGTGTCGCTCAGCTGTTCGTCTCTCTCGCTGCTGGCCAAACGTCTCGCGTCCCATGGGTTTCGAGACAGTCGGGTCATGAGACACCGGACCCTTCCTGACTGTCTCTCAAAAGTGTCGGTCCAACGCAGTTGTCTTTAGCGGCATCGCCACGATGCGGGACCCTTAGACGGAACCCTGATCGAGAGGCATCCTGAACAGAATGCCTCTCGATCACAAATCGTCGGAATCGCGGAGGAGTTGCAGCCGGCTCGCCATGCGGAAAGCGTCAGGGCGACGCGACGCGATGCTGAGAAACGAGCTGAGGCTGTGGGAGGAGACAAATGTGGCGCACACGTCAGCATCCACGAGAATATCGATCAGGTTGATAAATCTCTGTTGCGCCTCTGCATCGGCATCGTCGAAGTTTGGGACGTCGTTGATGACCCATCGAGGGAATGATCGCGCCCATGCGAGATACTCGATCGTGGATGTGGGCGATCCACAGAGCTGGGCGAACGTCGCTCGCAGTTCGCCTGGCCGTGCCGCTAATACCGGAAATTGGCGGCCTCGCACAGCGAGGTTCGTTGCCTCCTCCGGACGCGGTTCAGGCGTCGGCGATTCGCGCGCCCAAACGCCGGCCGCGAACCCAGTGGAGTGATCCTCATGAGTGGTTCGATAGTCGGTGGCACCGCCGAGTTCGTAGACCTCCATGTTGTTCTTGATGAGGTCGATACCCGGTTCGAAGATGTGGTGCCAAATGGGGTCGGGGAGCAGATCGTCGGGGGCATAGTTCGATGTCGCAAGAACTGTGAGCTTGCGGCGGAACACGTGCTCAAGTAGCCGTGTGAGTAGACGGGCATCGCCTGAGTCGTGGACATGCAGCTCGTCAAAGAAGAGCAGTTGACTATTGCCGGTCAGATCGTAGATGGCGCGCTCTACGGCGTCGCGCTCCGAGCGGTGGTCCTGGATGCTCCGATGAAGATCATCGAAGAACCTGTGGAAGTGAACCCGGGTCTTGCGAGCAGTCGGGAGGGCGACGAAGAACGCGTCGGCCAGCCAAGACTTACCGCGGCCGGCTGGTCCATGGATGTAGAGGCTCTGCGTCGTTGACCGGCGCAAGGTTCGGCGTTCAATATCGGCGCTGAGGATTGCAAGCCGGTCGACGAGAAGCAATTGGGCAGGGTCGAGAGCGATGCCAGCGCGGATTGCTGCGGCATCCAGCGCAGCGGACAGTCGTTGCTCTTCTTTCACGATCCCAACACTGGCCACAGATCGAACTCTAGGGGATAAGGAGTGGCGGAAGCGTCCTATCGACCGCCCCCAGACCGGACGTTCAACGGACTCGTCCCCGCGTTCGCTGCCCGTGATGATGTTGCCGGGCAGCCAAGTCGCGCAAGCCCCGCCCGTTCAGGATTCCCGCTTAGCTGACACCCCGATGCGGCCGGCACGTGCCACGAACACCCACCGGTACAGGAAACCGCAAAGGACCATAAAGACCCCTGCGTGTTCAGGCTTCCACGGAGTAGTTGAGCTGCAATTCGTCAGCGGGCACTCCCCGGATTGCCCAGTTCGCACGAGGCGTCTCGGTGATGGTGATCTCAAGGTCGTTGGGAGTGACGCCGACCGCCGCAATATTTTTCATGAGTTGGCGGAGGAAGTCCTTCTTTGTGTCCGTCGAGCGACCCTCGAACATGCTCACCTCGACGATGGTGTAGTCGATCGAACGATCTGTAGGCGTTATGAATTGTTCGGGATCCAGAGTGATGAAGCGGTGGAATCGCTTCTCGACCGGCAGTTGGAGCGCCGATACCGCCGCTGTGTGGATCGCGTCGGACAGCGAAGAGATGCGAGGGGCAAGCGCCGCTTTATGTCCGTAGACAATGATTTGAGCCATGCTTTAGTTTCGCAGCCCCCGCGATACGCGTCGTCCGGGCCTGATTCTGAAGTTCGAAAGACGGATGTTCAACGGACTGTTCCCCGCTGTTCGCTGCCGCCGATGAAGTTTCCGGGCCGCAAGCGGCGCAAGCCCCGCCCATGTAAGATTTCCCGCTCAGGAATCTCCGATGTGACAACATCGCCGACCGATGATCAATACCATCGTGATACGAGCTACCTCGGATGGCTCGAGAAGCGATCCCTATGTCTCGTAACCCATGAGTTTCAAAACACTTAAGGATGCGAGACGCTTGGTTTACGGGTGCATGTCACGCCATTCGTGGTCCAGGAGCGCGTACTGGTAGCCGTCGACCCAGCCCAGCTCGGCATGCCAGGAGTCTTGGACCCCGTGCTGCTCCCGTCGCATGCCGACCTTTTCGAGCACGCGGGCTGACGCGACGTTGTCGGCATTGCAGCTCGCCATGACGCGCCGTAGTTCGAGCGAGTCGAATGCTGCGGACAGAAGACCACGGGCCAGGTCGGTCCCGAGCCCCCTCCCGGCGAGGTCGAGTTCGAGCATGTAACCCATGACGCCCTGCGTGCGTTCAGGCATCCCGGGCTGGCCCATGCCGTCGATGACGTCGAGGAAGCCCAGACCAGCGATCTCTCCATCGAGCTGGGCAACGCAGGAAAAGTCCGTTTCGCTGTCCGGGATCGCCAACCACTCTCGACACCACGCCTCGGGGTCGACATGGGTGCGCAGCATGAAGTGATTCACGGAAGGGTTGTTCCGCAGTGCGACCAACTGTGGCAGGTCGTCGGGTCGCATGTCTCGGAGGAGCAGGGCCCCGCTGCGCGCAGGCCATGGAGAGGTGGGCACTCTTTTATGTTGTCAGAGGAGTGCGGCCGA
The DNA here is from genome assembly GCF_003065425.1 of Mycetocola zhujimingii. NCBI lineage: Bacteria > Bacillati > Actinomycetota > Actinomycetes > Micrococcales > Microbacteriaceae > Mycetocola > Mycetocola zhujimingii. Next base: position 1,129,904 of record NZ_CP026949.1, read on the forward strand.
GGCGACCGGAAACGACCTCGCCACGAAAGTCGCGCGTCTCCGCTGTTGGGCGGGGAGTCGGCGCGCTGCTTCGCCGATAGACCGGGGCAGGAGGGGAATCATCGTCCGTCACAGGATCAGTCAACCACCGATGCTGCTGCTGTGTATCAGCGGCTGTTCAGGCGGTTTGAATGCCTCGAAACCCATGGGTTTCGAGACAGTCAGGTTATGAGACAGTTCGTTCTTGGCTGTCACCTATAGCTCGCTGGGGTCACGGCCGGCCAGCCGGGCGAGCCTCGTGTTCTGCGGGCCCGCACCTCGACGTAGATAACGAAGTCGCTTGCCGCGGCGATATCGTCAGCCCAGTCCACGGCATGTGTACGGATGCGGCATTAGCGAGCTGCCACTCTTCCGATGCGCCGCTCGTCTCGAAGAAATCGCACGGTAGGTGGACTTGGGAGTGTGGTCCCTCTGCACCAGCCGAATCGATAGCGGTTCCTCAGCGAAGCAAATGGGTGAGGACCTGATCGACGATCGTGAGTTGAGTTTCCGCTGTCTCGCGCCACGGCTTCGACTTGAGTTCGAGGCTGTGATTGGCTGCTTCCACGTTAACAAGGCGCGCGGATGTGGTGCCGATTAGGTCAGGGCGCCACGAGGGGTCGGCCGTACCTCCGATAGCGAGGTGCCGTCCGGGATTTACTCGAGCCAAAGCATCGGCGACGACAGGATCGGTGAGGATCGGTGTAAGCCATACGGCGCGTACATCCTGCTGCGCGAAGTGGGGAAGCGCAAAGGTTCCTAACGACTTTGCGACCACCAATTCGGGTGGTGCGGGTAGTGCCTCCTCCGCGTTGGCCAACGCTGATTCGACAAAGCCCTGCATGTTTTGGCGCGCCGCCTCGTCGATGTCCGCGTGCCAGTCGACGCTCCACACATCCCAGCCGGCTTCAGCGAGAGCCAATATTGGCCAGTAGAGCAAAGGGGCTTGAGCGGTGTATCCGGCGCCCGGGAGTATCAAGGCGACGCGAGTGTCACCGTTGCTGTTGCTGCTCTCACGCCGAATGTTGATCATGGTTCGAGGCTAGTGGTCCCCGCCAAACCAGGAGTTCATTTCAACTCGTCCACAGCCGGTCCACCAGCGGCTCTCCGACCCGTCAGAGATTCCGCAGCTCGTCGCCGCCAAGGGGTCCGCTTTGCTCGCCAAGGAAAGTCCCGCGGAGTGCATTCCTGTCTTATATCCCGAGTGATATGCGACGTCTCACCGTCGCCTCTCGCGATCAGCACAGATCGCACCGTCTCGTATCCCATGGGTTTCGAGACAGTCAGGTTATGAGACACCGGACCCTCGTGACTTTCACTCAAATGTGTGGGTCCAACGCAGTTGTCTTTAGCCGCACGGCGACGCTGCGGGCCCCGTCCTCAGCAACCCTCAATGAGAACAAATCTCTGCTTCGTCGGCTACTCATGTCGTGTCTCAAGAGAATTACAGGTCCACGAGCCCGAAGGCAACGGCAACGCGCTACGCTGACGGACAACCCAGCGAGACGGAGCCCCGATGGCGAAATCTGACGAAGCCAAAGGCATGTCGGGGTGGTGGCTTGCCGTTCTTGGAATTGCTTCGATCGCCTTCGGCGTGGGTGCGTACCTACTGAATTTCTTCAACGTCATCGATGTTTCATACGAGCCTCTGATCACATCCCCGGTTGGAGTTGGTGTTGTCTTATTGATCGTGGGCATCGTCGTGGGCATCGTCATGGGCATCAAGGGAACCCGAGTCGAGACCGACGGGAGAAACCGATACGGCAGGCTGATGAACAAAGACAACGACGCAGATAGGTCCAGCAAACCGAAGGACTAAACGGTCAGAGCGCGTGTCCAAATACCACCCTCACCGGGAACGCAGGAACTGACTAGCCCAGACAGCGCGTCACCAACTCGGCGCGTTTTGGGTTGTCCCAAGTGCAGTTCGGCGTGGGCCAGCCCGTGTCGTCCGTGCACTCTATGGTGAGTTCGGAAGTGCCGAAGCGGAATGGAGCGTGCAGTGCTCACTACACGCGAGATCGCGTCGCTCGTGCTCATAGGAACGCTCGTCCTCACGATCCTCGTTGTCCCTAAATTTCGACGACATATGGCTCCGTCAATGGGTGACGTAATTCGAGCCGCATTCGTGCCAAAGCTCATTGGGGTATACATCCTTGTGCGCCGTTCAGCACGGAGCCCGCAAGACGGAGGTTCTACCGACGCTTCCCGGCGTTCACCGCCCACGATGAAAGTTGCCGCACCGCGAGTCGCGCAAGCCCCGCCCGTTGAGGTTTCCCGCTCAGGAACCTCTTACGTGACAGCGGGCTGGCCGACGTCTCATATCCCATGGGTTTCGAGACACCGAGGTTACGAGTCACCATGAACGTAGTTGCAATGGCGCTGGCGGGCCGTGGAGCTCTAGAAGGTGCCCCTTCTCGGGTGCTCCGCCAGCTCGTCGCTTCCGACGGGAACCCTAATCGGGCACCGTGAAACGGCATGCGGGTTTTTAGCTATCGGTGATCCGCTTCAGTGCCGCAATGTGTGCGGTGAGGGCGGCACGGCCTTCCTTTGTGAGGGATAGCCACGTCTTCATGTAGCGGCCCGAGCGTTGCTTATCGATATGGAGGTAGCCGACGTCAGAGAGTCTGGTGAGCTGTCGCGAGAGCTCCGCGTCGTTCGTTTCGATTGCATCCCTAATGGCGGCAAACTCAGCTTCTCCCACACGGTAGAGAGCAGCGAGGACGGAAAGTCGGAGAGGAGAGAGGAGTTCCTTATCGAGCTCGGATCGCGGGTGTGACATTAGCGGGTCGCTCGGTTTCCTGTGATGATGAAAGCGACCGGCGGGATTGCGCACAGGATTGCCGCGGGGATCCAGAAGCCCGGTACCTGCTGGAAGAGGTACATGCCGATGAGGATCGCCCCGGCGAACAGCAGACCCCAGAAGCCAATAGTGAGAAGGTAGCGGCGAGAGAACGCCCGGTCGCGCGCTCGTGCGGTTGCGCCAACGAGCGATACGGGAATGGATGCGGCGACAATCGCGGCGGTGCCAGCGATGATCGCACCGATCGACGGGACCAATCCAATGAGAATCAGCCCGAATGCAGTAGCGGCGGCCAGGCTCGCCATGGCCGCGCGCATAGCGTAGACATCTTTGCTCATTTTTGCGGCAAGCCGGTCGGTTTCCGCTAGCGTGATGGCGGCGTCCTGGGGGTTTATCTCATAGGGGCTCATGCTGGATTCCTTGCTGCCAGGGATGGTGTATTTGCGAGTATTGCATCTACTTGGCATACTCGCAAGTAGATGCAATGTGCGAAACTCGTATCCTCCGAATCCCCTCGCCCTAGCGGTGACGCTGCCGACTTCGAAAGCGACTGTCCTGAACGGTGTCCCGTAAGTCGGACGTTCAACGGACGCTTCCCGGCGTTCACTCCCGCGATGAAGTTGCCGGGCGGCCAGTTCCCGCGAGCCCCGCCCGCTAAGGATTCCCGCTCAGGCTCCTCCTATGTGATGCCGTCGACGCAAGACGTCTCATATCCCTAGTGATCTGCGACGTCTCACCCGTCGCCTCTCGCGATCAGCACCGGTCGCAACGTCTCGTATCCCATGTGTTTCGTGACACTGAGGTTACGGGACACCTCATATCTGTCGGATCGCGTTGGGATGCTCGGTGCCTAGTTTGCGGATCTTCGCGCGCGACTCCGGCCGAGACGATCAGCGGCGTCGCCGCGCGCTGATATCGGAGCTTCCGAGCGACAAGATCTGGCTTGGGAACGTCGAATTCGACGGCGGCGCGAGCCGAGCGGAAAGCGAAGGCGGTGTCGCTGTGGGAAGAAGTGTGACGCTGCTCGATGCCTCGTCGGCACGCACCCACACCTGCACCGAGTCCCAACGATGAAGGATGGCGCCTGGTTCCGGCTCCTGACGCGTGATGATGAAGATGCCCGGCCACGCCAAAGCACCGATCGGGGGGCCGTCGGGGTCGGGGTTCGCCAGCGTGACGCCCGCTTCGGTCGCCATAGCCCGGCCGATACTGAAAATCGTGCCGACCACGTCGGGGACGACAACGCGATCCGCAGATCGGTCCGAGTCAACTTCCATCAGCTTCTCTCCCTTGACAGCGCACTACCGTGATCATCGCGCCAATGCATCTTCGCCACAAGGAGTGTCGCTTAACGGAACGTTCGAGGGATCAAGCCGGGACGCAGATTAGTAGTAGCGGAGCTCAACGGTGTGCTCTAACGACAAATTCGTGCCCACAATTATGACGATGAGGAGAGCCATGAATCCCAACACGACGCCGGAGATGCGCACCCTAGAGGTATGACTCTCGCTCGCGAAAAAGAGCAACACCACGCAAGCGATCAGCCCGACAATGGTTGCGGCAAGGCCGCTTCCCATGACCTGTACTACCGGGCATTGCAGCGGATATGACTCCATACAGGCACCGCCGCCGAGGGGCGGGGCCACCAGAACGAAAGCAACGAACGCGGCTGCTATTCCAATACCGACAAATCCAGGCCAGAAGCGGCGGTGGCTATCGGCTCTCGGCACACCTGATAGTCCCAGCACTCAGTCCGCCGCGCAAGAACCGGAGACCTCCCACATGTCGCATATCCCTAGAGATTCCAGCGTTTCACATAGCTGGCCGCTGTTGGCTGATGTCTCGTATCCCATGGCTTTTGAGACAGTCAGGTTACAAGACACTTCGTCCCGAGTTCGATCTAGCTGCAACGGTCGAACTGTAACCAGTCCTTATTCGGCGAAGGGATTGTCCGGACTTAGCTACGGCCCGTTAGCTCTTCGAGTTCAGCGGTGATTTGCTTGCGCCGATATCCCGCAAGGCCCATAAGCAGGTTGAAGGACATGAGTTGGTGAGCGGCCGTCTCCGTGACGTTCAGTCCTTCGGACAGACGGCGGGCAGCGTCGAACCTGTCAGCCGCTGGCTCAAGTAGAGCGGCTATTTCAGTGAGACGCGGTTGAATCATGAGGAGCAGCTGGAGCATCTCGATCCGCTCCCGGTCGTGCGTGGAGGCAGTCACGTCGGACGTCCATGGTCGGCAACCGCCCGAGCATGTTCTCTTCGTTTCATTGACTGAATAATCTTGATGCTGATCCACCCGGGAAGCAGTCGCGCGAAGCCCGTTCGCGACGCTGATGCCACGGTTATCAGTCCCCGATAATCGTTCAGGTTGGGCGGTTCGACAGGCGTGGGCAGCGCAGGGGTATCGATGTTCTCATGGTGCAGGTCGGCGAAGTGGGTCGCCCACTTTTGCGCTGCAGCCGTGTCTCCGGCGGCGTATCCGTCCACCCGAAGCCAGCTGTCTCCTCCGTCCGGCTGCTGAAATATCTCGGCGAAGGACGTGGCCCGTGACCAGTTGCGCACCCTCGATATGAGCCACTTCTCATCGCCCGTGTAGACGAGTTCGACGCTTGGCATGCGCGCGTTTTCCACTGCCATCGGACCACCATTCGTCACCGGCGAATACTCTTGCTCCACCGTAGGGCACCGGCCCTGCGTGCACTAGGCCTGCACTCTCTCGTCCCCTTTTTGAACGCACATCAGCGCAGACGCGGCATTCGGCGAGAGGGAGCCAGAGAATGAACGCTCGAAGACAGGGCAAGGCCGTACGCGTCTGGTTGCCGTTAGGAGCATTGGCGGCGGGCTTGGTGCTGTTGTCCATCACTATCTCCCTTGGCATCGGAGAAGGAATCGCTTCCGATGCAGAACACCGTGCCGGTGTTCTGCCCTGGCCGGTGATACTGGGCTTCCTTGTCGGTATAGCCCTGACAGCCATCGCACTCATTCGTCTGCTTGCGGCTTTCGCGAGGAGCCGAACCAGGTAACCGCACGTCGTTCGACGAAGCGAGGACGAAACACCATTACGGCGCCCGGCCACCTCCGAAGAAGCGTCTTAGCCGACGACGTCTCTTATCCCATAGTTTTTGCGACACCGCGGTTACGAGTCATTCGAGCGCAGGGCAGCCGGGTTGAATCGTCAACTCGTTCAGCAGATGTGTACATCCCTCCTACAAACATGTAACGAGCGAGGTCACAACCCGTCGCGGGGCCACTCGGCCCATCCGTCGGAGACCTGCCGGAGGGTTGAATCCGCGACCTGGAGACGCTCGGACGGTATGCCTTGCTCGAGGGATCCTCCCGAGGCGGCGCCGTCCGGATAAGTGAACGCATACCCAATCCAGGGGTCGGATTCTCGCCGTTCAACGGTCTCGCGATAGTGTCCGGCGACAACTGCGAGCACTTGTCGCTCGAGGTCGTCGGCTTCGCCCTCCCAGTTCGAGTCGCAGGCATCGCATCCACAGACCGGGTAGTGGAAGTCGTTGAGCAGCCCCGCATGCATGTAGATCCCCGGGTAGGCGGTGAAGACCAACGTCAGGGACGCACACGCCGGATCATTCGGCCGTATCCGCACCGCGCGCACCACGTCGTGATACGCGGGATGGAGCAGATCCGCCGCAGTTTCCGCGCGCTCGTCCACTTCAACGTCGTAGGCGTCACTTAGATGCGCGATGAGGGCATCGGCAACGGTGTGGAGTGGCGCGAACCGTTCCGGGTGTGTGTCCACCGAATAGGTGTCCTCCGGGGGCGACCCGCCCCACCTGTTTCCGTAGTCGATGATCTGACCGTCGGCGTCACGAAACACCGGCGCTTTGACCAAAGGACGAATATAGGAACTCATTTCATCATCCTGTCGCACGCGCGCCGGACGGGGTAGGCGATGAGATCGGCTCAGCGACGCCCGCCTTGAGCACCAATGGGCGTCGGCACTGAATGTGTCTCAAAACCCTAGGGATACGAGACACCTCACCACTGGTGACCCGTGTTTCCGGGGTTTGGCGGAATCTCGTAACCCGTCGAGTCTCATAACTACGTCGCATAACCTTCTGGTTGTATGGCGTTACTCGTCGTTAGTTATGAGACACCGGAAATCGGTCCGGAGGAACAACGCTCGAGTGCCATCCGACAGCAGCGGCGGGTACTGCAGTGATCGCTACCAGGCGCCGGGCTTGTAGTCCTTGAGGAAGCATCCGTAGAGGTCTTCGCCGGCCTCGCCACGCACGATCGGGTCGTAGACGCGGGCGGCACCGTCGACGAGGTCGAGCGGAGCGTGGAAACCCTCCTCCGCGAGCCGAACCTTTGTCGGGTGCGGCCGCTCGTCGGTGATCCAACCGGTGTCGACAGCGGTCATGAGGATGCCGTCGGTCTCGAGCATCTCGCCCGCACTGGTGCGGGTGAGCATGTTGAGCGCGGCCTTCGCCATATTCGTGTGTGGGTGGCCCGGCCCCTTATAGCGACGGGAGAACTGTCCCTCCATCGCGGAGACATTCACCACGTACTTGCGGCGCGCGGGAGACGCAGCCATCGCGGGCCGGAGCCTGCTGATCAGCAGGAACGGCGCCGTGGTGTTGCAGAGCTGCACCTCGAGCATCTCGAGCGGGTCGACGTGCTCGACGTTCTGCACCCAGCTGTTCGTGGTCTGCAGGTCGGGCACGAGCCCACCGGCGTCGATGGCCGTGCCGTCCGCGTGCTTCTCGAGCGACGACGATCCTGGCGCCATGGCCAGGTTCGCGAGGTCAGCCGCGGTCAGCGCAGGAGCGCCGGACTGCGCGACAGTCCCGGCCAGCGACGCGACCGACAGCAAAGGATGCGCTGATACGGATGCCTGCAGCGCTTCGGGGTGCTGATCGGCGGTGTGCCCGAACGTCTCCATCTCGGGGAGGGGACCATCCGGGAGCGGCTGCAGCTCGGCATCCGCCAGCAGCGAATACGAACCGGGGGAGCGGCGCACGGTTTGAGCGGCGTTGTTGATGAGGATGTCGAGTGGACCCTGCGCTGCGACAGAATCGGCGAGGCTGATCACCTGTGCCGGGTCACGCAGGTCGATGCCGACAACTCGGAGACGGTGCAGCCAGTCGGCGGAGTCCGGCAGCGACGCGAAGCGACGGACGGCATCCCGAGGGAACCGCGTCGTGATCGTGGTGTGCGCACCATCGCGCAGCAGGCGAAGTGCGATGTACATGCCGATCTTCGCGCGGCCGCCGGTGAGCAGAGCGCGCTTGCCGGTCAGGTCGGTGCGCGCGTCGCGCTTGCCGTGGCTGAACCGGGCGCAGTCGGGGCAGAGCTGGTGGTAGAACGCGTCGACGAGCGTGTACGGCTGCTTGCAGATGTAGCAGTTGCGCGGCTTCAGGAGCTCGCCGGCGGTCGGCGCCTCAATCGTGGTCGCGAGGGGGATGCCGCGCGTCTCGTCATCGATGCGATCGGATGCCCCGGTGGCGGTGGCCGCAATGACCGCCTTATCGGCGTTGGCAATGGTGTCGCGCAGCTCACGGCGACGGGTGCGCTTGACCGCCTTGAACATCGCCGCGGTCGCCCGGCGGACCGTGATGTAGTCGGGGTCTTCTTCGTCGAGGGTGTTCATCGAGGCGAGGACGCGGAGCGTGGTCTCGAGGTCTGTGGGGTCGATTCCGGCGCCGGAGATGTCGGATTCACTGATGGCGTCGGTCATTTGGGCAAGTTTACCTGAGGACATCTGCGAGAACGCCGCGCTCTCAAGTGGAAGGATGGCACTATGAACCCGATCGAGTGGCTGTTCGATGCCCAGCTGGTAATCGGCGACCAGACCATCCTCTGGCGCGAGGTGATCGGCAACCTGTTTGGCATGCTCAGCGCCGTCGGAGGCATGCGCCGCAAGGTGTGGGCATGGCCGGTCGGCATCGTCGGCAACCTGCTGCTCTTCACCGTGTTCCTCGGCGCCGTCTTTGGCACCCCAAACCCGGTGAACCTGCTCGGCCAGGCCGGCCGACAGGTCATGTTCATCATCGTCTCCATCTATGGCTGGGTGCAGTGGCGCAACAGCCGCAACTCGGGCGAGCAGACCGCCGTCACCCCGCACTGGGCGTCGAACAAGGTTCGGGTGCTGCTCGGACTCGGCCTGGTCGGTGGCACGCTTGCCCTGACCCCGATCTTCCGCGCGCTCGGTTCGTTCGAGCCGGTCTGGGCTGACGCATGGATCTTCATGGGCTCGCTCCTCGCCACGTACGGCATGGCCAAGGGCTGGGTCGAGTTCTGGCTCATCTGGGTCGCGGTCGACATCGTCGGCGTTCCGCTCCTGGTCAGCGCCGGGTACTACGCCTCAGCGGTGCTCTACCTCTTCTATGGTGGCTTCACCCTCGTCGGCTTCTTCATCTGGATGCGCGTGCAGAAGAAGAACTCACTGACGATCGAGACGGCGTTCCCCGACCCCAGGGTGAAGCGGTAGCGGGCGCGGGCTTGCCAGCCGAGTAGGGCATGATCGAAGCACAATGACTTCTCTCCTGCTCGACCCGCGCGCCCTTTCGACAACCCAGGGCGAGGCGATCGATCCGGATGCCGTCTACGAGGCATTCAGCGACTGGGTCACGGCCACCGGCATCCGTCTGTATCCGGCACAGGACGAAGCGATCATCGAGATCGTCTCGGGCCAGAACCTCATTCTCAGTACCCCGACGGGCACCGGCAAGTCGCTCGTCGCGGTCGGCGCCCACTACGCGGCACTCGTCGCAGGTAAGCGCAGCTTCTACACCGCCCCGATCAAGGCGCTCGTGAGCGAGAAGTTCTTCTCCCTCGTCGCGATCTTCGGCGCCGAGAATGTCGGCATGATGACCGGCGACTCCTCGGTCAATGCCGACGCACCGATCATCTGCTGCACCGCGGAGATCCTCGCCAACCTCGCACTCCGGCATGGCGAAGACACCGAGGTCGACCAGGTCGTCATGGACGAGTTCCACTTCTACGCAGACCCCGACCGCGGCTGGGCCTGGCAGGTGCCGCTCCTGTCGCTGCCGCGAGCCCAGTTCATTCTGCTCTCGGCGACCCTCGGCGACGTCACGGAGATCGCCGAAGACCTCACCCGCCGCACCGGACGCGAGACCGCCCGCGTCACCGGTGTCGAGCGTCCGGTGCCGCTGCACTTCTACTACGAGACCACGCCGATCCACGAGACCGTGGACGAGCTGCTCACCACGGGGCAGGCCCCGATCTATGTCGTTCACTTCTCGCAGGCAGCCGCGATGGAGCGCGCCCAGTCGATGTCGAGCATGAAGGTCGCGACGAGGGAGCAACGGGATGCCATCGCCGAGGCGATCGGCGGCTTCCGCTTCACCACCAGCTTCGGTAAAACCCTCTCCCGGTTGCTTCGTGCCGGCATCGGCGTGCACCACGCGGGCATGCTGCCGAAGTACCGCCGTCTCGTCGAGCAGCTCGCCCAACAGGGCATGCTGCGTGTGATCTGCGGCACCGACACGCTCGGCGTCGGCATCAACGTGCCCATCCGCACCGTGCTGTTCACCGCGCTGACCAAGTACGACGGCGTGAAGATGCGCCAGCTCAAGGCGCGCGAGTTCCATCAGATCGCCGGGCGCGCCGGGCGTGCGGGCTACGACACGGCTGGCACCGTCGTCGTGCAGGCGCCTGAGCACGAGACCGAGAACCTCAACGCCATCAAGAAGGCGGGCGACGACCCGAAGAAGAAGCGCAAGATCATCCGCAAGAAGGCGCCCGACGGCTTCGTCTCCTGGGGAGAGCCGTCCTTCCAGCGCCTCGTCGCCGCGGAACCTGAGACGCTCACGTCGAGCATGCAGATCACCTCGGCGATGCTCATCAACGTCATCGGCCGCGGGGGAGACGTCTATCAGCACGTGCACGACCTCGTCTTCGACAACCACGAACCGTTCAAGCGTCAGCTCGAGCTCGCTCGACGTGCCCTCGGCATCTACCGCACGCTCCGCGACTCGGGCATCGTCGAGCAGTCCGCAGACGGAACGATCCGACTCACCGTCGACCTGCAGCCGAACTTCGCGCTCAACCAGCCGTTGTCGCCGTTCGCGCTCGCCGCATTCGAGCTGCTCGACCCCGAAGACCCGAGCTACGCGCTCGACATGATCTCCATCGTCGAGGCAACCCTCGACAACCCGCGTGCCGTGCTCAGCCAGCAGCAGTTCCTCGCCCGGGGTGAGGCCGTCGCCGCGATGAAGTCCGAGGGCATCGAGTACGACGAGCGGATGGAGCTGCTCGAGGAGGTCAGCTACCCCAAGCCGCTCAACGAACTGCTGACGATCACCTTCGAGACCTACAGCGCCTCCCAGCCGTGGATCCGCGACTTCGAGCTCAGCCCGAAGTCCGTGGTGCGCGACATGTACGAACGCGCAATGTCGTTTGGCGAGTTCATCGCGTTCTACAAGCTCGCCCGCAGTGAGGGTGTCGTGCTGCGCTACCTGTCCGACGCCTACCGCGCCGCCCGCCAGACGATCCCCGACGAGGCCAAGAACGAAGACCTGCTCGACCTGATCGAGTGGCTCGGCGAGCTCGTGCGCCAGGTCGACTCGAGCCTGCTTGACGAATGGGAAGAACTCACCCACCCCGACCCGGAGAAGCACGCCGAGCACGCGGGCGAGATCGTTCCGCCAGCACCGCAGCGCCTCAGCTCCAACGTCCGGGCGTTCCGCATCCTCGTGCGCAACGAGCTCTTCCGCCGGGTGCAACTGGCGGCGCTGGAAGACTACGACGCCCTCGGGGAGCTGGACGCGGCATCCGGATTCGACGCCGACCGCTGGGCCAACGCGCTCGACGGTTACTACGAACTGCACGACCAGATCCTCACCGGACCTGACGCCCGCAGCTCCAAGCTCCTCATCCTCGATGAGTCGGGGCCGGTCTGGACCGCCCGGCAAATCTTCGACGACCCGGCCGGCGACCACGACTGGGGGATCAGCGCGACGGTCGACCTCGCCGAGTCCGACGAGCAGGGGTTCGCCGTTGTCACCGTCACCGCGGTGGATTCCCTCTGACGGGTGCCGTTCAGCGCAGATCGATTGGCGGATGCCGCTCGGAACCCGCTAAAGTCGAGGAATGGCCATCATCGACAGCAGTGTTTCAGCCCAGGGCTTCGCCCCGAGCGCACTCCGTCGACGCCGTAACACCTCAGAGCGACGATAGGCGACGCTGGGCGAACGGTGCATGGCACGGTTCCGAGAGGCGCCGCCGACCATCCATCGTTCATCCCCTCAATAAGGTAGAGCCATGTCCTTCTCTGTAGCCGTAGCCGGAGCATCCGGATACGCCGGGGGCGAGTTGCTGCGATTGCTCGCGGCCCACCCCGATTTCGACATCCGCACGGTGACCGCGCATTCCAACGCCGGCCAGCCACTGGCATCCGCACAACCACACCTGCGTTCCCTCGCGCACCTGACCCTGACCGACACCACACCGGAGAATCTCGCCGGGCATGACGTCGTTTTCCTCGCCCTGCCGCACGGCAAGTCCGGTGAAGTCACCGCCCAGCTAGACGCCGACACGCTCGTCATCGACTGCGGCGCCGATCACCGCCTCACCAGCGAGGCCGACTGGGCACAGTTCTACGGCGGCGACTACTTCGGCGCCTGGCAGTACGGCGTACCGGAGCTCCAGCTCAGCACCCCGACCGGCCCCATCAAACAGCGCGACAACCTCGTCGGCGCACGGCGGATCGCTGCCCCCGGCTGCAACGCGAGCACCGTCGCCCTCTCGCTCGTGCCAGGCATCCTCGCCGGTGTGATCGAGGCGACCGACATCGTCTCGGTACTCGCCGTTGGGCCCTCCGGTGCCGGCAAGGCGCTCAAGACCAACCTGCTCGCGAGCGAAATTCTCGGCTCCGCCAACCCGTACGCGGTCGGCGGCACGCACCGGCACATCCCGGAGATCGCGCAGAGCCTCCGCACGGCGGGCGCCACCGACGTGAGCGTCTCGTTCACACCGGTCCTCGTGCCGATGTCGCGCGGCATCCTCGCGACCAGCACTGCCCGCATCGTGCCGGGAACCGGTGCGGATGCCGTCCGCGCGGCCTGGCAGGACGCCTACGGTTCCGAAACCTTCGTGCAGCTGTTGCCGGAGGGGGAGTTTCCCCGGACCGCCGATGTGATCGGCGCGAACACCATGCTCATGGGGCTCGCCGTGGACGAAGCGGCAGGCCGCGTCGTCGTCGTGACCGCCGTCGACAACCTCGCCAAGGGCACCGCTGGTGCCGCCATCCAGTCAGCGAACATCGCACTGGGACTCGACGAAGCAACTGGGCTTCCTCTGAACGGAGTAGCACCGTGACCGTCACCGCAGCACAGGGATTCGAAGCGTCAGGGATCGCAATCGGCCTCAAGGACTCAGGCGGCAAGGACCTCGCGCTCGTCGTCAACCGCGGGCCCCGCTACGCATCCGCCGCCGTGTTCACGAGCAACCGTGCGCAGGCCAATCCGATCCTCTGGTCGAAGCAGGTCATCGACGACGGAACGGTCAACGCGATCGTGCTCAACTCGGGCGGCGCCAACTGCTTCACCGGCCCCGAGGGCTTCCAGACCACCCACGCCACGGCCGAGGCCGTGGCATCCGCACTCGAGGTCTCAGCCGGCGACGTGCTCGTCTGCTCGACCGGCCTCATCGGCGTGCAGCTCGATCGTGACAAGCTCCTGCCCGGCGTCGCCACGGCGGCAGCGGCACTCAGCACCGACGGCGGAACCGACGCCGCCGAGGCGATCCTCACCACCGACAGCCACGCGAAGACGGCGGTCGTCGAGGGTGACGGCTGGGTGATCGGCGGAATGGCGAAGGGCGCAGGGATGCTCGCGCCCGGGCTCGCCACGATGCTCGTCGTGCTCACAACCGACGCCGACCTCGCCAGTGACCAGCTCGACCGCGCGCTGAGGGCGGCCACCAGGGTCAGCTTCGACCGCCTCGACTCGGACGGCTGCATGTCGACGAACGACCAGGTCACTCTCCTCGCGTCGGGGGCATCCGGGGTCTCACCCGACGCCGATTCGTTCACCGCTGCCGTCCGCGAGATCTGCCTCGACCTGGCTCGCCAGCTCCAGGGCGACGCCGAGGGCGCGAGCCACGACATCACCATCGAGGTTCACGGGGCCGTGAGCGAAGACGACGCCGTCGAGGTCGGCCGCTCCGTCGCACGGAACAACCTCTTCAAGGCCGCCGTCTTCGGCAACGACCCCAACTGGGGACGGGTCCTCGCCGCGATCGGGACCACCCAGGCCGTGTTCGACCCATACGCCGTCGACGTCTCGATGAACGGGGTTCGGGTCTGTCACGCCGGGGCGCCGGACGCCCCGCGTGAGGACGTCGACCTCACCGGCCGCGCGGTCTCGGTCGTCATCGATCTCAAAGAGGGCACCGAGTCTGCCACCATCCTGACCAACGACCTCACGCACGACTACGTGCACGAGAACAGCGCGTACTCGAGTTGATGATGACGGATACAGCAGCCACCACAGACGCTATAGCGAAAGCCGCGGTGCTCATCGAAGCGCTGCCATGGCTCAAGCGCTACCACGGCGCCATTGCCGTCGTGAAGTTCGGCGGGAACGCCATGGTCAGTCCCGAACTCACCCGTGCATTCGCCGAAGACATGGTCTTCCTCCGCCACGCGGGCCTCAAGCCGGTCGTCGTGCACGGCGGTGGGCCGCAGATTTCGGCACGGCTCACCGAGCTGGGCATCGAGAGCGAATTCCGTGGCGGCTACCGGGTGACAACGCCCGAGGCCATGACCGTTGTTCGCGACGTCCTGAACCACGACGTCAACGCGCACCTCGTCGACCTCATCAACGAGCACGGCAGCTTCTCGATCGGACTCAGCGGCGAAGCGGCGAGCAGCACCGAGTCCGGAGCGGCAACAACGCTCTTCACTGGAGCGCGCCGCGGAGCGGTCGTGAACGGCGAAACCGTCGACCTCGGTCTCGTCGGGGACGTCGTGTCGGTGGCACCACAGACCGTGCTCGACGCCATCGACGCCGGTCTCATCCCCGTCATCTCGTCGATAGCGCCCGACGGCGACGTGCCGGGCCAGGTTCTCAACGTGAACGCTGACGCCGCGGCATCCGCTCTCGCTGTGGCACTGAACGCTGACAAGTTCCTCATCCTCACCGATGTCGCAGGCCTCTACAGCGACTGGCCCGACCGTGATTCCCTCGTGTCGGTCATCTCGACGACGGCGCTGCGCGAGCTTCTGCCGGCTCTCGAATCGGGAATGATCCCCAAGATGGCCGCGTGTCTCGAAGCCGTCGACGGCGGAGTGCGCAACGCGGCGATCATCGACGGCAGGCTCGAGCACTCGATCCTGCTCGAGGTCTTCACCCAGCAGGGCATCGGAACACAGATCGTGGGGGAGGACTCATGAAGGACTGGCACCTCGTCGCCGCGCACGACATGATGCGCGTCTTCGGTGAACCTCAGGCGCTGCTGACCCACGGCTCTGGCTGCACGGTCTGGGACGAGGACGGTCGGGAGTACCTCGACTTCCTCGGCGGGATCGCCGTCAATGCGCTCGGCCACGCCCACCCGGTGCTGGTCGAGGCCATCGCCACCCAGGCGGCAACACTCATCCACGTGTCGAACTACTTCGTCACAGCACCGCAGCTCGAACTGGCCGCACGGCTCAAGCGGCTGACCGGTGCAGGGGATGCCGGCCGGGTCTACTTCGCAAACTCAGGGGCAGAAGCCAACGAGGCGGCGTTCAAGCTCGCGCGGCTCAACAACGGTGACGGCCGCCGGACCCGTATTCTCGCGCTCAACAATTCGTTCCACGGCCGCACCATGGGCGCGCTCGCGCTCACCGGCAAACCGTCCATCCGCGAGGCGTTCGAGCCGATGGTGCCCGGCGTCACCCACATCGATGCCACCCTCGAAGCCCTCGAAAGCGCGTTCGACGACACCGTCGCCGCGATCATCGTCGAACCGATCCAGGGCGAGGCAGGCGTGCGCGAGCTGCCGGCCGGGTTCCTCGGTCGCGCCCGAGAGCTCGCCACCCGGCACGGCGCACTGCTGATCGTCGACGAAATCCAGACCGGCGCCGGCCGCACCGGATCCTGGTTCGCGTTCCAGCGGGAGGGCATAGTTCCGGATGCCGTGACCCTCGCGAAGGGAATCGGCGGGGGAGTGCCGATCGGTGCCCTCGTGACCTTTGGTGCGGCATCCGACCTCTTCACGCCAGGCCAGCACGGCTCGACATTCAGCGGCAACCCGCTCGCGACCGCGGCAGCGAACGCCGTGCTCGGCGAGATCGAGACCGCTGGCCTCGTCGACAACGCCCGGGCGCGCGGTGAGCAGCTGAGTGGCGCGATCACCGGCATCGACTCACCGCTCATCGCCGGCGTTCGGGGCCGCGGACTGCTTCTCGGCATCGAGCTGACCGAACCTGTCGCGCCGGCGCTCGTCTCGGCGGCACTTGCCGAGGGCCTCATCATCAACGCACCCAACCCGGAAACGATCCGGCTCGCGCCTCCACTGATCATCGGCGACGCCGAGCTCGCTGAGTTCGACCGACGCTTCCGTGCGGCACTCGCTCGCGTGACAGCGATCGCCGACGGCACACCTTCGCCCACCACAACACCGATTGCAGGCACGACATGACCCGGCACTTCCTCCGCGACGACGACCTCAGCCCCGCTGAGCAAGCCGAGATCCTCGATCTCGCGATCGAGATGAAGCGCGACAGGTTCTCTCGTCGTCCCCTCGAGGGCCCGCAGACCGTTGCGGTGATCTTCGACAAGTCGTCGACCCGCACCCGGGTTTCGTTCGCCGTCGGCATCGCCGACCTCGGCGGATCACCGCTCATCATCTCCACCGCGTCGAGCCAGCTCGGCGGCAAGGAGACCGCTGCCGACACCGCGCGCGTGCTCGAACGCCAGGTCGCAGCGATCGTCTGGCGCACCTTCGGCCAGGCCGGACTCGAGGAGATGGCGAACGGCACAACGGTTCCCGTCGTCAACGCGCTGAGTGATGAGTTCCACCCGTGCCAGTTGCTCGCCGACCTGCTCACGATCAAGGAGCACAAGGGAACCCTCGCCGGTCTCACCCTCACCTTCGTCGGTGACGGTGGCTGCAACATGGCGCACTCCTACCTGCTCGCCGGTGCGACGGCGGGGATGCACGTGCGGATCGCCTCGCCGGAGGGGTTCACTCCCGACCCAGCAGTAGTCGCCGACGCCACCCGCATCGCGGAGACCACCGGCGGTTCGATTGCCCTCTTCGGCGACGCCCGCGAGGCGGCATCCGGTTCGGACATCCTCATCACCGACACCTGGGTGTCGATGGGCAAGGAAGAGGAGAAGGCGGCACGGGTTGCCGTCCTTAACCCGTTCAGGGTCGACGCCGAGATGATGGCGCTCGCGAAGAGCGACGCCGTCTTCATGCACTGCCTCCCGGCCGACCGTGGCTTCGAGGTCACCGCCGATGTCATCGACGGACCGCAGTCGATCATCTGGGACGAAGCAGAAAACCGACTGCACGCCCAGAAGGCGCTGCTCGTCTGGCTGCTCGAACGCGCCTGACCCACAGGGCCAGCCCGGACCAGCCGGGCACTTTCACTACACTTTTAACCACAAGCAATCAAGGAGAATCTCATGGCGGAACGCGTCGTACTCGCATACTCGGGCGGCCTCGACACCTCGGTCGGCATCGGATGGCTGAAGGATGCGACAGGTAAAGAGGTCGTGGCACTCGCCATCGACGTCGGACAAGAGGGCGAGGACATGGAGGTCATCCGCCAGCGCGCCCTCGACTGTGGCGCCGTTGAGTCGGTCGTTGTCGACGCCCGCGAGGAGTTCGCCAGCGACTACCTGATGCCGGCACTCAAGGCCAACGCGCTGTACCAGAAGCGTTACCCGCTCGTCTCTGCACTCAGCCGTCCGCTCATCGCGAAGTACCTGGCATCCACCGCCAAGGAACTCGGCGCGAACAGCGTCGCACACGGTTGCACCGGTAAGGGCAACGACCAGGTCCGCTTCGAAGCCGCCGTCGCCGCACTCGCGCCAGACCTGACGAGCATCGCTCCGGTCCGCGACCTCGCGCTGACCCGCGACAAGGCCATCGTCTACGCCGAGCAGCACAACCTGCCGATCGCACAGTCGAAGAAGAGCCCGTACTCGATCGACCAGAACGTCTGGGGTCGCGCCGTCGAGACCGGCTTCCTCGAAGACCCGTGGAACCCGCCGATCGAAGACCTCTACACCTACACGAAGGACCCGGCTCAGGCCGGAGCGCCGACCGAGGTCGTCATCACCTTCGACCAGGGTGTTCCCGTTGCCTACGACGGCAAGTCCATTACGCCGCTCCAGGCCGTTGAGCTCATGAACCGTCTCGCCGGTGACCAGGGCGTCGGCCGGATCGACATCGTCGAAGACCGCCTCATCGGCATCAAGAGCCGTGAAGTTTACGAGTCCCCGGCGGGCATCGCGCTCATCACCGCTCACGAAGAGCTCGAGAACATGACCATCGAGCGCGACCTCGCTCGCTACAAGCGCACCGTCGAGTCGAAGTGGGCAGAGCTCGTCTACGACGGACTCTGGTTCTCCGGCCTCAAGAAGGCGCTCGACGTCTTCATCGACGAGACCCAGAAGCACGTCTCAGGCGACATCCGCCTCAAGCTGCACGCCGGTTCTGCTGTCGTCACCGGCCGCAAGAGCGACTCGAGCCTCTACGACTTCAACCTCGCGACCTACGACACGGGCGACACGTTCGACCAGTCGATGGCGAAGGGCTTCATCGAGCTGTGGTCGCTGCCGAGCAAGATCTCGGCTCGCCGCGACGCAGGTCAGGAGTAGCGCCGTGTCGGGTGACGACTCCACCAACCGGGCGAGTGAAGCGGGTGCTCTCTGGGGCGGACGCTTCGCCAGCGGGCCGTCACCCGAACTGGCTCGCCTGAGCAAGTCAACGCAGTTCGACTGGCAGCTTGCGCCATACGACATCGCCGGTTCACGGGCACACGCCAAGGCACTCGCCTCGGCGGGTTATCTCAGCGACGACGAGTTCGCCGCGATGCTGGATGCCCTCGATCGACTCGAAGAGGACGCCGCGTCCGGCGCTTTCACCGCTGACGAAGCCGACGAGGACGTGCACTCCGCACTCGAGCGCGGTCTCATCGACCGCGCCGGTGTCGAGCTCGGCGGCAAGCTCCGCGCCGGCCGCAGCCGGAACGACCAGATCGCGACCCTGGTTCGGCTGTACCTGCTGAACCACTCGCGCGTAATCGGGCACCTCGTCATCCAGCTGATCGATGCCATCGCCTCACAGGCCGAGGCACACGCCGACGCCCCGATGCCTGGACGTACGCACCTCCAGCACGCTCAGCCGGTGCTGCTCGCGCACCACCTGCTCGCCCACGCCTGGCCGCTCGTTCGTGACCTCGAGCGCCTCACCGACTGGACGAAGCGCGCCTCGGCGTCGCCGTACGGATCCGGTGCGCTTGCGGGAAGCTCGCTTGGCCTGGATCCGCAGCTTGTGGCATCCGAACTGGGCCTCGACCGCCCGACCGAGAACTCACTCGACGCGACGGCCAGCCGTGACGTTGTCGCGGAATTCGCCTTCATCGCGTCGCTCATCGGGATCAACCTGTCGCGGTTCGCCGAGGACATCATCGTGTGGAACACGCGCGAGTTCAACCTCGTGACCCTCGACGACGGATACTCGACGGGCTCGAGCATCATGCCGCAGAAGAAGAACCCCGACATCGCCGAGCTCGCCCGGGGCAAATCGGGTCGACTCATCGGCAACCTCACTGGGCTGCTGGCGACGTTCAAGGGACTTCCGCTCGCGTACAACCGCGACCTGCAGGAAGACAAGGAGCCGGTCTTCGACACTGTGGAACAGCTCGAAGTGCTGCTGCCCGCGTTCACCGGCATGGTTGCGACGCTGCGTTTCAACACCGAGCGCATGGCCGAGCTTGCCCCGCAGGGCTTCTCGCTCGCGACGGATGTTGCCGAGTGGCTCGTTCGGCAGGGCGTCAGCTTCCGCGACGCCCACGAGATCTCGGGTGAGCTCGTGCAGTTCTGCGAGAAGCGCGGACTCGAACTCCACGAACCGTCCGACGAAGACCTCGCCGGAATCTCCGAGCACCTCGTGCCGGCGGTTCGTGACGTGCTCACGGTTCAGGGGTCGATTGCGTCACGCAACGGCGTCGGCGGAACCGCTCCCGACCGGGTGGCCGAGCAGCGCCAGCAGCTGGTCGAACGTGTCCGTGTGCTGTCGCAGGCACTCCGCGCCTGAGCGTGTTCGACCGCGCGTTCTTCGAGCGCCCGTCCGTTGACGTAGCACCGCACCTTTTGGGTGCGGTGCTTCGTCACACGACGGATGCCGGCACCGTCGGGGTGCGCATCACCGAGGTTGAGGCCTATATCGGCCAGGGCGTCGACCCGGGTTCGCACGCGTTCCGCGGTAAGACGGCTCGGAACGCGAGCATGTTCGGCGAGCCAGGGCACCTGTACTGCTACTTCACCTACGGGATGCACGTGTGCGCCAACGTTGTCTGCTCGCCCGATGGCGAAGCATCCGCGTGTCTGATCCGTGCGGGCGAGGTCGTCGAGGGTATCGAGCTGGCGCGGTTTCGGCGGACGACCTCGAAGAGCGACCGCGACCTGGCACAGGGACCGGCGCGCCTCGTCGTCGCCCTTGGCATCAGCCTGGCTCAGAACGGGAGCGATCTGTTCGCACCGCCGTTCTCGCTCGAACCAGCTGCTGAGCCGGCCGCGTACGAGACGGGCCCCCGCACCGGTGTGGCTGGCGGGGCCGACCTGCCCTGGCGGTTCTGGATCCCCGGCGAGTCGAGCGTGTCACCCTACAAGCGGCATCCGAAGGTCTGAGCCGCGGCGACCGGCCCCGCGCAGCGCTGAGTGGTCGCGTTTGGTCGTTTGGATCGCTGTTTGACGACACTTTGTGACAACTGAAGGGTCTGCGACACGATGCCGAGGCCCGGCGCAGCGTTGAGTGGTCGCGTTTGGTCGTTTGGATCGCTGTTTGACGACACTTTGCGACAACTGAAGGGCCTGCGACACGGCGCGGCGACTCGAGGCGGCGGATCAGCTCAGCGCGAAGTGGAACAGCGCCGCACTCGATGACGCCCAGATCAGGCTCGTAAAGGTGCCGATGATGAACCGCTCGCGAGCCTCGGGTGCTTCGAGCTCGGTGAACCGGCCGACGCCCTTGATGGCGACGATGATCGCTATGGCTTCGGGAAAGCCGGCCATGAGAGTGGCGGCGACCGAAAAGCGCTCGAGGTAACCGATCGTGCGTCCGCCGCGAAGGACCTCATGCTGGGAGCCCCCGGCGGATCGCACGGTGCCGCGCCCGCTCCGGTCGGTGTCTGAGACGAGGATGCCGCCGAACAGTCCCGGTCGAACGAGCCCCCGGGTCGCGAGTCTCAGCACCCAGGTGGTGGCAGTGCCACCGCCGAGCACAGCGATGGCGACGCCCAACACGCCGAGCGAGACGAGAACGCCGAGCGGAACCGTTGGGGACGGGATAGCGAGGAGCGCAACGTCAACAGCGAGAATCGCGGCAGCAATCGTGATCCATCGGGGCTGCTGGCGCCAGTGGGCGAGGACGATGACCGCGAGGCAACCCACTGCGAGCACGAGCGCGAGTGTCCAGTAGACAGTTCCGGGAACCGTGCCGACGATCGGTGTCATGCCTCGGTCTCCTCACTGCCGTTGATGGTGTCGAGTAGCCTAACAAGCGCCTCAGACGCCGCTCGTTCGACACGGATTCCTGCCGCGCGGGCCCTCAGGCTGGCTGCTCCCGCGGTGATTCCGAGCCGTGAAGCGGATTCCGACTGGGTGAGGCCGGTCGACAGCAGGTCGTAGAGTTCCCAGCCGCCGTCGGTTCGGCGGTCACGCAGGTGGAGCAGGAGAGTGATGAGCGCTTCGACGTCGGCGCCACGGATGGCGGGGGAGTCCTCGTTCTCCGCGCCGGCGAGGGTGAGTGCGAACCGGGTCGGCTGCTTCTTTGCGCGCGTGACAGCATCCCGCGCCGCGTAAAACGCTTCGCCGGTGGCCTCGCGGGTGTCGGCGGGGAGCGGCAGCCGTACGGACCCGACCCCAACCCCCACACTCCACTCACCCGCGCGGGTGAGTTCGAGAACCAGGGTCAGGAGGAGGGCGGCGTCATCGACGAGCAGTTGCAGCTCATCGCCCGCGGTTCGGTCGGCGGGAAGCAGCAGCTGGTCGCCATGGTCGGTGTTGAGCGCCGTGAGGGTGGCCGCAACACGGTCCGTGGTGTGGCGGCTGTCGATCTGGTCGGCAGTGAGAACGAACATGACCCTCTCCTATGTTTAGCCTAAAAGCATAACTAGACCGATATTAGGAAATAACCTAAAGTAAGTCAAGAGTGAGGTTATGGCCTCACATCGGCACACGTCGTCGAGGGGCGCGCTGGTATCGTGTCAGTCGTGTCCACGTCACTACTGTCCAGCCAAGCGAACGATTCCACCTTCGATGACATCTGGGAGGAACTCGTCTGGCGAGGACTCGTGCACGTGTCGACCGATGCGGGCGAGCTGAAGGAGCTCCTCGCCGGCGCGCCGATCACCCACTACTGCGGGTTCGACCCGACCGCCCCGAGCCTGCACCTCGGCAACCTCGTTCAGCTCCTGCTCATGCGCCGCATCCAGCTCGCCGGCCACAAGCCGCTCGGCCTCGTCGGCGGATCGACCGGGCTCATCGGTGACCCGCGCCCCACTGCCGAGCGCACTCTCAACACGCGCGAGACCGTCGCCGACTGGGTGGAGCGACTGCAGGGCCAGGTCTCCCGGTTCCTCAGCTTCGAGGGTGACAACGCTGCACGCATGGTGAACAACCTCGACTGGACGGCGCCGCTCTCCGCCATCGACTTCCTCCGCGACGTTGGCAAGTACTTCCGGGTCGGGACCATGCTCAAGAAGGATGCCGTCAGCGCACGCCTCAACTCCGACGCGGGCATCAGCTACACCGAGTTCAGCTACCAGATCCTGCAGGGGCTGGACTTCCTCGAGCTGTTCCGCAGCTACGGCTGTGTGCTGCAGACCGGTGGCAGCGACCAGTGGGGAAACCTCACGAGCGGAACCGACCTCATCCACAAGGCCGAGGGGAAGAGCGCGCACGCCATCGGCACCCCGCTCATCACCAACTCCGACGGTACGAAGTTCGGCAAGAGCGAGGGCAACGCCGTCTGGCTCGACCCCGAGATGACGAGTCCTTACGCGTTCTACCAGTTCTGGGTCAACTCCGACGACGCGGATGTCATCGCGCGGCTCAAGGTGTTCACCTTCCTCACTCGCGAAGAGATCGAGCGGCTCGAAGGTGCTGTGGCCACTGAGCCGTTCCGTCGTGAAGCGCAGAAGCGACTCGCGTACGAGGTCACGTCTCTCGTTCACGGTGTCGACGCAACGGATGCCGCGATCGCCGCGTCCGCAGCCCTCTTCGGCCAGGGCGAACTGTCGGGCCTCGATGCAGCGACGCTCAGCTCAGCGCTGTCCGAACTCCCGCATGTGACGGCTGCGCTCGGGGTTCCCCTGACACAACTCCTTGTTGACACGAAGCTCACCTCGAGCATCGGCGAAGCGCGCCGTGCGATTGCGCAGGGCGGCGTGTACCTCAACAACGCCAAGGTCACCGATGAGTCGGCTGTTCTCGACGACACCCTGGCCGGGGGAGTGGCGGTCCTCCGGAGGGGCAAGAAGACTCTCGCCGGCGTGTTTACGGAGTAAACGACCGCCCCCCGGACGGGGTGTTCGCGGGGTCGGCTAGGCCGACACGCCCGACCTGCACCGGTGAGTTGCGAGCTGGCCGGACTGAACGTAAAGTACTTACTTGTCACCCCAAAGGTGCGGCTGAGCTTAGCTCGCCGGCCTCATGCGGGACGAACTTCTTCAGATACGAAGACACTCGATTATTCGGGTTCATCGTCGTCTGAAGATGACCCTCACCAGGGTCCAACTCGATACGAGTCTGAACGAACTTCGGTTCGGAATGAGCGTGGTCAGGATGGCAAATAACTGGTGCTAGGGTAGAGAAGTTGCCCTGCGGAGCAGCCCGAGAGGGTGAAAAGCGGGAGCATCCGATCCTTGAGAACTCAACAGCGTGCAC
This sequence comes from Mycetocola zhujimingii, assembly GCF_003065425.1. NCBI lineage: Bacteria > Bacillati > Actinomycetota > Actinomycetes > Micrococcales > Microbacteriaceae > Mycetocola > Mycetocola zhujimingii. Next base: position 1,153,829 of record NZ_CP026949.1, read on the forward strand.
AATGTCAAATGCCAAATACCCGTTGACTCGACCTTTTCTGGTTGGGTTACGGATTCCTTTGGAAAACATTTAAACAACAAAGCAAGTCAGTAATGATTTGTTCTGTCAGTTTCAAACTCGCGGTTTCTGAACCTATTCCGGTTCGTTACCGCAAACAATGTGCCGGCCGCTCTTCGGAGTGGTTGTGCAATTAAACATTTACGGAGAGTTTGATCCTGGCTCAGGACGAACGCTGGCGGCGTGCTTAACACATGCAAGTCGAACGATGAAGGAGAGCTTGCTCTCCGGATTAGTGGCGAACGGGTGAGTAACACGTGAGTAACCTGCCCTTGACTCTGGGATAAGCGTTGGAAACGACGTCTAATACCGGATACGAACCGCGAAGGCATCTTCAGTGGTTGGAAAGAATTTTGGTCAAGGATGGACTCGCGGCCTATCAGGTAGTTGGTGAGGTAATGGCTCACCAAGCCTACGACGGGTAGCCGGCCTGAGAGGGTGACCGGCCACACTGGGACTGAGACACGGCCCAGACTCCTACGGGAGGCAGCAGTGGGGAATATTGCACAATGGGCGAAAGCCTGATGCAGCAACGCCGCGTGAGGGACGACGGCCTTCGGGTTGTAAACCTCTTTTAGCAGGGAAGAAGCGAAAGTGACGGTACCTGCAGAAAAAGCACCGGCTAACTACGTGCCAGCAGCCGCGGTAATACGTAGGGTGCAAGCGTTGTCCGGAATTATTGGGCGTAAAGAGCTCGTAGGCGGTTTGTCGCGTCTGCTGTGAAAACTGGAGGCTCAACCTCCAGCCTGCAGTGGGTACGGGCAGACTAGAGTGCGGTAGGGGAGATTGGAATTCCTGGTGTAGCGGTGGAATGCGCAGATATCAGGAGGAACACCAATGGCGAAGGCAGATCTCTGGGCCGTAACTGACGCTGAGGAGCGAAAGGGTGGGAGCAAACAGGCTTAGATACCCTGGTAGTCCACCCCGTAAACGTTGGGAACTAGATGTGGGGACCATTCCACGGTCTCCGTGTCGCAGCTAACGCATTAAGTTCCCCGCCTGGGGAGTACGGCCGCAAGGCTAAAACTCAAAGGAATTGACGGGGGCCCGCACAAGCGGCGGAGCATGCGGATTAATTCGATGCAACGCGAAGAACCTTACCAAGGCTTGACATATACGAGAACGCGCGAGAGATCGTGAACTCTTTGGACACTCGTATACAGGTGGTGCATGGTTGTCGTCAGCTCGTGTCGTGAGATGTTGGGTTAAGTCCCGCAACGAGCGCAACCCTCGTTCTATGTTGCCAGCACGTAATGGTGGGAACTCATGGGATACTGCCGGGGTCAACTCGGAGGAAGGTGGGGACGACGTCAAATCATCATGCCCCTTATGTCTTGGGCTTCACGCATGCTACAATGGCCAGTACAAAGGGCTGCAATACCGCGAGGTGGAGCGAATCCCAAAAAGCTGGTCCCAGTTCGGATTGAGGTCTGCAACTCGACCTCATGAAGTCGGAGTCGCTAGTAATCGCAGATCAGCAACGCTGCGGTGAATACGTTCCCGGGCCTTGTACACACCGCCCGTCAAGTCATGAAAGTCGGTAACACCCGACGCCGGTGGCCTAACCCTTTATTGGGAGGGAGCCGTCTAAGGTGGGATTGGTAATTAGGACTAAGTCGTAACAAGGTAGCCGTACCGGAAGGTGCGGCTGGATCACCTCCTTTCTAAGGAGCACGTGCCAGTCCGTCTGTATACAGCGGAATTCACTGGCCAGTCAGTTCAGGGACGAACGTTCCTGCTGGCGCTCATGGGTGGAACATTGACATTGATACGGATCGTAATGATTCGACACGAGTACGCCCTGGTTTTGCCGGGGAAGGAAAGAGTCGGGCCGGCACGGTTCGTATGTTGCACGCTGTTGGGTCCTGAGGGACCGGAACGAAACATGAAAGTGTTTCGGACTGTACTTCTGGACCTTCTCCTGTTCAACGGGAACCTTCGGGTTGTTGGATGGGGTGGGTACCGCCCGTACTTTGAGAACTACACAGTGGACGCGAGCATCTTTTGACTCGGACTTCGGTTCGAGTCGAAAACAACAATTGACTCAAGCATTTATGTTTGAGTCCATTGGTCAATTTTTTCGAGATAGATTTTCGATTTTCAAAACTCATGTGATTGGCAAGTTTTTAAGAGCAAACGGTGGATGCCTTGGCATCTGGAGCCGAAGAAGGACGTAGTAATCTGCGATAAGCCTCGGGGAGCTGATAAACAAGCTGTGATCCGAGGGTGTCCGAATGGGGAAACCCCGCCAGGGGCTGCAAGGTTACCTGGTGACTCCCGCCTGAATATATAGGGCGGGTAGAGGGAACGTGGGGAAGTGAAACATCTCAGTACCCACAGGAAGAGAAAACAACAGTGATTCCGTTAGTAGTGGCGAGCGAACCCGGAAGAGGCTAAACCGTGCATGTGTGATACCCGGCAGGGGTTGCATGTTCGGGGTTGTGGGACTTTTCTGCACTTGGCTGCCGCCGGTGCGACGTTACAGAGCGTGATAGACGAACAGGATTGAAAGCCTGGTCATAGAGGGTGCGAACCCCGTAGTCGAAATTTCGTGATGGCGTGAAGAGTATCCCAAGTATCACGGGGCCCGAGAAATCCCGTGTGAATCTGTCAGGACCACCTGATAAGCCTAAATACTCCCAGATGACCGATAGTGAACAAGTACCGTGAGGGAAAGGTGAAAAGTACCCCGGGAGGGGAGTGAAATAGTACCTGAAACCGTTTGCTTACAAACCGTTGGAGCCTCCTTGTAGGGGTGACAGCGTGCCTTTTGAAGAATGAGCCTGCGAGTTAGTGATATGTGGCGAGGTTAACCCGTGAGGGGTATCCGTAGCGAAAGCGAGTCTGAATAGGGCGATTCAGTCGCATGTCCTAGACCCGAAGCGAAGTGATCTATCCATGGCCAGGTTGAAGCGTGTGTAAGAGCACGTGGAGGACCGAACCCACTTAGGTTGAAAACTGAGGGGATGAGCTGTGGATAGGGGTGAAAGGCCAATCAAACTTCGTGATAGCTGGTTCTCTCCGAAATGCATTTAGGTGCAGCGTTGCGTGTTTCTTGCCGGAGGTAGAGCTACTGGATGGCTAATGGGCCCTAAAAGGTTACTGACGTCAGCCAAACTCCGAATGCCGGTAAGTGAGAGCGCAGCAGTGAGACGGTGGGGGATAAGCTTCATCGTCGAGAGGGAAACAACCCAGACCACCAACTAAGGTCCCCAAGCGCGTGCTAAGTGGGAAAGGATGTGGAGTTGCACAGACAACCAGGAGGTTGGCTTAGAAGCAGCCACCCTTGAAAGAGTGCGTAATAGCTCACTGGTCAAGTGATTCCGCGCCGACAATTTAACGGGGCTCAAGCACGCCACCGAAGTTGTGGCATTGATATTTATAGGCAGGCCTTCGTGGTCCAGCCGTATTGATGGGTAGGAGAGCGTCGTGTGGCGAGCGAAGCGGCGGTGTAAACCAGCCGTGGATGCCACACGAGTGAGAATGCAGGCATGAGTAGCGAAAGACGGGTGAGAAACCCGTCCTCCGAAAGACCAAGGGTTCCAGGGCCAGGCTAATCCGCCCTGGGTAAGTCGGGACCTAAGGCGAGGCCGACAGGCGTAGTCGATGGACAACGGGTTGATATTCCCGTACTGACGAAGAACCGCCCAAGCTAATCCAGTGATGCTAAGAGTCTGAATCCCACTGATTGATCCCTTCGGGGTGAGACGGTGGGCCTAGCGCTCGACCCTATGCTGGTGCGGTTAGCGTATTAACAGGTGTGACGCAGGAAGGTAGTCGGTCCTGGGCGATGGTTGTCCCAGGCCAAGGTTGTAGGCCGAGAGATAGGCAAATCCGTCTCTCATATAAGGCTGAGAGCTGAAGGGGAGCCCGTAAGGGCAAGATCCGATGATCCTATGCTGCCAAGAAAAGCATCGGCGCGAGGTTCAAGTCACCCGTACCCCAAACCGACTCAGGTGGTCAGGTAGAGAATACCAAGGAGATCGAGAGAATCGTGGTTAAGGAACTCGGCAAAATGCCCCGTAACTTCGGGAGAAGGGGGCCTGACACGTCAACGGACTTGCTCCGGGACGCGTGGTAGGGCCGCAGAGACCAGTGGGAAGCGACTGTTTACTAAAAACACAGGTCCGTGCCAAGTCGCAAGACGATGTATACGGACTGACGCCTGCCCGGTGCTGGAAGGTTAAGAGGAACGGTTAGCCGCAAGGCGAAGCTGAGAATTTAAGCCCCAGTAAACGGCGGTGGTAACTATAACCATCCTAAGGTAGCGAAATTCCTTGTCGGGTAAGTTCCGACCTGCACGAATGGCGTAACGACTTCCCAGCTGTCTCAACCGCGAACTCGGCGAAATTGCACTACGAGTAAAGATGCTCGTTACGCGCAGCAGGACGGAAAGACCCCGTGACCTTTACTACAGCTTGGTATTGGTGTTCGGTGTGGCTTGTGTAGGATAGGTGGGAGACTGTGAAGCTGGCACGCTAGTGTCGGTGGAGTCATTGTTGAAATACCACTCTGGTCATATTGGATATCTAACTTCGAACCGTAATCCGGTTCAGGGACAGTGCCTGGTGGGTAGTTTAACTGGGGCGGTTGCCTCCTAAAAAGTAACGGAGGCGCCCAAAGGTTCCCTCAATCTGGTTGGCAATCAGATGTCGAGTGTAAGTGCACAAGGGAGCTTGACTGTGAGACTGACAAGTCGAGCAGGGACGAAAGTCGGGACTAGTGATCCGGCAGTGGCTTGTGGAAGCGCTGTCGCTCAACGGATAAAAGGTACCTCGGGGATAACAGGCTGATCTTGCCCAAGAGTCCATATCGACGGCATGGTTTGGCACCTCGATGTCGGCTCGTCGCATCCTGGGGCTGGAGTAGGTCCCAAGGGTTGGGCTGTTCGCCCATTAAAGCGGTACGCGAGCTGGGTTTAGAACGTCGTGAGACAGTTCGGTCCCTATCCGCTGCGCGCGCAGGAAATTTGAGAGGATCTGACCCTAGTACGAGAGGACCGGGTTGGACGAACCTCTGGTGTGTCAGTTGTTCCGCCAGGAGCACCGCTGATTAGCTACGTTCGGGATGGATAACCGCTGAAAGCATCTAAGCGGGAAGCCGGCCTCAAGATGAGATTTCCATGCCTTCGGGCGAGAGGCTCCCAGCTAGACTACTGGGTTGATAGGCCGGATGTGGAAGAGAGGACTAAAGACTCTCGGAGCTGACCGGTACTAATAAGCCGATAACTTACCAATCATCCCACCCTTGTGGTGGAGCATGAGTTTTGAGGTAAATCGAATTTCGTGATCGATAAAATTCACGATGCGTAGCGTCCACTATGTGGTTCTCGATGTACGGTCGAGAACCGAACACACACATTATGTGTTTGTTCGATTCAGTATTTGACTAACGTCAATAATTGTTTCGGCGGCCATAGCAAGAGGGAAACGCCCGGTCACATTCCGAACCCGGAAGCTAAGACTCTTTGCGCCGATGGTACTGCAGGGGGGACCCTGTGGGAGAGTAGGACACCGCCGGACTTAACTTAGTAAAATGGCCACCCAAGTGCGGGTGGCCATTTTGCGTTTTAACACAGTTTTTTCAACATAATAGGGAGTACTTCATGCCGGATTCTGCGGACAATTCGGGCGCCAGGCGCCCCGATCGCGGACCGAACGACCGCCAATCTGGCGAGAATCGTCGTTCCAACGACTCCGGCCGAAGTGACTCGCGTCCTCGCTCCGACGGTTCCGGCCGTCCAGCCGGCGACCGTCCCTCCTACGGGAGTGGGCAGGGCCGCTCGCGGGATGAGCGCCCTCGCACAGGAGGTAGCGAGCGTCCACGTTACGGTGCCGGTTCTGACCGGACCGAGCGTCCGCGCACAGGCGGCACCGACCGTCCGCGTTACGGAGCTGGCTCTGACCGGACTGATCGTCCGCGTTCAGAGGGCAGCGACCGTCCGCGTTATGGAGCGGGTTCTGACCGGACTGATCGTCCGCGTTCAGAGGGCAGCGACCGTCCGCGTTATGGAGCGGGTTCTGACCGCACCGAGCGTCCGCGCTCGAGCGCCGGTCGTGACGAGCGTCCTCGTGGAGAGCGTCCTTCGTACGGAGACAAGCCCCGCGGTGACCGTCCGGCTTCCGGCGATCGACCGCGCACCGAGCGTCCCTATGGTGATAAGCCGCGTGGGGATCGTCCGTCCTATGGTGATAAGCCACGCGGTGACCGGTCGTCCTATGGTGACAAGCCACGTGGGGACCGTCCGTCTTACGGCGACAAGCCGCGTGGAGATCGTCCCGCGACCGGTGATCGGGCCCGTTCCGACCGGCCCTCGTACGGTGACAAGCCCCGCGGTGACCGGCCGTCTTATGGCGACCGGCCGTCTTATGGCGACAAGCCGCGCGGCGACCGGCCGTCTTATGGCGACAAGCCTCGTGGGGATCGTCCGTCGTACGGTGACAAGCCACGCGGTGCCCGTCCCGATCGTCCGCGCGAGGATCGCCCCCGTGGTGGTCGTGACCGCGACGAGAAGCTCTGGACCCGTGGCGGCGCCCCCGCTCGCGGCGACAGGGAGGCAAGCCAGGTCGAAGACGACATGACCGATGAGCAGCGCATGCAGCGCGAGCACCGCATGGTGCGCTCGGAGCACTACGACCCCGACCTGCCCGACTCAGTGACGGCGAACGACCTCGATCGGATTGCCCGCAACGAGCTCAAGACACTGACCGCAGACAACGCTGAGCGCGTTGCCCGGCACCTGGCGATGGCTGCGATGCTCATCGAGGAAGACCCGGAACTCGCGCACCAGCACGCCCTGTCGGCGGCGCGTCGTGCTGGCCGCATCGGCGTTGTGCGCGAAACCCTCGCGATCACGGCGTACGAGACGGGGGACTACGCCCTGGCGCTTCGCGAGCTTCGCACCCACCGACGCATCACCGGGTCGAACGACCAGGTTCCGCTGATGGTCGACAGCGAACGCGGCGTCGGCCGTCCCGAGCGTGCGCTCGAGCTGGGCCGGAGCGTCGACAGGGCGAGCCTTGCCTCACCCGTTCGTGTGGCTCTGGCCATCGCCATGTCCGGAGCTCGACTCGACCTCGGTCAGCCGGAACTCGCGCTTGCTGAACTGCAGATCCCCGAGCTCAATCCCGACCGGGCATTCGAGTGGAGCCCCGAGCTGTTCGCGGCTGAGGCTGAAGTGCTCGAAGAACTCGGTCGCGGTGAAGAAGCCGCCCTATGGCGGAAGCGCGCCGAAGTTGCCGGAGCCGCGATCGCCGAACAACGCGGAGACAACGAGCTCGAGACCATCGAGGTCTTCGAGATTCTCGAGGAGTCGGACGACGACGACGACACCGACGTGACGGAGTCCGAGGGCATCCCGATCGCGGTCGACGACTCGACGGACCTGGCCAGCGCTGTTGCCGCCGGTGCGTTCGACGATGTCGAGGCTGACGATGTCGAGGCTGACGTTGTCGAGTCTGACGCTGTCGAGTCTGGCGCTGACGAGGCTCACGAGTCCGATGATGCTGAGCGTGACGTCGTCGAGTCCAGCGATGACGAGATCGACGTCGACGCAGCGGATTCAGTGGCAACCGACACCGACACCGACACCGAGGAGAACGAGGGAGTTGAGCCGGATGAGTCCGCTGCTCAGCCGGAAAAGTAAGGCGTCGACGCCGCTCGACGGCGTCGATGTTGTGCTCGCAGACCTCGACGGCGTTGTGTACGCGGGGCCGAACGCGATTCCGCACGCTGTCGAAAGCCTCAACAAGGTGGCCGAGAGCATCCGCGTTGGCTACATCACCAACAATGCATCGCGCACCGACGCATCGGTCGCCGAACACCTGACAGAACTCGGGCTGCACGTTGCACCGAGTGACGTCGTCACGAGTCCGCAGGCCGCGGTTCGCCTCCTCGGCGAGCACGTACCAGCGGGCTCGACGGTGCTCGTCGTGGGGGGAGACGGTCTCGTTTCCGAACTCGAAAAGGGCGGATACACCGTCACGCGCTCGGCGGACGACTCGCCCGCTGCGGTCCTGCAGGGATTCGCGCCCCACGTCAGCTGGAGCGACCTCGCCGAGGCCGCATTCGCGCTTCACCCGCGTGAAGACGGCGTCGAGATCCCGTGGATCGCGACGAACACCGACTGGACGATCCCTCAGGCGCGCGGCATCGCTCCGGGAAACGGCACCCTGGTCTCGGCTGTCCACACGGCGGTTGGCCGGCTCGCGACGGTTGCGGGCAAGCCGGAGACGCCCATCTTCGATGAGGCAAAGATCCGGTTCGAATCGACCAGCCCGCTGTTCATCGGCGATCGCCTGGACACCGACATTCTCGGCGCCAACCGGGCGGGGATTCCATCAGTGCTCGTGCTGACCGGGGTCGACAAGGCCAAGCACGTGCTCGCCGCCGATAAGCACTCCCGGCCGACCTTCATCGTCGACGACCTTCGCCAGCTGCACGAGGCATACCCGGTTACCCGGATGTCGCGGGACAACTCCGAGGCGACCGTCGGTGACGCGGTCGTGCGGATCGTCGGAAACGATGTCGTCGTGGTCCGTGACGGAGCGCGTCGCATCGATCTCCTTCGCGCCGCGTGCGCCGCCATCTGGGCATCGGGTCGGGCGATCTACGGGTTCAACGTGCCGGAGCACCTCTATTCCTGAGGTCGCGGGTAACGTAGGTCCCGTGAGCGATGACACCCAGTCCAGTGACGATGCACTCGTCCCTCGGCTCAAGCTGATCGAAGATCAACCGCTCGAGGCCCGTGCTGAGGCGTATGCCCAGTTGCACGAGGAGTTGCGCGCGCAGCTCGAGGGCGGCGACAGGATGCCGTCGAGGGCCGCGGGTTGAGCGACCCGGATTCAATCGACGGCGCCCAGCGCCTCGACGCAGCCCTGGTTGCCCGGGGCTTCGCGCGCTCGCGCACCCTGGCCGCTCGGCTCATCGCCGACGGCCTCGTCACCGTCGATGGCCGCGCGGTGGTCAAGCCCGCAGCCAAGGTCCGCGCGAGTTCTGAACTCAGCGTCGCCGGAGCCGACCACTACGTCAGCCGAGGTGCGCACAAGCTCCTCGGAGCGCTCGACGCCTTCGGCATCGACCCCACCGGGAGGCTCGCGCTCGATGCCGGCGCCTCCACGGGCGGTTTCACCCAGGTGCTGCTCGAACGCGGAGCACGCCACGTGATCGCGCTCGACGTCGGACACGGGCAGCTCGCACCCGAGATCGCCGTCGACGAACGGGTGAGCGTGATCGAGGGCTTCAACGTCCGCGAGCTCACGCCGGAAAACCTCGCCTGGGCATCCGGGCAGTCAGAGCGCCCCGACCTCGTCGTCGGCGACCTGTCCTTCATCTCGCTGACCCACGTGCTTGGGCCTCTCCAGACATCGGTGGCACTTGCCAGCGATTTCATCCTCCTGATCAAGCCGCAATTCGAAGTGGGGCGCGGCGGCATCCGTGAGGGCATCGTCCGCAATGACGGGCTCAGGCAGGACGCCATAGCGACAGTGCTCTGGCACGCCTGGGATCTGGGCCTCGGAACAGCCGGCCTCATCGAGTCGCCCATCGTCGGCGGCCACGGCAACCGCGAATACCTGGCGTGGTTCCGGCCGGTCGGATCCGATGTCAAGGGGCCAAGCGATACCGCACGCAATCCGACAGAATGGTTGACGACGATAACCGAGATAGCTGGAGCGTGACCCGGATGAATTCTGAACACAGATTCATCCTCGTGGTCTCCCACACGGGCAGAAAAGACTCGGTCGACGCCGCCACCCAGGTCATTCGGCAACTGCAGGAGTCCGGAGCGCACCCCGTGCTCGCGCGCGTCGAATGCGACGAACTCCGGGCAGCGGGTGCGGTGTTCGAGAACGTCGCGATCCTCGATGATGACGTCTCGGGAGAAGAACTCGAACTCGTGATCGTGCTCGGCGGCGACGGCACCATCCTGCGCGCGGCCGAACTGGTTCGCGGATTCGCGGCACCGCTGCTCGGTGTGAACCTCGGACACGTCGGATTCCTCGCCGAGAGCGAGAGGGACGACCTCGCGGATGCCGTCCACCGCGTTATCGCCGGCGATTACCTCGTCGAAGAGCGACTGGCGCTGAGCGTCCGGGTCAAGGTGGGCGACGACGTCGTCTGGGAGAGCTGGGCACTCAACGAAGCGACGGTCGAGAAGGGCAGCCGAGAGCGGATGCTCGAGGTCGTCATCGAGGTGGATGGCCGGCCGCTCTCCTCATTCGGTTGTGACGGCGTCGTGGTGTCCACTCCCACAGGCTCGACAGCGTACGGTTTCTCCGCCGGCGGTCCCGTCGTGTGGCCGACGGTGGAAGCGATGATGCTCGTTCCACTGAGCGCACACGCCCTCTTCGCACGGCCACTCGTCGTCGGCCCCGACTCGTCCCTCGCCATCGAAGTGCTCCAGCGCACAAGCGCGACGGGCGTCCTGTGGTGCGACGGACGCCGAACCCACGAACTTCAACCGGGCGCCCGCGTCGTCGTTCGCAGGTCACCGATCCCGGTGCGCCTTGCGCGCCTGCACCAGAGCCCGTTCACCGACCGGCTGGTGAAGAAATTCCACCTGCCCGTCACGGGCTGGAGGGGACCAGACGGCAATGATTGAGGAAATCGGCATCCGCGACCTGGGGGTCATCGCTGAGGCGTCGCTCCCGCTCGGGCGCGGCTTCACAGCCATCACCGGTGAAACCGGAGCCGGCAAGACCATGGTCGTCACCGCCCTCGGCCTTCTGCTTGGCGGGCGCGCAGACTCCGGCGTCATCCGTCAGGGCAGCGGCCAGGCCAGTGTCGATGGACGGTGGGTGATTCCAGCCGACGGTGCCGTCGCCGACCGCGTGGTCGAGGCAGGCGGCGGGGTCGACCCGTTCGGCGAGTCGCAGGCGGAACTCACGCTTGGACGATCGATCTCAGCCGAGGGCCGCAGCCGCGCACAGGTCGGCGGGCGCAGCGCCCCGGTCGGCGTCCTCGCCGAGCTGGGCGAGCAACTCGTCGTCGTGCACGGTCAGTCGGACCAGGTGAGGCTTCGGTCACAGTCGGCGCAGCGCGATGCCCTCGACAGATTCGCCGGCGCCGAGCTGACCACCACCCTGAACGACTACCGAACTGTCTACTCGCGCTACCTCGAGAACGTAACGGAACGCGACAGGCTGGTCCGTGAGCGCGACGCGCGGAGTGCCGAAGCCGCTGAGCTTCGCGAGATCATCGCCGAGATCGAGGCGGTCGCACCGCAGCCGGGTGAAGATGAAGAACTCGCCGTGAGGGCGGAAAAACTCACCAACCTCGAGGATCTCCGTATCGCTGCGGCGAGTGCGCGTGAAGCGATCTCCGCTGAGGAGTCAGACGGGCCCGACGTCGTCGTCCTGCTCGACTCCGCCCGCAGGCAACTCGAACGGGTGGCGTCGTATGACGCTGAGCTCGGCACCCTGTCCGAGCAGGTCGCGAACGCGAGTTACCTGCTCTCGGAGATCGCGCTCGAACTCTCGAGCTACCTCGCCGGCCTCGACGCCGACGGTGCCAGGGAACTGGAGATCGTGCAGGACCGCCGGAACGAACTGAGCATCCTCATGCGCAAGTACGGCCCCGGCTTCGACGATGTGCTCGCGGTTCTCGAGAACGGCAACGCCAGGCTGCTCGAACTCGACAGTGACACCGACAGGATCGAAGAGCTCGACGCTGTCGTTGAAGCGGATGCCGCGCTCGTCGACACCCTGGCGACGCGCCTGAGCGAGGTGCGCCGCGATGCCGCCGAACGACTGGCATCCGCGGTTTCCGACGAGCTCTCAGCTCTCGCCATGCCCGACGCGACGCTCGTCATCGAGGTCTCCACGAACGATGAACTGACGTTCTCCGGCCGTGACAACGTGCAGTTCCTGCTGAGGCCGCACGCCGGTGCCGAGCCGCGCGCCCTGGCGAAGGGTGCGTCAGGCGGAGAGCTCTCGCGCGTCATGCTCGCGATCGAGGTCGTCATTGCCGGTACCGATCCGGTGCCGACGTTCGTGTTCGACGAGGTCGACGCCGGCGTCGGGGGAGCAGCCGCGATCGAGATCGGCCGGCGACTCGCCCGGCTGGCAGAGACCGCGCAGGTCATTGCGGTGACCCACCTCGCCCAGGTTGCTGCCTTCGCCAACAACCACCTCGCCGTCGTGAAAGATTCCGACGGCACGGTCACGGCATCCAGCGTTCGACAGCTCACGGGCGATGAACGGACCGCGGAGATGGCACGACTACTCTCCGGACTCGCCGACAGTGAATTCGGACTCGCCCACGCTGAGGAGCTCCTGACGCTCGCTCGGTCAGCAACTCACATGGTAGGATAGAAGCCCGTGGTGAACATTACAGACGCGGACCTTTCGAACGACACGACCAAGCACATTTTTGTGACCGGTGGTGTCGTTTCTTCGTTGGGCAAGGGACTCACGGCGGCAAGCCTGGGCAACCTGCTCACAGCTCGAGGACTGCGTGTTGTCATGCAGAAACTCGACCCATACCTGAACGTCGATCCTGGAACGATGAACCCGTTCCAGCACGGCGAAGTCTTCGTCACCGACGACGGCACCGAGACCGACCTCGACATCGGTCACTACGAGCGCTTCCTCGACATCGACCTGAGCCAGGCGGCAAACGTCACCACCGGCCAGATCTACTCGACGGTCATCGCGCGCGAGCGCCGCGGCGAGTACCTCGGTGACACCGTGCAGGTCATCCCGCACATCACCGACGAGATCAAGCGCCGGATGCGCCTGCAGGCATCCAACGACCCGAAGCCCGATGTGATCATCACCGAGGTCGGCGGAACCGTCGGTGACATCGAGTCGCAGCCGTTCATCGAAGCCGCACGCCAGGTGCGTCACGAGCTCGGCCGCAAGAACGTCTTCTTCGTGCACGTCTCGCTCGTGCCGTACATGAACGCCTCCGGTGAGCAGAAGACCAAGCCGACGCAGCACTCAGTCGCGGCTCTCCGGTCGATCGGTATCCAGCCCGACGCTCTCGTTCTCCGAAGCGACCGCCCGGTCTCCGAGTCGAACAAGCGCAAGATCGCGCTGATGTGTGACGTCGATGAGGCAGCCGTCGTCAACTGTGTCGACGTGCCCAGCATCTACGACATCCCGAAGGTTCTCAACGACCAGGGACTCGACGCCTACATCATCGACCTCCTCGGACTCGAGGCGGGCGAGGTCGACTGGTCAGCGTGGTCACCGGTGCTCAAGGCCGTTCACGAACCCAAGCACGAGGTCACGATCGGCCTGGTCGGCAAGTACATCGACCTGCCGGACGCCTACCTCTCCGTCACCGAAGCGCTCCGCGCCGGTGGGTTCGCCCACGAGTCCAAGGTCAAGCTGCAGTGGATCCCGTCGGACGAATGCGAAACCCCCGAGGGTGCTGCCAAGGCGCTCGGTGACCTCGACGGCATCTGCGTTCCCGGTGGATTCGGCATCCGCGGTATCGAAGGAAAGCTCGGGGCGCTCAAGTTCGCCCGCGACAACAAGATCCCGACGCTCGGACTGTGCCTCGGCCTCCAGTGCATGGTGATCGAGTACGCGCGCAACGAAGCGGGTCTCGCCGGTGCGAGCTCGAGCGAGTTCGACCCCGACACCGAGTTCCCGGTCATCGCGACGATGGCCGAGCAGGTTGAGATCATCGCCGGGGGAGACCTCGGTGGGACCATGCGCCTCGGTCTCTACCCGGCACACCTCGACGAGGGATCGCTGACCGCCGAGCTCTACGGCTCCACCGAGATCTCCGAGCGTCACCGTCACCGCTACGAAGTCAACAACCGTTACCGCCAGCAGATCGCGGATGCAGGCCTCGTCTTCTCGGGGACGAGCCCGGACGGGCAGCTGGTTGAGTTCGTTGAACTCGGTCGCGACGAGCACCCGTTCTACGTTGGCACCCAGGCCCACCCCGAGCTTCGGTCACGCCCGACCCACGCTCACCCGCTGTTCCGTGGCCTGATCGGTGCGGCCCTCGAGCGCCAGCAGGCCAGCCTGCTGTTCGAGGTCGCCGGTGCCTGAGTCCGGCCAGGGCGCGGAGTCCGCGTCCGGCGCCGGGCTCGGAACCGGGTCTGCCTCGAGTGCTGAGTTGGGCCCGCTCGAAGACGAGCCCACCGAGGTCGAGGTTCGCTCGAGCGAACGCGTCTTCGACGGCATGGTGTGGGGTGTTCGCCGCGACGTCTTCGACTACAACGGTCAGGACATCGCCAGGGAGTACCTGGACCACACCGGTGCTGTTGCCGTCTTCGCCATGGACGACAACGACAGGGTGCTGCTGATCAAGCAGTACCGGCATCCGGTTCGCCTGCGTGAGTGGGAAATCCCTGCGGGCCTTCTCGACATCGAGGGGGAGGACCCACTCGTCGCCGCGAAGCGCGAACTCGCCGAGGAAGTCGACATCGAGGCGCGCGACTGGAGTGTGCTCGCCGAGTTTGCGACCTCACCGGGCGGCAGCGACGAAGTGATCCGGGTGTACCTTGCCCGGGGCCTCACGGCCACGGCTGAGGCGTTTGAACGCACCGACGAAGAGGCGGACATCGAACAGCGCTGGGCGCCGCTCGACGAACTCGTCACGGCGGTACTTGAGCGGCGCATTCAGAACCCGTCGCTCTCGATTGCTGTGCTCGCTGCTGCTGCAGCTGAGCAACGCAACTGGGAGACGCTCGGCGCCGCTGATGAGCCGTGGACGCGGCATCCGAAGCTCGGATCTTCGTCGGCGAGCTGACGTGTCACTCACGCGTGACCTCGACCAGTACCTGCGTCACGTTTCGATCGAGCGAGGGCTGTCGGCGAACACGGTAGCCGCGTACCGCCGCGACCTGACGATGTACGTCGAGTGGCTGGCATCGCGGTCTGTTCCCGGCATCGCCGGCGTTGAGCGCGATCACGTGACGGAGTTCCTCCGTGACCTGGGCACGCGCGAGGACTCGCCGTTGACCGCGTCGTCGCTGGCACGCGTGCTGTCGTCGGTGAGGGGCATGCACCGGTTCCTCCTCGACGAGGGTGCCGTTGAGGCCGACGTCGCCCACGAGGTCAAGCCGCCGAAGCTCCCGAGCCGGTTGCCGAAAGCACTCACGGTCGACCAGGTGACCGCGCTGCTCGACGCGGCATCCGGCGACGACCCGCAGTCGCTTCGGGACCGCGCCCTGCTCGAGTTCCTCTACGCCACCGGTGCACGCGTGTCGGAGGTGGTCTCGCTCAACGTCGACGACGTGTTCGACGAGGACATCGTGCGGCTGACGGGCAAGGGCAACAAGGAGCGGATCGTTCCCGTCGGCTCGTACGCCAGGACAGCGCTCGACTCGTACCTCGTGCGGGCACGGCCCGTCTTTTCGGTGCGGGGCGTCGCAACACCCGCGCTGTTCCTGGGGTTGCGCGGGCAGCGGGTATCTCGGCAGAACGCGTGGCTGATCATCCGGGCCGCCGCCGAACGCGCGGGACTCGCGGCGCACGTGTCGCCGCACACGCTCAGGCACTCGTTCGCGACCCACCTGCTGCAGGGCGGCGCCGACGTGCGCGTCGTGCAGGAGCTGCTCGGGCACTCCTCGGTGGCCACGACCCAGATCTACACGCTCGTGACGGCGGACACGCTCCGCGACATGTACACGACCGCCCACCCGCGCGCCCGCTGAGTCCTGTCACTCCCGAGATCACTCGCCGCGGACCAGAACACCCGGCATGACGGGTGATGTCGACCGGGACGGGTGAATTCGCGGCGCCCGACCCGGCGAGAGCATCACTTCCGGTCGAGAGCATCAGGCGCAACTGGTGGGCTCGACCGCAAGTGATGTTCTCGGGCTGCGTGTGGGCGGCGCGGGCCGCAACGACGCCCAAACCGCGGCTCTCTGCGTGGGCGCACCGCCGATCCGGAGCTGGCGGATACAATCAATACCGCAGCACGACACGAAAACGCGAGGAGCGGGGCAAGCCAGGTGGCCAAAACAAACGAAGAGCTCTTCTCGGTGGAGACACCGATCGCAAAGAAGGGCCCGACGGGTCGGACCCTTTCCGAGTTCGCCGTACCCGCACCGCTCAAGAGTCACGGCCCCGCCCGCATCATCTCGCTCTGCAACCAGAAGGGTGGCGTCGGCAAAACGACGACGACCATCAGCCTCGGTGCTGCCCTCGCCGACTACGGTCGCCGCGTCCTCTGCATCGACTTCGACCCGCAGGGTGCCCTCTCCGCCGGCCTCGGCGTCAACACCCACGACGCCGTCACGATCTACGACCTCCTGCTGAGCAACAAGCACGATCCACTGGATGCCATTCAGCACACGTCGGTCGACGGCCTGGACATCATCCCAGCGAACATCGACCTGTCTGCGGCAGAAGTCCACCTCGTCAACGAGGTGGCCCGCGAGCAGATCCTCGCCCGGGTGCTCCGCAAGCTGGCGCCGCACTACGACGTCATCCTCATCGACTGCCAGCCCTCGCTCGGTCTGCTCACCGTCAACGCGCTCACCGCGAGTCACGGCGTGCTGATTCCGCTCGAGTGCGAGTTCTTCGCCCTCCGTGGCGTCGCGCTGCTCATCGAAACGATCGAGAAGGTCAAGGACCGGCTGAACCCCGCGATCGAGCTCGACGGCATCCTCGCCACGATGTTCGACTCGCGGACCCTGCACTCCCGCGAGGTGCTCGAGCGCGTCGTTGACGCCTTCGGTGACGACGTGCTCGAGACCGTCATCGGTCGCACGGTCAAGTTCCCCGACGCCAGCGTCGCCGGGAGCCCCATCACCGAGTTCGCTCCCGAGCACGCGTCGGCCAAGGCCTACCGCCAGCTCGCCAGGGAACTGGTTGCGCGTGGCGCTGTCGCCTGACACCGCTCCAGCGGAAACAGGCACGCCCGATCAGGCCCAGGGCCCGGTCGGTTTTCAGGTGGCTCTCGGCAACTTCGAGGGACCGTTCGACCTCCTGCTCTCGCTGATCACGAAGCACGAACTCGACATCACCGAGATCTCGCTGTCTCGCGTGACCGACGAGTTCATCAGCTACCTGCGCGGCCTCGACTCAGCCGAGGAGATGGATCAGGCCAGCGAGTTCCTCGTGGTCGCAGCGACCCTGCTCGACCTCAAGATCGCCGGGCTCCTGCCGCAGGGCGAACTGGTCGACGCCGAAGACGTTGCGCTGCTCGAGGCCCGCGACCTCCTCTTCGCCAGACTCCTGCAGTACCGCGCCTTCAAGGAAGCATCCGCCTGGTTCTCGGGAAAATTCGAGAACGAGTCGCTCCGCCACGCCCGCTCGGTGCGGCTCGAGGAGAAGTTCAGGCAGCGCAAACCGGAGCTGGTGTGGACCGTCACCCTCGACGACTTTGCCGCGCTGGCAACCCTCGCACTCACCCCGCCGGAGATCCCCGTCGTCGGGCTCGACCACCTGCACGCCCCGCTCGTGAGCATTCGGGAACAGGCGGCCCACGTCGTCGCGATGCTCAAGCACGGCGAACCGATGAGCTTCCGGCAGATCATCGCCGGTGCGGATGCGAAGGGCGTCATCATCGCCCGGTTCCTCGCCGTCCTCGAGCTGTACCGGCGGGCGGCGCTGAGCTTCGAGCAGCTGGAACCGCTCGGCGAACTGACCCTCAAGTGGACCGCCGAGAACTTCACCGAGGAGACCCTGGCCAACCTGGGAGCAGACTATGACAATTGAGACAGGCACCATGGACACGGGCATTCGTGGAGCCGACGCTCCCGCTGACGACAGCCAGGCACCGGATGCCGCTGACGTCACCGCCGCGGCCCCACCCATCGCCGACGTCGAACGGGCTCTCGAAGCCATCCTGATGATCGCTGACGAGCCGCAGAGCATCGTGAGCCTCGCGACGGCTCTCCGCAGGCCGGTGAAGGTCGTGCACGCTGCGATCGAGCGTCTCGTCGCTGATTACGACGGTGTCGACGGTTCGGTTCGTCGCGGCTTTGAGCTGCGCGAGGTCGGCGGCGGCTGGCGCATCTACGTGCGCAGCGAGTTCGACACAGCTGTCACCGATTTCGTTGCGAGCGAAAACCCGAGCAAACTATCTCAGGCGGCTCTCGAGACGCTCGCGGTGATCGCGTACAAGCAACCGATCACCCGCGGTGCGATCGCCTCGATCCGTGCCGTCAACGTTGACTCGGTTGTTCGAACCCTCGCTGGCCGTGGACTCATCACCGAACTGTTCACCGACAGTGAGACCGGCGCGATCAACTACGGCACGACAGACGTGCTGCTGCAACAGCTCGGCATCAACTCGATCGACGAACTGCCCCCCATTTCACCCCTGCTCGCCGATGGCACCGAAGGATTCGACAGTGACTTCCGATAACACCACCCCAGACGAGGACTTCGAGTCCCACGACGCCGAACAGGCCGAGAAGCCGCGCTTCGACCCGTTCGAGCCGGAGGGCGTTCGCCTGCAGAAGGTCCTCGCCGCTGCCGGTGTGGCATCCCGCCGGGTCTCCGAGCAGTACATCGTCGAGGGCCGCGTTCGCGTCAACGGCACCGTCGTGCGGGAACTCGGGCGACGGATCGACCCCGAGAACGACCTCGTCGAGGTCAACAACGTCCCGGTCCAGCTCGACACCACGAAGCGCTATGTCGTGCTGAACAAGCCGGTCGGCGTCGTCAGCACCATGGCAGACGAGCGCGGCCGCGCCGACCTCACCCAGTACACGACCGGTTACGAGGAGCGACTGTTCAACGTCGGTCGCCTCGACGCCGAGACCAGCGGACTGCTCATCCTCACGAACGATGGCGACCTGGCGCACATGCTCGCCCACCCGTCGTTCGGCGTGCTCAAGACCTACATCGCCAAGGTGTCCGGCCGCGTGACCGCCCAGGACATCGCAACCCTCATGCGCGGTGTCGAACTCGAGGACGGCGTCATCGCCGCCGACAAGGCTCGGCTTCTCGCCGGCCAGAGCACGGGCGACAGCAGCCTCGTCGAGCTCACATTGCACTCCGGCAAGAACCGTATTGTGCGACGGATGCTCGCGGCGATCGGTCACCCGGTTCTCGAGCTCGTTCGCCGTCAGTTCGGTCCCGTTTCGCTCGGCACCCTCCGCCCCGGCGAAACCCGTGAACTGACTAAAGTTGAACTCGGTGAGCTCCTGACCATCTCGCGAGAGGTGACCAAGCTCGACAAGGCCGAGCGAGACGCCGAGCGTGATTCTGCTCGCGCCGCTGCGGCATCCGAATCGTCCGAATAGAGCACACTGTGAGCATGTCCCCGCCCCGGCTGACCGGCCAGGTCCGCATCGTCGGCGCTGGTCTGCTCGGCGCGAGCATCGGCCTCGCCCTTCGCGCGACGGGCGTCGACGTGATCCTCGCCGATGCGTCGCCTGCGCAGCTGAGGCTCGCCGTCGACTACGGAGCAGGCCGGGCCGAGCTCCCCGATGACGAGCCCCGGCTCATCGTCGTGAGCGTGCCGCCGGATGTCACGGCGAACGTGATCGAGGCTGAGCTCGCCCGGTTCCCGACCGCTGTGGTGACCGATGTGGCGAGCGTCAAGCTCGAGCCGTACCTCGCGCTGGTGAACCGTGGCGTCGACCTCACGCGGTACATCGGGTCGCATCCGCTCGCCGGACGTGAGCGCGGGGGAGCGATCTCCGCCCGCGCGGATCTCTTCCTCGGCAGGCCGTGGGTGATCTGCCGCGACGAGGAGACCCCGCCGGAGGCGCTCGCGCTCGTTGAAGACCTCGCGCTCGATCTCGGCGCGAGCCCGATCGAGATGACGCCGGAAGAGCACGACAGCTCGGTCGGCCTCGTTTCGCACGTGCCGCAGCTCGTCGCGAGCGTGCTGGCCAAACAACTCGTGCACGCGCCGGACTCCGCCGTTCGCCTCACCGGGCAGGGCCTCCGTGACACCGTGCGGATCGCGTCGAGTGCACCCGAACTGTGGGTCCAGATCCTCGCGTCGAACGCCGCGCCTGTCGTCGAGGTGCTCGACGCGTTCGCCGCCGATCTCGCCCGGGTGACCGACGCACTGCGTGACCCCGATGCAGCCGGCGCGCGGCGAACCGTCGCAGACGCCATTGCCCAGGGCAACTCAGGCGTTGCGAGGCTCCCCGGAAAGCACGGCCAGGACCGGCGCTTCGAAACCATCGTCGTCATGGTCGACGACACCCCAGGCCAGTTGGGAAAGCTCCTCACCGAACTCGGTGACATCGGAGTGAACATGGAAGACCTGCGACTCGAGCACTCACCGGGTGCAGAGATCGGCCTTGCCGAGATCGCGGTTCTTCCCGAGGTCCAGCAGCGTGCCATCGATGACCTCGAGGCGCGCGGCTGGCGGATTGCGAGCACGTAAGAGTGACGAAAACAGTAGTGGCCGTCGACGGTCCAGCCGGGAGCGGAAAGTCGAGTGTGTCGAAGGCCGCCGCAAAGCGCCTGGGCTTCGCCTTCCTCGATACCGGTGCGGCGTACCGCGCCCTGGCCTGGCACGTTCTCGATTCGAGCGCGGACCCGGAGCAGGGAGCCGCGGTGATCGCCTCGCTCGCGAGCTTCGACTACTCGATCGGCACCGACCCTGACGGGTACGCCGTGCACGTCGGCGAGACCGACGTGACCGAGAGCATCCGTGAACCCCGGGTGTCAGCGGCGGTCAGCGCCATCGCACGCGTTCCCGAGGTGAGGACGCACCTCACCGAGCTGTTCCGCAGCATCATCCGTGACACCGACAAGCCCGGAATTATCGTGGAGGGGCGGGACATTACGACGGTCGTCGCCCCGGATGCCACAGCGCGCATTCTGCTCACAGCCAGTGAAGAGGCTAGAATGTCAAGACGCTCTGCAGAACTTGCGACTGAGTCGGCTTCCGACGTTGCAATTGCGTTGCAGAAGCGTGATCGCGCGGATTCGCGCGTCGTCGACTTCATGACAGCAGCGGATGGCGTTGTCACCGTCGATTCCACCAACCTGAACTTTGACGAAACCGTCGATGCTGTACTCGACGTGATTCGTACCTCGCAAGAAAAGTAGATCGATCCGCCCAACCGCGTGGCACGATCGCAGAGAGAGACAACCATGGCTGACGCCTTTGACGAAGAACCCACCGAGACGGACGACCGACTCGCCGAACGCATGAGCGACATCGACGAGGAGCTCGCCACCCGTCGGGCCGAGGCGCTCCGCACCGGTCTCGACGACTACGACCTCGCCGACGACGACCTCGACATCCTCGGTGCCGCCACCGACGACCCGGATGCCATTCGGTACCTCCCGGCGCTCCCGGTGCTCGCGATCGTCGGGCGACCGAACGTCGGCAAGTCCGCGCTCGTCAACCGAATCCTCGGCCGGCGTGAAGCCGTCGTCGAAGACACCCCCGGTGTCACGCGCGACCGCGTCAAGTACAAGGCCGAGTGGAACGAACGCCAGTTCACCCTCGTCGACACTGGCGGCTGGGAGCCGGATGCCAAGGGCATCGACGCCTCAGTCGCCGCCCAGGCCGAGGTCGCTATCGACCTGTCCGACGCCGTTCTCTTCGTCGTCGACGCCAACGTCGGGGCAACAGCCACCGACGAGCAGGTCGTCCGCATGCTGCGGAAGATCAACAAGCCCGTCTTCCTCGTCGCCAACAAGGTCGACGATGTGCGCCAGGAGCCGAACGCCGCATCGCTGTGGTCGCTCGGCCTCGGCGAGCCGTACCCGGTCTCCGCCCTCCACGGTCGTGGAGTCGCCGACCTGCTCGACCTCATCATGACCAAGCTGCCCGAGGTTTCGGCAGTGGCCAAGGAAGAGGTCGGCGGACCCCGCCGCGTCGCGATCCTCGGTCGCCCGAACGTCGGCAAGTCCAGCCTCCTGAACAAGGCCGCCGGTGAAGAGCGCGTCGTCGTCAACGAACTCGCCGGAACCACCCGCGACCCGGTCGATGAGCAGGTCGAAATCGGTGGCAAGGTGTGGCGGTTCGTCGACACCGCAGGCATCCGTCGTCGTGTTCACCTGCAGCAGGGTGCCGACTTCTACGCCACGCTCCGCACGAGCGCCGCGCTGGAGAAGGCCGAAGTTGCCGTCGTCATGCTCGACGTCTCGGAGCCGATCAGCGAGCAGGACGTTCGCATCATCGACCTCGTTCTCGAGTCGGGCCGCGCGCTCGTGCTCGCGTTCAACAAGTGGGACCTCCTCGACGACGAACGTCGCCGCTACCTCGAGCGTGAGATCGAGCAGGACCTGGCCCACGTGGCCTGGGCTCCCCGCGTCAACATCTCCGCCCGCACCGGTCGGCACATGGAGAAGCTCGTTCCAGCGCTCGAACTCGCGCTGCAGTCGTGGGACACGCGCCTGCCGACGGGCAAGTTCAACGCGTTCCTCGCCGAGCTCACGGCGGAGCACCCGCACCCGGTCCGTGGTGGAAAGCAGCCGCGCATCCTGTTCGGTACCCAGGCCTCGAGCCGCCCGCCGACATTCGTGCTCTTCACCACCGGCTTCCTCGACCCGGGTTACCGTCGCTACATCCAGCGTCGTCTCCGCGAGATTTACGGATTCGAAGGCAGCCCGATCAACGTCAACATGCGTGTTCGGGAGAAGCGCAAGCGCACATAAGCGTTACGCCCGCGGTTCTACCAGCCGCCGTGCAGCCTCTCGAACGGCTGCGCGGCGGCTGTCGCTGTCGTCGGGCTCGGATTCACTGACCGAGCGTAATTCAGCCGGTGCGCGTTCCCAGCTGCTGGCGATGGCGAGCAGCAGTGCGAGCAGTTCTTCCGGCTTCCAGGTGGGCTCCACCAGGCCGGAACGTTGCGCGTCGCGAATGACGTCGAGCTTGCGGCGGTAACCGTCGACCCGTCCCGCGGAGAACGACCCCTGGGCTGCGGCGTCGTGGAGCCACGCCCACACGGCGACGCGCTCGGCGCTCGGGTCGGCCACGAAGTAATCGTGCAACTGCACGGTGTATTCAACGAGGTCGGTGTCGATCGGCACGGCGTGGGCAAGCCGGTCGAGGCCGATCTGCATCACCTGATCGAACAGCGCATCCTTGTCGCCGAACCAGGCGTAGATGCGTTCCTTGCTCGCTGCCGCTGTCTGTGCGATGCGATTGATTCGCGCGCCAGCGACGCCGTGCTCAGCAAACTCGGCCGCCGCGGCCTCGAGCACGCGCTGCTTTGTTTCGCGCCCGCGGAGTTGATCACGCGGAACGTCTGTCGAAACCATCAGGAACCTCCATATCGAACCAAAAGGTTTGACTCAGCCTACAACGCACCATACAGTCGAACCAATTGGTTTGATAAGGAGACTGTATGACCAACGTACTCATGGTTCTCTCGGCGGCATCGCGCTGGACGCTCGCCGATGGCACGAAGCATCTCACCGGAGTCTGGGCCGAGGAATTTCTCGAGCCATACCGCATCTTCACTGAAGCAGGCTGGACGGTCGACCTCGCCAGCCCCCAGGGAATCGCTCCCACTTTCGACGCCGTCAGCCTCAGCGACGGTGGCGCCGGGTCAGCCGAGCGCGCCGCTGAATTCGCCGCGCGAATCGCCGACCTGCAGGGCGTGCTCGAGCAGCCTCTGCGTCTGGATGCGGTCAACGCCGCGGGTTATGACGTTATCTTCTACCCGGGTGGACACGGCCCGATGGAGGACCTCGCCGTCGACGACGACTCGGGTCAGCTCATCGTCGCAGCCGTGAACTCGAACACCACACTCGGTGTGCTGTGCCACGCACCTGCGGCGCTGCTGCCCGCGACAGACCCCGCCACAGGCGAGTGGGTGCTCAAGGGCCGCAGGATGACCGGATTTGCCAACAGCGAAGAGCAGATCGGCGGACTCGCCGACAAGGCGTCATGGCTCGTGGAAACCCGCCTCGTCGAACTCGGCGCTGACTACTCGAAGGCCGCGGAGCCGTTCGCCCCGTACATCGTCGTGGACGGTGAGCTGTACACCGGGCAGAACCCTGCATCATCCGTCGCCCTCGCCGAACGCATCGTCGCCGACAAATCGTAACGTCCGATCGTTCGGATCGGCACACCATATTTCCCACGAATCAGCCCCCCAAGGAGTAGTACATGATCAGCACCCAATGGCACCTCGCATCACGTCCGACAGGAGAACCAACGAGCGAGAACGTGGTCAAGGTCGAGGTTGAGCTTCCTGAGCTCACCGCTGGCGACGTTCGCGTGCGCAACACGTTCCTCTCGGTCGATCCATACATGCGCGGACGCATGAATGAGGGTCGCTCCTACGTCGCCCCCTATGCGCTCAACGAGTCCATGGGTGGAGCCGCCGTCGGTGAAGTCATCGAGTCCACCGTCGACTCGTTGCCCGTCGGCACCCTCGTGCAACACCAGCTCGGCTGGCGCGACATCAGCCAGGCGCCCGCTGGCCAATTCTCCGCGCTCCCCATCGTTCCTGGCGTCTCGCCCTCCCTGTTCCTCAGCGTGCTCGGACTCACGGGAATCACCGCCTGGACGGGACTGACCCAGATTGCGCACGTGAAAGAGGGCGATACCGTCTTCGTCTCCGGCGCAGCCGGTGGGGTCGGCACCATGGTTGGTCAGATCGCCCGCCTCCTCGGCGCGTCGCGTGTCGTTGGCAGCGCTGGATCAGCGGAGAAGGTCGAGCTGCTCACGAGCAAGTACGGCTATGACGCTGCATTCAACTACCGCGATGGAGACATCGCCGGCCAGCTCAAGGCTGCGGCACCGGACGGCATCGACGTGTACTTCGACAACGTCGGCGGTGAGCACCTTTCTGCAGCACTCGGCGCCTTCAACGATGGCGGGCGCGCAGCGATCTGCGGTGCGATCTCGCTCTACAACGCAAACGGCGGCAGTGGAATCCGGAACAGCCAGAACATCGTGACCCGTGGCCTGACTCTCAAGGGCTTCACCATGGGCAACTACTACTTCCTCGCACCACAGTTCGCTGAGGTGATGCGCGGCTGGCTGACCGACGGCAAGATCGCCTACGACGAGACCATCACCGACGGCATCGACAATGCATTCACGGCGTTCCTCGGAATGATGAACGGCAAGAACGTGGGCAAGGCCGTCGTTCGGCTGTAGGGCGGAGCAGTCGCATCGAGCCTCTGACAACCGCGGATGTCGCGACGGGCGTTCCTGAGAAGAACTTGGTGAACGCACGGAATTCGTTGTCAGGGGCTCGGTGCGTGAGAAGCTGATGAGGTGACTAGCGAGTTCCTGCCGCCGCATCCGAAGAATCCGGGCGACGCCTGGGTGCACGCTGACGACGGCTCCAAGTACTGGGGTCGTTTTGGCGCAGCCGGGCTTCTCGTTGTGGATGCCGAGCGTGGAATATTGCTGCAGCACCGTGCGCTGTGGAGTCACTTCGGTGGCACCTGGGGCCTGCCCGGTGGTGCTCGCCACGAGGGGGAGAACGCCATCGACGGCGCGATCCGTGAGGCGAGCGAAGAGGCGGCTGTGCCGACGGATGCCGTTCGGCCACGTTTCTCGATGACCCTCGATCTCGGTGTCTGGTCGTACGTCACGGTGGTGGCCGACGCGGTGCGTCCGTTCGACTCGTACATCGCCGACCCCGAGAGCCTCGAGGTGCGCTGGGTTCCGGTCGACGAGATCGATGCGCTTCCGCTGCACCCGGGGTTCGCGTCCGCGTGGCCGCGGCTGCGCGACGACATCGACCGCAGGCCCGTGATCGTCGTTGATATGGCCAACGTCGTCGGCTCGCGCCCCGACGGCTGGTGGAACGACCGCGCCGGTGCCGCCGAACGGTTGGGCAGGCAGCTCGTCGGGCTCGCTTCGTCCGGTGTGCCAGCCGCCGAGCTCGGACTGCCGCAGTCCCACTGGTGGCCTGAGATCGTCGCTGTGCTCGAAGGCCGGGCGAACGACGCCGTCCTCGACGCGACCGACCGCTTAGAGGTGGTGCGGGCATCGACAGACGGCGACTCGCGGATCGTCGACGAGGTGGCGCGCCTGACCGGGCGGCCGGGGGCATCCGTCACCGTCGTCACCAGCGATCGCGGACTGCGCGAACGGGTCGAGGCGCTCGGTGCGACCACTCGGGGAGCCGGCTGGCTGCGCGACCTGCTCGACGCGCCTGCCGGCTGAGCCTTCGGCGCCGGAGAAGGACATCGGCGCGAGATAAGGACGCTCGGCTGCTTTCTGTCCTTGTCTGGGCGTTTTCTCCTTGTGTGGGGGAGTCCGGGCGGCTGGGCGGTCGCACGGTTAGCAGGAGAGAGGGCGTCTATCAGGACGGTTTCTCGAGTTTGGTCCTGATAACCGTGCGATTACCTGCACAGCAGCGTGTGGGCGGGTGCGTGGCATCCTGGCATCAGCGGCATCAGCGGCATCAGCGGCATCAGCGGCATCAGCGGCATCAGCGGCATCAGCGGCATCAGCGGCATCAGCACCGCGGCACCCGCGGCATCCCGCGCAGCTTCTAAGCTGGTCGGATGCGCACACTCCCGATTCTCCTCGACGTCGACACGGGCGTTGATGACGCTCTCGCCCTGATCTTTGCCATCACGCATCCGTCGCTCGACGTTCGTGCCATCACGTGCGTGGCGGGCAACGCCCCGCTCGCGCAGGTCGTTGAGAACACCCTGCGCATCCTCGACGCCGCGGACGCCCCGCCGATCCCGGTCGCTGCCGGTGCGGTTCGACCGTTGCTGTCGCCCGGACGTGCGGCGTCGCACGTCCACGGGGAAGACGGGCTCGGCGGGCTTGTGCTTCCCGAAACGTCACGCGTGCCCGAATCGGTCAGCGCGGTCGAGCTCATGCGCCGTACGCTGGCCGACAGCGACGAGCCACTGACGCTCGTCGCACTCGCGCCGCAGACCAACCTTGCGCTGCTTCTGCGCACGCATCCCGAGGTCATCGACAAGATCGAGCGGATCGTGTTCATGGGCGGGTCGGCGAGCGTCGGCAATGCGACCGCCCTGGCCGAGTTCAATGTCTGGCACGATCCCGAAGCCGCCGCGATCGTGCTCGGCTCCGGCATCCCGATCTTCATGTACGGCCTCGATGTGTTCAACCAGGTGACCGTTGCCGAGGATGCCGCGGCAGCCCTCGCGACGGGCGGCTCGCCGCTCGGGGCGGTCGTCGGCGCCCTGCTCGGCAACCGGGTGGCGCTGAGCGAAGACTCGAGCCTCGTTTACACCGGGCTGATCGGGGATGCCGGAGCGCTCTGTGCCCTCGTCGAACCTGAGTCGCTGCGGGTGGAGCGGCGGCCGGTGCGGGTCGAGCTCGCCGGCTATGGCCGTGGGCAGACCGTGGTCGACCGGCGGCGCTACTCGGGCGAAGACGTGATCTACGGGGGAGCCGGCGACTGGTCGGTCATCGACGTCGCTCTTGACGTCAACGCACCCCGCTATGCGGAGCTGTTCCTCGAGACGCTCGGCCTTGACGGCTGAACCGCATCAGGTCGCGAACTCGAGCCGCATGAGCGCACGGGACGGCGTCGGCCTCGTGACCTCGGTGAAACCGTTCGCAGCGAACTGCGACACGACACCGTAGTAGAGCTCGGCTGACGACACCTTGTCACGTGCGGCCGGGTCGACCGGGTAGCCCTCGAGCACCCGCGCGCCGTGAGCCCGAGCGTGCCCGGCCGCTGCGGCAAGCAAAGCGGTAGCGATGCCTCTCTTGCGGAAGCCGACCCGCACGACGAAACACGTCACGGCCCAGACCGTCGGGTCATCGGTCGGCTCCGTGCTCGCCTGCACTACCTTTCCTCGGCCGAGTCGCGGGTAGTGCTTACGTGGCTCGACGGCGCACCAGCCGACCGGAGTGCCGCCCTGGTACGCGATGAGTCCCGGAGGCGGATCCAGTTCCAGCACCTGCCGTTTGAGCAGTGGCTCGCAAGTCTCCCGGCTCGCCGTCTTCCACTCAGCGTTGTCCAGCTTGAAGTACTGGCACCAGCAACTCGACGGATCTCCACGCGTACCGAAGACCGCCTGCACGTCGTGCCACGCGGCATCTGCTGCCGAAATCACCCTGATGTCCGGATCGTCTTCCATGCCAGCATGCTAAAGCGTATAAAGGACACCGGTCCATGGTTCGGCGCCGGTCGTCCGATCCACCCGACGCTGCTTGTGCTCATCACGAGCGTTCCGGCGACAGGACTCTGACTCAGCGGGGACTGTCGCCGGAGGGGTCGTGGGGACGGGAGGCAAAGAGATCGAACCCGAGCCTCCGGCTGAGATACGCGGTGGCACGTTGCCCACGAACGCTGTTTCCGGCAGCGTCGAGTCGAGGCGAGAAGGTTGCGATTCCTGCCTTCCCCGGTGCGATGGTGACAATTCCACCGGTGACTCCGGATTTGCCCGGCAGCCCGATTCGGAACAGCCACTCACCCGAGTTCTGATAGAGACCGCTCGCGGCGAGCACCGCGAGAGTGTCGTGGCAGACGGTTTCAGACACCACACGCTCGCCGGTAACCGGGTTGATGCCACCATCGGCGAGGGTCGCACCCATCACCGCGATATCGGTCGCGGTCACGAGGAGCGAGCACTGCTTCGTGTAGACATCGACGACGTCGAGCGGGTTCGATCCGATGCGCCCGTAACCCTCCAGCAGCCGGGCAATTCCCTGGTTGCGTTGGTTTGACGCGGACTCCGAGCGGTACACGGCCTCGTCGAGTTCGAGTTCCTTCCCGGCAAAGCGGCTGAGCCCCCTCCGGATGAACTCCCACTGCTCGTCGGGGCTGTCGCCGGGAACGAGCGCGGTGGTGGCCAGCGCACCGGCATTGCCCATTGGATTCATGGGGTGGCCGTCGTTGAGTTCAAGTGACATCACCGAATCGAACGCCAGGCCGGTGTTATTGACACCGATGAGGTCTATCAGTTTTTCGTCACCGATCTCCTCACACACCAGAGCCCACACGAAGGCTTTGGAGATCGACTGGATGGTGAACGGGTGATCGACGTCGCCGACACCCTGCACCGTGCCGTCCACCTCTGCCACACAGATACCGAAGAGATCGGGGGAGGTGTCGGCGAGTTCAGGGATGTAGTCGGCGACCGCGCCATCGGTGAGGTCCAGGCTTCGGTCATAGGCGACGTGAATCGCCTCGACGACGTCGTCACTGCTCGGCGGTGCGCCCGTGGCAACCGTGTACGGTATTGCGCTGACATCCAGATCCATCTGTTCGCTCCCTGCGTCCCGTCGCATTATTCCGTACGGGCGCGAGCAGGAGCTGGCAAGGTCACCCGGATGGCGGACGAGCGGGCACTATGACGGTTGCATCCACACTGTCGTCTCGGCGGGCAGCCGGCGACCGGCGAGGGGGCTGCTCGCGAGCACCACGGTTCCGGCCGGCAGCTCCGCTGGTTCGGCGCCGAAGTTCATCGCGACCTCCCAGCCGTTCGGGCGGCGGAACCGAACGACATCCGGTGTTGAATCGAGCCACTCGAGTGGTTCCGCAGTCTGCAGGCGGTGCCTCAGTTCGAGGGCCTTCCGATACAGCGAGAGCGTCGAGTCGGGGTCGTGTTCCTGAACGGAAACCGCGACCGAGGCGAACCAGTCGGGCTGGGGGAGATGTGCCGGCGCTGTACCGAACCCGAACGACGGCCGATCGGTGGTCCACGGCAGAGGGACCCGACAGCCGTCCCTGCCGACCTCCACCCCGGGATTGCGGAAGAAAGCGGGGTCCTGTCGGCTCTCAGCGGGGATGTCCGCGACCTCGTGCAGTCCGAGTTCTTCGCCCTGATAGATGTAGGCCGACCCAGGCAGCGCCAGCACCAACAGGCTGGCCGCCCGTGCCCGCCGCAAACCTCGCTCGCGGTTGAGAACGGGGGAGACGCCGCCGGACATCAGCCACGCGTACCCGTGCTTCTCGTTCGGGCTGGCGGGTTCAGGCAGCCCATACCGGGTGGCGTGCCGAACGACGTCGTGATTCGACAGCACCCACGTCGTCGATGACCCGGACTGCGCCGCGAGCGCAAGGTTGTCTTCGACGATGCGACGGAAGGCATCCGCATCGAAATCGGCCTCGAGAAGATCAAAGTTGAACGCCTGCCCCAGCCCCTCCGGGCTCGCGTACCGGGGCACCCGGTGCGACGGAACCCACGCCTCCGCAACGGCCGTGCGCGGCGGCGAGTAGCTGTCGAAGACGGTGCGCCACTCTGCGTAGATGTCGTGCACCTCGTCGCGATCCCAGAGCGGATGGCCGCCGTCACCCTTCGGCAGGGCGTCCAGCTCCGCCTGGCTCGGCAGGTGCTCGTCGAGCTTTTTGGCGAGTCCGTGGGCGACGTCGATGCGGAAACCGTCGACACCGCGGTCGGACCAGAACCGCAGCGTTCTCAGGAAGTCGTCGCGGACCTCCCTGTTGTCCCAGTTGAGGTCGGGCTGTTCCACGGCAAAGTAGTGCAGGTACCACTGGCCGTCTCCCACGGGTTCCCACGCCGGGCCGCCGAACGCGCTCGTCCAGTCCGCGGGTGGCTCGGCACCGTCGGGTCCGCGGCCGTCACGGAAGATGTACCGTGCGCGCGACGAAGATCCGCGGGGGGATGCCAGGGCCTCACGGAACCACTCGTGCCGGTTCGACGTGTGATTGGGCACGATGTCGACAATCATCCGGATGCCGGCGGCATGAAGATCGGTGACGAGGGCATCGAAATCCCCGAGGGTACCGAGCCGCGGATCGACGTCCCGGTAGTCGTCGACGTCGTACCCGCCGTCCGCAAGCGCCGAGGGGTAGAACGGGCTCAACCACACAGCATCGATGTGGAGTGCGCTGAGGTAGCCGATGCGAGAACGGATGCCGGCGAGGTCGCCAATTCCGTCGCCATTGGCGTCGGCAAAGCTGCGCGGGTAGATCTGGTAGACGGCGGCCTGGCGCCACCACGCGGCGTCGGTCTCCGACGCGACGTCATCCCTTGACAGCACCCTGGGTCACCCCTTCCATCACCCACCTCTGGGTGAACAGGTAGACGATGATCGCGGGCGCCATGGCCATGAGGTAGGAGGCGAACGACACGTTGTAGTTGGTGCTGAACTGGGTCTGGAAGATGTTCTGCACCACGGGGATGGTCTGTTGCGAGGCGTCGGCGATGATCAGCGACGGCATCATGAAGTCGTTCCACGAGGCGAGGAAAGCAAAGATGGCGACGGTGGCGCTCATCGGTGCGAGCAGGGGGAAAATCAGCTGCCAGAAGGTCTGCCACGTGGTCGCGCCGTCAATGCGCGCACTCTCCTCCAGTTCGAGCGGTATCGAACGCAGGAAGGCGGTGAACAGCAGGATGCTGAACGACAACTGGAACATGATGTGCAGGATCGTCACGCCGACGGGGTTCGCCAGGCCGACCAGCCCGGTGAGCTGGATCTGCGGCAGAGCGACCACCGGGAACGGAAGGAACATCGCCGCGAGCAGGTAGAAGAACGAATACCGGAACAGGCGGCGTTCCCAGTTGCGCACGATCGCGTATGAGGCCAGCGCGGCGAGAAGGACAGTGCCGACGACCGTCCCGATCGTCACCAGCACGGAGATGGTGAAGGTCACCGGAAAATTCGTGAGCTCCCACGCTTCGGCGAATCCGGAGAAGTCGAAGGGCGCCGGGAGCGAGAACGCATTGCCGTCGACGGCCTGCGCTGTGGATTTCATCGACATTGAAATCGTGACGTACAGCGGCAGCAGCACGGTCAGTGAGCAGAGCAGCAGGATGATCATCACCGGCCAGTTGGTGGCCTCCTGCCCGACGCGGCCGCGTCGACGGATCTGCGTCGGCCGGGGTCCGGCACTGCGCGGGGTGATCGCCGGGCCCCCGGCCGGACGAAGTGCTTCCTGCGTCATGAGAGTGCCGCCTTTCCGCGGGTCAGCCGGAGCTGGAGGATCGAGATAATGACCGCGATGATGAAGAAGATCGTCGCGTTGGCCATCTGGTAGGCGTAATCGCCGCCGGTGAATCCGGTGAAGATCGTCATCGCGATGCTTCGGGTCGCCGTGCCTGGTCCGCCGTTGGTGAGGCCGACGATGATGTCGTACACGTTGAGGTAGTTCTTGAACCCGAGGATGACATTGATCACGACGTAACCGGCGACCAGCGGGAGCGTGACCGAGCGCAGCCTGACCCAGGCGCTCGCACCGTCGATGTCCGCGGCCTCATAGACCTCGCCCGGGATCGACAGCAGCCCGGCGATGTAAATCAGCAGGGCGCTGGGGATCGACTGCCACGCCGCAACGATGACGATCCCGAGCCACGCGAGATTCTCGTTGGCGAGGATCGATTCCTGCAGCCAGCCGATTCCGGTGGCGGCGCCGAAAGCCGGCAGCGAGTTCGAGAAGAGGAACTTGAACACGAACGCGATGACGATGCCCGAGATGACCATCGGAATGACGAAGATCGCCCGCAACGGAGTCTTCAGCTTGATCCGGGATGTCAGCGCAACGGCCAGCAGGAACGCGATGACGTTGACAATGATCACGGTCACGAAAGCGAAACCGAAGGTGAACACGTAGCTCGACAGGATGGCCGGATCGGAAAACACGGCGATGTAGTTGGTGAACCCGACGAGCTGCCAGTCACCGAAGCCGATGAAGTTCGTGAAGCTGTAGAAGATGCCGAGGATCGCCGGGAGAGTGATCGCCAGCGTGAAGAGCACCAGCGTCGGCAGGAGAAAGACGTAGTACATCGCGTCGACCTTGGGCTTCCCACGACGCGTGCGCAGCCCGGCGATGTGGTCAGTTTGCCCGCGTTCGGCGCTGGCAACCAGCGAACCAGCGGATGCTGCCGCCGGAGTAATCGGAGTCGTCATATCCTGGTCTTCCTCTCGGTGCCTGTCGGTCGGTGCCTGTCGGTGGGTGCCCGCGAGTCGGGGTGTGTCAGTCGGTGCCTGTCGGTCGCGTCGCGTCAGTCGCGCAGGGCGAGGCGCGCCCAGTCGGAATCCAGCCGGCTCAGGGTCGCCTCGACATCGGCGCCGGTCGCGATGGCCTGCACGTAGTTCTGGGTCGGGATGCTGAGATGCACGCGCTGCGAGGCGCCCTGGTAAAAGCGGCCATCGTCGTAGTACTCCTGCATGCCGAGGATCCGCTCATCGGTGACGGGAGCGGCATCCGTTGTGGTCCCGAAGCCCAGGTAAGCGGCGTTGTACTCGTCCATGATGTCCGGCTGCATCAGGAACGAGACGAACTCACGCGCTGCTTCCTTGGCGTCACTGATCTCGGGAATCCACAGCGCGAGGTCGAGGTTGACCCGAACCCTGAGGTCGTCGGGGTCGTCGGTGGCAGGCAGCGGAAAGGTGCCGAGCTCGAGGTCCTCGTTGGTCTTGGCGATTTCGCCCAGCGCCCACGGACCCTGCAGCAGCATCGCGGCTTCACCGTTGGCGAAGGCCACGTTCCCGTCCCCGTAGGTTCGACTTGCGGCATTGCCGTTGGAGAACGCGGCGAGTTCCACCATCTTCTCGACGGGTTCTTTCAGCGTCTTCTCGAAGGAGACCGGGGAGTCCGGCCCGACCTCGGTGCCCAGGTCATTCATCTGTTCGAAGAAATCCGCCACGTCGACTGAACCGCCGACCGTGTAGTCGAACAGGCCCTGCGCGACGGTCCACGGCTCCTGAAAGGTGCTGTAGATCGGCGTGATTCCCGCGGCCTCGAGGGTCTCGCACGCCGCGATCAGCTCGCTCCAGGTTGTGGGCACTTCGATCCCGTTGTCTTCGAAGACCTGCACGTTGTAGATGACGGATGCCGCTGCAATCGAATACGGCAGCACGCTGGTGCGCCCCGGGTAGGTCGCGTACTGGTCGACCAGGTCCTGCACCTCTGGTCGGATCCGGTCGGCCTCCGGCATGTCGGACAGGTCGGACAGTGCGCCTCGCTCCATGAACCGCGACATCTCCATGTTGTAGTTGAGGAGCCCGACGTCCGGCGGGTTGCCGCGGAGAAAGCCCGCGGAGAGGTTGGACGCCGTATCGAGGGTGACCTCGACCTCCGACTGCTCGCTGTTGAACTGCGTCACGAGGTCGCGGAAGAACGGGATCGCTTCCGGCTTGCTCATGTGGAAGGTGACCTCCGTGGGGCCGCTTCCCGCTGCGGCGCACCCGGTGAGGGAGATCGTTGCGGCGGTGATCACCGCGACGGCGAGGCCGAGTCGGGTTCGAGGACCGGTAGAACGAATCACGACATTGTCTCCCTTGACGAATGTGTGGGCAGGACTTGTGGCCCGATATGTCCTCACGCGACCAACGCGGGAGGATTATATTTAGGCTGTAAATCTAATCGTGTCGTAATCTTGCGCCTCGACGAATGAAAGGTCAAGGCTTTGGCTCAGAGCGTTACCGCGTCGTCACCGCAACTGTTGCGCACGCTCAATGCACGCACGGTGCTCGAGCACGCCTGGCAAACGCGCGTGTTCACGGCGTCGGATGTGATGGCATCCGTCGGGCTGACCCGGTCCACCGTGATCGGGGTTTGCGATGAGCTCGTCGATAAGGGCTGGCTCGATGAGCTGGAAGACGTGCAGGGGACCGGGCGGAAGGGTCGACCCGCGCGCCGCTACGCGCTTCGGGAGCGAGCGGGCGTGGTTGTCGGTATCGACGCGGGGTATGACCGGATGTCTGCCAGGGTTGCTGACCTGCGCGGTGCGAGCCTCGGGACTGCAGAGGTCCGGATACCCGCCCGCTCGCCGAACAGCGTTGATCGGTTGGCCGATGCGGACGAACGGCGCCGCCTCGCCCTGGAGACGTTCGATCGGGCGATGGCAGCGTCAGGCGTCGACCGCTCGCGCGTGCTGGCGCTCACCCTCGGGGTGCCGGCACCCGTTGACGATCGGGGACGGTCGCCCGAGGGCCAGAGCGGGTTCTGGGCCGTGATGAACCCCGACTTCAGCCGGGCCTTCGAGGACGTCGCCCCGATCGTCACCGTCGAGAACGATGCGAACCTCGCGGCGATCGCCGAACGCGCAACAGGGACGGGGCAGGGCCGCGATGTGGGCTCGTACATCTCGATGCTCGTCGGTGAGGGAATCGGCTCCGGGCTGATGATCGAGGGCAGACTCGTGCGCGGCAGGAGGGGCGGCGCCGGCGAAATGCGTTTTCTCGATTACGTCGACGGCGTGGGTTCGGCCAACGGGCTGGCCCTGCTTGCCCGGCGGTGGGCCCTCGATGCACTGGCGGCGGGCGAGGTTGACGCTCGCAGCCCCCTTGGCAGCGTGAACCCCCAAGCGCTGACTGAGAGCGACGTTGCGCAGGCGGCCGAGCTGGGGGATGCTGTTGCGCGCGGAATCCTCGATCGTCTCGCCGAGCGTCTGGCACGAATCTGCATCGTGCTCGGTGATCTGCTCGACGTCGACAGGGTCATCGTTGGCGGCGACCTGGCTGAGTCGCTGCCCGCCGTGATCGCCGGGGCAGCCCTCAGGGTCGCGGGCAGCGGTGACCCGACGGCTCCTGAACTCGTGGCGTCGCGGCTGGGCGGTGGAGCCGTGAGTGTCGGAGCCGTTGAGCACGCGTTGTCCCTGGTGAGGGAACGGGCGCTGGTGCTCGAACCCGGTGCCCGCACCACCGCGGAGCCGGCACCTGTCTGAGTGGTCCGGCCCCGCGGCGAGGCGCTACGGCGTGTTGCCGGTGCGCCTACGGCTTGTTGTCCGTCCCGTCTGAGTCCTTGCGCGGCCGCTTGGGCTCGTCGTCCTTCCACGGCACCACACGGATGTCGGACGTTCTCACATCCGTGGGGCGATCGCCGGCATCCCACATCTGGTTCACCGCAGCCTTGACCGAGGTGTCGGCAGCTGCAGCCGCGGCCAGGGTGCGCTCGAGCCGGCTTTGCCGCTGGCGCAGCCAGAGCCCGAGAGCGATGATGAGGATCAGGGCGATGTAACAGATCGCCGCGAACGGGCGCGTGAACAGGGCACCGAGATCGCCCTGACTGAGTTGAAGCGCTCGCCGAAGCTGTGCTTCCGCCATCGGTCCGAGGATGAGCCCGATGACGAGGGGAGCGATCGGGTAGCCGTACCTGCGGAGGAAGTAGCCGACGATACCGATGATCAGCAGGATCACGATGTCGACGATCGAGAAGTTCACCGCGTACGCGCCCAGGGCCGCGAAGGTCAGGATCCCGGCGTAGAGGTACGGTCGCGGGATCTGCAGGAGCTTCACCCAGATACCGACGAGCGGCAGGTTGAGCACGAGCAGCAGGACGTTTCCGATGTAGAGACTCGCGATCAGCGCCCAGACCAGCGCGGGCTGGTTGGTGAACAACTGCGGGCCCGGCTGGATGCCGTATGACTGGAATGCCGAGAGGATGATCGCTGCGGTCGCCGTCGTCGGCAGTCCGAGGGTGAGCAGCGGAACGAGCACACCGGCGGCCGCAGCGTTGTTCGCCGCCTCCGGCCCGGCGACGCCCTCGATCGCCCCACGGCCGAACTGCTCCTTGTGCTTCGAGAGTTTCTTCTCGCTCGCGTAGGACAGGAAGGTTGCGACATCCGCTCCACCGGCAGGAATGGTCCCGATCGGGAAACCGATCGCCGTTCCGCGCAGCCACGGTTTCCAGGACCTGCGCCAGTCGTCCTTCGACATCCAGCTGCGCCAGCCACGGGTCACGGGGATGAGGGCGATCGCGCCGTGTCGCATCCTGCTCGCGACGTAGAGCGTCTCGCCGACGGCGAAGAGCCCGACCGCGACGAGCACGACGTCGATTCCATCGGCGAGCGGCAGCAGCCCGAACGTGTAGCGCTGCTGGCCGGAGAGAATCTCGGTGCCGACGAGCCCGAGGAACAGGCCGATGCCGAGGGAGGTAAGGCCGCGCCAGACCGACGAGCCGAGAAGCGCACCGACGGTGATGAAGGCTACAACCATGAGGGCGACGTAATCGGCGGGGGCCAGGGTCACCGCCCACGACGCGATGATCGGGGCGAACAGCGTCAGGCCGACTGTCGCGATCGTGCCCGCCACGAACGAGCCGATGGCCGCCGTTGCTAGTGCAGCGGCCCCTCGGCCGAGCTTCGCCATCTTGTTGCCCTCGAGCGCCGTGACGATCGAGGCGGATTCGCCGGGCGTGTTCAGCAGGATGCTCGTCGTCGAGCCGCCGTACATGCCGCCGTAGTAGATACCGGCGAAGGTGATCAGCGCTGCGGTCGGATCGAGCGAATAGGTCAGCGGCAACAGCAGGGCGACGGTCATGGCGGGGCCGATGCCGGGGAGCACGCCGACCGCGGTGCCGACGAGCACGCCGATGAAGCCGAAGATGAGGTATTGCGGCTGGAGGGCCGTTGCGAAACCCTCCATCAGGCTCAGGATGTTGTCCATGTCAGCCTCTCAGGGTCGCGAGGAGCGGGTTCAGCCAGGTCAGCAGTGGCCCGGATGGCAGGGAGAGGCCGAGGAGGCCGCCGAAGAGGATGAAGATGATGAGGCCGAGCACCAGTCCGATGACCAGCGCCATCCACCAGCGTTTCGCGCCGAGCGACCAGGCGACGCCACCGAAGAGGACGGCGGCGGCGAACGGCCAGCCGATCACCTCGATGAGTGCGATGTGCGCGACCACGAACGCCGTGATCTTTGCCAGGGTGATCCAGTCCGTCTTCGCGGTGCTGTCGATGTCCTCACCTTCTTCGAGGTCGGCGAGCTTGCCGCGGAAGACGTCGACGACCACCATTGCGGCCGAGACGATGAGGATGGTGCCGACGAGGAACGGGAAGACCCGGGGACCGACCTGGGTGCCGGCCCCCGGCACCCGAATGGCGAAGGCACCGGCGAAAACGAAGATACCGAGCGCGAGGGCGAGAGCGGCGAAGATGTACTCGCCGAGCTTCGACCGCGCCGCGGGAGCGGCAACCGGGTCGTTCCCGGTCGCCGGGTGTGCCTGGCCGTTGCCGGGCACACCCGTCGATGGGCTCGACATGGTCAGCCGACCAGGCCGATGTTCGTGAGCGTCGTGGTGACCTCGGTGATGTTCTCGTCGAGGTACGTCTCGAACTCGTCACCGGTGAGGAACGCATCCGCCCAGCCGCGGGTCTCGAGCTGCTCGGTCCACGCGCCGCTGTCGTGCAGTTCGGTGACCGTTGCGATGAGTGCGTCCCGGTCAGCGTCGGAGATATCCGTCGGCGCCAGGACACCGCGCCAGTTGGTGAGCGTGACGTCGTAGCCCTCATCGGTGATGGTCGGCACGTCAGGCAGGTTCTCGGCCGGTTCGGCACTCGACACCGCGAGTGCCCTCATCGTGCCCGATTCGATGTGCTCGACGAACTCGCCGATGCCCGAGATGCCCGCCGCTGCGTTGTTGCCCAGGATGAGGTTCACCGCCTCGCCGCCGCCGGAGTTCGGGATGTAGTTGAGGCTCTCGGCGATCTCGGTGCCGGAGAGCCCCGCCTCTTCGAGCAGCAGGCCGGCGAGGATGTGGTCGGCTCCACCGGCAGAGCCGCCGGTCACCGACACGTCCTGGCCGTTTTCGACGATGTCTTCGACGAGATCCTCGAGGTTCTTGTACTTCGAGTCGGCCGGCACAACGACGACGAGTGCTTCCTCAGTGAGGCGTGCGATGGGCGTTGTGTCTTCCATCCGGTTCTGGGCCGCGTTGGTCTCAACCGCGCCGACCATCACGAGCCCGGTGACCATGAGCGTGTGCGGGTCTTTCTCGTTGGCCAGTGAGGCAAGGCCGACGGTGCCGCCGGCTCCACCGATGTTGGTGACCGGTGCGCTGTCGACGATGCCCTCGGCCGTGAGGGTCTCGGACATCGCGCGTCCGGTCTGGTCCCAGCCGCCACCCGGCTCTGCGGGGACGATGATCGAGAGGTCGGTGACCTCGGTGCTCGCTTCCGAGTCTGTGGCGGGATCGGCGGCCGGTGAGCTGCAGGCCGCGAGCGTGAGAGCTGTTGCTGCAGCAACGATGACCAGGCTGTGTCGTCGCATGATGTCTCCTCATTGAGTGATTGCGAGTGGGGTCGCGTCGGTGCGCCCCATGCTGATCAGCACGATAGTTCGGTCGGATGCCCCGGCGCGGCTTTCGTAAGTATTGGCCGCGGCTCTTCACCGGTTCGACCCGGCATCCGCTCGCCGCCGACGGCGGATCGCGCGACAATGGGGGAGTGAAAGCAATGTCGCTTCGCCTGCAGTTGCTCCTTCTCCAGGCCCTGATCGTGTGTTCCGTGGTGCTGGTGACCGGCGTTGTGGCCGCCGGCCTGTTCGAACGCCAGGTGCGCGACGCCTACCTCGACCGCATGATCGGCGTCGCACAATCGGTGGCCACGCTCCCCGCCATCCGTGATGCGTACGACGACCAGGACCCGGCCGCGGTGATCCAGCCGATCGCCGAGGTCATCCGGGAGGCATCGAACGTCACCTATGTCGTCGTGACGGATGCCGACGGCATCCGTTATTCGCACCCAGACACCGATCGCATCGGCGAACCCGTCTCGACCGACCCGTCTGTGCCGCTGTCAGGCAAGATGTTCGTCGGTACCGAGACCGGCACCCTCGGCGAATCCTGGCGGGCCAAGGTGCCCGTTCACAGTGCTGACGGCGAGGTCATCGGCACGGTATCGGTCGGGATTCTGGAGTCGGCGCTTCGCGAGGACTTCGTCGGCGGGCTCGGCGCGCTCGTGTTTCCGCTCGCGGCATCCGCCGTGGTCGGGATCTTCGGTGCCGCCGGGGTGACCGCCATCATCCGCCGCCGGATATACCGTCTCGAGCCGAAGGAGATCGCGTCGCTCGTTGGGTCGCGGGAGACCATGCTGCACGGCATGAGTGAGGGAATGATCAGCGTCGACGAGGCCGGCGTGATCGTGCTCGTCAACGACGCGGCGCTCGAGCTTCTCGGGCTGGAGGAGGATTCCCTGACCGGGCGGGTGGCCGCCGAGGTACTCGATCCATCCCTCGTCGGCGTGCTGCAGCGCGGAGAGCCCGGCGGTCAGCTGGTGCTCGCCGGTGAGCGGATCCTCGTGGCGCGAAGCACGGGCACCGAGCTGCACGGTCGTGCCGTCGGTGCGACCCTGCTGGTGCGCGACCACACCGAGCTGCACCAGCTGCTGGGCGAAATGGACGGCGCGC
Organism: Mycetocola zhujimingii; assembly: GCF_003065425.1. Classification (NCBI taxonomy): domain Bacteria; kingdom Bacillati; phylum Actinomycetota; class Actinomycetes; order Micrococcales; family Microbacteriaceae; genus Mycetocola; species Mycetocola zhujimingii. The sequence goes on from NZ_CP026949.1 coordinate 1,193,717, forward strand.
AGTCGCTCACCAACGGGTTGCGGGCACAGGCCCACGAGTTCGCGAACAAACTGCACGTGATTTCGGGGCTGCTTGAGCTTGGCCTCATCGACGACGCTCGCGCATTTGTCGAACGCACCGGGACCGGGGGAGCGTTGCGGGTTCCCGGCGAAGAGGTGATTCTCGAGATCCCCGAGCTTGCCGCCCTGCTGCTCGTTAAGGCCAGCCACGCGCGCGAACTGGGGATGTCGGTCTCGATCCTGCCGACAGATCCTCTGCCGGCGTGGTTGAGGTCGGATGCCGCGTCGACGTTGCGAGGTGATCTCGTGACGGTGGTGGGCAACCTGATCGACAACGCACTCGAGGCGTGCTCGGCGGGCAACCACATCGAGCTGGGCTTCGGGATCGACGGCGCCCGGATCCGGGTGACGGTCCAGGACGACGGAGATGGCATCCCGCCGGATCAGTATGAGCGGGTGTTCGAGGAGGGCGTCAGTTCGAAGGCGATCGCGGCCGACGCAAGCCCGACGTTGCGGCGCCGGGGGATCGGCCTTGCCCTGGTGCGGCGCACGGTGCTCCGGGCGCGAGGCACCGTCACGGTCGGGCGCTCCGAGCGTGGTGGCGCGCTGTTCACCGTCGAGCTGCCGGTGGGTGACCTGCCCGAGCGAGGCCGGCCATCGCGAGAATCCGCCGCCGGTGCCGGTGCCGCCGGTGCCATCAGTGCCGGTGCGTCGTGACCGTCGCCGCTGTTCTCCGGACCATCATCGTGGACGACGACATCGAGGTGGCGTCGTTGCACGGCAGATTCGTCGGCGCGCATCCCGCGTTCGCGGTGGCTGCGACAGCGCACAACGGGCCGGACGCACTCCGGCTCATCGCCGAACACCGTCCCGATCTGGTGCTGCTCGATTTCGACCTGCCCGGGCTCACCGGGCTCGAGGTGCTTCGCGGGGTGCGGGCACTGGGCGGTGTGCAGCCCGAGGTGATCGCGGTCACCGCCGCGCGCGATGTTGAGAGCGTGCGGCACGCGCGGAGCGCCGGCATCCAGCACTATCTCGTGAAGCCGTTCACCGCACGCGGCCTCAACGAGCGACTCGACGATGTGGCCCGTGACCGGCTGGCGCTCGTCGAGTCCGGGGTGCGGGCGGAACTCGCCCAACGCGAGATCGACGCTCTCATGACCACGGGCATCCGTTCGCGTACCGTGCTGCCCAAGGGGCTGAGCAGCGAGACGCTCGACACGGTTGAGGCCGCGCTGGGTTCGGCGCCGAACAGTTCGGCGGTGCAGATCGCTGAGCTGTCCGGCATCTCACGCGTGAGCGCGCGCCGGTACCTCGAGTACCTCGTCGCCGTGAACCGGGCCGAGAAGACGCTCGACTACGCCACAGCGGGGCGCCCGTCGACGCGCTTCTCGAGGGCAGCGTCCGGCTGAGTCCTTCGCATCTTGTGCTCGATTGGCTGAGTCCTATGCTGACCGCGTGGATGCCCTGTGGATAGGACTCGGATTCGTCGTTCTGGCGGTCACGCTCGTCGACGTGTTTCTGAGCGCGCTCAACTACGACGAAGCGGGCTTCGTCGCCGGGCGGGTTGCCCGCTGGCAGTGGGCGCTGACGAGGCGCTTCACCCGGCGGATGTCACGGCGCTGGCGGCCTGTGGTCCTGCGGCAGGTCATCGGGCTGCAGGTGATGGGCACCGTGATCACCTGGATCGGCGGAACCATCATCGGTTACGGGCTGATCTACCTGGGCTCGATGCGGGGCAAAAACTTCACCTACGACGGCGTTCACGGCGACCTGTTCGGTGCCATGTACTTCAGCACGGCGCAGCTGTCGACGGTCGGGACGTCACAGCTCACCCCGAACACCGACTTTCTGCGGATTCTCTCGGTCATCGAGACCCTCACCGGGGTTGTCCTGGTCTCGCTCATCCTGACCTTCCTGCTGGGGGTGTACGACGCGATCTCCAATCTGCGCTCCCTGTCGTCGCAGTTCTACAGCGCGGGAGATGGGGTCAGCGACCCGATCTCGAGCCTGGCGCCGTACTTTCCCGGCGGCACCGAAACCGGTTTGGATTCCCACCTGCAGAGCGTGTCGGACAGTTTCAGCTCATATACGGACGGAGTGCGGCTGCACCACGCCGCGTACTACTTCCAGAGTGGTCGCGACACCTTCTCGTTGCCGTACTCGATCCAGATGCTCGCCGGGATTATCGGCGGGTTGCGCTGGGGACTCCCCGCATCGAACCCGGTCACCTCGGAGCCGACCCTCATTCCGCTGACGGACCAGTTCGATGACTTCGCGACGTACATGCATCCGTTGCTCCAGTGGACGAGCACCGATGTGCCTGAGACGGTGACGGCCGGTGAGTTCTCCCGGCAGGTCCGGGCCGAACTCGCGAAGGACCGGCCGAGGGCGCGTCGGCGGGTACAGCGCAGGGACGACGGCGATCCCTGGGTTCACCGGTTCGTGCTCGTTAACCGCGACATGGCCAGGCTCGCGGGTATCGAACCGCTGGAAGACATCGACGAGGCCTACACCCGGTATGTCGAGTGGCTGCCATTCGCCTACCGGGCCCAGCAATTCAGCACAGCGGTGAGCCGGGACCTCGACTACCAGCCGATCTACGCGAACCCGGAAGACGAAGCGCCCGAAGCGGTCCTCGCGCCAGCGCCTGACGAGATCGACCGCAACAAGGGCGGTGGCGGCCTCAAGGGATTCCTGTCCCGACGTGTCACCCTGATCGACCCCGGTTACTCCCGTCTTATCGGTGCCATCAGGGCTCTTCTCTCCGCGGCGCTCGCCGTGACGGTTCTCGTGGTCGGCCTGCCCCTGATCGGTGCCTCCCCGTTCCCGGCCGCGATCTTCGGGGGGATGATCGCGATGTTCACCGGTTCGGCCGCCGGCGGTGGCCACGGGATCCGGCGTCTCGCCGCCCTCATTGCCGTGATCCCCGTGTTGATCTCGCTCGGGATCCACGCCGTGGTTCCGCACGACCCTCTCCCGCAAACCGCCGCCCTTGCCGTTTTGGCCTTCGTCGGCGTCGCCGTCACACGGTTCGGCCCCAAATTCCGTGGCTTCGGCCAGCTCGCGTTCATGACGTACTACTTCACGCTGATCCTCGATCTCCAGGGGGACGAGTTCCTGCTGTTCGGCGGCACGGCGATTGTCGGCGTCCTGAGTTCGGTTGTACTCCAGATGATCCCCAACAAGGGAGCTCACGCCCGGGTTGTGAAAGGCGGAGTCGTCGCTTTGGAGAACCGGCTGGCGCGCGCCCTCGACCCGGTCATCGATGCGGTTTCCGCCGCGAGATGGGACCCCGATCTGATGCGCCGAACCCGGAACGAACTCCGGCAGACGCACCAGATGGCATCCTTCCTCGCCGGTCAGCTGACGGGGGAGGACCCGGATATCGGGCTGACCGCCGCTCAGGCGAGTGCGCTGCAAATACGGGTGCACGAGGCCGAACTTGCGCTGGTCAATCTGTCGTCCGAGGCTCGACAGGCCACGGGAGCCGGCATCCCATTCGACGTTCGTGCGCGCCTTGCCGGCGCGGTGCAGTCGGTGCAGAAGCGCATTGCCGAATACCCGGATGTTCCGGCGTGGGTGTCACCAGCAGCGGATGCCGACCAAACGTCCGATCGCGGTCTGCCGTCCGATGCTGCGCCAGCACCGGACCCGGCCGACTCTCTCCCGTCGCTCCAGTCCGCCGTGCACTGGCCGCGTGCGGCGCGACGGGTTCTCGGTGCGGCGTACGAGTTGCAGCACGCCGTGGACGTGCTTCACTCTGCGCGTGCGGTTGACCTCGCCTCGACTCCCGCGTGGACCGACCCGTCCACGCAATCGGTCCCGACCACGGAGACCGCCGTCGAACCGGCGTCCACCGGTGAGACGGCAATCGCAACAACTGCCGCAGCCGGGCAGCCTCCGGTCTCCGGTGATACCGCGCCGATCTGGCGCAGGGCCATCCAGGCGGGGGTCTCGACGGCGGTAGCGCTGTTCCTCGGCTCGTATGTGTCGACAACACACCAATACTGGGCGGCCATGCCCGCGTACCAGGCCATCGGCGGAACTGACGGCGAGACCTTCGTGAAGGGCTCGCAGCGGATCGTCGGTACGGTGCTCGGCGCCATCGTCGGTTTCGGCATCGCCATTGCGGCAGGGCCGAACCCCGCCGTTCTCGTGCCGGTGCTCGCCGTCAGCGTGTTCGCGATGACCTACTTCCGTGGGGCATCGTCACCGCTCACCTCGTTCTTTATGACGATGATGTTTGCCCAGCTGTACGAATTCCTGGGCCGGCTGAACTCCGAGACGATCGGTGTGCGGATCGTGGAGACGATCATCGGAGCCGGTATCGCCCTGATTGTCGCTGCACTGATCCTGCCAACGCGCACGAGCGACAAGTTCGCCAGGCAGGCGGTCCAGCTGACCAGGACCGTGGAGTCGATCACGATGACGACGCTGGAACTGTGGAAGCGGAACCGGCAGCCGTCGACCGACGACATTACAGCGCTGTCCAGGCAGGAGAGCGTCATGACCAGTCAGTTGCGTGACCTTCAGGCAACGGCGGGTCCGCTGCGCCACGGCTCCGGCGCGTTCGAGCCGGGTGGGATCGAGAACAGGCTCACCGGGTTCTGGGAGTTGCTGTACTACACGAGGCACTTCATCGGATCAGCCGAACAGGGACACCGTGTTCGCGCGCACCTGACCGAAGAACAGTGGGAGCAGCTCGAAACGGCGACCGAGCAGAACTTCGATGCGCTCATTGCGGCATACGAAGGGCGAGCGTCAGGCCCGGTACACGGTGACATCGGCGTCGATGACCTCGGTGATTCGGATGAGCCACGCGCTGCAGAGGCGGCTCTCCGTGCTCTCGCCCGGGCAAACCAGACCGTCGCGATCATGGCGGTCGACCTCGCCCCGGAGGCCGCGAATCTCCCGCCACAGCGGCAAGGCGCGTAGGGCCCAAATCCCCGTGGGCCTTTCGGCCCTGCTGGGGTTGTTCCCAGCGCCGTAGCGTTCACGTCAGTGGTAGCCGGATGGAGCTGTCCACCCGGCAGGACAGATCGAGAAATCGGGGACGACATGAATCTCACTCCACGCGAAATTGACAAGCTGTACATCTACCAGGTCGCGGACCTGGCCAGAAAGCGGCGCGATCGAGGTACCAAACTCAACCTCAGCGAGGCGCAGGCTCTGGTCTCGGAAGCGATTCTCGAGGGAGCTCGCGACGGCAAATCCGTCGCCGAGTGTATGGAACTCGGCAAGACCGTCGTCTCGGAGTCCGACTGCATGGACGGTGTGCGTTCGCGCCTGTCTTTGCTGCAGGTCGAGGCGACGTTCCCCGATGGAAGCAAACTGGTCTCCTGCCACGACCCCGTGAGCGTCTGAGATGACCGCGACCGCTGACTTCCGCGCCTCGGTGGTGCTGGTCGGTGGCCACGAGAGCCACCATGGCGCAGACATCCGTTATCTCCAGGACGATCTGGATCGAACGACGGTTTCTCCGGCGGGGCGTCCGCTGCACAACACAGTGAAGCGGCTGCTCGCATCGAGCGGGGAGCCGGTCGTGGTTGTGCCGATGACCTTCGGCCGTGACCCGAGTTTTGTGGCCGACGTGGCCAAGACGCTCAAGTGGTTGTCAGCGGGAATCGAAGCGCCGGCAGCAGCGGTGCCTCGGGTGGCCCTCGCTCCGGACTTCGGAACGCTCGATCACCTGACGGCGTGGTTGCGCACCGCGGCGACGCAGGTGCGGCAGAGCAACCCGGAAGCTGCCGTGCTGATCAGTGCGGCGAGCGCCAACCCGTTCGATGACGCCGAGGTCTTTCGGATCGCGCACCTGGTGCGAACGCACGGTGCGGGCAACGAGGTCGAGGTTGCCATCGACGACGGCCGGGGAGGACCCGCGGCGGTCGACAAGCTCAAGCGGCTCGGCTTTAACGAGATCGTCGTTGTGCCTGCCGGGTTCCAGCGATCACCAGCCGGGAGCTGGGACAACGACGCGGATGCCGGGGTGCGGTTCTACGGGCCGATCATGTCGGAGCGGGCCGTCACCCTGGTGGTACACCAGCGCGTCGCTGACGCGCTGCACAGCCTGGGTCACGGCAACGATGGCATCGACGCCGGCCTCATGGCTGACCACGGCCACGGCTACGCCCACTCGCACGCGTTCGAGGAGCACGAGCACGGGCATGACCACGGGCACCCCCATACACACTCCCACGGCGAGCACTCATCCAACCGAGACCACCCGGATGCGCTCACGCGCGAACCCGAGGCTGCCGTCCACATTCACCACCACGACAACTCGCTCATTCACACGCAGTGATTGGAAGGAACAGACAATGCTAGGCAGTCCGAAATATCAGCACGGGTCCGACGAGATAGAGATCAACGCCGGCCGCGACAGTGTCACCCTCACGGTCAGCAACACGGGGGACCGGGCCGTTCAGGTCGGGTCGCACTTCCACTTCTTCGAGATCAACAAGGCCATGCTCTTCGAGCGCGAACGGGCCTACGGAATGCACCTGGATATCCCGGCGGGCACCGGCGTCCGGTTCGAGCCGGGAGACACGAAGCAAGTGACGCTCACGGCGTATGCGGGAACTCGCCACATCGTCGGGTTCAACAACCTCGTCAACGGCGGTCTCGACTCCGAGGACACCAGGATCCGCGCGATCGCACGGATGAAGGAACTGGGTTATCAGAACGGCACGCCAAACGGGCAATCGAATTCGTCATCAGACGGTTCAGCAGAACAGGGGAAGAACTAATGGCCATCATCCCGCGCAAACAATACACGGACCTCTTCGGCCCGACGGTCGGAGACCGGGTACAGCTCGGCGACACGAACCTCGTGATCCAGATCGAAAAGGACTACGCAGAGGGTCACTACGGTGACGAGGTCGTGTACGGAGGCGGAAAGACCGCCCGCGACGGAATGGCCGCTGACCCGCAGGCCACCGACGCGCAGGGCGTTCTCGACCTGGTGATCACGAACGCGATCATCCTCGACCCGATCCTCGGTGTCATCAAGGGCGACATCGGCGTGCGCGACGGCAGGATTGTCGGAATCGGCAAGGCAGGCAACCCGCACCTCCAGAGCGGAGTCGACCCTCGCCTCGTCGTCGGCCCGGGCACCGAGTTGCTCGCCGGCGAACACTTCATCGCAACGGCCGGTGGAATCGACACCCACGTGCACTTCATTTCGCCCCAGCAGGCGCTCGCCGCGCTCTCGAACGGCATCACGACGCTGTTCGGCGGTGGAACCGGTCCGACGGATGGCACCAACGGCGTCACAACGACGCCCGGGGTGTGGAACATCCACCGGATGCTCCAGGCAGCGGAAGAGGTACCGGTCAACCTCGGCTTCTCGGGCAAAGGCAATGGCTCACGCCCACAGGCCCTGATCGACCAGGTCGAGGCCGGCGCCGCTGGGCTCAAGGTGCACGAGGACTACGGAACCACCCCGGCTGCGCTGAGCAACGCGCTCGATGTCGCCGACCAGTATGACGTCCAGATCACCGTGCACACCGACAGCCTCAACGAGTCTGGCTTTGTCGAGAACACCCTGGATGCCATCAACGGCAGGACGATTCACACCTACCACACGGAGGGTGCCGGAGGTGGGCACGCGCCAGACATCCTGAAGGCCGCGGGACATCAGAACGTCATTCCGTCGTCGACAAACCCGACGCTGCCGTACACCGTGAACTCGGTCGATGAGCTGCTCGACATGGTGATGGTCTGTCACCACCTGTCGCACGACATCCCCGAGGATGTGTCGTTCGCCGACTCCCGCGTGCGGGCTGAGACGATCGCCGCTGAGACCGTGCTGCACGATGAAGGTGTGCTCTCGATTGTGTCGTCTGACTCGCAGGCGATGGGCCGGGTGGGGGAGTCGTTCCTTCGGACCTTCCAGATCGCCCACCACTGCAAGGACCAGCGTGGCAAGCTGCCGCAGGACTCGCCCGACAACGACAACTTCCGGGTGCTGCGTTACCTCGCGAAGATCACGATCAACCCGGCCATCGCGCAGGGGCTCTCCGAACACATCGGTTCGCTCGAAACGGGGAAGGTCGCCGACATCGTGCTGTGGCCGGTCGACTCGTTCGCGGTCAAACCGAGGCTCATCGTGAAGGGTGGCCTCATCAACTGGGGGGTCATGGGAGACCCCAACGCCTCACTGCCGACGCCTCAGCCGGTGTACTACCGGCCGATGTTCGGCGCGATGGGTCCGGCGCAGCAGGCCACTCGGATCACGTTCATGTCGCAGGCCGCCATCGACCTGGGTGTGCCGGAGAAGCTCGGGCTCAAGAGCCAGATCCTCCCGGTCAAGCGGACCAGGTCGATCGGTAAAGCGAACATGGTGCGCAACAGCGAGACTCCGGTGATTGACGTTGATCCAGAGACGTATGTCGTGACCTACGACGGAGTCGAAGCAACGATCGAGCCGGCCCAGTCGCTGCCGGGCACCCAGCTGTTCTTCCTGGCGTAGGGCAACCATGGCCGAAACGGAGCTGCGGCAGCTGCTGACGAGTCTGCAATTCTCGGACTCGGCGTTTCCGAGCGGCTTCTACACGATGTCGCACAGTCTCGAGGGGTACAGCCAGGCGAAGCTCGTTCAGCGCGGAGACGTGTTGGGGCTGCTGGCCGATCTTCTGGTGCACTCGGTGGGTCCCGGCGACGCGACAGCGCTCGCCGCGGCCCACCGGGCGGCACAGGGGGAGGACTGGGATGCGGTGCAGGATGCCGACCAGCGGCTGTTCGCATCGAAGCTCAATGCCGAGATGCGGAAGGCGTCGGTGCGCAGCGGACACCAGATGATCGACATGGCCCGCGAGGTCGTCGGCGGTGCCGGTATCGAGGAGTATGCGCGGCGGGTGAGAGCGCGCGAGACACCGGGATGCCAGCCGGTTGCGACAGCTGTGGTCTACGCGACGAGCGGCCTCGAGACCGAGAAGGCTGTGGCATCCGACCTGTTCGCCTTCGCGGTGAGCTTCGTCGGGGCCGGGCTCAGGCTTCGGCTGACCGACCACAAGGACGCCCAGGTGGTGCTGCACGAAATCGCGCCGGTGATCGAGCAGGTCGCCATCGATGCGGCCGAACGTGATCTGGATGACCTCGGCGGGTGCGCCCCCGTCGCCGACATCATGTCGGCGCAACACGAACGAGCAGAAGCGCGATTGTTCGCCAGCTGAGCGAGCAGTTCCGAACGACCGAACGGGAAAGAGAACACCATGAGCGAAAACACACTGAGAATCGGCATCGGCGGACCGGTGGGATCAGGCAAGACGGCGCTCGCCGAAGCGCTGGTTCCGCTGCTGATCGCCGCGGGCCGGACGCCAGGGGTCATCACGAACGACATCTACACGCAGGAAGACGCGCACCATGTGCGACGTGAACTCAAGGGCATCCTCGACCCCGACCGTGTCGTCGGCGTTGAGACCGGTGCCTGCCCGCACACCGCGGTGCGCGACGACCCCACGATGAACCTGGCCGCTGGGGCCGAGATGCTCGAGCGGTTCCCCGACATCGACACGCTGATCTACGAGTCCGGTGGCGATAACCTCACGCTGACCTTCTCACCGTCGCTCGCCGACGTTTTCGTCTTCGTGCTCGACACGGCGGAGGGCGAGAAGATGCCGCGCAAGCGGGGCCCTGGGATCACCGAGTCCGACATCCTCGTCATCAACAAGATCGACATCGCCCAATACGTGCGCTGCGACCTCAGTGTGATGGAGAGCGACGCGCACAAGGTGCGGGACGGCAAGCCCGTCGTGCTCACGAACTCGCTCACCGGTGAGGGAATCGAGGAGCTGTACTCGCAGATCATGAAGGTCTGGAACGACGCCCGGTCTGAGTTGGTCGGATGACCACCCTCGACGTCTCCGCTGTTCCCGTGGTTCGCGACGACGATGCGCGAACCACGGGGGACACGGGGGAGAGCGAGCCGACGCCCGTGACTCCTGTCGCCGCCGACGCGGGTGCCCCGGCACCGCGTCACGGTGGCTACCGGCTGCAGCCCGATTTTTACGAACCGGCTCGGGTACCGGCGGAGGTACAGCGGTATGCCGGGACCCTGCCGATGCTCCAGGTGGGCAGCCCGGGCAAGGTCGGGGTGCTGCAGCTCGGGTTCGAGCTGAAGAACGGCACGACGCAGCTGACGCATCATTACCAGAAGTCGCCGCTGCAGATCATGCGGCCCTTGTACTTCAACCTCGCTCGGCCTGACCTGCCGTACGTCTATCTCACCTCGACCGGTGGCGGCATCCTTCAGGGCGACCGGCTGCGGACCGACCTGACCTTCGGGCCGAATGCGTCAGCGCACATCACGACGCAGGCCCACACCAAGGTCTACAAGATGGGTCACGACTACGCCACGTCGATCATGAACATCACCGTCGACGAGGGCGCGTTCGTCGAGTACCTGCCTGAGCCGATCATTCCGTACGAGCACGCACGGGTCTACCAGCAGACCTCCGTGGTTCTCGATGAGTCCGCAACGCTCATCGCGGGGGAGACGGTGTATGCCGGTCGCCTCGCGAGGGGTGAGCGTCACGAATACGACGTCTACGCATCCGACTTCGAAGTGAAGCGACCGGACGGACGGCTTGTTGCCCTCGACCGGGTGCGGCTGACCCCACCGGATGGTGGAGTAGGCGGACTCGGCCTGCTGGCCGGTCATGACGTGCTCTCGATGCTTTACATCTTCGTGCCGAAGGGCACCGTGGATCTCGAAGCGCTCGCCGCGGTGGTGCACGAGACCCTGACGCCGTTCGCCGGACCGGGGTTCCTGTTCGGAGTGAGTGCCCTCCCTGCGGACGTCGGGGTCTGGATGCGACTGGTCGCCAGCGACACCGTCGCCGTGTCCAAGGCCAACACGGCGGTCTCGGCAGCGGTGCATGAACTGCTGACGGGCAAGCCTGCCGCCGTCATTCGCAAGAGTTGAACCGATGAAGGGGGAGGCGGACGTGACGAAGCAGCGCTCTTTCGCGACCCAGGTGGTCTCGGCCTTTCTTCCGGTGCTGCTCATGCACGTCATCGGCTTCGGGGTGTTCTTCGCCCTTGTGCAACCGCAGCACCTCGAGCTTGGGTCGACGATTTTCGGGATCGGTGTTGCCGTGACGGCATACGTTCTCGGGATCAAGCACGCCTTCGACGCCGACCACATCGCCGCCATCGACAACACGACGCGCAAACTCATCGACCTCAAGAAGCCGGCGGTCGGCGTCGGCCTGTTCTTCTCGCTCGGTCACTCGACCGTCGTGTTCCTGATGGCGGCGCTGCTGGCCATCGGTGTCAGCTGGGCGGTCGGGCTGACCGCGGACGGCAACGGCGTACGCAATGCGCTCGGTGTGTTCGGCACGCTGGTGTCCGGAGTGTTCCTCCTGATCATCGGCCTCATCAACGCCGTCGCCTTCATGGGCATTTACAAGGTCTGGCAGGCATCCCGCAACGGCGAAATCAACCAGGAAGAGCTCGACAAGCACCTCCAGGGCCGCGGTTTCATCTCGCGGATTCTGGGGCCGCTGATGAAGTCGGTCGACCGGCCCGGAAAGATGTACCTCGTCGGGTTTCTCTTCGGGCTCGGCTTCGACACGGCAAGCGAGATCGCCCTCCTCGTGCTCGCGGGTACCGGGGCAGCGACCGGACTGCCGTGGTACGCGGTGCTCTGCCTTCCGGTGATCTTTGCCGCTGGCATGAGTCTCTTCGACACGCTCGATTCGACCGTGATGGTCAAGGCGTACTCGTGGGCGACCATCAACCCCATCCGCAAGGTTTATTACAACCTCACGGTGACCGGCATCTCGGTGATGATCGCTGTGGTGATTGGCGGGATCCAGCTCGTGGGTCTGCTCAACGAGAAGCTCGGCCTCCGCGACCCGATCACGGGCTGGGTGGCGAGCATCGAACTGGAGAACGTCGGTTACATCATCGTCGGCACCCTGCTGCTCGCCTGGCTGGTCTCGGTGTCGTACTGGAGGTTCGGCCGGGTTGAAGAACGCTGGTCAAGCCAAACCGCCGGGGCATCCGCGCCCGGAGTGTCAGCGTCAGACGGAGGTCGATAAATGTCATCAACACGCAGCGAAGCCCGCTCGCAGGATTCGAAGGCGACCAACTGGCTACTCGCATTCGCACACGGGGTCTCGCAGATCTTCTTCCAGGCCAACCTCTGGACCGCACTCCTCTTCCTCGCGGCGTTCGTCGTCGCCGACTGGCGGATGGCCCTGCTCGTCGTACTGGGTTGTGTGGCGCAAACGGTCACCGGCAAGTTGCTCGGTGTCAAAACGGATGACGTCGTCGCCGGGCTGCAGGGATTCTGTGGTGCTCTCGTCGGTGCCGCGACCTTCACCATCCTCGGCGGGCAACTCGCGTCGTATCCGATCGCGATCATCGGCGGTGCGCTCTGTGCGCCGATCACCCTGCTCTTCATCTGGCTCTTCACGAAGACGCCGTTGAAGATCTACGGGCTGCCGGCGACGACGGCTCCGTTCTGCATCGTGGCCACGATCATCCTGCTGTCGACGGTGCCGCTGCACGTGAGCTCATCGCCCGAGCTGACCACGAACTCAGAGGTGCTGGCATTCTTCCGTTCCGTTCTGACGAACGCGTCGCAGGTCGTTCTGATCGACAACGTGTGGGCGGGTGCGCTGATCCTGATCGGCCTGTTCGTCGCCAACTGGAAGGTCGGAATCGCCGCGGTACTCGGCAGTGTGGTCGGCAGCCTGTGTGCGCTGGCGCTGCAGGAGACGCTCACCGAGACCGCCAACGGCCTCGCCGGTTACTCGGGTGTACTGACCGCGATCGCGCTGTCGGTCACCTTCCTCAAGAGCAACGCGACGTCGTGGATCCTCGCGGTCATCGGCACGATCATCACCGCCCTCGTGACGCTGCTGATGCACCGGCTGGGGGCGCCCACCTACACCTGGCCGTACATCCTGACGACCTGGGTCTTCCTGGTCATCGCCCACTACATCCCCTCAGCGAAGAAACCCTGAGCGGGTAACAGCGGAGAAGGTGCCAGCAAGCCTGCGAGTGCGCTGGCACCTTCTTCTGTGTCTGGGCGACGTGTGTGGTGCCCTGCGTCACGTGGGCAGCGGATGCCAGTGGCGCGTGTAGCCATTGACCAGCGGATGCCGTTGGCGCGTGTAGTCGTGATCAGCGGATGCCGTTGGCGTGGAACCAGCGGATGCCGGTGGAGCGAACGTCGTTTAGATTGAGGCGCCGATCCACAGGCCGAGCGCGGCGAGGGCGACACAGAGAACGAGCATGACGACGCCGCTGATGAACGCGTGGCCGTAACGCTTCTCTTTGATGAGCTGCACGGTTTCGTAGCTGGCGGTGCTGAACGTGGTGTATCCGCCGAGGAGCCCGGTACCGATGACGATGCTGAGGTCGGTGGGCAGCAGGTGCACCATCGTCAGTCCGGTGAGGAAGCCGAGCACCAGCGAGCCGGAGGCGTTGATGATGGTGGTCGCCCACTGGAACTTGGTCTTCAGGTGCGACCGGAGAAGTCCGTCGACGGTGAACCGGATGGCGGCGCCGACGCCACCACCAATGGCGAGGAGCACGAAGATGAGCGGAGTCATGATGCCTTCCTGCTGCTGTCAGTCGACTGCGGGGTTTCGGGCCCGCGGGCGCGATTCACGGCGCTGGCGATGACGATGCCGAGCCAGGTGGCGCAGGCTCCGACGATCACGGTGGCGAGCGAGTAGATGATCGCTTCAACGGGGAAACCGTCACGGAAGAGGACGCCCGTGTCGGTCGCGAGGGAGCTGTAAGTGGTGAAGCCGCCGCAGTAGCCGGTGCCGAGCAGGAGCTTGAGGTTCTTGCCGGTTGGCTTGGCGCTGTCGAGCCGGGTCACCGCCTCATAGAGGTAGCCGAGGAGGAACGCGCCGATCACGTTGATGATGGCGATCGAGATGGGTACTTCGCCGAGCTTGGGGATGACGAGCGAGAGCCACTCCCGGGTCGCTGCACCGAATGCACCGCCGATGAAGACGAGGCCGATCGGAGCCCACTTGAGGTGCTCGGGTCGCACCGCCATCATGCTTCGCCCCGAGTCACGGTCGGATGTGTCGTCGCAAGTTCAGACTGAATGCCCATGGGTTGACGCTAGTGCCTGTCGGAGCAACCCACAGGGGCGAAAGCCCCGTGGCGCAGCTCAGGTACCGGGGCGAACCCCTCTGATGAACACCTCGACCATCTTCTCTCTGAGGTCGGGTGCTGCTGCGTGGAGCATGTCGGGCAGGGGTCGGGTGATCATCCCGATGGCGATGATCAGTTCGAGTGCGCTGATGTCCCTCCGCACGAGACCTGCATCGTGTGCAGCGGCGAGCAGCTGGTCTACTCCGCTGAGCGTCGTCGCCTGTGCGTCTCGAAGCTGCGCCGACATCTCGTCACGCACGAACCCGGACAGCGCTTCCGTCAGGGCACCCAGATCCATCGTCACGAGGCGCTTGACGTAGGACTCCCACGCGCCCGCGGGGGAGTCGTGGATTCCGGCAAGTGCCTCCGCTGCCGCTTGCTGGATGTCGCTGAGGATGGAGAGGGCGACCTCGTCGGCGAGCGCAGCCCTCGACTCGAAGTTCCGATAGAAGGTGGCGATACCGACGCCGCTGGCTTCGGCGATGGTCTCGAGGGCGACGGTACCGCCGTGGGCGGCAAAGATCCTCCGCGCCTCGTGCACGATTCTCTGTCGGCGTCGCACAGCGTCGGCCCTCATGATGATTCCTCTCTCGCGCGTCTTACCCGCACCTCTCAGCATATCCGGAGGGATATCATCCGCTCAAGGCGTATACTGGAGGAAATTCATCCGGTTATACCAATAGAAAGCAACGATGGGACTTCTCAAAACGGCAGACGAACAGGCGCCACAAGCACACGAGGGCACCGGTGGGTCTGCACCCGCCCGGAAAGCAACACCGATCTTCAAGGTGCTCGGACTCACGGTCGGGCTCGGCGCCATACTCGTGGTGCTCTTGATGGTCTTCATCATGCCCTCGCTGAAGAGTGGGCCCCATAATCTCCCGGTCGGCATCGTCGGCACGGCTGCGGAGACGGCTGCCTGGGAGGAGGGGTTCGACTCGGCAGTACCCGGTGGTTTCGTAGCGTCCGCGTTCGGCTCGGAGGAGGAGCTTCGCACCGCCATCTCCAAACGGGAAATCGTCGGAGGTCTTGTTGTCGCCGAGTCGCAGGTCTCTGTACTCACCGCGAGCGCGGGTTCCGCCGCGATCTCGTCCACGCTCTCCTCGACGGCCACTGCTCTCGCTGCCCAGGCAGGGGCGGACGTCACGGTGACGGATGTTGTGCCGCTTCCGAAGAGCGATCCGACCGGGATCGGTATCGGCGGACTGGCGTTTCCCCTGGTTTTCGGCGGCATCGTGCCCGCTGTCGCGTTCCGCAAGTTCTTCCCGAAGAGCCTCGCGTGGACCGTTGCCGGGATCCTGACCTTCGCCGCCGTCGGCGGCGTGAGCGTTGCATTCGTTCTCATGTTTGTGTTTGGCAGCATCAGCGGGGCGTTCTGGCCGGTTGCTGCGGCCATGGCGTTGGGCATCGCGGGGCTCGCGCTTCCGTTGGCGGGCCTCGCGGAGGCGCTCGGCGGTAAGGGCTTCACCATCGGCGCTATGGTCATGATGTTCCTCGGGAACCCCCTGGCCGGCATTTCGACCTCGGCGGCATGGCTGCCGAGCGGGCTGGGGATGCTTGGGCAGATCCTTCCTCCGGGTGCGGCAGGAACTCTCGTCCGTTCTGCGGCGTACTTCGGCGGAGCCGGAGGGGTCGCTGCCGGCCTGACGCTCGGAGCGTGGGCGCTTGGCGGACTCGTGCTCCTCGCCATCGGGCAGCGCCGTGCGGCAAGGGCTCCACAGGCTGTGACCGCGTAGCCCATTGCGCGCCGCCTTGCCGAATCTGTCAGCGAAATCGTCCCACTAGGGTTGAGCGGGCGTGACAAAGGGCGGCCCATTTGTCCTGTAGCATTGACGAGGTCGTCCGCGAGGATGACTGGTCGCGGGCTGTGGCGCAGCTTGGTAGCGCACTTGACTGGGGGTCAAGGGGTCGCAGGTTCAAATCCTGTCAGCCCGACCGAATGTCCCGGAAACTCAAGGGTTTCCGGGACTTTTTAGGTTAAGAGATTTGATTGAGTCATCACTACGTCATCACTTTGAGCACATTTCAGCCGCTGACCCGGCCCTGCCGTCCGAGGCCCTGAGGTCGGTTTCGGTCCGTCCCGATCGTCCGGGATCGTCGTACGTACCTCCTGGGTATGAGCATTCACGACGACAACCCAACCTCTCCTCCCACCGACAACTGGGGCCTGGAGCCCCTGATGGACGTCCACGAGCTGGCGGCCTACCTGGACATCCCGATCTCCACCGTCTACGACTGGCGGGTGCACGGCAAAGGCCCCGCCGCCTACCGGCTCGGCAAACACCTGAAGTTCGCCGTCTCCGACGTGCGGGACTGGATCGCCCAGCAACGCGAACCCACCAGCGAGCCCAGGCGCACCGATCGGCGGTGAGCTGAGATGCCCCGGCAACGGTTGACCATCGGCACCTTCGGCGACATCAGCACCTATATGTCGCCGAGCGGCAGAT
Organism: Mycetocola zhujimingii; assembly: GCF_003065425.1. Taxonomy (NCBI): domain Bacteria; kingdom Bacillati; phylum Actinomycetota; class Actinomycetes; order Micrococcales; family Microbacteriaceae; genus Mycetocola; species Mycetocola zhujimingii. Next base: position 1,210,290 of record NZ_CP026949.1, read on the forward strand.
ACCTGGCGCGGACCCGCTACCGCGACTGGGACGGCCACGCCCGCTTGGTTCAGGCCAGCGGCACCACCGCCAAGGCCGCAGAACGTGCGCTGAAGAGCAAGCTTGCCGAACGGGACCTGTTCCAGCCCGCCGACACGAGGCTCACGCCGGACAGCCTGTCAAAGACCTGGTGACCTACTGGCTGGAGGACATCGATTCGGAGGGCCGGATCTCCCGGACCACCCGGAACCTCTACGAGCGCAACATGCGCACCCTGGTCTCCCCGGTGTTCGACCACCTCGCCCTGCGTGAGATCGGTGTGGCCCGGTGCGACAAGTTCATCAAGCGGCTGGCGAAGATCTCCTACAGTCGCGCCAAACAGGCCCGGGTCGTGCTGCGACTGGCACTGGAACTCGCGGTACGGCACGAGGTTCTCCCGCGCACCCCCATGGACCACATTGGTCGTCTGCACCGCGAGCCGCATATCCCGGACGCCTTGACCGCCCCCGAGGTGAACGTCATTCGCGCAGCGATCGCTCGGTGGGAGGCCGGGGCGGAACATGTGTCCGGCCCGAAGCCTGACGGCCAGCTTGGCGCTCGTCGAGGTGATGCTCGGCACCTCGGCTCGGATCGGAGAGGTGCTGGCCATCCGGCGCCGCGATGTCGACGTCGCCAGTGCCGTGCCATCCATCCGACTCGCCGGCACAATCATTAGCCGTAACGGCGAGCAGACCTTCCGGCAGGACCACCCGAAAACCGCCAGGTCCGCTCGCGTTGTTGCCATCCCCACCTTCACTGCCGATGCAGTCCGTCGGCGGCTCGCCAAGGTGGGCAGTCTGAGCCTGGACGAATTAGTGTTCCAGTCTCGGGACGGTACCCCGCTGACAGCGACGAACGTGCGGGGGCAGTTGCGTCACGTGCTCGGGGGGACGGGGATTGATGGGGTGACCCCGCACATGTTCCGCCGCACGGTTGCGACCGCGGTCAACACCGCCGCCAGCATAGAACTCGCGGCAGAACTGCGCGGCCACACGGATACCAAGATCACGGTGCAGCACTACATACAACGCATCGAGATGGTGAACCCGGCCACCGCCGCGCTCCTCGACCGCGCATTCGCGAAGGATGAACAGTGAACGCGGTGCTGCCACGGTGGCAGCACCATCACCCGGGGTTTCGCCGCTTCTCAGCGGATCATGACCGACTTGTTGCGGTGCCGCCACGGCGGTACCAAGGGCCCTTGTTCTGAAGTTATGCCGAAAGCCGGAGAATCAGGTCCTGGATGCAACGTGCGGGTCTCCTCAGAACTACCTTCCATTGTGCGCCGAGGATTGAGGTTCGCAATCGCTCCATCCGTGAAAGCGGAACCCTCTGCGGGAACCCCAAGCGGGCGAGCTCGACCTTCGTCCTCTTCATCCCAGTTGCAGATCCTGTCAGTTGCAGGTCCTGCAGGAGCAAATCCTCGCGGACCACGGGACGCGCCGGAGACATCAGGCTCTTCTACAGGGAGGTTGGGACTCATCCGTCCGCGCTACTGTCTGGTCATGACACTTGCGACGCCCCAACCCGCCATCGAAACAGACCCGCTCGTTGTGGCCATAGTAAGCGTGGCTCTCACGCTGATTGTGGGACTGGTTGTTGGCGTTGTAACTGCTTTGCTCGCACGAAAAGGAGAGCATGCGAAATGGCTGCGTGAACAGCGCTACGCGGCATACGTGGCTTTCATGATCGACATGAGCACCTTGACGGCATTGCTCCAAACGGATGTCTCTCTCACAAACTTGGTCAAGGTGAGAGCCCGCGCCGACGCCTACACCAAGAGCGCCTCCGCCGCGTTTGAAGCAGTCTCCTTGCTTGGACCACGCAAGGTTAATGCCGCCGGTCAGCGTTGGTTCTCCGCCGCGAATAACTATGCGAAAACAAAGACGACACCCGCCCGAACCGCGCTCGCAGAGGCGCGCTGGGAGTTCTTGATTGTCGCCGGCGAAATTCTCAACTCGAAGAACGTCAGGACGGCGCCAACGACAGAACCAGGCTCAACCTCGGCGAGGGGCGTCACGCCAGCGCCGAGATGACGGCTTGCCACCCATCCAAGGCTGGAAGCAACAATCTGGGCCAGGGGTATGGCCGCTACTCGCGTGCCAGCACAGCAGCTGTAGTACCGGACCTGTTGTGCGGCCATGCGACAGATCGCTTGCGATGTCCGAACCTCCACACTCGAGATCGACCGCGAGCGCTAACATAATGAGCTCGATCTGGAGACGGACCGCGTAGAGGCGGTTGTTGGTGCCCGGTGCCCCCAGTTGTGGCGACTTATGCAGGCAGACGCGATGTCGCAGCGATTAAGTACGACACAATCGAGAGACCAGTGTCACGGGGGACATGCTTTGCCAAACCTAACGATTGCCGACCTTTATGAGTCTCTGTTGCGCGATCACAACCGAGTCGTCGAGAAGGTGGCGAAGGGCTACTACTGCTTCTGGCTCGGATCCGGCATTTCTAAGAGGCGAGCAAACACTGTACCTGAGTTTCTGAAGAGCCTCCTGGAGTTTCTGGTGTCAAGGCTAGAACCGGAGGACTTGGGGGCACACCGGGTCGCTCTATCCGAGATCCTCAGCATCGCTCGCATCTACCTCGACGACGCGCATCAACTAGAAGACCTCTTGACCTGGACAGACCTTGAGTCGATCTGTGAGGCCCTAGCAGACCACTATTCGGCGGCTCTGGACGTTGATGTCGACGGCTTCCCTGCCGACTACCTGCTCTGGGAAGGCATCGACGTTGTTACCCAGTATGCAGGCCCAATGGAACCGGATATCGAGCACGTCGCCGTTGCGATGCTTGGCGCGGAGGGCGCAGCGCCGATACTGATCTCGGCCAACTGGGACCCTCTGGTAGAGCGCGCCTACGATCTCCTTTTCGGCTCGCGTGCTGATCTTCTGAAGGTTGAAGTTCATCCTGATGAGTTCCGGCCGCCACACGCTCGAACGGAGCTGGTCAAGTTTCATGGCGACGCGACGCTGGCGTCATCAGAGGAGAATCGGTACCGACCGCTCATGATCGCGCGCAAGTCGCAGATCTCAGATTGGATCACCGACCATAGTTTTCGAGCGCTTCGTGAGCGCTTGACCGGGATAGTGCGGGATCACCCGAGCCTCATCGCTGGGCTCTCGGCTCAGGACGCCGATATCCAAGCTGTATTTGGCTCGGCAGCTGACATGAATCCATGGGTTTGGCCATCCGACGCTGGCGCGGTGGTCGTGGCGTCCCCGCACCTGGGTACAGACCAGAAGCAGGTTCTGAGGCAGGCTTACTCCAGTACGTACACTCCGCACGCGAGAGATATACAAGAGGATGCCTGCCTTGGTGCCTATCCACGCGTAGTCTTCCTCGCACTGCTCGTGCATGTGTGGAGGACAAAGCTGTTCGTCGCACTCGATGGGTTCGCCATTACGACAACTGTTGGCGATGCGATTCGCGCGGGCCTCAATACCTGGGCCCTACAGATCTCGTCTGCACTCGAGGCCGACGACCTCACAGACCTACTTACGCCCATCGCTACTTTCTCTCGCGGTATTGCGCGGTTCAGGCGCGGTCAGGCAGTCAAGGGAATTTACGAGCCGCTGACCGATGGTGCAGTCCTAGAGACGTCCAACGGGCAGATGGGTCGTCCGCAAGATAGGCAACTCACTGCGCTGTCACTCGCAATCGGCGTCCTCGCTTACGGGGCCCAGAGCGGCCGCTGGAAGCTAACGTCGTCGATGTTGGATGTCAGTTCGGTCGAGCTCAACCTCACTCGTGGCGTCGAACGAAACGTGCAGACTTTCGCGGATGATGGAGCTTTCGCTGCGGCGATGGCCCGGGAAGATTTGAGCGGCCCTTTGACCGTCATCGTGAGTAGCAGCCCATTTCAGCGGAGGTCGCCGCAACATTCGGTTGGTCGCACGGGTCGGTTTATTGCAGAGCCGTTCTACCTGGATGAAGTTTCCTACACCGACGACTCAATAGATGCGATTCTGGACTCACTGGAGGGATATCTAGTCCTATGAAACTCCGAGACAAAGTAGTCGAGTTGCTCCGCACGGGCGGCTATAACGAGATGGACGATGTGCTGAACATCGGATCAGCGACTTTCCAGTTCGATTTCGTGTTCTGGACCAGCGATGCCGGCTTCAACCTCGTCCTCGGCGCGGTTCCCGGAGAAAACCTGACGCGGAAAGTCGCGGCCTTGGCGAGGGCACTCGATTACGTTGAGTCGAAAGCGTCGATTACCGTCGTGGTTGACGCAGACGCGATGAACGCCACGACGCGATCAGAGGTAAGTCGATATGCACGAGTGTTGCTTGTTCGGACGGATAGTGCTGAAGATGACCTTCGGGTCCTGTTGCCCCTTCACCTCGAACGGAGGGTCGTGAAGTCGGTGGATCCAATTTCCGTGATGCGCCGTTCAAGCGGCGACCCGCTAATTGCAGGCAGCCGATTGCTCGGCGGGTCCACCAGCGAGGAGCGGGTACGCGACGCTCTGCGCACCTTTGTCCTCGAGCCGATGGTCAAGAAATGAAACTGCGTTCGCTCGAGGTGAGCAATTTTCGAAGCATCCGCGGCACTGTCCAATGCGACCTAGACGCGTCAGTAATCCTGGTGCACGGTGCAAACGGTGCCGGGAAGACTTCGATCATGTCGGCCATCGAGTTGGGCCTCACCGGTAGCGTCAGCATGTTGGAAGGCTTTGGCGGACAATTCGGACAGCACCTCCTTCATAGTGGGGCGGCAAGCGGCGCGGTGTCGTTGTCGGTCGAGGAAGGCGGAATCAAGCGAGGCCGTATTGAGTTGTCCGCGGACGCGCGCTCCGGTAAAGCTCTCTTGGGCGCGTCACACCGTGACTTTTTGCGAGAGCGCGCCTATCTGGCCCAATCGACCATGGCACGGCTCCTTGAGACGTACGAGCAGTCCGATCGTAGAGGCGACTCTGCACTGGCTCGTTTCGTGAATGAGCTACTCGGCCTCGAAACACTCGATGCGCTGATCGCTGGCCTAGAGCCCTCGCGGGATATCCGAAGAGTCCGCAAGCTGGTCCCAGAGTTCGCTGACCTCGAGGCGGAGCTGAAATTCCTTGCGAAACGAGCGAAGGAGACGAGGGCCGAAGTTTCGAGGGTCGAGCGAGCTCATGGCGTTCTGAGCGAGCAGGTCAAGATAGCTGGTGGTGAACGACTCGACGATGTCCCGAGTTTGGGACCGACTACCGCACTGCTTGAACGGGTCAGTATCCTCACCAGTCAATTCGAGTCCCTGCAAGGGGCCGAGTCGGTTGACTTCTTGAACTTTGAAGCTCAACTTCATGCCACTAATAGCCGAATAAATGGGTGGCAGGCGACTTCGCAAGCTGCATGCCAGAACTTGCTCAAGGAAGTGCTCAAATTCGCGAACGTCCAGCTGGATTTGTCCGCCGAACCTGGTACAGCGGATAAGAGTCTGGACATTGCGGAAAATCTCATCGCTGACTTACTCGCCGGGGCCGGCGCACAGATGAGCGCAGAGCGCGCTGCCCGGTCGCGGCTGGCGGTGCTCGATGAACAGATCGACACCGCGGAACAAGGAGTGTCGGAGACGAACGCGGAGATCGCAGCTTTTGCTTTGAGATCCGATGTGGGTGCGCTGGCGGAGGCGTTGTCGACCATAGCCGCTCACCTCGACGATGACGCCTGCCCGGTTTGTGGGCGTGATTTCGGCGAGATGCACGTTGGATCACTGTCTGCGCACCTTGCCGCGCGCATCTCTCAATTGGGCACGTTGGCGAAGCGAGTAGCGACGCTTGGAGAGCGTAGGACCAAGCAACAATCTCGCCTAGACGATCTAGTCCGAGAAAAGCGACAGATTTTGGACCGCTTACAGTCCGGGGAAGCGCTCCAATCGTTAGCGTCAACCATTAGGTTCGGGAATGACTTGCTAGCGCGGATCGCCGGTGCCCGACCGGGCGCAGTGGGCGTAGCGCGCGAGCTAGCGGAACGGCAGCGATTGGAGTCGTCTCTGAGCGCTTCCCGGGCGGCGGCAGACGGGCTGAATCGGCTTCGAGGGGAATTGTCTGCTATTGGTTTTGACGCCGGTGTCGGTCTGCGGCGGGATCCGGGGCTCTCTTTCCGGGAGCAGCTTGATGAGATCCTGAAGCGAGTCGAGGGACTCCACAGGGCCGCGGACGCTCAGTTAACCGCGTTCAACGAGCGCAATAACCTAGCGCAGGCACTTGAAGACCGCGCTAGAGAAATGTCGGACTTGCACGAAGTTCGCTCCTCGATCGAAAGTCGGATCGTGGTGGCGCAGGCGCAGCTCGATGCGGCGAAGGATCGCGTTGATTCGGCAGTACGCCTCAGCAAGAGCGCGGTCGAGCTTCGAACCAGGATCGTTGAACAAGTCTTTGACTCCACGTTGAACGGAACCTGGCGAGATTTGTTCACTCGTCTTGCTCCCGAGGAACCGTACATCCCTGAGTTCGTTACGTCTGACGGACCCCGCAGTGGCGTGAGCCTCCGCGCAGTGAACAAGCGCACCAAGATGGCTGGCCCGCCTGGTCTAGTGCTGAGCGCGGGGAACCTGAATACTGCCGCGCTGACGCTATTTCTCTCTCTGAATGCGACGGCGAAGTCGTCCGTAGAGTTGCTGCTCCTTGACGACCCGGTCCAAGCAATGGACGACGTCCACGTGGCGCAATTTAGCGCACTGCTTCGCTCCTTCGCTCACGACCTAGGTAGGCAGGTTGTCATTGCAGTACATGAACGGTCGCTTTTCGAGTACTTGTCGCTTGAACTGGCGCCAGCAAGTGTCGGCGAGTCGCTCGTGACGATTGAGCTCTCGCGCGCGCCGGGTCAGGAGACTGACTTGCAGGTGTCTCGAATCGAGTATCGACCCGATCCGATTGAGGCGGGCCTGTCAGCCGCGTAGACCTCGGATCGAAGCGGGCACATTGGAGTTCTGGAGGTCCCAAGGGATTCAAATGTCCCATGTTCTTGCCGAGGAACGCTCAACGGGAACGGTCATTGGAGCGCGGGTGTGGGCGAACGCAGTAGATCTCCGCCCGGGTCGGCTCGAAGTCCTATCTGATTGTGATCGTTGCTCCCGGTGTCGCGAACTCAATATGCCCGTCGTATGCCGTTGCTGCGCGTTCGAGCGCGTCATGTGGGGTAAGAAAACGGCCCACATGTGTGACGATGAGCTTTCCCGCTCGAGCAGCCGCGGCGGTCCTCCCGGTGTCTTCGGGCGTATGGTGCACCTGAGTTTCATCCTTCGGCGCTTCGTTGCTCTCTGACTCGCACAAGAGTGCGCTGCATCCCAGTGCGAGTTCTGTCAAGTTCTCGCATGGAGCCGTGTCGCCGGAGAACACGAGCGAGGCGGAGGAGCTGGAAACACGTACGCCGAACGCGGGAATGCCGTGGGAGACGCTTCTCGTCTTCAACGCCAAGCTTCCCACTTGAGCCTCGTGTCCGTCATGAAGCTCGTGCACGTCGAAGGCGGACGCGATAGGCGCGACCGTGCTCCCGTTGGTGAGGTAGTGGGCCAGCCGCCCCTCAATGCCCGGGGGCCCAAATAGTGGCAGTGGGCTGGATCTACGGTTGTCGCTGTACATCAAGCCGTAGAAGGCTGCGAGCAAGTCGGCGCTGTGATCCGCGTGAAGATGGGAGATCCAGACTGCGTCGAGTTGCTCAAGGCTCGTGTAACGCTGGAGGGGACCAAGGGTTCCCGTGCCAGCCTCCATCCAGAGTTTTGTGGAGCCCGATTCGACGAGATAGCCGGAGCACGGATTGTCCGCGCGTGGATACGGGGTAGAACTTCCTAAAACCGTGAGGCGCAAGTCCTGCGATTGGTCATGCACGCTGATGCTCATTCAAGAAGCAATCCGTGTCAACACGGGCGCGTCGTCCAGTTTCCGTTCCATGAAGACAAGATCCAGCCATTCGCCGAACTTGGTCCCCACCTGGTGGAGCGTCCCAGTGGTGGTAAACCCGAAGCGCTCGTGCAGCTTGATTGACGCCGAGTTTCCCGCCTCAATGTCTGCCACCATCACGTGCATCCCGGCACGCTGCGCCCGTTCAAGAAGCTCCGCAAGCAACAGTGCGCCGATACCCCGCCCCCTGTGTCCAGCGGCCACATAGACAGAGTTCTCCACGGTAAACCGATAGCCCGAGCGGGATTGCCATGGACCGTAACTCGCATACGCGATCACGGACCCGTCGACCACCGCAACGACGACTGGATGCCCCGCCTTCTGCCGCTCCGCCAGCCAGGCCTCCCGATCCTCGACGTGAACGGGCTCGTCAAGCCAGATAGCTCTGGAATTGAGTATGGCTTCGTTGTGGATCGCCAGAATGGCGTCCAAATCGGAAGAAAGGGCATCTCGAATATCGGTCATGCCAATATACTAGAGCCATGTCTAACAAATTAGTCAAAACGACAGACGTCGGGGCGATCGTGCGTGAAGCACGGGAGACCCGCGGATGGTCAGGCGCCCAGCTCGCGGTAGCGGCTGGGGTATCTCGCGCGATGATCGACCGCGTCGAAAAAGGGTTGAGTAGCCCGACCACCGAGCTGCTCGGAAAGCTCTCTGCGGCCCTCGGGCTGACGATGTCTGCACTTCTCAGCCGCCAGGTGGAGATGCGCCCGGCATTGCTTCGCATTGAGGAGCGCCCCACGTGGGTGGACCCCGTAACCAATTACTCGCGAAAACAAGTGGCCTCATCCCCCACTTTCCCCGTCGACGTCACCGAGATCCGATTGCCAGCGGGCGCTCGAATCACTTACCCCGCCGCGACGTATGCTTTCACGAGGCACCTGATATGGGTCTTGAGCGGCTCCCTGACATTCCATGAAGGCAACGAGATCCACAAGCTCGCCGCCGGCGACCGCCTCGTCCTCGGTGATCCCGTCGAATGCGAATACCTCAATCGCACAACGGATGAATGCGTGTACTGCGTCGTCGTTTCCCCGCGCTAATGAGCATGCGTCGATCGCGATGCCACAGATCATCAGCCACACCCGACGTCCATACGCTCACTGTGGCTGGTTCTCTCGCGAATCCCCGCATTCCGGTCGACGATCCACGCTCCCTGCCGCGCGCAGCATCTGAGGCGGCCTCGATGTCCGCTCGAGTATCGCGCCAATGCTTGCCGAGCTCGGTCACCTCCGCGCCGGTGCCCTCGAGCGGCCAATGGTAGATCGTCTCTTTCGAAGGCTGCAGATGCGCCGCGAGCTCCTCGATGGGCGAGATGGTCCCCGAGGCTCTCGATGAAACCGCGGGCGGGTGGGTGGTCGGCTCTGATGTGCTCATGCCCCTATTAGCGCGGCACAAACCCTCTGGCAGCGATTCTCACAATTCCGTGGCTGCGACTGGACTCGTCCGCCGAGAAAGCAGTCCGCTCACCTCGCCGATATTGGTCTTGCACCTATACCCCCGGGGGGTATAGGTTTTACCCCGCCCGGGTATCTAGGCGCCGTTCTCAGGAGGAAACCATGTCCAACCATCCGCCCCTACCGTCAGCGAAACGATGGCTCGGCCTCGGCCTCATCGCCGCAGCGCAGTTCGTCGTCATCATGGACACCTCGATCATCGGGGTTGCTCTCCCCGACATACAGAGAGAGCTCGGCTTCACACCGGAGTCACTGTCATGGGTGTTCAACGCCTATGTCGTCGCCTTCGGCGGCCTGCTCCTGCTGGGAGGACGACTGGCCGACGTGTTCGGGGCCAGAAAAATCTTCGTCATAGGCTGGGTCATCCTCATCGCGGGATCGCTACTGGCCGGGGCTGCCAGCAACATCGGCATCGAGATCGCAGGCCGCGCCATCCAAGGAGCAGGGTCCGCGCTCATTGCCCCAGCCGCTCTAACGCTGCTGATGATGCTCTTTGGTGGCACGTCAGACCTCCCGAAAGCGTTCGCCATTTATGGCGCAGCGGCGCCAATCGGAGGCACCGTAGGAGTCTTCCTCGGCGGTGTGCTGACTGAGTACGCCAGCTGGCCGTGGGTGTTCTACGTCACCATCCCGATCGCGCTCCTCGTCCTCGTGCTCACGACCACCGCACTCCCTCGTACCGTTCGACGTGCGTCTGGATCCGTCGACGTTGGCGGCGCGCTCGCTGTGACGGGCGGGCTCACCGCGGTCGTCTACGCGGTTGTAAACGCACCCGCGGTGGGTTGGTTCACGGCCCCCACCCTCGGCGTGCTGGTCGCGGGCATCCTGCTGTTGGTGATCTTTCTCTCCATCCAGAGACGAAGCCGCAACCCGCTTCTCCGGCTTAGTCTGCTCAGCGCGCCGCTGCTCGCAGCCGCGAACAGCGCACAGCTTCTCCTTGGCGCGGCATGGGTATCGATGTGGTTCTTCCTGAACCTCTACCTGCAGCAAGTACTCGGAGCGAATGCCTTCGCGGCCGGCGCAGCCCTCCTCCCGATGACTGGCCTGATCGTTCTCGTTATGGTCGCGCTGGCACCACGGCTCCAAGCCAGATTTGGCGCGAAGTCGCTGATCGTCACCGGACTCCTCATGCTTTCGGCCGGCCTTGTGTGGCTGTCCTTTGTCCGCCCGGACGGCAACTATGCACTCGACGTTCTTCCCGGATCGCTCTTGGCTGCCCTCGGAATGGCGATAGCCTTCGTGCCCTCTCTCGGGACCGCTATCAATGCGGCGCCGCCCGGGGAAACTGGCGTTGCCGCAGGGCTTGTGAGCACCAGCTACCAGATCGGATCCGCGCTCGGACTCGCGGTCTTCACGGCGGTCGCTTACGGCGTCTCCGGTAGCAACCCTTCCCCGGTAGAGCTGACCCACGGCTATTCCGCAGCCTTCATCGGCGCAGCTATCCTTGCCCTACTCGGAGCAATCATTACCGCCATCACGATGACCAAGCCTTTCCCCGATAGCGCGGAGACGGCGGGGCGAGCGAGCGGCGGCGGAAACATCGAGCACGCGTCCCCGCTTACGCGGCGCACGTCTGTTCTCAGGCGTTTCTTGCGTGGCGCGAGCATTATTACCGCAGCAACTGCGGCCGCCGTGCTTACGTCAGTTGGTACAAACGCCGTGCTGGAGCAGACAGAGCGGGCGCAACTGTCGTACGGCGAACGCGTAGAGGTGGGCGATGGCGCCCTGAACGTGCACCGACACGGGACGACCGGTCCGACGGTAGTCATGCTCACCGGATACGGCACTGCATCACCCGTCGCCGACTTCGGACCCCTCATCCGCGAGTTGGATGGCTTCCAGGTCGTCGTCGTCGAGGGCTTCGGATATGGCCACGCTGACGTGGAGGCGCCGCCGCGCACCGTCGAGAACATCACCGCCGAACTCCACACCGCGCTCACCGAGGTTGGGGTCGACGAGCCATACGTGCTGATGGGGCACTCCATCGCTGGGTTGTGCACCCTCTACTACGCGAACCAGTACCGCGACGAAGTGTCGGCAGTGGTCGGGATTGACGCTTCGGTTCCCGGGCAGATGAATGGGCTCGCCGGCGCGGTCAGCCCGTTCGATCGCCTAATCGGGTGGACGGGACTGCCGCGCTTGGCCACGACGATCATGCCGGCGCTGGCTGAGCCTGATGGCGAGGAATTCACGCCTGCCGAGAGGAAGCAAATCCGCCTAATGACGGCCTGGAACTACGGCAACCCAGCGGTCACCGACGAAGCCAACCAAGGCGCTCGGAACTTTGCGGCCGTGAAGGACCTGACCTATCCGAACGACCTGCCAGTCCTTTCCTTCGTAAAGAAGGAGGGCAACCAGCCGCGCTGGAAGGAACTACACGAGATCCAGCTAAGCAACCTCGAGCACGGTGAACTCATTGAGCTCGACGGCGGCCACTACCTCCACTGGACACACTCGCCCCAGATCGCGGACGAATTCACAGAGTTCCTAGGGGAACTGAATCTATGAGTGTCCAGGCGAGACCAGCAGATAGCAACGCGGGTTCGGTTCGGGCCGCTGCAAGCGCACCAATCGTGGTCCACGTCTTATGGGTGGTCCACGTCCGAAGGCGGGAGAATGGTTGAACCATCCGAGTCGCGCGCCCGCAAGCTGGATCTTCAATGCAAGAGTGAGTGGGATGACTGGCTTCCGCGGAAGGAGTTGAGAGTCGCGTCCGCAAGACCCGTTCGGTGGAATTCCCGTTGAGCGGAGGACAAACGAATCGCACTGACCGATACCGACCCGCCGGAGCCCAGACGCGGTATGACAATTTTCGGTGCATCATTAATAGTCGGCACGTTCGGAGAAGTGGCCCTCGGCCTCCCGCCGCCGCTGGACGTCCTCAACGACGAACTGCACAAAATCCTCTTCGCGGTCGGCGATTACGACGTCTTCAACGGCGCCCGTTGCCGGTTCGCCTGGCCAGGCTGTCTGGGGCGTCCTCTAGGTCAGGCGCCGGCTCCAACCAGGGTTCGGGCACCGCGACCTCACATACCCAGCGCGACAGAGTTGGTGCGCGGCGCCACGGCCGTGCGCGAGAAGACATTGTCGACGCCGCGAGAGTGTCTATCGGTGCCCGCTGCTTCGCGGCGAGCTCGGTCTACCGAGTAGTTCGTGCGTGCGAGGTCGTGTCCCATCTTCTTTGCAACGAACTCCTCGCGTTCAAGTACTGTGCCGTCGCGCTCGACCTCAAATGTTCGCACGTAGCCCTCCGCGACGAAGCTGTCGCCCTTCGCGAACCGCCTGAGCGCCCGCTCGGCGGTGGCGCGGTAGGCTACGAGGTCGTGGAAGGTTGGCTCGAGTTCGGTGAAGCCGCCGCCATCCTCGCGACGAAAGTGGGGCTGGCCTACTCGGACGTATAAGCGCGTGTCGCCGTTCTCCGCGACCGACTGCTGTGGCTCTGATGCAATGAAGCCCGAGAGCGATTGTTGTGTGTGAAATGTCAGGGGACTCAATCTCCTGCGAATCTGGCGGACCATGATGTCCGCTCACTACGAGGTGCGCATCCCGCTCCGCCTCGAAGGGGCCGTTACCAGTCACTCGGAGTAGGAGCCACGTCGCGGGTGAGCTATGTTCTGTCCTCACTCACGTTTCTTACTTTTAATCGTCCTCATCCGCGGGCAGACGCTGAGGTGACGCCTGCATCGACGCTTCGAGTGCAGCTCGGTTCTCTTGAAGGATCTGGGCATCCGGGCGCGTGGTCCACTTCCGAAGTCTCGCCGCGTACTCCTCCCGGAATGTCAGCTCCACGATTCGCTCCGCGAGGGTGTGCGGAGCCGCGCTGCGTAGAGGCAGAGGCAGAGGCAGAGGCCCTACGCCGAGTTCATCGACACGTCGGCCCCAGAACGGCTGGTCGCCCAAAACGGGGCAAATTAGTGTGGGCTTCCCGGCGCGAAGCCCGGCCGCCGTCGTGCCGGAACCTCCGTGGTGGACGACGGCGTCTACTCGCGGGAACAGCCAATTGTGCGGCACGTCGTCGACGAAGACGTCATCCGCTGATTGAGCAGCAAGTGAGCCCCACCCGGTTGCGAGCACGGCACGCACCCCAGCTTCCCGGAGGGCGTGCAGCACGATTCGACCGCGCTCTTCAGCTTTTGCCCCGAACCCCATACTGCCAAAACCGACGTAGACGATGGGCCGCCCTGCCTGGAGAAAGCCGAGGAGATCTCTGGGCGGCTCCCATGTCGAGGTAGTTTCCCGGAACCAGTAGCCGGTGACGTGCGCCGTGGCGGGGTAGTCGCTCGGTACCGGGACAACGTGACGGCTGAATGGGTACAGCACGGGTGCACGATCACCGCCCCGCATCGTCAGGTAGTCGCTGAGGCGGCTCATCCGCGGCAGCCCCAGCCGTTCACGTCGGAACCTGTTGATCATGTCGCCGTACGCCAGCGCCGTGAAACGGTTGAACTGGTATGTGAGCCGGTTGACCCGCACGGAAGCGCGCGCGCGAGAAACGGTATGGGAAAGGCATTCGTCGGCGTAAGAAACGGAAGCGGAAGCGACGCAACAAAAGGAACACCCAGCCGTTCAGCGAAATGAGGTCCCCCCCAGAGCTTTCGGGTGCGCGGCAACGATGGTCGGACGGAACCGTTGGGCAATCTCCCACTGTTCGTCGAGTGACGTACGCATCGCCGCAGACATCTGTCGAGCAAGCGTCAGGGCCTGCGCCGGACCGCTCAGCTCGCTCATACCGGCGCGCATGACCCGGTCCATCGCGGTCGCCATTGGTTCGAACTTGACGCCGAAGGAGACGGCGCCTCGGTACGGTTCGGGGGCCGCAAGCATGGCAACGTGGCCGGACGTGCTGAGTCGTTCGGCGAGGGCGGCGAACGGGTCGATGTCGCCTCGGGTGCCGAAGGTGAAGATGAGAACTCACATTGCTGAATCCAATCGTCGATTACTCGCCGACCAGGCTTCCCGGCACTCCCAGGCCGACTCTAAAACGCAGGGAGGTCAACGTTACGCCCGGGGTTAGACTGCGAAGTGCGGCCCACGCCTCGACCGGCGCTCTGGATACCCCCGTCCAGATATTGGTGGCTGGGGATCAGGGCGAACTCTTCGGGAGGGCTCGCGGCGATTCAACCGGGACGGTCTGCGTTTTGCGCGGCTGTTCCCCTGAGGAAGAACGCCCCAAGCGTTCCTGCCAGGGTGGCGAATACGGCCACGGAGTAGAGCGCGAGAAGGATATGGATAACGCGTGGGAAGCCGTCTGTGGGAGTGAGCCCCGTACCGGTGACCGTGGTGAGCGCCGCTTCGTAGAGGGCATCGGCGTAGTTTTCGTAGTATCCGCCTGCATACAGGAGCTGACTCGAACCGAGCGCCACTACTGCCGTCACGGCCAGAAGCCAACCGATCCTGCTGCTCAGAAGTCGCCCCGCCGAACGCGTTCCGCGGACGCTCGCCGAAACGATCCCACCCATACGGCTGAGGCGAGCCACTCGAATGAGTCGCAATCCCTGTAACGCGCGGAAGAACCGGAGGAAGGGCACGAGCAGGAAGACCACCTGCCACCAGTTCCGTCTCCAAAACGCTCGCTGAAACCGGGCGATATACGCTCGCAGAAGAAATTCGGCAACGAAGACGCCCCAGAGTAACCACCCGGCGACCGACAGCCCGGTCAGAATTGCATCGTCTGTGGCGAGGAGCTGACCCAGGATGACGAAGAGGAAGACCACTCCGAGTATGCCCATGGGCTTGTCGAGGGACCGAGCGAACAACTCCGCTCGAGTGAACTCCTCGTCTTGATCGGCGAGGTCTTTCGGTACATCAGGGATGGCTGGTCACTCCTTCCATCGCCGATCCATCTCCGTACTTGTCGGAGGTGATGACGCTCATCTTGCCGTTAGTTTCGAGAATGACGGCCGCGATCTGCGAAAGGTCTCCACATCCGCTTTCCCGAATCGCCTGATGGATTTCGGACGTGGTGAGCCGGTTCCGGCGCATCGCGTCGTCCTGCAAAATTCCCTCGCGCAAGAGCACAACTGGCTCAGCGGCGATGGCTTTCCGGGCGCGCGGCCAGCGAGTGGAAATCCGCGCCACCAGGAATTGGAGCAGGGCGAGCATCGCGAGGGCAGCGAACCCTTCGGCCCACGCGACGTCGGAGCTGAGGAGAATCGTTGCCAGCGTCGAACCGAGCGCGACGGTCACGACGAAGTCGAAGGCGTTGAGCTGACTGAGGGTCCGTTTCCCGGACACCCTCAGCACCACGACCACCGTCAGATAGGAGGCAGAACCCACGACTAATATCCGGACGATGTCTGCCCAGGAATCAAACCACATGTGAACGTCTCCTCGGTACTGCCCGATTTGTGAGCGATGACGAGGTGCCGTCGCCGTAGGGAGACAGTACGCTGGCTCGCCGATTCGGGACAGGGGATTGCACCCAACCGCGGTTCGAGCCCGAGGTGCGCAACTGCTTGCCCCGCCATCCAGCCTGTGGGGTATTGTCCGAAAGATGATTCCCACATCACCTGGGTGCGCGCTTAGGTCTCATCGTCCGTGGCGTTCGGCATGAAGCGCCGGGCGGGGTCGAGCGAGGTCAGGGACTCGCTCCGAACTCAACTCTGGCCAGTGCCGCTTGCAGCCGCTATCGCCGCCGTCGTTTTGGGCCAGTTTCTGCCGTTTCTCGACCGCCAGCTCGAGAACAACCTGTCCGATGCTGTGTCTGGGCTTCTCTTCGGCGGCGGCCCAGAGGCAGCCCAGGCGCTGATGCAGACCATCGCTGGTTCCCTGGTCACGGTCACATCATTGACCTTCTCGCTCACCGTCGTGACCCTTCAATTAGCGAGTAGCCAATTCTCGCCCCGCCTGCTGAGAACCTTTTCCCGCGACCGATTCGTGCACACAACGCTCGGGCTGTTCCTCGCAACGTTCCTCTTCTCCCTGACTGTCTTACGCAGCATCCGGTCTGAGACCAGCGAGGGGGACGGATTCGTTCCCAAAATTTCCATCACTCTAGCTTTTGGTCTGACGGTGGCGAGCGTCATCGCGCTGGTGTTCTTTCTCGGACACCTCGCCACACAAATTCGTGTCGAGACAATGATGCGTGACGTGCACAGTGAAGCAGACGAAGCAATCGCTCGCATCTTCCCTGAGGACGGGAGCCCTGAGCCGGAACCAGTGCTGTCACCAGAGTGGGATGCCGCGCACATCGAGAGCCCTGTATCCGGGTTCTTGTTGGGGGTTGATGTCAAAACCGCGCTTGCGGCAGCCATTGAGAGTGACACCTTCGTCGTTATTGACGCGGTTCCCGGGGCATCTCTGATCGCGGGAGTCCCATTTGCGCGGGCATGGGCGCTCGATCGGGCACCAATCGATGACGAGCGTAAATCGGTACTCAGCCTCGGTCTTGGCTCAAGCCTTTCGACGGGATTCGAGCGGACATCGACGCAGGATGCCGGATTTGGGCTGCAGCAGTTGCTTGACGTCGCTAGTCGCGCTCTCTCTCACGGCGTGAACGACCCGACCACGGCCGTTCACGCGATCGGGCACATCTCTGCGCTTCTTTGCTCTCTCGCCGGCCTTCGGACTGGACCGAAGTTCCACGCCGACGAGGAGGGCCGGCCACGCGTTGTCGTTGGCTACCCAACATTTGAGGACCTGCTCGACCAGGCGATGGTCCAGATGCGGACGTATGCACTGGACGACCCGAGGACTGCGGGGAGAGTCGTTCGGATGTTGCGTGAACTGAGTTGGGTGGTGCGTCAGGGCCCGCAGAGCGCTGCGCTCGGCCTGGAGCTCGACTTGCTCAGAGCAGAAATCACGACCGCGCACGTATCGCCGCAAACAAAGGAGCTGCTGCTGAGGGACTGCGCTGCTGTCACCGCGGCGAGCAGAGGTTCGTGGCTCTCGCCCTGAGGGCTCGAGTGCGCGCCTGAGTAGCCGAGCAGCGCTCGGTCCGTTGCATCCATGCCACGGTAAACGCCTGGCGGCCTTCCCGAAGTGCGACGTTTCTTTCGGACTTACCGCACCCGCGCGGCGGCGAACTGCAGTCGCGGGTGGGCGTAGAACTCCTGGGCCTCAATGAGCTGGAGTTCACGTTGCCCCGACTTGTAGGTGAGCTCGATCAGGTCGAACACGCTTGACGCGGTGCGCTCGAGAGCGACGGCGGCGCTGCCGGTCTCGCGGTAGTGCGCTGAAAACAGCGCTGCGGTCACATCCCCAGACCCGTTCGCCTTAAACGGCAGATGCGGAGTGCGCACGATCCACGCGCCCTCACCGTCGACGGCTAGCATTTCGATGGTGCCCTCCGGGCGGTCGGGCTGCTCCACGCTCGTGACGAGCACGGTCGACGGCCCCATCGCGCGAGCGAGATCGACCGAATCGAGTGTTTCCGCGAGGGTCAGCGGCTCCGTTCCCGTCAGATAACCCAGCTCGAACTGGTTGGGGGTGATGATGTCGGCCACGGGCACAACACGGTCGCGCAGCAGGTCAGGGATCTCCGGCGCGACGAAGCATCCGGACTTCGCATTGCCCATCACCGGGTCGCACGCGTAGATCGCTGAGGGGTTGGCGGCCTTCACCCGCGTCACCGCATCGACGATGACTTCACCGATTCCGGTGCCGCCCTGGTACCCCGAGAGCACGAGGTCGATTTGAGGCAGAATGCCGCGGTCCTCGATCCCGAGGATCACGTCCTTCACTTCCTCGGGCGAGATGAGGGACCCGCGCCACGCTCCGTAACCGGTGTGGTTCGAGAAATTCACCGTGAAAACGGGCAGCACCTCCACTCCGATTCGCTGGAGCGGAAAAACGGCGGCCGAATTGCCGACGTGCCCGTAGGCAACAGCCGACTGAATCGAGAGAATCTTCACGGAACCCATCCTGCCGCTACTTCGGCACAACATCAGCCATATGTACGGGGCGTCCCTCTGTTTTTTGCGGGTCGGGCCGGATAGAGACGCCGGCTCTATCTGGCGGGCAGGGTGACGCCGGTGGCCTCCCATTCTCGCCCCGGCAGGCCGGTACGTGGTCGGCTAGCATTCGGATATGACACAGCCGCTTCCGATCGACGATGTCTCGATCGGCGGAGAGAGCATTCGTCTCGGGCAGTTCCTGAAATTTGCCGGACTCCTCGACTCCGGTGGAGACGTGAAAGAGGCCATCATCGACGGCCTCGTGACGGTGAACGGCGAAATTGATCGCCGACGCGGCAGGCAGCTGCAGCTGGGCGACATCGTCAGTTTCGACGGACGCAGCGTTCGCGTCTGCCCGTGAGGAGAGCGGCGCGGACGGAGCCTATGACGGCGGAGGGGCAGTCGTAATCGGGACGGTCGCCAGATGCGCGTCATGCGGCTCGCTCCCGCTTGTCGACGCTTCAGTCGCGGGTATCGCGGCCTGAACGTCAACCGGGAAGAGATGATTCAGGCCAATGGATGCCGTCGGCGGCAGAGCGATGTCGGCGGGTCGTGGTTCGTACATGTGGTTCCTCCTGGATGGGGCGTGTGGCGTTGAATGGTTTCGGTAAGTCGGCGGTCGTCTAGTCGTCGCCGTCGAAGAAGCCGCCGTCGAGGATGCGGTTATAACGCAGCCGGAGTGCGCGTTCGGTGCTCGCCGCCACCGCTGCGACCGTGAGCGAAACGTTCGCCCAGGCCGGAAGCTGGACCGGGCTGGAGAACGTGCCGAGGCGCTCCGCGACGGGTGGGACCTGTGCGATCAGCTCGATAATCTGCGGAGCTCCCAGCACGAGTGCGACGATGAGGATCAACGCGGATGCAATGCCGACAGCGCGGCTCAGCGTCGGGGACGTCCGGTCCAGGTGGGCGCGCAGTCCTTCGGCCGATGCGGGATCGGGCACCAGCTGCTGTTCCCACCCGTCAGCGGTCACATAGTGGCAGCGCTTCAGCCCGAAGACGCTCAGCTCGACCTCGATGGTGCCACCCGGTACCGCGAAAGCCGCAGGGAGCTCAGAACGAGCGTGGTGGATACCGCCGCGGTAGAGCTCGGCGTATACGGTGCCGTTCTCATCGCCGGCTTGCCGGATGTCGACGGACCACGTCTCTGGTGTGCCGCCCTCGCCCGTGAGGTGGAGGTGAAAGAGGGAACGCGAGAACAGCTGCCACCAGTGATAGCGGGGGAGGACCCGGCCGTTCCCCGGCTTCACCGTGTGTTTCGACTCCAACATGTGCCCAGTAGAAACCGTGTCCTCGGAACACAGTCAAGCTTTTCTTCGAACGCGCCACAGTGAGCGGGCTATCAGCACTCGCCGAGAGCTCCACTCAGAACCGAATG
This sequence comes from Mycetocola zhujimingii, assembly GCF_003065425.1. Lineage (NCBI taxonomy): Bacteria > Bacillati > Actinomycetota > Actinomycetes > Micrococcales > Microbacteriaceae > Mycetocola > Mycetocola zhujimingii. Next base: position 1,229,934 of record NZ_CP026949.1, read on the forward strand.
AGACAATGAGGGCTGCGCGTTCGAGCGCGACATCGGACGCTTGAAACAAACGCAGGAAATGAGGCGCCGTCGATGGATCAGGTGACCGTAATCTTCGTCATCCTCATAGCTGTCGTGATCGCATTCGTCACGAATCGCCTTCCACCGGTGCTTGTGGCCGCGGCTGTTCCGCTGGCCCTCTGGGCCACGGGTCTGCTGACACTGGAAGACTCTCTCGCCGGTTTCGGCAACGAGCTGGTCATCTTTATCGCCACTCTCTTCATCGTCGGTGAAGCCTTGGTGGCCACTGGCGTCACCGCGTGGATCAGCAAGCAGATCATCGGCCGAGCCGGACAACGCCGCTCGCGCCTCACGATTCTCATTGGCGCGATGGCGGCAGCGCTGGCCGCTCTCATCAGCATCAACGGTGCTGTCGCGGCCCTGCTTCCGATCGCCGTCGTCGTCTCGGTGCGCGCGGGAATTGTTCCGTCACGGATGCTGATGCCGCTTGCCTTCGCAGCCAGCGCTGGATCGTTGCTCACGCTCACCGGAACCCCCGTGAACATCATCGTCTCCGACCTCGCTGCTCGCTCAGGGGGTCGCGAGTTCGGCTACTTCGAATTCGCGCTGGTTGGCATCCCGCTCGTCGTGCTGACGCTCGCTGTCACCGCCGGCCTGGGCGGCCTTCTGCTCCCGCATCGCGAGGCCGAGAGACTCGCCGAGGAATCGAGCGACCCCGAGGAGCGCGCGCAGGCATGGCGGGCAACCTACGACGTCGACGTCACTGCGCGGCGCCACTTCGGCCCGCGCGAGGGCGTCCTCGAGGTTCTCATCGCACCGCGATCGTCGCTGATCGGTCGCTCGGTACGCGCGGGCATGCGGACCCGCGATGAAGATCTGGTCATCCTCGCGCTCAACAGGCCCGGTGAAGGAACCGGACTCGAGGCAAACGGAGAGGCACTCACGCTCCGTGCCGGTGATTCCGTGCTCGTTCAGGGGCCATGGGAGGCCCTGCACCGATACGTCAGCTCCCCGGATGTCATCGCTGTGACCTCGCCCCGGTCGCTGCAGCGGGGCGTTCCGCTCGGACGCGGCGCACGCCGCGCGCTGGCGGTGCTCGCCGGGATGATTCTTCTCCTCGCGACCGGGGTTGTTCCCGCGGTGGTGGCCGGGGTGCTCGCTGTTGGCGCACTCATCCTCATCCGGGTCCTCACGCCGACGCAGGCATTCCGTTCGGTCGCATGGGAACCCGTCGTTCTCATTGCGTGCATGATCCCGCTTTCCTCCGCGTTCATCGCGACGGGCGCTGCTGACGTGGTCGCGGATGCCCTGCTCGCCCTTGTTGGGCAGGCCTCGCCACACCTCGCACTGCTCGCCATCTGCATTGTGACCGTCATCCTCGGGATGTTCATGTCGAACGTTGCAACGGTCCTCGTGGTCGCGCCGGTTGCCGTCTCCGTCGCGAGTGTGCTCGGGGTCAGCATCCTTCCCTTCATGATGGCGCTCACCGTCAGCGGTGCCGCGGCGTTCCTGACGCCGATCTCGACGCCGGTCAACATGATGGTCATGCAGCCTGCTGGGTACCGCTTCGGAGATTACTGGCGGATCGGACTCCCGCTCACGGTGATCTTCGTCGCGGTGGCAGTGCTCTACGTCCCGCTCGTGTGGCCGTTCTGACTCTCCGCGAATCGCTGACGTTGCCACCGGTGCACCTCGCGAAGGACTCGTAGCCAAGCGCCGTTCTCAAGGGATCGACCTCTCGCCCCAGTAGGGTGGCGACATGACAGGACCGGAAGTTCCCCAAGCGGCCCGGGCGCGCCATCGAGGGCCGGCGCCCGTCGCTAGCGAACTCGAGGAGCTGATGGGTACGGATGTCATCGACGTCGAGGTTGAACCCGCGGTGCAGCCACTGCTTCGGTTCACGGTCGCCGCAACACTGTGCGTCCTGGGTGTGACGTTCCTCGTGGTCCTCCTGATCTGGGGCTCCCTGTTGCCGCTGGCGGTGTTCTTGTGGCTGGCTGCCTGGTCCTTCACGGGCACTGCCGGTTGCTTTCCGGGCTGTTAGCTGAATACCGACTCGGGAAGGGCGAGGACGCGGAACTCGCCGTAGACAGCATGGCGGTCGACGAGCAGACTCAGATGTGTTTGTTTCGCTGACTGGGGCGGCTCACGACGGCCGCCGCGTTTACCGAAAGCTGAGGCGCTGCCATGGTCGACTACTACGCGGATCCTGAAACCATCCCGATGCTCAGCGACGCGCAGTGGTCGCGACTGACGCAACACGCGACGCGTTCCGACGTCGCAGCTGGCGAGCAGATCATCGCGACGGGTCACGAGAACTATCCGATGATCCTCGTCGAGTCTGGTGAACTCGAACTCGTTCGAGACTCTCTCTGGTGGCTCGATGAAGAGGTGCTGGCACTCATCGGGCCGGGCCACTTTGCCGGTGAACTCGGGCTGCTCAACGGTCAGCGCGCATTCCTGTCCGTGAGGGCAAAGGCCCCCAGCCGGATCTGGCGTCTGGAAGCCGCCGCGCTCCGGCAGGCGCTCTCCGAGGACGACGAACTTGGGGACCTCATCCTGCACTCTCTGTGGGCGCGCCGCGAGTCGCTTCGGAAGGGCTCGGCGGCGCTGACCCTGAAATTCGTGGGCGTCGGTGACTCCCGTGAATTTCTTGCGCTCCAGCGGTTTGCGGAACGCCTGGACCTCATTCACACGGCACTGGCACTCGAACTCGAACCGGATGCGACCATTTCGCACCCCGGCTTTGAGTGGGAGGCGGAGGACCTGCCGGTGGCCTTTATTCAAGGCGAAGCCTTCGTTCGAGCGACTCCCGCCGTGGTCGCTGAGCAACTCGGGCTCAGTTATGAGCCGACGAGTGAGGGCGCAGTGGACCTCGTCGTGATCGGCGGTGGACCGGCGGGACTGGCAGCGGCCATCTACGGCGCATCCGAGGGGCTCAATACACTTCTTCTGGAAGCCGTTGCGCCTGGCGGTCAGGCCGGGGCGACCTCGCGCATCGAGAACTTCCTCGGATTCCCCTTCGGAGTCAGCGGGGCGTCGCTGATCGGACAGGCGACGCTCCAGGCGATCAAGTTCGGCGTGCGGGTGTTCGCGCCCTGCGCGGCATCCGGTTTGCGTTCCACCGGCGATGGACTCGAGGTGGTGCTGACGGACGGGAAGGTGATTCGCGCGCGCTCGGCCGTCGTGACATCCGGTGCCGCCTACAAGCGACTCCACCTGGACCGGTGGGACTTCTTTGAGCGAACCAGCATCTACTATGCCGCGACGGCCCTGGAACTGAGGCAGGTGCACGGGGCTCCGGTCGTCGTCGCCGGCGGCGGGAACTCGGCCGGTCAGGCAGCGCTGTATCTCGCGAGCAACGGCTGCGACGTTCACCTGGTGGTGCGCGGCGGCGACCTCGGCGAGCGGATGTCGTCGTACCTGGTCGACCGAATCGTTGACGACCCACGAATCCACCTTCACCCCTCGTCGAACATCGTCGGGCTTGACGGCGAGCACACCCTCGAAGCCGTGCACATCGATACCGCCGGAACGGTTGAGGCGCGCGGACTGTTCTGTTTCATCGGCGCTGACCCGGCGACCGGCTGGATCGGCGGCCTCGATTGTGATGAGGACGGATTCATCCGGACCGGAACCGACATCTCGCAGCAGACGCTGCAACGCTGGCAAGACCTGGGGCGGGAACCTCTGCCGTTCGAGACCTCGACCCCTCGCGTGTTCGCGGCCGGGGATGTCCGCCGCGGGTCGATGAAGCGCGTCGCCGCCGCTGTCGGTGAGGGGTCGAGCGCGATCGCCTCAGTTCATCGGGTGCTCGCGTGACACGGTGTACCGCCCGGAAATAAGCCGGATCTCCGCTTCACGCCTCTATCGCTCGCTGAGCGAACGATATATCGTTGACCATCGCTCGGAAACCACAGGAGGTTCATCATGGGCAACTCATTCCCCGCAGGAGGATTCCCCGCAGGAGGATTCGGCGCAGGCATCCCCACGGACGGCATGTGGCAATTCATGGAGCAGCTGCGATCCACCTTCGACAAACAACGTCCAAGCGGTCGGATGGGCCGTGGTGACGTCCGGGCCGCTGTACTCGCGCTGCTCGCAGAGAAGCCGATGCACGGCTACCAGATCATCCGCGAGATCGAGGAGCGCAGCAACGGCAGCTGGAAGCCGAGCGCCGGCTCGGTGTACCCGACACTGCAACTGCTCGCCGACGAAGGGCTGATCGCGTCAGAGGAATCGAATGGCCGCAAGACCTATTCCCTGACCGAGGCCGGGCGCGCGGTGACCGTCGACTCCGGCAGCACAGCGCCGTGGGAGACGACGGGCGCGAACGACAAGTCCGGGGTCACCGCGCTGCCGAAGGCAGGCGTTGAACTTGCCCAGGCGGCCGCACAGGTGGGTCGAACCGGGTCGCCGGAGCAGATCCGGGAAGCGGTCGCGGTGCTCGACGAGGCGCGGCGGCGGCTCTACTCGATTCTCGCCCAGGACTGACAGAGAGGTGCCGTCGGTTCGCCAGGATCGAGGACATTCGCCGTCCGGAGCTGGAAATACGCGTGCCCGGTACCGCCGCATCCTGCGGTTCGCCGGGTGGAATCTCGCGGTGACGTGGTGGTACGAACTCGTGCTCCCGCGCATCGGATTGCGGAGGGTCGCCGACAGCACGCGAACACGGCGGATGCAGCGCTTCGCACGGCGCTTCCACGTGCTCGCGGTCGACCTCGGCGGGCTGATGATCAAGGTCGGCCAGTTCCTATCGTCCCGGCTCGACGTCCTGCCGCCGGAGATCACGGCCGAACTCGAGGGGCTGCAGGACGAAGTGCCCCCCGTGCCCTTCGCCGCCATCCGGACCCTCGCCGAAGCGGAACTCGGCGTGCGGCTCGAGTTGGCGTTCCAGTGGATCGACGAGACGCCCGTTGCAGCGGCATCCCTCGGCCAGGCCCATCGCGCCACCCTCGGTGCGCTCGATACCGCCGACACGGGGCTGACCGGCGCCGTGATCAAGGTGCAGCGCCCCGGTATCGACGAGATCGTCGACGTTGACCTGGCCGCGCTGCGTAAGGTGGGCGGGTGGCTCAGCCACGTGCGTCTCGTGTCCGACCGTGTTGACGCGCCCGCGCTGGTGGAGGAGTTCGCGGTCACGAGTCTCGAGGAGATCGATTACCTGCACGAAGCGATGAATGCGGAGCGGTTCGCGGCCGATTTCGCCGGCGACGACCGGGTGGCCGTTCCCGCCGTGGTGTGGGAGCGCACGACCCGGCGGGTGCTCACGCTCGAAGACGTGACGGCGATCAAAATCAACGATACGGATGCCCTCCGTGCGGCCGGAATCGAACCGGGCGATGTGGCATCCGTCTTCGCCACCGTAATGTTCGACCAGCTGTTCACCAACGGCTTCTTCCACGCTGACCCGCACCCGGGCAACATCTTCGTCACGCCGATCGACGCCCCACCCGGTCAACGGTCGTGGAAGCTGACCTTCATCGATTTCGGGATGATGGGGGAGGTGTCCGCCAGCACCCGTGCCGGCCTGCGGAAACTGCTGATTGCCGCGGCGTCTCGCGATGGGAAGGGACTCGTCGACGCCATGGGTTCCGTCGGAGTGCTGCTGCCGACCGCTGAAACAGCTGAGCTCGAACGGGCGATGGTTCAGCTGTTCGCGCGGTTCGGTGGCATGGGCTTCGCCGAGCTGCGCGACGTCGACCCGCGCGAGTTCCGTGATTTCGCTATCGAGTTCGGTGACGTTGTGCGCTCGTTGCCGTTCCAGCTGCCCGAGAATTTCCTGCTAGTCATCCGGGCCATGTCGCTGACGTCCGGTGTGTGCAGCTCGCTCGACCCCAAGTTCAACCTGTGGGATTCCATCGAGCCGTACGCCACGCAATTGCTGCGCGACGAGGGTGGGAACGTGGTGAAGGATGCTGCCCAGCAGGTTCTCGACGTCGCCGGCCTCGCCCTGCGGTTGCCCCGGCGCCTGGACGACCTCATCACCCGGTTTCACGACGGCACGGTTTCGGTGCAGAGCTCCGCCCTCGACCGCCGGGTGGCACGGCTGGAACGGATCGCACAGCGTGCGGTATCGGCGATCCTGTTCGCCGGTTTGCTCGTCGGCGGTGCCCTCGTCCGCGACGCGGATGCCGTGTTCGGCACGGTTCTGATGGCCGTGTCTGCAGTACCGTTGCTGCACGCGCTCTTCGCGCCCCGGCGCTAAGCGACGCCGGGGAAGGCACGCGCGTTAAGGACGCACCGAGCGGTGAGTTCATATCGCGTCACGCAACCGGTCGCTGCCGCCCGGGAAGAAGGGCGTCAGTCGGCGAGCCCGCCTCCCGCCAGCCAGGCCCCTGACCCGCGTCTCCAACCCGGTTCGCGAATTAGATAAGTCGCCTGCATCATTAACTCACCCGCTCGCCCTCATCGACGTACCATTCGCGATCACGTTGAGGCATCACCTTCATGAAAGTCCACCGTATGCACACGCTCATTCCTCGTCCCCGGCTCTTCACCGAAGCAGAGGGCGAATTCGTTCTCAACGGAACCGTCGCGATTGCCGCGGTTCCGGATGCGACGGATGCCGTCGCGCTGCTGACCGAGCGGTTGTGGGCCGGTGCGCGGATCCGTGTCGACGTCGTCGATCAGGCGCCCACAGGCATCCGATTCGTGATGGACGCCACGCTGGCGCCGGAATCTCACCGCGTCGACGTTGCAACGGACGGCCTCAGCATCACGGCGGCAGATGCGGCCGGGTTCCTGCACGGCACCGCCACTGTTCTCCAGCTGATGGGCGACGGTATCTGGCGTTCAGTGAGCGCCACAGCCCGTACCGTCACGGTGCCGGCCTGTCACATCGAGGACGAGCCGGCCTTCGCCTGGCGGGGCATCATGCTCGACGTCGCACGCCACTTCCTTCCCGTACGCGAGGTGCTCCGCATCATCGACCTCATGGCGATGCACAAGTTCAACCGCCTGCACTTTCACCTCACTGATGACCAGGGTTGGCGGATCGAGATCCGTGCGTTCCCCCGACTGACGGAGGTCGGTGCGTGGCGAAATCGCACCCAGGTGGGTGCGGACGACGCGACGGCTCCCGAGATCGAGCGACCACACGGCGGTTTCTATACCCAGGACGACATCGCCGAGATCGTGGCGTATGCCGCGAACCGCGGAATCGTCGTCGTGCCCGAGATCGATCTTCCCGGTCACTCGCAGGCCGCGATCGCGGCGTACCCCGATCTCGGGGTGCCCGACGCTGACGGGCACCCGCCCACGGTCGAGGTGTACCCGCGGTGGGGAATCAGCCCGTACCCGCTCAACGCTGAGACCAGCACCGTCGACTTCTTCCGGATCGTGCTCGACGAGGTGCTCGCGCTCTTCCCGTCCGTCGACATCGGGCTCGGGGGCGACGAGGTGCCGTCCGGTGCCTGGGAAGCCGATGCCCGGTCGCGGGAGCTCGCGCTCGAGCGTGGACTGTCGCACCCGCGCGAACTGCAGTTCTGGTTCCTCGACCACCTGCGCGCGCACATCGAACAGCGGGGTCGACGAATGCTCGCGTGGGACGAGGTACTCGAACACGACGTGAGTGCGGACGTCACGGTTCTCGGCTGGCGGGGGGATGCCGGGATCGGTGAGTCGCTGCGTCGCGGCATCCCGGTCATCGCCTGCCCCGACAACCGGCTGTACTTCGACTACCGCCAGTCGGATGATCCGCGTGAGCCGATTCCTGTCGGTGTCGTCGTCGGACTTCGAGATGTGTACTCGTTCAGCCCGGTTCCGGAGTGGGCCACGGCCGAGCAGGCCGTGTTGCTGCGGGGAGCGCAGGCGAACCTGTGGGCTGAACACATGGAGGACGCCCGATCACGGGACTACATGCTCTGGCCGCGGGCGTGTGCCCTCGCCGAGGTGCTGTGGAGCGGGCCAGGAGGAGCCTTCGAGGAATTCGAGACGCGGCTGCAGTCGCACCTCGGCAGGCTCGACGAGCGTGGCGTTGAGTATCGCCGTGCGGGCGGACCCCTCCCGTGGCAGGAGCGTCCGGGTGTGGGCGGTCGGGTGCAGAAGCCTGAGCAGCGCCAGCAGGAGATCGACGCGCTGACCGCCGCGATCGTGCGCTGACCGAACCGGCCTCGAACCGACCTCGAGCCGCCCGTCAGCGAGGGGCGCCGGTGGGTCGAGGTCTAGTGCATCGACACCAGGATCTTGACCTCGTTGTCCTTGTTCGAGACGAGGCGTTCGATGCCTTTCTCGATCAGGTCGTCGACGACGATCTTCGAGGTGATGAACGGCGCGAGATTCACCTTGCCGCTTCGCGCGAGTTCGATCGCCTCAGGGTGATCGTTCGCGTAACCGATCGAGCTGCCGAGCACACGATCACCGAACGTCAGCTCGGCGGCGATGTCGATTTCGATCGGGTGGGTGTGAATGGCCACGATCTCCAGCCGGCCGCCAGGGGCAAGAACGTCGAGAAGCTGGTGCACCACAACGTCGATACCCGCAGCGTCGAACGCGACATCCGCTCCGGCGCCGTCGCTGTGCGCCGCCACCACGGCTTTGAGGTCTTCGGTCGACGGGTCGACCGCGACATCCGCGACGCCCGAAGAGACAGCTTTCTCGCGGCGAGCCTGTGAGACCTCGCTGACGATCGTCTTCACGCCCTTGGCCTTGAGCACGGCTGCCAGCAGCAATCCGATGGGACCGGCGCCACCGACGACGGCGACCTGGCCCGCTGTCACTCCGGCGTGCTTCGCGGCGTGCAGCCCGACCGCGAGCGGCTCGATGAGGGCGGCCTGGTCAAGCGGGAGGTCGCCGACGGGGTGTACCCAGCGTTTCTCAACCACGATGTGCTCGCTCATGCCGCCGCCGAGCCCCGAGATGCCGATGAAGCCCATTTGCGCGCACAGGTTGTACTTGCCCGCCTTGCATGCCGCACAGGTGCCGTCGACCATCAGTGGTTCAACAACCACCGAATCACCGACGTTGAGTCCCTCGACGCCCTCGCCGATTTCTTCGACGACACCCGAAAATTCATGACCGAAGACGACAGGCAGCGTCTCGTGAGACAGGGGATGCGGGGTGTCGGTCGACGGCGCGGGAGGTATCGGTCCGTCGTGGAACAGGTGCAGGTCGCTGCCGCAGATGCCGCAGAATGCCGGCGCGATTTTGACGGTCCCCGCTCTCAGCTGGGGCTCCTCAATATCCTCGACACGAACATCTTCCTTGCCGTAGTAGCGTGCAGCCTTCATGTCTCGCTCTCCTTCGTCGCGTTACCCGAACCGGGCACTCACGATCCCCGATTCGGCGTCGAAGGTCACCGGCCATAGGTCCCGACGGGGGAGAGCATCACCAGCCGTCCGGCCCACTGCTCCCGGCGGGGTATTCCTCCAACGGCGCCTCGCCCGCCTGCCAGGCGTTGAGTACCGGGGTAACGATGCGCCAGCACTGCTCGGCAATGTCGCCGCGAACAGAGAGCAAAGTGTCGTTCTGCAGGATGCCCGCAAGCACCTGTGCGTACGCGTCAAGTTCCGGCTCACCGGGTCGCGCCTCGAGGGTCACGCGTCGCAGTTCCGCCGCGTCGTCGGCACCGTTGACGAACAGGTCGAGGTCGACGTCACCGTTCTCGAGCGACATCCGCAACACGGTGCCGGTGTCTGCACTCGCACCGCGGAACCCGGCGGGAGGCGTCGACGCGCGGAAGTGCACCGCAGCCTCTGCACGGGGATTGCCGATGGCCTTGCCCGAGCGCAGCACGAACGGAACGCCCTCCCACCGGGGAGTGTCGATCTGCAGCAGCAGCTGAGCGAGGGTCTCGATGTCACGGTCGCCATCGACGTCGGCTTCATCGACATACGAGGGGAACAGCTTCCCGTCGACGCGCCCCTCGGTGTAGCGTGCCCGGCGAGCCGAGGTCGGGTCGTCACGCCAGATACGGGTGACGCCGAGGACCTCAGCCATCCGTTCGTGCACGTCACTCGCGGTGATTTCTTCTGGCCGTTCCATGGCGATGAGGGCGAGCACCATCAACAGGTGGCTCTGCAGCATGTCGCGCAGCGCCCCGGTCTGGTCGTAGAAGGCGGCACGACCCTCGAGTCCGAGCACTTCGTCGTAGACGATCTCGACCTTCTCGATGTGTTCGGCGCTCCAGGTGGCTTCGAGCAGGCGGTTTCCGAATCGGAGTCCGAGCATCCCGAGCACTGTGGCATTCCCGAGGAAGTGGTCGATGCGCCACAACCGGTCGGCGGGAATCACGGCCGCCAATGCCTCGTTCAACGCCCGGGCGTCGTCGAGGTCCTCACCGAACGGCTTTTCGATCGCCACGACAAGGTCGTCGGGAAGCTCGATCGCGGCCAGTGCCTCAGCGACCCGACGGCCCATCGCCGGCGGAAGTGCGATGTAGAGCACCGGTGCTGACGGGCAGGCGTCCAACAGGGCTTTCAGCTCGTCCGGATTGGAAGCATCCGTTTGAACAAATCGTGCCCGCTTGGACAGCGCGTTGACAGTCTGTGCCGAGATTCCGGCATCCTCGAGGCTGCGACGCACGAGCGACTGCCACTCTTCGTCGCTCTGCGCTGTCCTGGCGGCTCCGATCAGCGTGAGGTCCAGCCCCCGGGCTGATTCGACGACGCGGGCAAGTCCCGGCAACAGCAACCGCTCGGTGAGGTCACCGCCTGCACCCAGGATCGCGATCGTGCGGGCGTCGGGCGAGATCGACTCTGCGTCAGGGATTCCGGGCTGGTCGGTCATCGTTGCTCCTTGCGGTGAGAGGCGTGCACGTTTCGGCACCGGGTCGACTCTGGACCGGTTCCCGTGACAGTCGACGATACGCCGAGGCCTTTCCCTGCGACACGTCTTGACGGTGGTCGGCCCAACAGAGTACGAACCCGGCGGGTCGCGTTCAGATGCGGCCGATACAGCCGACGCAGGCCACTAGTATTGCCCGGTGCAGACACCGACCCGGTCTTCGTCCCCGCCCTTGTGGCGACGGCTACTGCACCCCCACCCCGCCCAGGCCGTATTCCTCGGCTTCGCCGGCGCTGTCCTCGTCGGCACCGCGCTACTCATGCTCCCCATCGCCAAAGTGGGACCGGGCGGAGCGTCGTTCCTCGAGGCGCTGTTCACGGCAACGTCGTCCGTGTGCGTCACCGGGCTCATCGTCGTGGACACTCCCGTGTACTGGACGACGTTCGGCCATGTGGTGATCCTGGCCATGATCCAGATCGGCGGCTTCGGGATCATGACGTTCGCCTCGGTCATCGGCCTCGCGGTCATCCGACGGATGTCGCTGCGGTCACGGATTACGACAGCGGCCGAAGTGAAGAGCCTCGGCCTTGACGACGTGAAGGGATTGATTCTCGGTGTTGTCCGGATCTCCCTCGTCGTCGAGGGAGTCGTCGCGCTGCTTCTCACCATCCGTTTCATCCTCGGTTACGGTGAGCCGGTCGGTCGGGCGCTGTGGCTTGGCGTGTTCCACTCGATCTCGTCGTTCAACAACGCGGGCTTTGCGCTCTTCAGTGACAGCCTGATGTCCTACGCGACAGACCCGTTCATCTGTCTCCCGATCGCCGCGGCCATCATCCTCGGCGGTCTGGGCTTCCCCGTCATCATGCAGTTGCGTAAGCACTTCCGCAGCCCGCTCAAGTGGTCGATGAATACCCGGATCGTGTTGTGGGGAACGGTCATCCTCCTGGCCGGCGGCACGGTGTACATCACGGTTCTGGAGTGGAACAACCCCGCTACGCTCGGGCCGATGGAATGGCCGGGCAAGATCCTCGCCGGTTTCTTCCAGTCGGTGCAGACGCGCACGGCGGGGTTCAACAGTGTGGATACCGCAGCGATGTATCCCGAGTCGTGGCTCGGAATGGACGTTCTGATGTTTATCGGTGGCGGGCCTGCCGGTACGGCCGGCGGAATCAAGATCACCACCTTCGCTGTGCTCTACTTCATCATCCTCACGGAGATTCGCGGCCAGGGCGCCGTCAACGTGTTCGGAAAGCGCCTCTCCCGAGCGGTCCACCGCCAGGCGATCACCGTTGTGCTCCTCGGCGTCGCGGTGGTCATGGTCGCGACGGTGTTCCTGATGCTGATCACCGACCTGCCCCTCGACAAACTCCAGTTCGAGGCGATCTCCGCTTTTGCAACCGTCGGGATGTCGACAGGGATAACTGCGTCGCTTCCACCGGCAGGTCAGGTCGCCCTCATCCTGCTGATGTTCATCGGCCGACTCGCCCCCATCACCTTCGCGTCCGCCCTCGCGCTCAACGAGCGACGGGTAGTGTACGAGCTGCCGAAAGAGAGGCCCATCATTGGCTAATTTCCACCTGTTCCGCGGAGCCGACCCCACACGGATCGCGGAAGCTGATTCCGTCGCTGTGATCGGGCTGGGCCGCTTCGGCAGCGCTCTGGCGCTTGAGCTCATGGCCAACGGCACCGAGGTTCTCGGCATCGACGCCGACGAAGACACAGTTCAGGGCCTCAACGGCCTGCTCACCCACGTCGTTCGGGCCGACACCACCAAGGAGGAGGCGCTCCGGCAGCTCGCGATTCCGGAGTTCGACCGGGTTGTGGTCGCGATCGGCAGTGACATCGAGGCCAGCATCCTCACCACATCGCTCCTCCTGCGGTTCAACATCCCGCAGATCTGGGCGAAGGCGGTCAGCGATCCGCACGGCGCGATCCTGGAACAGCTCGGCGTCAAACGGGTCATCTACCCGGAGAAGGACATGGGCCGCCGCGTTGCGCACCTCGTGCGAGGGGCGATGCAGGACTACCTCGACGTCGGCGACAACTTCGCGCTGGTGAAGACCCAGCCGCCCTCGATCGTGGTCGGAATACCGCTGAGAGACACGAACATTCGTGCCCGCTACGGCATCACCATCAGCGCCTACAAGCACGGTGATCAGCCGTGGACGTATACGACGATGGATACGGTGCTGGCGAGCGGAGACACGGTGCTCGTCGCCGGACAGACAGAGCACGCGGAGGCGTTCAGCCAGCTCCGCCGACCGCCGTATCTCAATCGCGGGTTTCGGCGACCCGCGCCTTCGAGGTGCGCTCACAGCGGTGTCGTGTCGACACCCGCGCGTTGAGGTGCCGAGCGGATGTGAGGGCGCGGCTTACTGGGCGGAACCAGCGTTGCCCCGTTGCCCGGGCGAGCCTACATTCGCAGCAACCGGGCCCGGATTCCACTGGCTGCGGGACGCATCGCCGTCGCCGATCGAACCGTGCACCCGGGCACCGCACGACTGATCAAAGGGGATCACATGAAATCGCTGAAATCGATATTAAGCACGGGAACCGCCATCGCTGCCACAGCGGTGCTCAGCGCAGGTCTCGTGTTCGCGGGAACTGCTGCAGCCGACTCACGGGGACACGGACACGGAAACGGAAACGGCAACAAGCCGACCACCGCCGACTCGATCTATCTGGATGAGATCAAGGACTACGGTGTGTGCCGAGGCACAGACGCCGCCTGTTACAACGAGTGGGGCAATGGCTGGAAAGAGGGCGAACCGAAACGCATCCTGATCTGGAGCCGCACAGCCGGCCCTCGTCACGCGCACCTCGGAACGCCGCTCGGCCCAGGCCTGAACCCGCCGCTCAACGCAGACAATGTGGCCCAGGCCTCACTGAAAGCATGGGCAGCCGAACGCGGCATCCAGGCCGACTACACGGAAGACCTTGCGAGCTTCTCACGCCTGAACTCGTACCAGGCCGTCGTGTTCCTCGGCTCCAACCGCGATACCCTCGATGACCCCGCCCAGACCAACCTGATGCAGTACGTGCGCGGTGGCGGTGGCTTCGTCGGGGTTCACAACGCGTTCGGTGCTGAATACCACTGGGAGTGGTACGAGGGGCTGCTGGGCGGAGCGAACTTCTACGACCACGCCCCGAACCGCCCAGGCACGATCGAAACGATCAACAAGAAGGACGTTTCGACCAACTTCATGCCGCGCAAGTGGGGGTTCACCGACGAGTGGTACAACCTCGTTCCGTACCCGAGCTACGTGAACGTCCTGCTTGAGGTCGATCCGAAGACGAGCCTCAACGGTCGGGCGACCGGACACCCGGGTCACGGTGAGCAGCACGCCGTCAGCTGGTGCCAGTACTACGACGGCGGGAAGTCCTGGCTGACGACGCTCGGACACGACGTGGCCGTGTGGACGGATGCCCCGATCGCCGGCGATGACCTGTTCAAGGAACACCTGATGTCCGGCCTCGAGAGCGCGATGGGCATCAAGCCGTTCTGCGCGGTCTGATGTTCCCGGCGTAGCCGAACACGAGGAGCCCGCACCCGGTATCGCCGGGGGCGGGCTCTTCTGCGTCGTGAGGCGTTTTCGGGCGTCATTGGTCCACTCAGTGGGACATCGTTCGGGTCTGTTGGCTCGATCGTTGCCGCGGTCTTGGCGCGGTCACATACTGGACACATGCGCAGCGGGCGATGGGACGAGCCGGTATCGGTGCTCGACCGGATCATCGCCATTCTCGAGGCCGTCCGAGAGTCAGAAGGGTCGACGTCGATTACCCGAATCGCCGTCGCCACTGGCACTCCGAAGTCCACAGTGTCCCGCCTGGTTCGGGATCTGGTTCGGCAGCGGTACCTGGCCAGGACCGACGACGGGGTGGTCATCGGTCTCAGGCTCTTCGAGCTCGGTGCGCGCGCGAGCGGCCCTCGCCGGCTGAGCCTGGCCGCTGTTCCGGTGTTGGCTGAACTGTTCAACGCGACGGGTGAGCACCTGAACGTCGCGGTGCAGGACGGGCGCGATATGGTGTCGGTGATCTCTGTACAGGGACGCCTGCGACCGGCACCATCGCGCGCCGGGGTTCGGGTGCCGTCGGCAACGACCGCCCTGGGCAAGGCGGTGCTGGCGTTCTCGAACGATGAGTCCGAGCTTGGCCACATCTGGATGGGACTCGATCGCAGCGCGCGGGCTGCCTGGGAGCGGGAACTCGCCTGTGTGCGCACGAGTTCCGTCGCGATCGACCGCTGCGGGACGTTCCCTGGAGTGGTCGGCGTCGCGAGTCCGGTCCTCTCTCCTCAGCGCCAGCCGGTGGCCGCCATCTCGGTGGCGGGACCTGTGGCCGACATGGATCCCCAGCGGATGGCCCCGCTCGTCAGGCACGCCGCACGCCTCCTCTCGCAGCGGCTCGCCCTATAGCGGCATGACCGATGGAGCGGGCCGCGGGGATGAACTCTTCGGCGTGCTCGATCGGATGACGGTCATCTTCGACGCGTTCGACGACGGGCGTGGCCTCGGCCTCTCCGAACTTGCATCGCGTGCCGGCCTCCCCAAGTCCACGGTGTCCCGGATTGTTTCCGGGCTCGTCCGGCAGCGGTATCTGGAGCGAGACGGCAAACTCATCTACCTTGGTCTTCGCCTGTTCGAACTGGGACAGATGGCTGAGGTCCCGCGGGAGCTGAGGGCTGCGGCCCTCCCGGTCATGGCAGACCTGCGGACCGTCACGGGGGAGACCGTCCACCTGGCTGTTCCTGAGGGGGACCGGATGGTCTGCATCGCGATAATGCGGGGCAGGGGATCCCCAGCGGATGTTTCGTGCATCGGCGCGAGTGTGCCGGTGCGGTCCAGCGCGTGGGGCGCAGCAACCCTCGCGCCTGCCGCTGGGGTCGCGACCAGGGTTGACGAACCGGACCCCGGGTTCACCTGGGTGGCCGGCGCCATCTGCCCGGTTGGTAGCGGCGCGATCGCTGCCCTCTCCCTGTGCGGGCCATCGGCCGGATTCGACGTCGATCACGCCGCGGCCCGGATCGATGAGGCCGCTCGGGCCGTCGAACGCCGCCTTGCACTTCGGGCACACCCGACGCCGTAAGGCTCCCGACACGGCCAGCACGCCAAACCGCCTCCTCGGGTTCGGCCCTCACCGTCCTGGTGAGGGCCGAACCGTCGGAGGCGGTCAGTGGTGCCGGGGGAGTCGTGTTACTTGACGATCCTCACCGTCACCGTCGACGTGATCTGCTTCTGCACCCCCTTATGGAGAACATTGACCACGAGCGTCAGTGGCACCTTGCCCTCAGGCACGTTGTTATCAAGATCCGCCTTATTGAACTGTATGAACAGGTGGTTCCTGAAGTCGGTGACCTTCGCGGCCGTCACCGGTGTCGACGACAGCGGAGTGAGAAGAACGGCCCCGCTTTCGTACCTGTGGCCGGCGGGCAACTTGAAGTATGCACCGACCTTGCCATCGACATCCGTGAACATCCCGCTCCTCGCACCGAGATTGAGAGTGCTCGGTATGAAGGAGGCGGCACCCGGTGTGTCCTGAGGAGTGAGATACACCTCGATCATTCCGGTCGGCCTTGGGTCGGTGCAGTCGTTGAAGTAATACTGACCGGCTCGGTCGAACGTGTGCTGGTAGGTTTCACCCGGTGCCAGCTTGGCGTTGAACTCTCCCTCGAAGAACTGCGTCGCGCAGTGCGGCTTCAGGTTCGGGAAGTTCGGGAACGTCTCTGCCCCCGGGTTCTTGAAGGTGACCGTAGTGCCGACGGGCACTCGCAGCCGGGTGGGCTGCATGGCATTCTGCGACACGCTGTCCCTGGCGGCTGCGGTGTCATCGGTGCGGCTGGTGCGGGCAAGGAGAACAGTGTTGTCCACTGTTGAGCCCTCGACCGCGTTTCCGTTTACCGGACGACGGATCGACAACGGTGCCGTGTTCGGACCTTCCTGGCTGCCGGACTCGGTGGTGTACTTGCCGCCGATCTTGAACGCCCACAGTGAGTCGCCCTGTGTGACCGACGCGCCGTAGGGGTTGGTCGATCCCGCCGCGAAGACAGCGACGTACTGCTCGCCGCCGACCTCGTAGGTGATCGGTGCGGACGCGATGCCCGAACCGGTCTGGAAGTCCCAGAGGACATCTCCGCTTGAGGAGTCCATGGCCAGCAGCCGACCGTCGATCTGCCCCGCGAAGAGCAGGTCGGATGCTGTTGCCAGCGGACCCTGGCCGTGGGACATGTCTGTGCCGAGGTGGTTCTGCCAGCGAACCTTCCCTGTCGACGCGTCGTAGGCGAGGATGCCGCCGGTCTGGTACTGGCCCATTGCACGCTGGCCGTTTGCGGCGGCGCCGTTCCAGTGCGCGACCGGGTTGGTGCCGTACGGGAAGTACACGAGATTGGTTTTGTGGCTGTACGCGTTGTTCGACCAGTCACCGCCGCCGTTCTGGCTTGTGGTGGACAGGATCGGCAGATCCCACTGCGGGTCGTACATGCAGCCCTCGCGGTGATCCGACGGGTATCCCTCCGGATAGGTCAGGAAGGGCTCGTCGGCGGCGACATAGCTGTCCGGGTTGAAGACGAGGTTGCCGTCCTCGTCGGGCTGGTAACCGTTGTAGTTCGGGACAGCCCGCCAGGGGTCACCCGGGATGTTCTCCGGGTCGAGCTTCTCCCAGACCAGGCAGTCAGGGAGCAGGCGGCTCTCGGGGAACGGCTGGGTCTCGGCGTGGTTCTGACGCGAGTCGGTGATCATCGGCTTCTCGGTCACGGGGAGGACAGGCTTGCCGTTCGTGCGGTCGAGCACGAACTGGTGTCCGGACTTGCTGCCATAGAACAGGACCTTGCGCTCAACGCCGCTGTACTTCACGTTGGCCAGTGTCGGCGGGTGCACGTTGTCCATGTCCCAGACATCGTGCCGGATGGACTGGTAGTGCCACTTGTATGCGCCAGACGTTGCGTCGACGGCAACCATCGTGCTGGAGAACAGGTTGTCGCCTGGACGCTGGGAGCCATCCTGCGAGGAGTTACAGCTCCGCGCGTTGCCGAACGTCATGTAGTACATGTTCAGTTCGGGGTCGACGGAGCCATGAATCCATGGTGTTGACCCGCCAACGAGCGGGCAGTCAACACCGCCGGGCGTGACGGGCCCCCACGTTGCACCGGCGTCGACGGAGTTTCCGTTCACGTCCGTGTACACGGTGCCGCGGTCTGGCCCGCCGAAGAAGTGCCAGAGGTAGCTGCCGTCGGTCGCGTCGAGTCCGACGACCGCGGCGCGGTCGCCGTTCGCCGCGTGGGCATAGACGATGCCGTTGTGATAGACCGTGGCAACACGGTCGAAGTTGCCCAGCGATTCACCGTTCGGGCCGGCAGGCTGCACGACCCAGGCCTCCTGGCCTGTGGCCTGGTCGAGGGCGACGACGCGGTCGTCGGCCGCCATGGTGAAGATCTTGCCGTCACCGGAGGAGACCCCGCGTCGGGTGTCTGCGGTGCCGTAGGCGGTCGGTTCCCACTTCCACACGGACGCGCCGGATTTCCCGTCGACGGCAATCACACCGCCGCTGGGGGTGTCGAGGTAGATGATGCCGCCGACGACGATCGGCGTGGTCTGCTGGCCGACATCGTCGGATGCCGGCGCTACGCCCGAGACGTGGGTACGCCAGGCGGGTCCCACCTTGTCAATGTTCCGCTTGTTGATCTTGGTGAGCCCGGAGTAGTGCTGGTTTCCGAGGTTGCCTCCCACGGTCGGCATATCCGCGCCGGTGGGTTCGAGGCCCGTGAGCCCCGCCGGTGGCACCGGTGCAGCCGGGTTGGCCCCGTAGGCCGGTGAGACGGCGACTGTCACCACCACCAGCGCTCCGAGGCCGAGTGCTCCCAGCCTCCTGGACAGATGTTTACGCATCAGGAACTCCTTGATCGTCATTGATCGATCGCGGACGCGCGATGCACGCCCGCGTTGAGGTGAGTCGGGCGTCCCGCTGAATTCCCTGAAACCGCTGGCCCCCCGGCGCCTCGCACACTATCCGCGGGTGTTGCCTCGCGGCAACGGCGCGACCCACCGAGTGGCACAGGTCATCGCATCCATCGGGGTGACCGGCGTCGCCGGTCTCCCGCCGATAGTCACCGGGCATCCGTCATTGCTGCGAAGATAAATGGTGGAAAGGTCGATGAATGGCAAGCGAGCAAGATGCAGTGACTCTCGAGGCGGAGCTGTTGCTTCCTGAGGTACCGGAACTGACCTCCGCGTACCCGGCCTCGCTCCCGACGCCCACGCTCCACGCGCGGTGGCTCGAGGAGGAGGAAGTGACCCTCACGTTCATTGAGATCGGCGACATTGCGATGCACGTCGAGTCGACCGATGACGATGTCGAGTGGCACCTTCACGTCGGCGGCCACGACGGACCTCCGCTGGACGGCACTCCGTGGGATGAGAAGACCACCGAGGAACTCCTCAACTGGATGTCTGAATTCGTCGCCAAGGTTCACGCCTGTATCGAAATGGTCGACGAGGATATTTATGATGCCGTCGACCTCTTCGAAGCAGGTGCCACCACCGCACAACTCTCCGCGGCCAGTTTCGAACCCGAAGACTGGGAAAGATTCACCCCGGCAGACTTCAAAGTGTTCCGGGTGACCGTCCCCGGGCATGCAGAGCCGCAGATCTGGACCGGCTCCGGCGACGCATGGCACATGCACGACGAAGACCGGAACGGTGATGCCGAACTCCTGTGGACGCCGCCGAACGTCGAAGAGCCGATTCACCTCGGCGCCGTCATCATCTCGCCCGAGACCGGTCTGCCCGCGACGTTCGCAAACCCCGGCATCAACTGGGACGACGTCGGAATGAGCGAGGACGACGCCATGGACTGGCTGCTTCGCGAACACCGGAACTGCGTGTGGGCATCCACTGTTCACGATGCACTGACCGAAGAGGTCCTGAAGGTGCTGGCGGGTTTCGCGCCGGCTGTCCCGTCACCTCACCGATAATCAGACCGCCAGCGCGGGCAATGAATCGCTAGTTCTGAGCTGACGCGGACAATGCCGCAACGACGCTGTCGCTGCCCACGAAGATGCTGCCGCCGGCGCGCACCGTCGCGGTGATCAGCTCCGTCATGGCGGTTTTGTCGCGATGAACCGCCTCAATCCACTCCGGTGGGGCGTCGGTCTCGGCGTCGACCCCGGCGCTCCAGTTCGCGATCTCGAGCAGGACCGGAATCAGGGCGAGTCCGTTCTCGGTGAGTGTGTAGACGACGCGCCTGGCGTCGCCGGGATCCGGGGTTCGGTTCAGGATGCCGTTCGTCTCCAGTTCGGCGAGCCGTGCGGTCAGCACGCTCGGAGCAACGCCTTCGTCCGAGTCCGAAAACTCAGTGAAGGTGCGTTTGCCGAAATAGACAATATCGCGGATCACCAGAAGTGACCACGGATCTCCGAACGCCTCGAGTCCGAAATTGATGGGGCAGTGAGATTTGCCCTTCGTCCGCTTCATCAGAACCCTTCACACTGCGAGACCGTGGTGGTACCGTCTTTCACTACGATCATGATAGTTAAAGGAGACGAATCATGGGCAACTCTTCATCCACTTTCGAGGTTCGGGTGACCCGGGAGTTTCCGGTGCCGGTGGACTCCGCCTACGCTGCCTGGACCACGCCCGAGCTGTTGATGCAGTGGTGGGGCCCGCTCGGTTTCACCTGTCCGGTCGCCAACCTGGATGTCCGAGTCGGCGGGGTCTCACTGGTTGCGATGCGCGCGCCGGCGCAGTTCGGCGGCGGAGACATGTTTAACACCTGGACCTACACGCTCGTCGACCCTCCGAATCGACTCGAGTTCGAGATGCGGTTTACTGACGCGAACGGCGAAGCGATCAGCCCGGCCGATGTCGGCATCCCTGCGGGGGTTCCTGACACGGTCCCGCATGTTGTGACGTTTGAGTCGGTGGGCGAAGGCGGCAGCCGGTTGAGCGTCACCGAGTACGGCTACACGGTCGAGGAGGCGCGCGATGGGTCGCAAGCCGGTCTGGATCAGTGCCTGGACAAGCTCGCGACGCTTCTCGGCGACGGCAGCACTGCGGCCGTAGATACGCGCCGCTGAGTCGGGGGAGGCGGCGGGCTCAGCGCTGAGGTTCCGTCGCGTGCTCGGTGTCGTCATCCGAAAGCACATCGAACGGCGACTCGACCTCGCCCTTCCATGCTTCGATTCCCTCCCGGATAGCGAAGCCGGCGATAACGAGTGCCGCGACAGCATCCGCCCATTCCCAGCCGAACAGGGTATTGAGCAGGAGACCCAGTAGCACGCTCGCCGACAGGTAGACGCAGAGCAGGAGTTGCTTGGAGTCAGCGACCACGCTGGCGGATCCGAGCTCCCTGCCCGTCCGGCGTTCGAGCCACGCGAGAGCGGGCATCACCAGGAGGCTGGTTGTCGCAATGGCGATCCCGAGGGGGCTGTGGTCGACGTCCTGCACGCCCGCGAGCGAGAGGACCGAGTCGGTGATCACGTACGCGGCCAGGGCGAAGAAGGCGATGGCGATCACCCGGACCGTGGGCTTCTCCCACCGTTCAGGATCGCGGCGGGTGAACTGCCACGCGACGGCAGCCGCCGAGAGGACCTCGATGACCGAGTCGAGTCCGAACCCGATGAGCGCGGCGGAGGACGCGATGGCCCCGGCGGTGATGGCGACACCCGCCTCGATCATGTTGTACGCGATCGTGAACCCCACGATCCACCGCACCCGCCGGTGAAGGACGGCCCGGCGGTTGGCGGTGGGCTGAGCTGTCATCGTCACAGTTCGCTGATGAGGCCGGATACCGACGCGAGTGAGTTGGGCGTCAGGCTGTAGTAGGCCCAGGTTCCGCGCTTCTCTCGGTGGAGATAGCCGGCGTCGACGAGCACTTTGAGGTGGTGGGAGACGGTGGGCTGGCTCAGGCCAAGTGGTTCCGTCAGATCGCAGACGCACGCTTCGGCGTCCTCGTGCGACGCCACGATCGACAGCAACCGCAGCCTCGCCGGGTCGGCCAGCGCTTTCAGTGAACGGGCAAGCTTCTCGGCACTGTCTGCATCCATGGGCTCGCGCGTGATCGGAGTGCAGCACGCGTTGAGGTCGGTGATCGGCAGCGACTCGGTAAGCGTCATCTGAACAAACTCCCTAGATTGACATGCATCGATGCATGGGTCACGATGAGTACATCGACGCACATCAATCTATCAGTCACGGAGCTTCATGTCTCTTGCCCCGGTGAAGCCCGCAACTCTCGGAACAACTGACCGGTTCCTCCCGGTCTGGATCCTCGCCGCGATGGCGTTGGGACTGGCGCTCGCGGTTTTCGTCCCCGCATTCGGTGACGCCCTGCACGGCTTCTCCGTCGGATCGGTCAGTGTGCCGATCGCGGTCGGACTGCTGGTGATGATGTACCCGGTTCTCGCGAAGGTCCGGTACTCGGATGCGCGTGCGGTCGCCGGTGATCGGAAGTTGCTGGTCTCGTCGCTGGTGATGAACTGGCTGGTCGGGCCGGCTCTCATGTTCGCCCTTGCCTGGGCCTTTCTGCCCGATCTGCCGGAGTACCGCACCGGCCTGATCATCGTTGGGCTCGCGCGGTGTATCGCCATGGTGCTGATCTGGAACGATCTCGCATGTGGCGATCGAGAGGCCGCCGCCTTCCTCGTTGCCGTGAACTCGGTGTTCCAGGTCATCGCCTTCTCCGGGCTGGGCTGGTTCTACCTCCAGATTTTGCCGTCATGGCTCGGACTGGCGACAACGAGCGCGTCGTTCTCACTGTGGGCAATCACGCTGAGCGTCCTGGTCTTCCTCGGTATTCCGCTGGTCGCCGGATACCTGTCGCGGCGGCTCGGTGAGGCCACGCGCGGCCGCACCTGGTACGAGGGCACGTTCCTGCCGAAGGTGGGACCGTTCGCCCTGTATGGACTCCTCTTCACCATCGTGATGCTGTTCGCGCTGCAGGGGCAGCAGGTCATCGATCGGCCACTCGACGTGGTTCGAATTGCCCTGCCACTGCTGGTGTACTTCGCGGTCACATTCATCGTTGGCTTTGTCCTCGGCAAGCTCATCGGGCTGTCGTACGAACGCACAACGACGCTCGCGTTCACAGCGGCAGGCAACAACTTCGAACTTGCCATCGCCGTCGCGATCGGAACATTCGGCGCCACGAGCGGCCAGGCACTCGCCGGCATCGTTGGCCCGCTGATCGAAGTGCCCGTGCTCGTGGCCCTCGTCTACGTCGCGCTGTGGCTGCGCCCCCGCATGTTCCCCGCAAAAGACACACTCCCGATCCATCCCGAACTTCCGGTCGCGGACCGGGTTTGAACACACCCCGAAAGAAGGAGACCCTGATGAGCGAGAAACCGTCAGTACTGTTCGTCTGCGTCCACAACGCGGGCCGGTCGCAGATGGCCGCCGGCTACATGCAAGCCCTGTCCAACGGGCAGGTCGACGTTCTGTCTGCCGGCTCGGAGCCGAAAGACCAGATCAACCCGGTCGCGGTCGAGGCGATGGCCGAGGAAGGCATCGACATCGCCAACAACATCCCCAAGATCCTGACAACGGATGCCGTCAAGGACTCCGACGTGGTGATCACGATGGGCTGCGGCGACACCTGCCCGATCTTCCCGGGCAAGCGCTACGAAGACTGGGAGCTCGACGACCCGGCTGGGCAGGGCATCGAGGCTGTCCGTCCGATCCGCGACGACATCAAAGCCCGGATCGAGCAGCTGCTGAAAGAGATCCTCCCGGCGAAGGCCTAGGTTGCGGTCGATTGTGGCGCACATGAATCACACGAGAAACGAAGAAGAATGACTATCGCAGAACTCCCGACTTTGACCATGCCCTCACCACGGACGCTCGACAAGCTGCCCGTCGCCATCATCGGCGCCGGACCGGTCGGCCTCGCCGCCGCCGCACAGCTGCTCGAACGCGGAATCGACGTCGTTGTCTTCGAAGCGGGGGAGACCGCTGGCAGTGCTGTGGCAGCGTGGGGTCACACCCGGCTGTTCTCGCCGTGGGAGTATCTCGTCGACGAGGCTGCCGGTCGACTCCTCGACAAAACCGAGTGGCACGCACCCGCCGCGAAGAAGCTGCCCTTCGGCCGGGAACTTGTCGAGGATTACCTGCTGCCGCTGGCAGCGACCCCGGAGCTCGCCCCACGGATCCGCTATCAGAGCACCGTGACGGACGTCAGTCGGCAGGGGATGGACCGTACCCGGTCCGCCGGACGGAGCTCCACACCGTTCCTGCTGCGGATTCGAACCGGCGACGCAACGACAGAGCAACTCGCGCGTGCCGTCATCGACACCTCCGGTACCTACAGCAGCCCCAACGGACTCACCGCCAGTGGACTTGCGCCTGCCGGAATCGATGGCATCCGTGAACACCTCAGTTCCGCCCTGCCCGACGTCCTCGGGGTCGACCGGGACCGCTTCGCGGGACGGCACACGCTCGTCGTCGGAGCCGGCCACTCCGCAGCGAATACGCTGCTGAAGCTGGCCACCCTCGCGAAGGAGGAGAGCGCCACGACGATCAGCTGGGCCATTCGGGGACGAAGCCCGGTGCGCGCGTACGGGTCGGAGAACGACGAGCTCGAAGCACGCGGCCAGCTCGGCAGCTCAGTACATGAGCTGGTTCGCCAGGGGCGGGTCACGCTGATCGACCAGTTCGAAATCGACGACCTCGAGCCGGCCGCTGACCAGCGTGTTGCCGTGGTCGGTCGCCGCCAGGGGGAGAAGACGAGAGTGGAGGTCGACCGGGTCGTCAACGCGACGGGCTTCCGCCCCAACCTCGAGATGCTGCGGGAAATCCGGCTGTCTCTGGACGAGATCGTTGAAGCCCCTCGCGCCCTCGCCCCGCTGATCGACCCGAACATGCACAGCTGCGGCACTGTCTACCCGCACGGCGTTATCGAACTCGCGCATCCGGAACCGAACTTCTACATCGCCGGAATGAAAAGCTACGGTCGCGCACCGACCTTCCTTCTGGTGACCGGTTACGAACAGGTGCGCTCCATCGCGGATGAGCTCGCGGGCAACCACGGTGCCGCCCGTCGGGTGCAACTCGTGCTGCCAGAGACCGGGGTGTGCGGGCCGTCCTCATCGGCTGGAGGCTGCGGCCCCGACGCCGAGGCACCCGCTTCATCCTGCGGCAGCGCGGTTGAGGCCGAGCCATCCGCTTCATGCTGCGCCCCCGAGGTTGAAGCCGAGGCATCCGCTTCATGCTGCGCCCCCGAGGCCGAGGTCGAGGTTGAGGCCGAGCCATCCGCTTCATCCTGCTGCAGCTAGACGCTGCGGGCTTTCCGGCGCGGCGGAGCGCAAGACCACCGGGGCACAGAGAAGGCCGGTCGCTGTGGGCGACCGGCCTTCTCGTTGTAGGACTGCGCTCAGCTGAGTTCTGAGGCAGCTTCTTTCACTGCCGCGTCGATGTCTGACTTCTTCACACGGAGCTGCTTCGCGATCTTCTTCTCCGCCTTCAGCTCTGCCTTCGCAATCGCGTCTTCGAGCTTGCTCTCGCCGACGACGAGCAATGCAGCCTCGCCGGAGTCGATGGCCTCGCCGAGCTCCCTGACGTCAGAGCGCGAGACGCCACGCCACAGGTGGCCGGTCACAGCGCCGATCGCGCCACCGACAATCGCGGTTCCGATGATGGCGGGAGGAAACAGCAGTCCAACCACAGCACCGGCGACGGCTCCGCCCCATCCACCGTGGCGGAATGCCTGCTCGTCTTTGTTGACGTGCACCTTGCCCTTGTCATCTTTGGTCACGACCGCGGCGTCGTAAGTGCCCACGGCACCGTCTTTGTGCAGCTCTTTGACGACGCCGTAGTCGGAGCGCGCGTCAGCTTCGTTCGGGTAGGTGCCGATGTACAGGAATGTTCCGTCGGATTCAGCCATTGTGTCTCCATTCATAGTTGCGTCTCGTGCTGAGACGTCCATGCACCCGTTCGCAGTGAGCGCGCGATTGTGCGGCGCACTCCGAAAGCTTTGGGCGCCTGCCCAGATAACAGGGTCACGTTCGCGCGTAGTAGAGCCTTTCGTCCGTCGGGCGAGACCTGCACCCACCTGGCCCGGAACTCCTGTGCAGGCGGCCGACATATACTGTCCCGAAGACAGTAAATGGTTCGTGCCGGGACGACCCGAGCGCCGGACGGGTGCGAAAACGAAAGAAAAGACACAGCTATGCAACTGCAGAACAAGACAGTCATCGTGACCGGTGGGGCATCCGGAATCGGTGGAGCCATCACCCGCACCTTCGTTGAACGCGGCGCGAAGGTGGTCGCGGTGGACATCAACCAGGAAGCCGGCGCGGCACTCGTCGCGGATCTCGGCGATTCGGTGCACTTCCTGCAGGGGGACGTTTCCGATTCCGCCGTCGCTGAGAAGGCGGTTGGCGCAGCGGTCGAGCACTTCGGAGGCCTCCACGCCCTCGTCAACAACGCGCACGCGTCACGTCAGGCACCCTTCCTCGAACTCACCCCGGAGATGTGGGAGCTGTCGTTCAACACGGGCCTTCGCGCCACCATCAACTTCATGCGTGCCGCTCACCCCGAGCTGAAGAAGACGTCAGGCTCAGTCGTGAACTTCGGTTCGGGTGCGGGACTGGACGGGCAGGTGACCCAGGGCGCATACGCCTCGGCCAAGGAGGCTATTCGCGGCCTGAGCCGGGTTGTTGCGAACGAGTGGGCTCCTGACGGCATCCGGGTCAACGTCGTCTGCCCGATGGCGATGACCGAGGGCGTGCAGGCCTGGTCTGAGGCATTCCCCGACCTCTACAACACGACTCTGGGCAAGATTCCGCTGGGTCGCTTCGGCCACCCCGGGAACGATGTCGCTCCCGCCGTGGCGTTCCTGGTCTCGGATGACGCCAGCTACATCACCGGCCAGACCCTGATGGTCGATGGCGGAACGATCAAGCTCCACTAACGAGCCGCGGGTCACGCGACAACGGCGGCTGGATCCGGGGTACGAAACGCCCCGTCTCCAGCCGCCGAAGGCCGCAGGTCGATCAGATGTTGTCGGCCAGCTGCGCTTCCTGTTCCTTCGATAGCGACGTCTGGACGACGGTGCCGTTGTACGGAGCAAGCGCCTCGGTGAACTTGTCCTGGGTCAGCTTCGTTGCGTAGAGAACAATCGCCGATTTTCCGGCGCTCACGGTGTCCTGGACCCGCTCACGGAACTCGCTGTTGATTCCCGCCTTGTCGAGCGCTGCGAAAAGCGCTCCAAAAGCGCCGCCGATGACGAGCCCGACCAGCGGCATGAAGAAGAGAATGCCGAGCAGTGCTCCGAAGACGGCACCACCAGCAGCTCCGATGCCGACTTTTCCAACGGGACCGGGGTGCGTGACGTGGGTCTTTCCTTCGTCGTCGACCGTCACGAGGGCAAGGCCGGCAAGCTGGACGATCAGGTCGTCCTGCAATTCCAGAACTTTGTTATACGCCGCTTCCGCGTCGGTTTTGGTGTCGAACGAGATGACGATGAGATCGGCCATGGGGTGCCGCCTTTCTTGGTTTGAGCAAAGGTGCCGAGTGCACTGCTTCGGGCCTCGCCGTCCAGGCGAGGGCGTTCGTAGGCATGGTGGCTTTGGTCCCTGCTGCCGGGCAGGGTCGATGGTCCCGTTAACGGGATCTCCGCAGAAAGCAGTCACGGGGATTCGTTGACAACCCACGTGCCGTCGCCGAGACTTGCGCTACCTACCCCGGCAGCGAAAGGACAGCTGTGACCGCGAATCCGCTCCTTCCCGTTTGGTTCGATATCGTCTGGACCCTCGTCCTCGCCGTGGTCGTTGTGTCGCTCGTGCTGGCGCTCGTTCAGATCGCTCGACGGCGCGACCTCGACGCTGTGGCCCGCGCCGCCTGGGTACTCGTCGTGATCATCGCCCCGATCATCGGCCCTGTTGCCTGGTTTGCCATCGGCAGGCGCCTTCCGCCGCCCCCGAGTTCGGTCGTGGACCCGTGAGGACGGATTCCGCCCTCCGACCAGACCCGGCCGTTCCGCTCGACGTCGATGACCTCGCCGCCGCTGCTGAAGGCGAGGTCGAGGAGGTACCGCTTGGGCGCAGCTCTGTTCAGGCTGCAATCGCCTCCCTTATCTCAGCGGTGGTGGTCGTCGCTTTGTTGCTCGTCGTCGTTCAGTGGGTTGAGGCAGCAGCCACTGACGCTGCCAACGGCACGGAGTGCCGGGGGCCGGACTGCGTTGAGGTGCAGCTTGGTGACCTCGCCATTCCGGCGGCGACGGCGCTGCCGGCAGGGACCACAGTGGTCGCGTCGAACAGGTTCGCCAAGCTCGACGAACAGTTTGTTTACTTCGAGGTACGGATGCCGCCTGATTCGGCCTTGCCCGCTTTTCCGCAGCCGTGGGTCGGTGTGTCTGACTCAGGGGATGACGAGAACAGGAATGCGCGGAGGATGCTTGGGCGCGGGTACACCGATGTGTTCTGGTCGGGTGACTACGCGGCGGGCACCGATGACGACGGTTCGATCCTGATCATCGGGCAGTACCAAACCGGCGACTGACGGTCAGCGCGCCGATTGCGACGCGAACCTGGCGAGCTCGTCAGCCATCGGGCCCGGCTCCCACGAGTGCTCGGCCCCCGGCATCCGTTTCCACGTGGCACCGGGTATCGCCGCGGTGATCATTTCCGCCGCAGGCACCATCACATCGTCGTAGCTCGTTGTTCCCACCATGGTGAGAACCGGAATCCTGATGTCCGCGAGCAACTCCGACAGCGGGGCTGACTCGGCCCAGGCCAGTGAGTCGGCATCCGGCTGAAGAGTTGGTGCCTGCGGCACCATGGCCGGTATCGACGCCACCATCTCGAGAATTTCGGGCGGCATGTCTTTCATGTAAAGGGTGAGCGCTGCTTTATTGTCGCCAGCGGCGATGAGGGCGCGAAGCTCGTCGGCCCACTCGCGCGCTCCGCTGTCGGGGGGAGCGAGGGGTGCTTCCCAGAGCGCCAGACCCGCGACGGGGAGGCCGCGTATCGCGGCGAGAAGCGAGATCGAACAGCCCGAGGAGTGACCGCAGAGCACAGCGGTCCCGCCCACGTGCTCGATCAGTGAGGAGAGCGCGGCGAGTTCCCGGTCGAGGGTGAACGGGCCATCCGCGACGCTCTCGCCGCGACCGGGCCGGTCGTAGACAACTGTGGTGCAGCCCTTCTGCGCCAGCAGCTCGGCAGTCTCGGTCGTCGTCGGGTCTATCTCGCGCCACGGTCCGGCGCCGGCGACGAAGATCACGGCGGGGCCCTCGCCGCGCAGGTCGAAAGCGACCCGATCGTTCAGGCTGGTGGTCACGACACTCGACACGATTACCTCGATCCTTCGGATGCCCTCACGGTAGACCCGGGGGAAAGCGGCGGCAACCCCCGGTGGAGCGTGCCTTCCGCCGGAAGTGACGCTTGTCTTGTCTGGTCGGGTTTCTCTAGCGTGGACACCGTGCAATCAGCAGTCTCTCCGTCATCATGGCGGTGCTGCCGAGCAGGCCGAACCGCTGACTCCGGAGGGGCGGCCGGTGGATTAAGGGCCCTCGATCATGGCGTCTACCTCTTTTTCCGCTCGCGGGCCAGAGGAGAGGTATTCGTCGACGGCAGACGCAATGGCGTCTAGCGTAGGAGAAAGCAGTGCGCCAGCCCGTTTTCGCCGCGGTGCAGAACCAGGTGCCGCGGTCGGGCCGGTCACGACGAGCAGTTTGAGGAGAATCACGATGAGTCCCAATGCCGGCGGCGCAAACTTCGGTGGTCCCAAAGAGAACGAAGGCACGAAAGGATATTCAGCAGACGACCGTCCACTCCGGGACGGACACAATCCCGAACCCGACCTCCCGGATCCGGAGGAGGCGTTCGAAGAGGCTGAGGAAACCGACGGCCTCTCCCTCGAGCCCGGTATCGACCCGGAGGA
Organism: Mycetocola zhujimingii; assembly: GCF_003065425.1. Classification (NCBI taxonomy): domain Bacteria; kingdom Bacillati; phylum Actinomycetota; class Actinomycetes; order Micrococcales; family Microbacteriaceae; genus Mycetocola; species Mycetocola zhujimingii. The sequence continues at coordinate 1,259,522 of NZ_CP026949.1, forward strand.
CGCGTAGCCAGATCGCGGGACATTTCTGTCATGGATTTAGAGGTGTCGACCGCGCTCACAATTCCGGCCGGTGAACTCGGCTGGCGGTTTTCGCGTTCGTCAGGGCCCGGCGGGCAGCACGTCAACACCTCGGACAGTCGGGTCGAGCTCTCGTGGAACGTGGCCGACTCGACCGCTCTGACCGACGAGCAACGGGAGAGGCTCCTGACCCGCCTCCGCGGACGCCTCGTCGCTGGCGTGGTCACGGTTACAGCGTCTGAGCAGCGGTCGCAGCTCCGTAACCGTGAGATTGCGCTCCGTAAGCTCGCCGAACTCGTGAGTGCCGGCCTCGCGCCCGACGGCCCACGTCGGCGTCCGACGAAACCGACGCGCGGTTCGAACCATCGCCGCCTCGCGGCCAAGGAACGGCGCTCGACGACCAAGCAACACCGCCGGCGGCCACCCCTGGATTGAGCCGGTCGCTGAAGGCGGTGCCGGATGTTACTGCCCGATGTCGGTGCCGGATGTCAGTTCCGGCGCCACATCCAGGCGGTACTGTCCGGCCGCAGGACGGCATCCGTTTCACCGTCGGTACGGAACAGCACCGTCCCATCGGGGAGTGGCACCGGTTCATCGCCCATGGCAATCGCGACGGTCATGCCTCCCTCCCGGTCGCAGGTAACCAGCCCGTTGAATTCCGAGCGCCACGACACAGGCTCGTCGGGCGGGATCCTGCCGGTCCGCAGAAGGGACTCCCGGCACCGGATGGCCGCCCGCACCAGGGTGAGATTCGAGTGCGGGTCGGCCTCCTGTCGTTCGACCGACCAGGATCCCCACCCGGTCGGCGTCGGCAACCAGGCCGTCACGCCATCGTTCACCGTGAAGCCGTTGACTTTCTCCGGCGAGACGGTCCACGGCATCGGGATGCGCGCACCGTCACGTCCCGTGCCGCTGGAGACCCAGATGGGATCGACCCGCGCCGAGGGCGGAACGTCGACCTCGGGCAAGCCAAGCTCCTGGCCCTGGTACAGATACACGGCCCCGGGTAATCCGAGCAGGGCCACCACAGCAGCAGCTGCCCGCCTGGCGCCACGTTCACCGCCACCGAACCGGCTGGCCGTTCGCACGAGGTCGTGGTTCTCCAACGCCCAGCTCGGAGCAGATCCATGGGTTCGTCGCGCCCGCTCGAGGCGTTCGCCGACCGCAGCCCACTCGTCGCCGTTCCACTCGAGCCGCGCAAAGGCAAAAGCGAAGGCCTGGTGCAGTTCGTCCGGCCTGGTGTACCTGGCGGCCCGGTCGGGTTCCAGATTGACCTCGCCGACGAGCAGACGGGCGGGTTCGTACTGGTCGGCGATCCGCCGCCAGCGGCGATAGACCTCGTGAACCGGTTCCTGGTCGGTCACCAGCGGGTTCGAGCGCAGGCCATCCGCAACGGCCGGCACGTCCGGCGCGTCAGGCATCCCCTCAGCCTTGAACATGCCGTGGGCCACATCGATGCGGATGCCGTCGACCCCGCGATCGAACCAGAACCGGAGCACACCGTCGAAGTAGTCCGCCACGGCGGGGTTGCGCCAGTTCCAGTCGGGCTGGGCCGGGCTGAACAGGTGCAGGTACCACTGCCTGTCGGTGGCAGAGTCGGGCCAGACCCGATGCCAGGCCGGGCCGCCGAAGACACTCGTCCAGTTGTTGGGCGCTCGATCACCGACGCCGTCGGCGACGTGGAACATCGCGCGCTCGGGTGAACCCGGGCCCGCTGCTGCCGCGTTCTTGAACAGCGGATGCTGTACCGAGGCATGGTTCGGGACGATGTCGACCAACACCCGGAGACCCAGCGTGTGTGCCTCCGCGAGCAGGTCATCGACGTCGGCGAGGGTCCCGAAGAGCGGATCGACGTCGCAGTAATCGCTGACGTCGTACCCCTGGTCGACCTGCGGGGAGCGCTGGAACGGGGTGATCCAGATGCCATCCACGCCCAGCGAGGCGATGTACGGTAACCGCTCGCGGATGCCACGAAGGTCGCCGATCCCGTTTCCCGTTGAGTCAGCGAATGACCGGGGATAAACCTCGTAGATGACGGCGGTCCGCCACCAGTCGTCCGACGCGGCGGGCGGTTCATCAGTTCTGGCCATGCTGCTCTTCCGTATTCGTCTGCGCCGCGGGGTGGAGTGATCGCCCACCGTGCGGGTCAGGCAGAAGCGGCGCCCTCCCAAGGGGAAGGGCGCCGCTTCTGCCGTCGCGTTACTTCTTCTTGCCGTTGCCGGTATTCGTGACGCTGAGGACGTAGTCCGCATCGAGGAACATCAGGTCGCCGCTCGGCATGTTCGAGACGAGGGTCGCGAAGTCACGATCCTTGCCGTTGGCACACTTGGTGTTGAATCCGGACTGCGAGATGTTGTCACCCTCGAGCCGGTAGACGTAGTTGCCCGCGCCGTCGGTGATTTCGAACGGCGATACAACGCCGGGAGTCAGGTCACAGCTGGCGACGACCTGGACGGTCCAGTTGTTGTCCTGCAGCCCCGTCGTCTCGAACCACTCGCCCTCCGCACTCGTCACGGTCGCCGCAGCACCGTTGACCCGCACATCATCGACGAACCAGCCCGTGTCGAGGTAGGCCGCATCGGTTGAATAGCGGAAACGAACATCCGTCGCGCCGGCAGGCAGCTGCGCGGTGTAGTGCACGTACTCCGGGTCATCAACGAAGTAGGAGCCACCGGACGTGCCGGTGAGCCCGTTGCCCTCGGTGTTTCCACCGTGCGGGTCATCGTTGCTCGTGACAACCGTTCCGGCGTCGTTGACGAGCGGAACCGTGACCCAGTCAGAGCCAACGAGCGCCTCGACGAATCCGTAGTCCCAGCCCTCTTCGATGAAGTGCCAGGTCCAGAAGTCGAGCGACGTTGCCGTTGACGCCACGTCGACGTCCAGCACGTTCTCCGACTGGCTCACGTATCCCGCATACCAGTGGGTGTCTCCGGTGTGCGGCGCGATCTGTGTGCCGTCTTCACCGTCGAGGCCGACCGTGACGGTCGGGCCCGGGTTGCGGAATCGCTCAACCTGGAGACCGTATGGCAGTGCGGTCGGCGTCTGTCCGTTGGCGCGCTTGTCCCACTTGGACGACGGCTGAGCGCCCTGGTTGTTGCCGCGGCCGCCCCAGAACTGGTCGTCAGCGATGTCGATCGTCCAGTCGGTGTACGCGGAGTCGCCGAAGTCGACGGCCTTGATATCGAAGCGAGCGGATGCCTCATCATCGAGGTAGACCGCGACGGCCCAGTCCTGGAACAGTTCGTCAGCGGTGCGAAGGGCCGCGCCGGACTCGGCGTTGAACAGGTCGATCGCCGCCTGCACCCCGTCGATCCCGTCGCCCTGGTTCTCGAAGATCCGCTGGATCAGCAGGTCGCCGCCCGTGCCGTCATTCTGGAGATCGGGCGTGAAAGTGCCGTCCCCGTTTCCGCCGGCCTGCTCCCAGACGTACTGGAAGAACGTGTATGCGGCTCCGTAGTTCTCGAGCCCGCCGCCCCATCGGGTCAGAGACGTTTCAGCATAGAAAACCTGGTGATTCGACAGGTGCGAACCGCCAACGTCATATCCGTTGAGGAAAACGGCGAAGTCAGCGAGTCCCTCGTCGACCCACGAGAGTTCCCCGGGATCACTGTAGTTGTGTAGCAGGTGCTCGAGCTCGTGGGCGATGACCCCTTCGTAGAGCGTCGGCGAGTCATTCTCGGGGTCATCGTCGCGCCACTCGGAGTCGTTGGGTCCTACGCGGTTCGCCCAGTCGAATGCATCGATGACGATGACGTTCATCCCGACAGAGTCGATGAAGTCAGGCGCAAAGTACCCGGCGGTGTACGTGTCTTCCGCGCAGTCGTAGTAGTTGGCATCCTGAACGTTGTAGACGACCATCACGAGTGAATCGCTCGCGGGTTCATCGGGATCGGCCGCATCCATCGGGCCGAAGTGCTCTTCGTCGACGGCGACGATCTGGCTCGACAGTTCGTTGCCCATGTAGTCGATCTGTGCCTGGGTGAGCGCGTATTCGGATGCCGCGCGGTCGGTGCACGGAGCGAACTCGTCGTCGGGGTTGTGGTCGAACGCCGGATCGAGGCTCGCGACGCCCGTTGGCGCTGAGCCATCGAGCGGGGTCCCCGCTGGCACATAGATGTAGACGGGAGTGCCGTCGGGTGTTGCGCCGGCGTAGGCGCGTTCGAAGTCCTGGTCGTAGGTGCCGCCGGCTTCACTGTCGTTGATCGGCAGCGTGAGGCCGGGTTCCCCCGGCAGGTTTTCGTGATCGTCGGCAACGGCGGGAACCGCTGCCGTGGCAACAAGGGTGAAAGCTAACGCGCAGCCCAGTGAAACACCGAGTGCGCGGGCGCGAGGCTTGTGCACGGTTGTACCTCCAAAGAAGGGTCCAACCGTCGACGACTCGTAATCTCCGGCGACCGGACCGATGAGGGCAGGCGGATGCCTGTCGATTGCACATCAGTAGAGCATCAAACCGGCGCGAGGGGAATGGAATGATCGAGAAATGCAGTCGCGCTGGGAGGATGAGGTCTGCGTCACCTGTCCACGGTGCCCGTTGTGTACTCTGGGCCGATGGAGCCAGAGCAGATGGAGGCCAAGCCGCCGGAACCCGCGTCGGCGGGCGCCCCGGCTTCCCGCCTGCCACACGGCTGGGTACCGATCGGGGAACGGCAATGGAGCATCGTCTGGGTGGGGGCTTCCTCGCTCGTCGGAACGCTGATCATCTACCAAACGCTCTTCTTCATCACCCAGGTCGGTCGTTTGCTTGAGCTTCCGCTTCCCGTCGTTGCCATCGTCGCCGTCGGCGTCGTGACAACCGTCCTGGTTGTGATGACACTCGTGCACCGCTGGCGCTGGCCGCAGCCGGCCGTCAACCTGGATACCTCCGAGCTCCGATCAGGAACGAAGGTGGTGCCACTTGCCGCCGTCACCACTGCGTCGCTGGCCGTGGTGTCTGTGAGAAAGACTCGCGTGCTGGTCCTGCGTGTTACCGCCGACAAGGAGGCGCGGGCCGAGTTCGTGCTGCGGAACCGGAACAACCACACC